>JBBQWY010000001.1:0-176837 GCA_038210215.1 Steroidobacterales bacterium
CTCACGGCCGCCGGGTTTGCGACCGCATTCGTCGGGCTGATCGTCGTCATGCCCTGGCTTGCGTACTCGTCCTGGCATGCGTATCTGGAAACACTGGACAGCTCCGGCTGGCCCGAATTGCCAATTGCGCGACCCGGTTCAACTTAATCAACTCGGCCCGCGACGATCCCTCAAGCACGGAATGCTCGTGCCGATAGTCCTCTCGGAGCCCGCAATGACGGGCCGTGCAGAGGCGACTTGCGATGTTTCAATCGAGCGTGTCCCGGACCGGGACGGCGTTGATGCTGCTGGGCACATGGCTGCTGCATGCCTGCGGTGGCGGTGGCGAAGCGACGACACCCGTTGCGGGCGCACTGCCGGACGCGACGCTCGAGTACCAGCGCGGCGTGGCGCAGAAGGCCTACGATGGCGTGCCGCGGACACCCGCGGGTTTCTATGCCGACCCGCCACTTGCGGGTGCCACGGGGACGGTGGCCACCTCGCATCTGAAGAATTCAGACATCAGTTCCACCAGTGGTGGCGCGAGCTTCGAACTTTGCACCGACGACATGGCGAATGCAATTGCCTGGTCCGAACAGCGCGCCACTTTCCAGGGCTCTTACGCCGACATGGTGGACATGAGCAGCGACAGCCGCGCGTTCGAGATCGTTCGCGTGCCTCGCAGTGACAGTACGGCCCGGCTGCGGCAGCGCGTGTTCAAGTGCAGCTATCTCGATCGCACGTCGACCGATCTTGCCAATCTGTCGGGACCTGCCGGCTTCGTGCAGGCGCGCCCGCTGGCGGCTGCGATGCTGCGGGAGCTCAGCGAGTACTTGTGGCAATTCACCAGTTTCAACAACGCCGATCACCTCGTGCTGACGACGGCAGCCAGTACCGGCACTGCAGCTGGCCAGATCGGGCACAGCATCGAGATGGTGCAGCTGAGCCGCGCCGCAACCAGCGGCGAATGCGACCGTCTCGACATCCGCCGCTGGACGCATACCGTCAATACAGACACAGGCGCGCTGAGCCGCAACCTCGAAACCACGCAGACATTCCGCGCGCGGCGCGAAAACGGCAGTGTCAGTCTGTGCCCTTGAGGGCTTAAGCGCGGCTGGCACCATAGCGCCGCACCCGAATGTCCGCCTGCTCCTTGTGACCGGCAAAACCTTCCAGCGCGCACAATCTTGAGCAGTACTCGCCGACCATCACCGACGCCTCGGCAGTCAGCACCCGCTGGTACGTACAGGTCTTGATGAACTTGCCGACCCACAGACCGCCCGTGTAGCGCGCGGCCTTCCGGGTCGGTAGCGTGTGGTTGGTGCCGATGACCTTGTCGCCGTACGAAACATTCGTGCGGGGCCCAAGGAACAGCGCCCCATAGTTGGTCATCCGCTGCAGGAAATAGTCCGGGTCGCGGGTCATGACCTGCACATGCTCGGAGGCGATGTCGTCCGCAACTGCCACCATCTCGTCGAGTGTGTCGCAAAGAATGACCTGGCCGTAATCGCGCCAGGCACGCCCGGCAATGTCCGCTGTGGGCAGCACCGTCAGCTGGCGTTCGACTTCACGCATCGTCTCCTCGGCGAGCGCTTGGGAGTTCGTCAGCAGGATCGCCGGCGAGTTGGGGCCGTGTTCGGCCTGACCCAGCAGATCGGCGGCGCACAGCTCGCCGTCCACGGAGTCGTCCGCGATCACGAGCGTTTCGGTCGGGCCCGCGAACAGATCGATGCCAACGCGGCCAAACAGCTGCCGCTTGGCCTCGGCGACATAGGCATTGCCGGGCCCGACGATCATGTCGACGGACTGGATCGATTCGGTGCCGAGAGCCATTGCGCCAACCGCCTGCACACCGCCAAGGCAGTAGATCTCATCGGCACCGGCCAGATCCATCGCGACGACGATCGCAGCCGAGGGCCTGCCGTTCCACGGCGGCGCGGCGGCGATCACGCGCGGCACGCCAGCGACTTTGGCGGTCACGACGCTCATGTGTGCCGAGGCGACCAGGGGATACTTGCCGCCCGGGACGTAGCAGCCAACCGAGTTCACCGGCAGGTTCTTGTGGCCGAGCACCACTCCCGGCAGGGTCTCCACTTCGACGTCGCGCAGGGACTCGCGCTGAATCCGTGCGAAGTTGCGGACCTGGGCCTGCGCGAAACGGATGTCCTCGATGGCCTGTTCCGGCAGCTCCTTGTAGCAGGCATCGATCTCGGCCCGCGTCAGCCGGAAACTGGCCGGCGCCCAGCGATCGAACTGTTGCGAGTATTCCCGGACCGCCGCGTCCCCGCGCTGGCTGATTGCCGCCAGAACCGTCTCAACCGTCTGCCTGACTGCCGCGTCGTCGGTCGCCATGTCATCGGCCGAACGGCCGGTTTTCAGGTGTTTGATCATCGGTCGATTGTAAGGTCTCGCAACGGCGCTGCGCGACGAAACCGCGGTTTCGGGATGCGTTTCAGCCGGGTTATCATCCGCGCCACGCATGCCCGGCCCCGCCAAACAACGTCGCATTGCCCTCGTCTCGGCCGCCGAAGCGCACGCCCGCGATGAAGACGAGGCGCCGCTCACTGCTGCACTCGAAGCGCTGGGTTTATCCGTTGCAACTCCTGACTGGGACGACACTACCGTCGACTGGTCGCAGTTCGAGATCGCACTGATACGCGCAACCTGGGACTACACGACTCGCCTGGTCGAGTTCCTGGCCTGGGCCCGGCGGACGGCAGACCAGACGCGGCTGCTGAACCCGCCGGATCTTGTGCAGTGGAATACTGACAAGCGTTATATGGCCGACCTCGAGGCAGCGGATGTTCCGATCATCCCGAGTGCGTTTTTTCCTCCGGGCGAAGCAGCACGTTTTCCGGCCAGTGGCGAATTCGTCGTCAAGCCTTCGGTCGGTGCCGGTTCCCGGGGCGCGCGACGCTTTGCCGCTACGGCTACCGAGACCGCGCAGCGCCACGCGCGCAGCCTGCAGGACGGCGGCTTTGTGGTGCTGGTTCAGCCCTACCTGGCAAGCGTCGATAGCCGCGGCGAAACGGCCCTGTTGTACTACGACGGTGTGTTCAGTCACGCCGTGCGCAAGGGGCCACTGCTGCAAATGGAATCCGCCGAGGTGCCGGGACTGTTCGCACCGGAGAAGATTTCGGCGCGACCGGCGAGCGTCGCGGAGCTTGAAATCGGTGCCGCGGTTCTGGCCGCCATTCCTGGCGGAGTGCCGCTGTACGCGCGGGTCGACTTGATCGAGTCCGCCAGCGGCACACCTCAACTGCTGGAACTGGAACTCACGGAACCGTCCATGTTCTTCGATCACGCGCCGGGCAGCGCCGCACGCTTCGCCGCCGCGATCACCCGGCGTCTTGGGGACTGATGCGAGGTCAGCTGCTGAACAGGAAGTGCATGACGTCGCCCTCGCGAACCAGGTACTCCTTGCCTTCGCGCTGCATCTTCCCCGCAGCCTTGGCACCCTGCTCACCCTTGCAGGCGATGTAGTCGTCAAAGCCGATCACCTCGGCACGGATAAAGCCGTGCTCGAAGTCGGTGTGGATGACCCCGGCTGCCTGTGGCGCCGTCGCGCCGCGTTTGACCGTCCAGGCACGGACTTCCTTTTCGCCGGCAGTGAAGTAAGTCTGCAGCCCGAGCAGGCTGTAGCCGGCGCGGATCACGCGATTGAGACCCGGCTCATCGATCTTCATCTCGGCCAGGAACTCGCCCCGATCCGCATCTTCAAGCTGCGAGATCTCCGCTTCGATCGCTGCGCAGACCGAGATGACCGTGGCCCCTTCGGCTGCGGCCCGTTTGTGCAAAGCATCGAGAAACGGATTGTGGTCGAAGCCGTCCTCAACGACATTCGCCACGTACATGACCGGCTTGTCGGTCAGCAGATGCAGTTCGCCGATATCGCGCTTTTCCTCGGCACTCAGCGACATCGCATGTACCGGCTTGCCGCCATCGAGATGTGCCCGCACGCGCTCGAAGATGTCACGGCGACGCACGGCGTCCTTGTCACCGCCCTTGGCGGCCTTGGCCTGACGCTCGGCAGCCTTCTCGACGATGTTGAGGTCAGCGAGCACCAGTTCGGTGTTGATGATGTCGATGTCGGCGAGCGGATCGATTCGGCCCGCGACATGCACGACATCGTCGTCCTCGAAGCAACGCACGACGTGGGCGATGGCATCGACTTCGCGGATATGCGACAGGAAGGCATTGCCCTTGCCCTTGCCTTCGGAGGCTCCTTCGACGAGGCCGGCAATATCGACGAATTCGATCATCGCCGGCACGACACGCTCGGGCGTAACGATGCCCGCGAGCTGCTCCAGACGAGTATCCGGCACCGGCACGATGCCGACATTCGGATCGATCGTGCAGAAGGGATAGTTCTCTGCGGCGATCTGCGCGCGCGTCAGCGCATTGAACAGCGTCGACTTGCCGACGTTGGGCAAACCGACAATGCCGCACTTGATTCCCATTATTTTTCGCCCTGCGTGGAATGGAGTTCGTTCATGACCTTTTGAGCGCCCTGTGTCAGCAGCGCCGGAATCGCCTCAACAGCGCGCTGCACCGCCGTATCGAGCAGATCCTGTTCGGCGCGCGGCGCCCGCGACAGCGCATAACCGACCACGAGGCTGCGATCCCCCGGGTGGTCGATCCCGAGTCGCAACCGCCAGAAAGAATCGCCGAGGCTGACAATCGCGTCGCGCAGGCCATTGTGACCGCCGTGGCCGCCGCCTTCCTTGAGGCGCAGCACGCCAACCGGCAGATCGAGCTCATCATGCGCGATCAACATCGCCGCCGGCTCGATCCGATAGAAAGCAGCCAGACTCAGGATCGCCCCCCCGCTGCGGTTCATGAAGCTTTGCGGCTTCTGCAGCCACAGATCGACGCCGTCGACGCGAATGCGCGCCACCTGGCTTTGATACTTCGATTCGCTGCGAAACACACCGCCGTGGCGGCGCGCCAGCTCGTCGACGACCCAGAAGCCGGCGTTGTGGCGCGTCTGCGCATACTCGGGCCCGGGATTTCCGAGCCCGACGATCAGCTGCAGCGGCAAACCAGACATCGGCAATGCGCAGGGCCTGACGACGCGACCTGCAGCTGCTGCGGCGCGAGCACCGCAGCAGCGCAGGCCCGGCATCGGGCGCTACTTCTTGGCCTCGTCCTTCTTCGCGTCCTTGGCATCGGCTGCTGCCGGCACGGCGCCGGCTGCCACGGCACCCTCGGTCGCCGCCGCTGCCGCAGCCGGATCCGGTTCCTGCGCCCGCGGCGCATGAATCGAGACCACTGCCGCATCCTTGCCCTGGACCAGGGCCGTCATCACGACGTCCGGTGGCAGTGCGATATCGGACAGGAACTTCGTCTCGTTCAGCTCCATCGCGGACAGATCCAGCTCCAGGAACTCCGGCAGATCCTTCGGCAGGCAGCTGACCTCGACGTCAGCCACGCGATGCGATACGACGCCGCCGGCGGTCTTGACGCCCGGCGCGACATTCTCGCCTTTGAAGTGGATCGGCACGAAGATGCGGATCCTCTCGTCGTCGAGCACGCGCTGCAGGTCCAGATGCATGACCTGGGTCTTGGCCGGATGCATCTGCAGATCCTTGAGGATCGCGGCCTGCGTGACCTCGCCGACCTTCAGGCTGATGATCGATGAGTAGAACTTCTCGTTGTCGATCAGTGTCAGCAGCTTTTCCTGGCTCAGCGACAACATGCGCGGTTCACGCTTGCCACCGTAGAGAATGGCCGGGACTCTTCCGGATCGACGCAGGCGGCGGCTCGCACCTTTGCCTTCGTCGTCGCGAAATTCCGCGGCGAGTTCGAATGCGGTTTTCATCAGGACTCCTTCAATACTTCGTTTAAAGACAGAGCGGTGCCGCGACCTGCACCACTCACGGGGAAACCTTGCAGTTCAATCCACATACAGCGAGCTGACCGACTCTTCGTCGCGGATGCGACGGATCGTCTCGCCCAGCAGGCCCGCGACGGTCAGCTGCCGAATGCGACTGCAGGCCTTCGCCTCGGCTGACAGCGGGATCGTATCGGTCACGACAAGCTGGTCGAGCGCCGAAGTTGAAATCCGCTCGACCGCCTTGCCGGAGAGGATCGCGTGGGTGATGTAAGCCACGACCCGCACCGCACCTTCATCCTTGAGTGCCTGCGCCGCAAGACACAGCGTGCCCGCCGTATCGACCATGTCGTCAATCAGGATGCAGGTCTTGCCGGCCACGGCGCCGATGATGTTCATGACCTTGGATTCATTCGGACGCGGTCGCCGCTTGTCGATGATCGCAAGCTCCACATCGTCGAGCCGCTTGGCCAGCGCCCGCGCACGCACCACGCCGCCGACGTCCGGCGAGACGACCACGACATTCTCGTGGCGCTGCCGCCAGGCATCGCCAAGCAGCACCGGTGAGGCATAGACGTTGTCGACCGGAATATCGAAGAATCCCTGGATCTGGTCAGCATGCAGATCGACCGTCAGCACGCGTTCGATGCCGGTCGACGCGATCATGTTGGCCACGAGCTTGGCCGAGATCGCCGAGCGGGTCGCGCGCGGTCGCCGATCCTGGCGCGAGTAGCCGAAGTACGGCACGACCGCCGTGATCGAATTTGCCGAGGCGCGCCGGCAGGCGTCGGCCATGACCAGCAACTCCATCAGGTGATCATTCACTGGCGGACAGGTCGGTTGCACGATGAACACGTCGCGGCTGCGGACGTTCTCGTTGATCTCGATATTGACTTCGCCGTCGCTGAAGCGCCCGACGGTGGCGCGGCCAAGCGGCACCATCAGATGCCGGGCAATATCGTGGGCGAGCGCTGGATTCGCGTTGCCGGAGAACAGCGCTAGTGTCTGGGAATCCACGGTATCGGCCCTTGTTTCAATTGCTGCGCTCGTCTCGAAGTGGCTGGGGTGGAAGGATTCGAACCTCCGAATGGCGGGATCAAAACCCGCTGCCTTACCACTTGGCGACACCCCAACACGTCTAAGTCTGCATGGCCGCTTGCAGCGGCGACTCCGCAAGGCCGCGCGCGACGCGCGCAACCCAGCAGTCCGGCACCCTGGCAGCGACGCGCTCGGCTTCGGCTGCCGTTGCGAAGCTCGCGAACACGCAGGACCCGGTGCCGGTCAGCCGCGCGTTATCCGCGCCGTTCGCCTGCAGCCAGAGGATTGCATCATTCACCGCCCGAAACCGCTGCCTCACAACCGGTTCGCAATCATTGCGACCCCCCGTCTGCAGGAAGCCGGCCATTGTGATTGGCGTGGAATTTCGTGTCAATTCAGCGCTCTGGAACACTTCAGCCGTAGAGACGAAAACCTGCGGATCCAGCACCAGATACCAACGGAGCGGCAGCTCGACGGGCGTGAGTCGCTCGCCAACCCCTTCCGCCCAGCTTGATCGACCGGCAACAAAAACGGGCACGTCAGCGCCAAGTTCGCGGCCAATCGCTGATAATCGAGCCTGATCGAAGCCTGTTCTCCACAATTTGTTCAGCGCGACCAGGGTCGTCGCGGCATCGGAACTGCCGCCCCCGAGGCCCGCGCCGATCGGAATGCGCTTGCGCAGCCGGATGCGCGCGCCGGCTCGGACTCCGGCCGCGCGCTGCAGCGCTCTGGCCGCCCTGACGCACAAATCTGCGCTGGCGGGGATCCCGTCTGTCGGATCGATGCGCGTTACGGTGGCATCGCCGGTCACCTCGAAAGCCAGCTCGTCGCACAGATCGATCAGCTGAAAGATCGTCTGCAGGTCGTGCAAGCCGTCGGCGCGTCGGCCGAGCACATGCAGGAACAGGTTCAGCTTGGCCGGCGCCGGCCACCATTGCCGTTCGCTCATCGGGGCCCGCTCATCAGGACCCGCTGAGCGTCCAATCCGACACCAGCAGTCGCACGCGAACCCCCGGACGCGTCAACGTGATCCGTTGCGGCAAGCCCTGCGCACCGTAAGCGGCGTAAGCGACCTGCCAACCGTCCTGTGCCAGCGAGTCGAGCCAGGGCGCACCCTCGTGTGGCGTTTCACTGCCGGGCAGATCCGGCTGCGGCACGCCCAGCACCCAATAGCGCAACGCACCGAGCGGCAGCGCGAAGCCCAGACGCTGTTCGATCGCGTTGCGTGCCGCCTCGCCGTCGAGTCGTTCGCCCGCCGCGGTCCGCATCGCCAGCGATCCGTGCTGCTGCTCGATCTCCAGGCCGCCGATGCCAAGCGGGCCGTCCAGCGTCAGCCGACTGGCGCCGCGCGTATCGACGCTCCAGCGCAGCGCACCGCTGAAGCCTTCATCACCGGCGGCGACCGCAACCCTGCCCTGCAGGTCGAAACGCTCGACACGCTGCAAAAAATCACGCCGTGCGGGCCAGTCGGCGGGCAACCCGGGGCTCGTGCGGGGCAAAGAGACACAGGCAGCAAGCGTTGCGCAGGCCAGCAACGCGACCCCGATACGGCCCATCAGAGTGCGGTCGGTTCGGCGGTCGGTGCGGGTGAGGTCGAGTCGGGTGAGGCTGAGTCGGGGGCAGCCGCGGCAAAACGCGCGATCACGGTCTTCAGCGGTTCCGAGTCCGGCGCCCGCGCCAGCGCACGGGCCCAAACCGTGCGCGCCTGGCCCTGCTCGCCGAGCACCCACAATACTTCGCCCCAGTGAGCCGCAATCTCCGCGTCCCGCGAAAGGGCATAGGCTCTTTCGAGCAGCGGCAGCGCCGCGGGCGCGTCGCCGCGCCGGTAGAGAATCCAGGCGAGGCTGTCGATCGCAGCGGCGTTGTCGGGCATTGCCTCGAGCGCCTGGCGCACCAGCCGTTCGGCGCGCGGCAGCTCCTTGCCGTTGTCAGCGAGCGTATAGCCAAGCGCATTCAGCGCGGTCGGATCGTCGGGTCGCTGCTTCAGGAACTGTTCGAATGACCTGATCGACTCCGCATGCCGACCGCTGCGCTCGAACACCATCGCGAGCTGATACTCGAGCTGCGGGTGTCCAGGATAGGCTTGCAGCGCACGCTGTAGTTCTTCAACTGCCGCGTCGCCCGCGTCCGCTGCCAGCAGCAGTTCGGCGCGCGCGATCGCGACGTCGATCGCCCCTTGCGGGTCCTGACGCAGAAACTCGTCAAGCAACTCAAAGGCTTCATCACGTCGGCCCAGCTTGATCAGCAAAGCGCCGGCACGCGCCCGCGGCATCAGACCGGCCCCCGCCCCCGCCAGGCGCAGGTAACTCTGCAGCGCGAGCTCGGACTGGCCGGTGCGCTCGGCGATGACTCCGAGGTAGAAGAAGGATTCCGCCGAAGACGCGCCACGCTGCAATCGTGCGGCGAACCGGCGCCGCGCCTCGTCGAAATCGCCCGTGGCGACGGCCAGCAAGGCGAGCCGTCGATCAGCCTCATCCGCCGTGACGGGCACTTCCTGCGCTCGCAGCAGCTCGCGGTAGGCCTCCTCGTTGCGATCGAGATCGATCAACACTTCGGCCAGCGCGAACGCATGCTCGGGGTCATCGCCTGCCGCAGTGACTGCCTCACGGGCGGTTTGCAGCGCACGGGCCGTATCGCCTTCTGCCGCGAGCAGGCGCGCGAGTTGCCGCAAGGCTCCCGCCGTGATTTCGGTCTGCAACACCGCCTCGACGATGCGGCGAGCGGCAGTCAGATTATCGGCCGCGATCGCAAGCTCAGCGAGCGCAAGCCCGGTCGAGGGCTGCAAGGCTGCCGGATCGACCAAGTTACTTAATACAGCCCAGGCCGCATGGGCCTTGGCGCCGTCAGACAAATCGGGCAGCAGTTCCTGCAGGGCGCGATCCGGCTCGACATCGGGTTTCTTGAGCAGGGCACCGAAAACCCGACGCGCATCCGCCACTTTATACAGCTGCACGGCCACCATTCCGTTGGCGCGCAGCGCATCGATGTTCTCCGGGTCGAGGGCCGCCCAGCGCTGGCTCGCATTCCAGGCTGCCGACAAATGATCGCAGGCCACAGCCACTTCGGTCGCGCGGCGCACCAGCCGCAGATCACGCGAACGTGCTGCCACGCGCTGGTAGGCTTCGGCACCTTCGCGGCAGTTGCCCGCGCCGAGCGCCAGCTCTGCCGCCGCCACGCGCGAATCGGTTGCATCGCGACTCCCTTTCATGGCGTTCGGTGCCTCGAGCGCAAAGGCCACCGGCTGCAGCAGCGCAGCAATGATCACAAGCCAGGAAGCGGGGCGATTGGGGGTCACGCGATCACTATACGCACCGCCTACGGCTTGTCACCTGATCGTATGGACCGGACAATGCCGGCCGCGCCATGAAGGAATCCATCCGCCATAAACTCGATAAGACCAGCGAACGCTATGAGGAAGTGGGTCGGCTGATGGCCGATCCGAGTGTTGCCGGAGGCTCCAGGCAGTTTCGTGAGCTGTCCATGGAATATGCGCGGCTTACAGACCTGGTCGCTCTGTATTCGCGATTTCGCGGGCTCGAAGGCGAGCGCGCCGCAGCCGAAGCGATGCAGTCCGATCCGGATCCGCAAATGCGCTCGCTCGGCAGCGAAGAAGTCGGACGCCTGAAGCAGGAACTCGAAACGCTGCAAGCTGCGCTCGGCGTAATGCTGGTGCCGCGCGATCCTCGCGACGATCACGACATATTCCTGGAGATTCGCGCCGGCACCGGCGGTGACGAGGCCGCGATCTTCGCCGGTGACCTGCTGCGGATGTACGCGCGCTATGCCGAGCGGCGCGGCTGGCAGCTCGAAACACTCAGCGAAAGCCCGGGCGAGCATGGCGGCTTCAAGGAGGTCATCAGCCGGATTTCAGGCAGCGGCGTCTTTGCAAGGCTGAAGTTCGAATCCGGCACGCATCGCGTACAGCGGGTTCCGGCAACGGAAGCCCAGGGGCGCATCCACACATCGGCCGTCACAGTGGCGATCCTGCCCGAACTCGACGAAGTCGAGTCCACTGAGATCAATCCGGCGGATCTGCGAGTCGATACGTTTCGGGCGTCGGGCGCCGGTGGACAGCACGTCAACAAGACCGACTCGGCGATCCGCATCACGCACATCCCGAGCGGCCTGGTGGTCGAATGTCAGGACGAGCGATCGCAGCACAAGAACCGTTCGCGCGCGATGTCGTTGCTGAAGGCGCGTTTGAAAGCGGCTGAGCAGGAGAAGCGCGATGCCGAAGAAGCTCGCGCCCGCAAACTGCAGGTCGGCAGCGGCGACCGTTCCGAACGCATCCGCACCTACAACTTTCCGCAGGGCCGGCTCACGGATCACCGGATCAATCTGACGCTCTATCGCCTCGAGGACATCGTCGACGGCCAGCTCGACGACGTGATCGACCCGCTGCTGCAGGAACACCGGAGCGAGTTGCTGGCCGAGCAGACCGCGGCGCAATGAAAGATCTGCAGGTCGACAGCGGAACCGGCGTACCGGTCTCGTTGACGATCGCCGGGCCCGGCGGACGGGCCTATGCGTTCGTCATCGATTGGCTCTGCCGGGTTGCACTGGCCATGGCGTGGTATCTGGTTGGAATGGGGTTGCACGCGCTCGGCGAACCGGGTGCCTTGCGGCTTGCACCGCCGACTGACGGCAGCACCGGTTGGTTGCTGGGCGTCGCGGTGCCCAGCGCTGCGATCTATTTTCTGTATCACCCGCTATTCGAAGTTCTGTTGCGCGGCGTGACACCTGGAAAACGCCTGGCAGGTATCCGGATCGTGACGGCCGAAGGCCGGACGCCCGGCGTGTCGGCGCTGTTGATTCGCAATGTGTTTCGCTTGATCGACAGCTTTCCGGCATTCTACTGCGTGGGCTTGATCACAACCCTGCTGACCTCACGACATCTGCGCTTCGGAGATCTGGCAGCAGGAACCATGCTCGTTTACGACCACGCACAGCCAGCGTCGCTGGCCGTGCCGCCCATCGCGAGCCCGGGACTAACGGCGTCGTCCTTGCCGCAGCTCGAAGCAGCGCTGGAGCTCGCCGAGCGTTGGCCCTCGCTGGCGCCGGGTCCGAGAGCCCAGCTCGCGCGCAGGCTGCTCAGGAAGGCTGGCATCAGTGACGCCGGGATTCATGATGACGCGTCGCTGTTACGTGCGGTCTGCGCTCTGGCCGAATCGACCGCGACTCAATGACGGCCTCGACTCCAAATCACGCGCTCACAACGAGCTGGCTGAAACGCTCGGATCAGTGGCGGCAGGCCAGCGCGCGGCTTGAGCAACTGCGCGTCGACGGTCAGCTCGATGTCGATACCGCCGGTGCC
Source organism: Steroidobacterales bacterium (assembly GCA_038210215.1). Classification (GTDB taxonomy): domain Bacteria; phylum Pseudomonadota; class Gammaproteobacteria; order Steroidobacterales; family Steroidobacteraceae; genus UBA964. The sequence continues at coordinate 12,165 of JBBQWY010000001.1, forward strand.
ATTGCCGAGGACTACCGGCTGCTCGCACGCGACCTGGCGATTGGGCGACGGGTCGCAGCCGGCTCACGCACGACGCAGTTCCTGGAAGCGACCTACGCCCTGCTGCATGCGCAACTGCATCGACCCGCAGTCCGTCCCGCACACCTGTTGGCGTCGCTGTTTCGCGAGCGGATTCCAGAGGCCGTGAGCTCTATTCGGCCTCAGCTGGCATGGATCACGGTCTTGTTCCTGGTGGCGTTCGCAACCGGCTGGTGGGCCGTCAGCGCCGCACCGGGACTTGCGCGCCTGTTCGCGTCGCAGGAGATGATCACTGTGGTCGAGCGCGGCGAGCTGTGGACCGACGGTCTGCTGAACGTGATGCCTTCCGCTGTGCTGTCGGTGCAACTGCTGACCAATAATGTGCTGGTGAGCCTGTTCGCCTATTGCTGCGGTTTCCTGTTCGGATTGGGAACGCTGTACATCATCGGCATCAACGGCGTCATGCTCGGCGCGCTGTTTTCGATGACAGCGACTCACGATATGCAAGGGCGACTGCTCGAGTTCGTGTTTGCGCATGGACTCGTCGAGTTGTCCTGCATCTGTCTGGCCGGCGCGGCCGGCGCAGCCGTCGGCGAGGCGTTGATACGGCCCGGGATTCAGAGCCGCGCGGCCGCGTTCGCCGCCGCCAACCGGCGTGTGCTGCCGATCGTGCTGGCCGTGATCGTGCTGCTGCTCGGCTGCAGCCTGATCGAGGGCTATGTCTCTCCCAACCCGGACATTCCATTTGGCGCCAAGATCCTGGTTGGCAGCGGCTACTTCCTGTTCATGATTGCGTTGCTGCAGGGCTGGTTGTTCGGCCGCAGGCGAACACGGCCTAAATCCGGTGTCGCTGGCGCAGTGCCTGATATTCCCTGAGCACGGCCTCCTCGAGCAGAGCTTGCCTTGCGACCACCAGCGGCACTCCGGCAAGCCGCAGAGCCTGCTGCTGGGCCGCGATTCGCGCCAGTTGCTCCTCGGCAGCAAGCGCATACCAGGGGTCGCGCCAGTGTGTCGCCGGCTGGTGAGCAACCGCCTCGATGTGTTCGCCGCGCACACCGGCGACCAGTACCAGGTGCGGCGGCGACATCAGCCGCACTGCCCGCAACAGCTGCTCGCTGCTGGTCGCGTCCTCGAGATCCGTCAGCAGCACGACCAGCGCGCGGCGTCGCAGCAAACGTCGCGCCTGCAGGGCCGCGACGATCGGATCCGACTCAGATGCCTCGACGGGTGGATCCGCGAACGCCGCCCGAATGCCGAGCACTGCCTGCATCCCTCGCTGTGGGGCACGCTCGGCATGGATGCGGTCGGAGTACACGATGACTCCAACGCGATCCTCGCGCTGCACCGCAGACTGCGCGAAGCGTGCGGCAAGATTGGTGTAGACGCCCAGCCGGTCGATGTTGCCGGCGCGAATGCGCGAGAGTCGTCCGGCATCGACCAGCAGCAGGATTTCCAGATGCTGCTCCTCCGCATGCTCGCGCACGACCACCGCACCCCGCCTCGCCGTGCCTTTCCAGTCCACGCGCGAGAGCGGATCGCCGCTGCGATACCCACGCAGCTGCAGAAGTTCGACGCCGGTCCCCGCAGTGGCGCGCGCCCGCAATCCGCCCGCCGCGCCGCGGGCGCGCCACTCCACACCGCGCAACAGATCAGGTGCCACATCCACCTCGGCAGCCGGATCCCATTCACGGTCCCACCAGGCAAGTCCGAAGCGGCCGAGTACGCGGCCCGGGATCGCCGGCCAGCGATGTCGCCCCAGCAGCTGTGGCTGCAGCAGCAACTCGCTTCGCAATACGGCGCGCGGCGCGACATGCACGCGTCGTGGCTCGTCGAGCGGACCGAATGCTGCCGGCACCATGGGCAAGAACTCCAGCTGCAGCGGCCTCGCGCTATCGCTGTCAAAACGCAGTACGACCGCTGTGGCACGACCCAGCAGCAGACGCGCGGGTGTTTCAATCGATAAACGCAGCGACAGTTGCCGCACCAGCCAGCCTTCAGACAGCAACCCCAGCAGCACCACGAACAGCGGCAGCCGCCACGCGCCCTCAAGCAGAGCATCACCGGACCATATGCCCGCGATGCACAGCGCGCCGATCAGCGCCAGCACCAGATAGCCGCGTTCCGAAAGATGCACGGCAGTCGTCCGCGCTCAGCGCGGCACAGCGGTCTGATCGAGCAGACTCTGCAGCACGCTGGCCTCATCAGCGCCTTCCAGCGCGGCCTCTGGCGTCAGTGCAAGCCGATGCGGAATCACCCAGCGGGCGGCCGCCTTGATGTCGTCGGGCACCACGAACTCACCGCCGCGTCGCCCCGCGGCAATGCGTGCTGCGCGCAGCAGCATCAGCGCGCCGCGGGTCGACAGTCCGAGCGCCAACTGCGGATGCGTGCGCGAGGCTTCAACGAGATCAAGTACGTACTGCGTCAGCGCGTCGGACACATGCACCGCCTCGGCTTGCGCACGGGCTGCGGCCCACAATCCATCCGGAAGTTGGCCATCCGGAAGCTGCACCGGCTCGCCCGCGTCGCGCCCGTGAGCGTTCATCCGCGCGCCGTGCTGACGCAACACTTCGAGCTCACTGTCGCGGGAAGGATAGGTCACTTGCGCGCGCAGCATGAAGCGATCGAGCTGCGATTCCGGCAGCGGAAACGTGCCTTCAAATTCGTGCGGATTCTGCGTGGCAATGACCATGAAGTCCTCGGGAAGCGCGAACACGCCGCGCTCGGTGCTGACCTGCCGCTCTTCCATTGCTTCGAGCAGTGCGGACTGCGTTTTGGGCCCGGCGCGATTGATTTCATCGAACAGCAGCACCTCCGCAAACAGCGGCCCGGGAAGCCATGCGAACTCGCCACTCTGCAGCGAGTAGGCGTGCACACCGATGATGTCGGCCGGCATCAGATCGGCAGTTCCCTGTACCCGCTTGAACATGCCGCCAAGCACGCCGGCCAAAGCCTTGGCGAGCAGCGTCTTGCCGAGCCCCGGTGGGCCGTCAATCAGAACGTGACCGCGTGCGATCAAGCCGACGGCGACCGCTTCGATGGTCGCGGCGCGGCCGATGACGGTCCGGCCGATCTCCGTCTGAAGATGTGTCGCGAACTGTTCGATCGCCGTAGTCATCGCAGCTGGCGCTCCATCTTCAGCAGCAGATTATGCAAACCGCGCAGCGAGCCAGGCTGCTTCGCGCCCCTCGAATGATAGCGCCGCAAGCGCTGCAGATCCGCAGCGTCCACGCGCGGATGCCGGGCGAGCCGTTCGAGCATCGCTTCACCTGAAGGCGCTGCCGTTCCCGCTTCGACTCCGAGACGCGTAGCCACCCGTTTCCAGAAACGCCGCAACATGCGCTCGGCGGCCAACTGCGGCGGCACGACACGCGCGAGAAAACCTCCGCTCGCGAGCAGCAGATCGACTTCGCCCGGCGCGGATCGACCCGGCGCGGATCGACCCGCCACGCCACGGCGCGCAACGGCGGACTTGAGGCTGGTGGCGCCCAGTACCCAGGTCAGCCACATGATCAGCATCACAACGATCGTCTGCCGAAAGCGCGGGTCAGCGTAGAACTGCTCGGGATCGTAGCGCTCTGCAAGGCCCTGGTGACCATCATCGAACAGCACGCGCCCGCCCGGTGCAACCGCGAGCGCCACGAGGTTGCTGAGCAGCTGCGCATTGTCGGCGCTGGCCAGCGAGCTGTTGGCAAGCGAGCCAGCGAGGCCGAGCAGATGAATCACGCCATCCCCCCTGATGCGCGTCCAGAGCGCACCGCGCCCCGCCGCGGTATCGCGCGCGATCTCAAGTGCGAACTGCTGGTACGGGATCCGCAGTTCCCAGCGGCCAGAGGACGCTGGCGCCGCACTGTCGAGTCGCTCGATGTCCTTCAGCAGCCGAAGCGCACCGGTGGGTACGACCTGTAGCCGGGCACGCTGCGCATCACCCGGGTCGGTCTCCCACTCGAAGTCGAGACCGGTCAGGGCCTTCAGCTGGTAGCTGATCGCCGCAGGCGCCGCCCCCACCGCCCAGTCGGGCCGATCAAGCAGAGGCGCAACAACCAGCAGCGTATTGCCGGCGCGCAGCCACCGATCAAGCGCCGCGAGATCATCGCTTGCAAACTGCCGCTCTCCCGGCACGGTCACGATCAACAGGTTGCCCGCCTCGTTGCCGAGCGCAGAAAACGCGCTGCGCCACGACTCGACGCGGACGCCTGCGCGTTCGAGCGCGAGCCCGGCCGCAAGGTAACCATTGCCACTATCCTCGATCGAAACCGGCAACGAGACGCTTGGCGGTGCCACGCCCCCGCCGCGCAGAAAAATCACATAGAACAACAGCAAGGCCCCCAGCGCGAGCAAGGCATTGGCGATGCGCGTGTTCATCGCTGCCGCAGTGCCTCGATCAGCTGCCCGCCATTGGCGACACTCGCATCGAGCAACGACTGGGCCGGCAGCTCAGCACCATATCGCACCGCCTCGGCGGTCTTCACGAGCGCTGCAAAGCGCTCGCGACCCGCGCGCTGGTCGAGCGACACCTGCGCGACGATCTCCGCGCTGGTCAAATGTCCGCTTGCTGCCAGCAGACCGCGCGCAGCCATCAGTTCCAGCACTCGGCGCAGCAGGATGGCCGGCCGCTGCGCCAACGGCACATCGCCGAGCACAGGCTCCGCGTCTTCGACCGGTGCAGCGGCGTCTGCGACGCCAGATCCACTCAGCAAGCGACGGCGCCCTGCGATACGCCACTCATTGATGGCGATCAACGCGACAATGCCGAGCACTGCCAACAGCAGCAGGTAGCTCGCAAGCTGCCAGCCGAATGAGGTGCTGGAACCCTGGCGCAGCAGCGGCTCGATCCAACCGGATCCGCCCGGCGCGGCGTCCCGTTGCCGCGCATCAACCCACCACTGCAACCAGCGCTGCAGCCGCGAGCCCACGCCATCGCCTCGTTCGGCCGCGGCGCCCAGCGATACGACCGCTGCGCGCACGACTTGCGGATCCAAGGTGGGGCTTCGCGGTGTCAACGACACCTCACGCCGGATCAGACGCTCGAGCTCCGCGAGACCTCCCGCCGACAGATCACTACGTGCGCTCTGCCAGGACTGCGGCAGCCAGTGGATCCAGGGACTGCGCTCGAGCTGTGCATTCAAGCCGGGACAGTAGGGTGCGATACTTGGCCATCCGATCGCGGTCGGCGGGAGCTTCAATCGACACTCGCGCAAGGCCCGCAGTGCCGGGTCAGAAGAAAGCGCGTCGGTCGGCGGTTGACTGGACGCGGCAACGGCGGTAATGCTCGCTGCAAGGATACCCAGCAGCAGCGCCACCGCGGCGCCTTGTCTCAAGCGCTCGGCTCCAATGCCTCGATCCGCGCCACCAAATCCTCGCCGCCGCGACGCACGCCGAGATCCGCGTACTGCACGATACCGAGCGCCACGAGGAAGATCATGCAAACGCCGCCAAGCAGCGTGAACACGACTTGTGTTGTCAGGTTCGCGACCGTGAAGTCGGCCGCCGCGATCAACTGGGCGATCAGCAGGCCCAGCACCCCGCCGAGCGCGTAGAAGACCAGGATCGCAAAGGCAGCGACCGTCAGGATGGCGGCAGAGCGCCACCAGTTGAGCGTGACCAGCGCGAAACTGCGGCGGATCGATTCGGTGACCGACAAGCGCGACAGCACCCGGGCCGGCAGCGCGAACCACAGCATCAGTGCCAGCCAGGCTGCCGGCAGGAACAGCAGGCGCCAGAGATTCGGCCAAGGCAGCTGCGGCAGCCCTGGAAACAACGACGCTCCCCAGACCAGGGCCCCTGTGCCGACCAGCACCCACAACGGGATCGAAACCAGCAGCACCGCCAGCGTGCCGGGTGCGCGCACCAGCGTATCGCGCAGCTCCGCATTGAAGTCGGTGACGCCTCCTGTTGCGATCGCTTGCTGGCGAAGCAGCAGCAAGGCCCACAGCAGCAGGTTGGCGATGCCCGTCAGAATGATGATCACAAACCACACGGTATCCTTGGGCGCCGACATCGTCAGCGGCGCTCCGCGCGCCAGATCGATCGCGGTCGGCAGCTTCCCGATCACGACCGCACAGAGTGCGAGCAGCAGGCACTTGCCGATCGCGAGCCGGAACAGCGCGAAAGTGGCATCGAGCACTTCGCCAATCGACAGCGGTCGGTGAAACGGCAATACGTGGGCAGGCATAGCCGAAGAATGTAGCAGAGCAGGCATAATTGCGGGGATGAGCAATTCGATGACGGTGGCCGCGGCGCTGCGAGCGGGTGAGCGCCGCCTCGCCGGTCGCGCCCTTGACGCCAGCCGCGAGGCGCGCTTACTGCTGGGAGTCGCCGCAGGGATCAGCGCAGCGCAATGCCAGTTCGAGCCTGAACACACGCTCGACGCTGCCGCACTCGAGCACTACGCGGCGCTGCTGGAGCGCCGCGCAGGCGGCGAACCCTACGCCTACCTTGCCGGTGAAAGAGAATTCTGGTCATTGCCGTTGCATGTGTCGGCGGCCGTGCTGGTGCCGCGCCCCGAAACCGAGCTGCTGGTCGAACGCGCACTCAGGCTGACCGGGGTCGACTCCATTCTGGACGTCGGCACCGGTTCGGGCGCAATCGCACTGGCGATCGCGAGCGAGCGCACCGACTGGCGCGTGACGGCGACGGATCTGTCCGCCGGGGCGCTCGCCGTGGCGCGCGGCAACGCCAAACGTCTCGCGCTGCAACGCGTCGAGTTTCTCCAAGGCAGCTGGTTCGAACCAGTACAGGGGCGCGTATTCGATTGTATCGTCTCGAACCCGCCCTATATCGCGGCCGACGAGCTTGCTTCACTGGCACCCGAACTGCAGTTCGAACCCCGCGGCGCCCTGACGCCCGGCGCTGATGGACTTGCGGCACTGCGAATACTTGTTGACGGCGCGCCGCTGCATCTCACGGCGGGCGGCGCGCTGCTGCTCGAACACGGCGCTGGCCAGGCGAGCGAGGTTCGCGCCATGCTTGTCGCGCGCGGCTACGCTCACGTAGTCTCGCACCCTGACCTCGCGGGTCTTCCGCGGGTCGCCGAAGCCCGCTGGGGCTGATCTGAACTGCAGGACATCGACAACATGATCACTTTTGAAACTTCCCTGGGATCGTTTTCCATCGAGCTGTTCGAGCGCGAGGCCCCGAAGAGCTGCGCCAACTTTACACAGTACGTCGCCGACGGCTTCTTCGACGGCACGGTATTTCACCGCGTGGTGCCGGGATTTGTAATTCAGGGCGGCGGCATGATCGAAGACCTGTCACAGAAGCAGACGCGGCCGCCGATTCCGAATGAAGCTCACAATGAGCTGGAGAATCTGCGCGGCACGCTGTCCATGGCGCGCACCAACGACATCCACAGCGCGACCTCGCAATTCTTCGTGAACCTCAAGGACAACGACTCTCTCAATCACCGCGCCGGGCAGTACGGCTATGCGGTGTTCGGTCGGGTCACCGCGGGCATGGAGACGATCGACAAGATCGCCGCGGTGAAGACCGGGCGCCGCAAGGGCCATGACGATTGCCCGCTCGAGGCCGTCACCGTGATCTCGGCGCGCCGAGTCGCTGCCTGACGCGCGCTGACCGCCGGCGCTGATGGCAGCCCGCCCGCTGCGAGCGCGGCTCTTGCGCTGGTTGGCGCTGACGGCAGCTGGCTGCCTGGCGCTGACCGCAGGCCCCGTGCTGCTGCTCCGATACGTCGACCCGTGGACCAGCGCCTTCATGATCGCGGCGCGCAAGGATGCCCTGCTGGCGCGGGACTTTGACTACACCAACCGCTACGAGTGGCGCGATATGGAGCAGATCTCGCCACATGCGGCCGTCGCCGTGATCGCCAGCGAAGACCAGCGCTTTCCCGAACACTCGGGCTTCGACGTCGAATCGATCCGCAAGGCGATGGCACACAACGCCCGCTCGGACCGAACCCGCGGTGCCAGCACGATCACGCAGCAGGTAGCCAAGAACCTGTTCCTGTGGCGCGGTCGCAGTTATCTGCGCAAGGGGCTCGAAGCCTACTTCACGGTGCTGATCGAGGCGCTGTGGCCGAAGCGACGGATCCTCGAGGTCTACCTCAACATCGCGGAGTTCGGCCGCGCGACCTATGGCGTCGAAGCCGCGGCGCAGCGCTACTTCAACCGACCGGCAGCCCGGCTCAACCGCGAGCAAGGCGCCATGCTGGCTGCCGTGCTACCGAACCCGATTCGCTTCAGGGTGGACCGGCCTTCGCGCTATGTGCTGCAGCGACGCGACTGGGTGCTCGGCCAGATGCGTGCCCTGGGCGGCGCCGAATACCTCAACCAGCTCGATGCACCGACGCGCGGCACGGGTCCCGTTGGCGCTCAATCCGGCTCGTAACCGAGCACCGGCGCGAGCCAGCGCTGGGTTTCTGCAAGCGTCTGGCCTTTGCGGGCGGCGTAGTCGACGACCTGATCGCGTGCGATCTTGCCGAGAGCGAAGTAGCGCGATTCCGGATGGGCGAAGTACCAGCCGCTGATTGCCGCCGTCGGCAGCATCGCGTAACTCTCGGTCAGCGTCAGACCGGCATTGCGCGGCGCGTCGAGCAACGAAAACAGCTTGGATTTCTCGGTGTGATCCGGGCAGGAGGGATAGCCCGGTGCCGGCCTGATCCCCTGATAACCTTCGCCAATCAGTTCGTCATTGGTCAGCTGCTCAGCGGCCGCGTAACCCCAGAACTCGCGTCGCAGCCGTTCATGGAAGTGCTCGGCCGCCGCCTCTGCCAAACGATCGGCGAGCGCCTTCAGCATGATGCTCGAGTAGTCATCGTGCTGCGCTTCGAAACGCGCGACGTGCTCGTCGATGCCAATACCTGCGGTGACAGCGAACGCGCCGACGTAGTCGGCCACTCCCGAGTCCTTCGGCGCGACGAAATCCGCCAGACACAGATGTGACTGCCCCTGGGGTTTCGCCTTCTGCTGCCGAAGGTGGTTCAGCGTCATCAGCTCCTCGGCACGGGTCGAGTCACTGTAGATCTCGACATCGTCGCCGACGGAATTTGCAGGAAACAGTCCGATCACGGCGCCGACTCCCAGCCAGCGTTCGGCGATCAGCTGCTTGAGCATGCGCTGCGCATCGGCATACAGCTGGCTGGCCGCCTCGCCCACCACCGGGTCCGTCAGCACATCTGGAAACTTGCCGGCGAACTCCCAGGCATTGAAGAACGGCATCCAGTCGATGTAATCGAGCAGCCGCTCGAGCGGATAGTCCTCGAAGCGCTGCAGGCCGATGGTCGCCGGCGGCTGCGGCCGATAGCTCGACCAGTCGATGCGCGGGCGGTTCGCGCGGGCTGCCTCGATCGGCAGTTCAGGTTGCTTCGCGCTCTTGCCAGCGTGCTGTTCCCGCCGGCGCTCGTGTTCGACGCCGAGCTTCGACACGAAGCCGGGCTTCGCTTCGGGCGTGACCAGCGACTGGCACACGCCCACCGAGCGCGACGCATCCTTGACGTAGACAACGGGTCCGTCGTACTGCGGTGCGATCCGCACCGAGGTGTGTGCAGGCGAGGTGGTGGCGCCGCCGATCAGCAGCGGCACACTGAAGCCGAGTCGCTTCATCTCGCGCGCAACGTGCACCATTTCATCGAGCGACGGTGTAATCAAGCCCGACAGGCCGATCAGATCGGCGTTCTCGCGCCGCGCGACGTCGAGGATCTTGTCGCAGCTGACCATGACGCCCAGATCAATGACTTCGAAGTTGTTGCACTGGAGCACAACGCCGACGATGTTCTTGCCGATGTCGTGCACATCACCCTTGACGGTCGCGAGCACGATCCGTCCATTGGTACGCGCTGCCCCACCCTTGTCTTTATCGATGTAAGGCACGAGATGCGCAACGGCCTTCTTCATGACGCGCGCGCTCTTGACGACCTGCGGCAGGAACATCTTGCCGGCACCGAACAGGTCACCGACGACGTTCATGCCGTCCATCAGCGGCCCTTCGATGACGTGGATGGGTCGTTCGGCCTCCAGGCGCGCCGTCTCGGTGTCTTCGACGACGAACTCATCGAGCCCCTTGACGAGCGCGTGCTCGAGCCGCTTTGCGACCGGCCAGCTGCGCCATTCGAGGTCGGTCTCGCGCTTCATGCCTGACTCGCCCTTGAAGCGACTGGCGATCGCCAGCAGTCGCTCCGTGGAGTCCGCGCGACGGTTCAGAATCACGTCCTCGACGGTCTCGCGCAGCTGCGGCTCGATGTCCGCATGGATCGCCAGTTGCCCGGCATTGACGATTCCCATGTCCATGCCCGCCGTGATGGCGTGGTACAGAAACACGCTGTGCATTGCTTCGCGCACCGGATCATTGCCGCGGAACGAGAACGACACATTGCTGACGCCGCCGCTGATCATCGCGCGCGGCAGCTTCTGCTTGATCGCACGCGTCGCTTCGATGAAGTCGACACCGTAGTTGGCATGCTCCTCGATGCCGGTCGCGACCGCGAAGATGTTCGGGTCGAAGATGATGTCCTCGGGCGCGAACCCCACCTGCCGGGTGAGAATTCCGTAAGCACGCTCACAGATCGCCAGTTTCCGCGCCTGCGTGTCGGCCTGGCCAGCCTCGTCGAACGCCATCACGACGACTGCCGCGCCGTACGCGCGCACCTTGCGGGCCTGCTCGATGAACGCCGCCTCGCCTTCCTTGAGGCTGATCGAGTTGACAATCGGCTTGCCCTGCACGCACTTGAGTCCCGCCTCGATCACCGACCACTTCGAGGAGTCGATCATCAGCGGCACACGCGAGATGTCGGGTTCAGAGGCGATCAGGTTCAGGAACCGCACCATTGCGGCTTCTGAATCGAGCATGCCTTCGTCCATGTTGACGTCAATGATCTGCGCGCCCGAAGTGACCTGCTGCTTGGCGATCTCGAGCGCGGCGTTGTAGTCATCCGCTTCGATCAGCTTGCGGAACTTGGCCGAACCCGTGACGTTGGTGCGTTCACCCACGTTGACGAACAGCGTATCGGAGCCGATGTTCAGCGGTTCCAGACCCGCCAGACGGCAATCCGGCTTGATCGACGGGCGAGTGCGACGTGGCGCAGGCAGCACCGCATCGCGAATCAGCCGAATGTGCTCCGGCGTCGTCCCGCAGCAGCCGCCGACGATATTCAGCAGACCCGCCTGAGCAAACTCGGCGAGGATCGCAGCCGTTTCCTGCGGGGTTTCGTCGTATTCGCCGAACGCGTTGGGCAGACCCGCATTCGGATAGGCGCAGACGGGTATGTCGGCAATACGGCCCAGTTCCTGCACGTACGGACGCAGCTGCGATGCGCCGAGCGCGCAGTTGAGCCCGACTGCCAGCAACTCGCCATGGCGGATCGAATTCCAGAACGCCTCGGTCGTCTGCCCCGAAAGCGTACGCCCTGAAGCATCGGTGATGGTGCCGGAGACGATCACCGGCAGGTCGAGCGACAGCGCGGCGAGTTCGCGGCGCACCGCGAAAATCGCAGCCTTCGCGTTCAACGTATCGAAGACGGTTTCGATCAGGATCAGATCCGAGCCACCCTGCACCAGCGCACGGGTTGCCTCGGCGTAAGTGGCGACCAGCTCATCGAAGCTGACATTGCGATACGCCGGGTCATTGACATCCGGCGACAGCGAAGCGGTGCGATTGGTCGGTCCGAGTGCGCCGGCGACAAAGCGCGGCATGCCGGTGCGCGCGGCAACTTCGTCGGCCACTTCGCGCGCGATGCGCGCGGCGCGGTAGTTCAGCTCCGGCACCAGTACCTCCATGCCGTAGTCGGCCTGCGAGGTCGCGTTAGAACTGAATGTATTGGTCTCGATGATATCGGCGCCGGCCTCGAAATACGCGCGGTGGATGCCACCCACGATCGCCGGTTGCGTCAGCGTCAGCAGATCGTTGTTGCCACGAACGTCTCGTCCATAGGTCGCGAAACGCTTGCCCCGGTAGCCGGCCTCGTCGAGACGGTGCCGCTGGATCATCGTGCCCATCGCGCCGTCGAGGATCACGATGCGTTCGTCGAGCAGATCCCGCAGCCGCTTGACGCGCCGCTCGCGGGCCAGGGCGTCGGGCGTGTCCATCGCGAACGGCGAGGCAGTTACCCGCGCTGCCGCATCGGCTGGCGAATCTCCGGACGGACGGCGCGGCCGATCGAGCGCGTGGGCGCATCCGGCGTGTTGCCCGTGCGCCGCACTCATGACGGCCGCACTCCGAGCGCATGACAGATCGCGTAGGTCAGTTCTGCCCGGTTCAGCGTGTAGAAATGAAACTCCGCGACGCCGTGGCGCTGCAGGCGCGAAGCCTGTTCGATGGCGACATTGGCGGCAATCAAGCGCCGCGTGTCGGGGTCGTCATCGAGACCCGCAAAACGGTCGTGCAACCACTGCGGCACGCTGGCGCCGCAGCGCGCCGCGAAGCGCGTGACCTGTGGGAAGCGCGTGATCGGCAAAATGCCCGGCACGATGCTGACTTCGATCTGACGCGCGGCACAGCGATCTCGAAATCGCAGGAAAGCATCGGTGTCGAAAAAGAACTGCGTGATCGCGCGCGTGGCGCCCGCATCGATCTTGCGCTTGAGGTTGTCGAGGTCCGCATCTGCCGACGGCGCCTCCGGGTGTGTTTCAGGATAGGCGGCGACCGAGATATCGAAATCACCGAGGTCGCGCAGCGCCCGCACGAGGTCTGCCCCATAGGCAAAGCCATCCGCGTGCGGCTCGTAGCCGGTTGTGCCCTGCGGCGCATCACCGCGCAGCGCGACCAGATGCCTGATTCCCTGCTCGCGATAGCCGCGCGCCACCGCCAGCACATCTGCGCGGGTCGCACCGATGCAGGTCAGATGGGGCGCGCCCACCAGCTGCGTCTCCTTCTGGATGCGTGTGACCACGTTGTGCGTGCGCTCGCGGGTCGAGCCGTCCGCACCGTAGGTCACGGACACGAAGCGCGGATTCAACGGCCCCAGCCGCTGTATCGACGCCCACAGCGTCGCCTCCATCGCGGCGTCTCCGGGTGGAAAGAACTCGAACGAGACCTGGGGAGGGTTGGGCATGCGTTGCTTCTGTGGGTTTTAAGGATGCGCCGGCGCTAAGCCAGCTTCAGGGTCTGAGACGAGCGCGGCGTGGCCACCGCGAGTAGTGCGTGCCGCTCCGCCTGCAGTGGCTGCAAGGACAGACAATCGTAGCCGGCTGCGATGACCATCCGGCGCAGCAGCAGCGCTGCCGCACCGCTGCCCTCTGCCTCCAGTGCATCGTAGTCGGCGACGACCACCAGTCGACCCGCAGGCGCCAGCGACTTGGCCGCGCGTTCGGCGAGCAGGCGCAGCGTAGCGCTGTCATCGGCCTGCGCAGCCAGCATGACGCAATCGACCCGACCCTGGGGAAGTTCCGTTGCGAGCAAAGTGGCCAGCTGCGGCTGTAGTGCGACGTGCAAGTGTGCGCCTGGCCGCCCCACAACCCGACGCAGGGCGGTGCGCGCCGCGACCGATGCAGCCGCGACGAACACCCGATCCGAGAGCTCCGTTGCGACCTCGAGCAGCGATACCGCATCGTCGCCGATCAACATCGTCGCCGGGATAAGTTGTGGTCCAAGCTGTGCCCGCAAGCGATGACGGAGCGCCTGCTGGAATTTCGCACCGCCGACCGCGGGCCCGACCCCCTGCCCCGGCAACTGCCCGAAGCCGGGCGGTGCACCACGGCTTTCGACGGCCCGCTCGGCCAAGCGCCGTTGCGCCTCGCGCAACACCGCATCTTCACGCGGGAAGCCTGCCAGGATGGCTCGCACCATTTCCGGCGTCGGCGCGACCGAGTACTCGACAAAGTGACCTCGACGGCGCCGGTGCAACAGCGCCGAACCGGCCAGCGCCTTGAGGTGCCGCGACATTGCAGGCTCTGACTCGCCAAGCGCGTGCGCCAGGGCCGACACCGACTCTGCCCGGGTCGCGCATAGCAACAGCAGACGCAGCCGGGTCGCATCTGCGAGCAGGCGCATCTGCTCGATGTAATCGTGGCTCTTCATGACGCGATGGAATTCTATTCCATAGTTGCGCAATTTCACAATTATAATCTTAAATATCTATTTTTATTAATAAAAATCTTATCGGACAGACTATGACGCAGTGCTCAGCGCCACCGGAATCGCGCCGTTAGAATTCAGCAATCCATGCCTGCTGCACGCCTTCTCAGACCGATCTGCACGGGGTCCACCGCCCTGGCAGTGCTGCTGACGCTCGCGATCGCCTGCGGCGCGGGTCCGGCCCGCGCATGGTGGAACTGTGGCTGGGAGTCCCGGGTCGCGCTGCAGGTCAGCAATACGGCGGGGACGCAAACGAACACGCTGCTGGAGGTCGTGCTGGGCCCGGCGCAGTTGCCAGGTTTCAACTGGGCGGCACCTGAGGCGAGCATTCGCGTCATCGACAGCGACGATGCCACGCTGGTATCGCACTTCGTTGAACCGCACCCCGCCGGACTGCAGCGACTGCACCTGTGGTTCCGGCTGCCGTCATTGCCGGCAACCGGCAAACGCGTCTTCCTCTACTACGGCAACCCCGCTGCAAGCACGAGCAGCGATGCGGCGATCCTGAACGTCATCGGTGTACGTCTTCTGACCCGACGCCAGACGCTGGACCCGAGTTCGCTCGCGAGCTTCTTCTCGGAGTTCGACGCTGCCGCGAGTCCCGCCGGCTATGGCTGTGCGGTGCTGCCCGATCATGTCGGGCGCAGCAATGCCAACGTGTTCGGCTCCGGTGTCAATGCGCACTACAGCATCCTGTTCGCACTGAACGTGCCGCCTGCCCAGGCGGGAAACTGGGATCTGCGCTTCGGCGCCGATTTCGGCTTCGGCGGCGGCGCCTATGCGCGCGGCGTCGTCCTCGAAGAGCAGTGGAATGATGATCTGTGGTGGGCCGGGAGTTTCGCCGCGAGCGCCGAAGTGCTCGAAGGTTCGATCAGCCTGACCAGCGGGCGGCACCTTATTGCTGTCTACGGCAGCGAGGGCTGCTGCGAAGGCGCGAGCTCGCTGCAGTTGCGGCCACCGATGGGCGCGTGGACCGATCTTCGGGCGAGCAACTTTCAGATCACGGCGCCGAGCTGCCCGACCGCAAGCATTGCGACAGCGCGCGTCGCCGATGTTGCAGGCCTGATCATCGGCAAGACCTCGGCAGCGCAGAGCGACCCGTTGAATGGAACAACCAACCCGAAGACGATCCCCGGCGCGACCGTGCGTTACACCGTGCGAGTCGGTAACAGCGACGCGGCGCAGATTGTCGACTCGAATTCGCTGGTCGTCGTCGACCCGGTACCCGCCGGCACGAGTCTGCGAGTCGTCGATATAGCCGGCGCCGGCAGCGGACCGGTGCGGTTCATCGACAGCTCACCGGCATCGGGGCTCAACTATGTGTACTCGGGCCCCGCCAGCGCGACGGATGATCTGGCGTTCTCGAACGACGGCGGCGTGAGCTTCACCTACGTGCCCACTCCCGACGCAGACGGCGTGGATGCGAACGTCACCCACCTGCGCGTCAGCGCTCGCGGCCGGCCGAGCTGCAATGCCGCGCCGACACCGCGTAGTTTCGAGCTGCAGTTCGACGTGCGAATCATGTAGACATCCCGCGCGGGCGGACGCCGCGCGTATGCTGCAGTCCCATGGCAGCGACTCGCACAACGTGGCTTCGCAGACTGTGGCTGGCTGCAGCTGCCTTCGTGGCTTTGATCGTCGGCCTCGAGGTGTACACGCGTTGGCCAGCCGAGATCAATGCGCCAGTCATTGACATCCCGCCGACCGCGGCGGAAGCAGTGCTGCTGTTTCACGGCAGCTATGGCGCGATGGAACCCACGCTGATCGCGCTCGAACAGCAGCTGCGCGAGCGCGTGCGAAGCAGACCCGATATCTCCGTGCAGCGCTACGTCTGGTCGCCATGGTCGGACACGATGTATCGGGCCGCCGCCCGCGGCGCTGCCGTCGGCGTCTCCCTCGGCGCATCGCTGGCCTCGAACGCCGGGCTTCGATCGGTGCACCTGATTGCGCACAGCGCAGGCGCCTATCTGCTCGACCCGCTGTGCGAAGCCCTGCGCGCCGCGCGAACTGCTGACCTGCCGCCGCTCACCGTGCGCATGACCTTCCTCGATCCGATCGGCTTCCGCGGCGTCGTTGATCTAGACTGGGGATCGCGGCAGTTCGGTCGCTGTGCAGATCGCGCCGAGGCCTACATCAACACCGACGACTCCGCCCCTGCGACGAATCGCGAATTGCGGCACGCGCGGACTATTGACGTCACTGCGGCTCCGCAGCGAGCCAAGTATGACGGCGGGGGGCATCGGTGGCCGGTGCAGTATTACCTTGAGGCGATCGAGAGCGGCTCAGTTGACGCGTTCTGATCCGGGTACCAACACGGCCGCAAACAACTGCTCGATGTCGATCGAATCAAAACCGTACGGCCGCTGGCAGAATTCGCAGGTCACCGTCACAGTGCCGAGCTCCGCCAGTACACCGCGCACCTCGGCCTCGCCGAGCGAACGCAGGATGCCCGAAACACGCTCCGGGCTGCAGCGGCATTCGAAGCGCACCGCGGTACCGGGCAGCAGACGCACATCATGGGGTGCCAGGCAGCCCGGCAGCAGATCCTCGATACTGCCCGTCAGCAGTTGCTGCGGATCCATCGCCGCGAGCCGCTGCTGTGCGAGCTCCCAGGTTTGCGCCGCCGCGTCGCGCTCGGCGGCACCCAGGTCCATGCCGCCCAGCTGCGCGACACGCTGGATCAACATGCCACCGGTCAGTTGGTCGTTCGCCAGCAATCGAACGCAGGTCGGCAGCTGCTCCGAGGCCGCGAAGTAGTGCGTCAGCGATGCTGCGAGTGAGCCGCCTTCGATCGCGACGATGCCCTGATAGCGTGGCGTCCCCTCGCCTTCAATCGTCACGATGATCCGACCTTCGCCGACCAGCTCTTCGAACCGGGGGGTGACACGCGCAGCGTCGAAGCGCGCGACACCGCGCAGGCGGAAGTCGTGCGTACACTGCACGACCATCAGTCGAACCGCGCCGGCTGACTCGATCTGCAAGGTCAGCAGGCCCTCGAATTTCAGGCTCGAGGCCAACAGCACGGCCGCGCTGACCGCCTCCCCGAGCAACTGTCGAACCGGCTGCGGATATTCGGCATGCTCACGCAGCGCCTGCCATGTCGAACCCAGCCGGACGATCTGACCACGCACAGCCTGATCTGCGACCAGGAAGCGATGCACGCGATCCGTCATCCGCCCAGTTTCTGCTTCAGCAGCGCATTCAGTTGCGCCGGATTGGCCTTGCCGCCCGTGGCCTTCATGACCTGGCCGACGAAGAAGCCGAACAGCTTGTCCTTGCCGGACCGATAGTCGGCGAGCTGCACCGGATTCGCGGCCATTGCGGCCTCGATCGCGGCCTCGATGGCGCTGCTGTCGGTGATCTGGCGCAAACCCTTGGCTTCGATGACGGCATCGGCGCTGTAGCCGCTTTCCCACATTGTCTCGAAGACTTCCTTGGCGATCTTGCCCGAGATCGTGTCGTCCAGAATCCGTCCGAGCAGGCTCGCAAGTGCTGCCGCGTCGACCTTGGCCGCACTGATCTCAAGGCCGTCACGATTCAGGAACGCCGAGAAATCTCCCATGACCCAGTTCGCAGCAAGCTTCGCGTCGCCGCCCAGGCGCGCCACGACGTCCTCGTAAAAGGCGGCGAGTTCGCGGCTCGCGGTCAGCACACCGGCGTCATATTCAGACAGGCCATGTTCGCGTGCGAAGCGCGCCGCCTTCTGATCAGGCAGCTCCGGCAGGGCGGCCGCGACCGCAGCGATGAAGCTGTCATCGATGACCACCGGCAGCAGATCCGGATCCGGAAAATAGCGGTAGTCGTTGGCTTCTTCCTTCGAGCGCATCGAACGCGTCTCGCCTTTGTCAGGATCGTAGAGACGCGTCTCCTGCACGACCTTGCCGCCCGATTCGATCAGGTCAATCTGCCGCGCCACTTCGTAGTTGATCGCTTTTTCGACATAGCGGAACGAGTTCAGGTTCTTGATTTCGGCGCGCGTGCCAAAGGCTGCGCTGCCCTTCGGGCGCACCGAGACGTTGGCATCGCAGCGGAATGAGCCTTCCTGCATGTTGCCGTCGCAGATCTCGAGGTAGCGCACCAGTGTGTGCACCTTCTTCATGTACGCGACGGCCTCGCGAGCCGAACGCATGTCCGGCTCGCTGACGATCTCGATCAGCGGCGTACCGGCGCGATTCAGGTCGATGCCGGTGAAACCGGGCAGGCCCTCGTGCAACGACTTGCCGGCGTCCTCCTCGAGATGCGCCCGGGTAATGCCGACGCGCTTGCGCTCGCCGTCATCGAGCAGCACGTCGAGCGAACCCTGCGCGACAATCGGCAGTTCGTACTGGCTGATCTGATAGCCCTTCGGCAGATCCGGGTAGAAGTAGTTCTTGCGGGCGAACACGGACCTGGTCGCAATCTTAGCGCCGACGGCAAGCCCGAAACGCACGGCCATCCGCACGACCTCGGCGTTAAGGACCGGCAGCACGCCCGGATAGCCGAGGTCGACCAGGTTCGCCTGCGTGTTCGGACTGGCGCCATACGCCGTCGCGGATCCGCTGAAGATCTTGGAGCGGGTCGCGAGCTGGGCGTGGATCTCGAGTCCAATGACGGTTTCCCATTCCATGGGATTCAGCTCCACAGGGCCGGTCGACGCCGGTGCCAGTCCGTCTCGCACTGATAGCGATGCGCCGCGTTCAGCATCAACGCTTCGGAGAAATGCGGCCCGATCAGCTGCAGGCCGACCGGCAGCCCCGCCGCAAACCCGCAGGGAATCGACATGGCAGGCAGGCCGGCGAGATTGGCGCCGATCGTATAGATGTCGTTCAGGTACATCGTGATGGGGTCAGAGATCTTCGCGCCGATCGGAAAAGCCGCGGTTGGCGACGTCGGCCCGACCAGCAGATCGACCTCGCCGAAAGCGCGCGCGAAATCGCCGCTGATCAGCTGCCGGACGCGCTGTGCCTTCAGGTAATAGGCGTCGAAGTAGCCCGCCGACAGTACGTAGGTCCCGGTCATGATGCGGCGCTTGACCTCGGCGCCAAAGCCCTCGCCGCGCGAGCGCGTGTAGAGGTCCATCAGGTCGCGCGGCTTGTCGCAGCGGTGACCGAAGCGCACGCCGTCGAACCGAGCGAGATTCGACGAGCACTCCGCGGGTGCGACCACGTAGTAGGTCGGTACCGACAACGGCAGGCTCGGGCAGCTGATGTCGCGGACCTCGGCGCCCTGCTTCTGCAGCACATCGATGGCTTCGCGAACCCGTGCGCCGCACTCGGCATCGAGCCCCTGATCGAAGAACTCGCGCACGATGCCGAGCCGCAGGCCGGTCAGCGGCCGCGCCAGAGTCGCCGAATAATCGGGCACCGGCGCATCGACGCTGGTCGAATCGCGCGGATCGTGGCCGGCCATTGCGCCCAGCAGCAGCGCAGCGTCTTCGGCGCTTGCGGTCAGCGTGCCCGCCTGATCGAGGCTCGAAGCGAACGCAATCATGCCGTAGCGCGACACCCGACCATAGGTTGGCTTCAGGCCGGTGATGCCACACAACGCGGCCGGCTGGCGGATCGAGCCGCCGGTATCGGTCGCAGTTGCGGCCGGCGCCAGCCGCGCGGCGACAGCCGCGGCTGAGCCACCCGATGAACCGCCCGGCACGCGCTCGAGATCCCAGGGGTTGCGAACCGCACCAAAGAAGCTCGTCTCGTTGGACGAGCCCATTGCGAACTCGTCCATGTTCGCCTTGCCGAGCATGACCATGCCGGCTGCACGCAGCTGCGCCACGACGGTCGCGTCGTAAGGCGAGACGAAATTCTTCAGCATCCGCGACCCACAGGTCGTCAGCACTCCCTCGGAACAGAAGATATCCTTGTGGATGATCGGCACGCCCGTCAACAGACCGGCGTCACCGGATGCAAGCCGCGCATCGGCCGCCGCTGCGGCGGCCAGCGCTTGCTGCTCAGTGACCGTGATCAGGGCGTTCAGCTGCGGCTGACTGACGGCAATCCGCGACAGCAGCTGCCGGGTCAGCTCGACACTGGAGAACTTGCGCGCACGCAGCCCTGCGGCCAGTTCCTGAATGGAGCGTCCCTCCAGGCTGCCTTGATCCGGGCTATTTCGATCCGCGCTCACTCGATCACCCGCGGCACGACGTACAGGCCCGCTTCGACGCGCGGCGCATTCTGCTGGTAGCGGTCACGGTGGTCGGTTTCGAGCACCTGATCGGGTCGTAGCGGCTGGGACAGCCCGGGCAGCGGATGCGCCATAGGCTCGATGCCGCCCGTTTCAGCACTTTCGAGCTGCCCGACAAAATCCATGATCCGCGACAGCGAATCCGCATAGATCGGTACCTCGGCAGCGGTCAGGTTCAACCGCGCCAGATGGGCGATACGCTCGACGTCGTCACGGTTCAGACTCATGCGGGTCTCAAAGGAAACATCGGGAAAAGCAGCCGGAAATGATACACCCTCGGCTTGTGGAACGTTCCCGGGGTTGCTAGATTACCGCCACTATTTTTGGCGCACGCTTTCGCCAACGGTCTCCTCCCACGATGTTCAAACGCCTACGCGGCTATTTTTCCAGCGATCTGTCGATCGACCTGGGTACGGCCAACACACTAATCTATGTTCGCGACAAGGGCATCGTGCTGAACGAGCCTTCAGTCATCGCCGTGCAGGATGAATACAACCGGGGCGGCAAGATCATCGTCGCCGTCGGTGTCGACGCCAAGAACATGATCGGTCGCACACCGGGCCACATAACGGCCGTTCGCCCGCTCAAGGACGGCGTCATCGCCGACTTCGTCTACACCGAGAAGATGCTCAAGTACTTCATCAACAAAGTACACGGCAACGGCTTCCTGAAGCCCTCGCCGCGCGTGCTGGTGTGCGTGCCAGTCGGCTCGACCCAGGTCGAGCGGCGCGCGATCCGCGAATCAGCCGAGGGCGCCGGCGCGCGCAATGTCGGCATCGTCAGCGAACCAATGGCCGCAGCCGTGGGCGCCGGGCTGCCCGTCAATGAGGCACGCGGCTCAATGGTGCTCGATATCGGTGGCGGCACATCGGAAGTGGCGGTCATCTCGCTCAATGGCATCGTGTACGCCAACTCGGCGCGCATCGGTGGCGACCGCTTCGATGAAGCGATCATGAATTACGTCCGCCGTAACTACGGCATCCTGATCGGCGAGACGACGGCCGAGCGGATCAAGATTGAGATCGGCTCCGCTTATCCTGGCCAGACGGTGCGCGAGCTGTCGGTCAAGGGCCGCAATCTTTCCGAAGGCGTGCCGCGCAGCTTCACGCTGAACAGCAATGAAATCCTCGAGGCACTGCAGGAACCGCTGCAGGGCATCGTCAGCGCCGTCAAACAGGCGCTGGAGCAGACGCCGCCCGAGCTCGGTGCCGACATCGCCGACCGTGGCATCGTATTGACCGGCGGCGGCGCGCTGCTGCGCGACATCGACAAGCTGCTGACCGAAGAGACCGGCCTGCCGGTCGTGATTGCCGACGAACCACTGACGTGCGTGGCCCGCGGTGGCGGCCGGATACTCGAGCTCATGGACGAAATGGGCCCCGGGCATTTCGGGCTTGAATAACCGACCCTGGTCGCATCGCCCGCTGACTGAACGCTAGTTCGCTGTGACCGGCTTCGGGACAGCACAGAATCGACCGCTGCCGCAACGCGGACCGCCCGCTGGGTTCCGATTCTTTATATATGCACTGATCTGCGTCTCCCTGATGTTCTTCGATCAGCGCGGCGACCTGCTCGAGCGCGTGCGTTTCGGGCTGCAGGCCGTCGCGTATCCGCTGCAGCTCGCCGTGAACTCTCCGTCAGCAGCCTGGCGCTGGACCACGGAGATGTTCGAATCGCGTGATGCGCTGCAGGTCGAGAACGCGGCACTGCGTGCCTCGCGCCGGCTCGTGGATCTGCAGCTGCTGCGCCTCGAAGCCCTGCAACGCGAGAACCAGGAGCTGCGCGGACTGCAGGCCGCGTTGCCGCCGCTGGTCAGCCGCTCGCTGGTCGCCGCAGTCATCAACATCGAGGCCAGCAGCCTGCGCCAGCGTCTGGTGCTGAATCGCGGTCAGATTCATGGCGTCTACAGGGGTCAGACCGTGATTGCCGGCCAGGGTGTGCTGGGGCAAACGCTGCGGGTGGGTCCATGGAGCAGCGAAGTCATCCTGATCACCGACCCGGAAAGCTCCCTGCCGGTGCAGGTGCTGCGCAATGGCCTGCGAACCCTGGCTTCGGGCAGCGGTCAATCCGGCGTGCTGACCCTGCCTTTCCTGCCGATCCAGGCAGACCTGGAAGCCGGCGATCTGCTCGTGACCTCCGGACTGGGCGGCGTGTTTCCGAATGGACTGCCGGTCGCGACTGTCGAGGCGGTGGACCGCGATGGCAATTCACCGCTGGCGCGGGTGCGCGCGACGCCACTGGCGTCCGTGGATCGCGACCGGATCGTCATGTTGATCTGGCCGGATCCGGCGCACCCGTCCGCGCCGGTTGTCCCGCCCGAGCTGCCCGAGGCTGCGCCTTGAACCGCAACGAACCCCGCGGCGTCATGGCGCTCTCGGCGCTTGCGGCACTGGTTCTGCAGGTCGTACCGCTACCGGATGCCATCACGCCGCTGCGCCCGGACTTCCTGCTGCTGGTCGTGATCTACTGGTCGCTGATCGCGCCGCGCACCGGAGGATTGACGCTGGCGTTTGTCGCCGGCCTGCTGCTCGATGTCTTCAAGGGCGCGGTGCTGGGGCAGTACGCACTGGCAACCTGCCTGGTCGCGTATCTGGCCATTCGACAGAGCAACCTGATCCGCAACAAGCCCGGCTTTCAACAGATGGTGTTTGTCGCCATCGTCGTGCTGCTGTGGGAGATCGTGCTGTGGGCAATTGATGGCTGGAGCGGCGGCAATATTCAAGGCTCGAGCCGCTGGCTGCACGTGCTGATCAGCCCGTTGCTCTGGCCGCTGGTCGCGTTCATCCTGAGCCGCACGCACGAGTCGCGCTGAGATGGCATCCCGAGTCCGCATCAAGGATCACTGGCGGGAGCAGCGCCTGTATGAGCAGCGGATCCTGGTTGCCGCGGTGGTGATCCTCTTGATGGTTGGGACGCTGATCGGCCGCCTTGTCTGGCTGCAGATCGTCAAACACGATTACTTTGCCGAGCTCTCGCAGGGTAACCGGGTGCGGATCGAACCCTTGCCCGCGGCGCGCGGCACGATCTATGACCGCAACGGCGAAGTGCTGGCGGAAAATCGTCCCGCTTACCAGCTTGAACTCGTACCGGAGGCCGTGCCGGATCTCGAAGACACCCTGCGGCGGCTGGTGGAGATCGAGTTGCTGGACGCTGCAGACCTCGATGAAGTCCGGCGAATCATCCGCGCGCGGCGTCGCTTCGAGAGCGTGCCGATTCGGCTGCGACTGACAGAGGACGAGATCGCCCGCTTTGCGGTCCGCCAGTTCGACTTTGATGGTGTTGATCTCAAGACCCGACTGGCGCGGTTCTATCCGCATGGCGAGATCGCTGTGCACGCCCTCGGTCACGTCGGCGCGTTGTCCGAAGCGGACCTCGCGCGCGTCGATCGGGCCACTTACGCGGGCACATCGACGATCGGCAAGCTGGGCGTCGAGGCCGCATTCGAACCACTGCTGCACGGACGCAATGGTCTTCGGGAAGTACTGGTCAATGCTCGCGGCCGATCGGTACAGCTCAGCGGCTCCCTCGGCGATGCGCTGCGCAACGAACCGGCAACCCAGGGACAGGACGTGATCCTCAGTCTCGATCTCGAGGTGCAGAAGGTTGCCGAGCAGGCGGTCTGGGACCGGCGCGCCGCGATCGTTGCGCTTGATCCGGCGAACGGCGACGTGATCGCGCTGGTCAGTCGACCCGGATTCGATCCGAACGGTTTTGCACGCGGCCTGACTCGACCCGAGTTCGCGGCATTGAACGCCAACATCGATCGACCGTTGTTCAATCGGGCGCTGCGCGGTACCTATCCGCCGGGATCGACGATCAAGCCGCTGATTGCACTGGCCGGCCTGACCTATGACCGCATCGATACCGCGGACAGCGTTTACTGCCGAGGCTTCTACAGCCTGCCGGGCAGCAGCCACCGGTTTCGCGACTGGAAGCGGCAGGGGCATGGGCGCATGTCGATGATCCAGGCGGTTGCGCAATCCTGCGATGTGTACTTCTACATTTTGTCGAACGCGCTCGGGCCGACCCGCATCGCGGAATTCCTCGGACAGTTTGGTCTGGGCGCCGCCACCGGTATCGACATCGGTGGTGAACGACCCGGCATACTGCCGTCGCCAGCCTGGAAGAAGAAGACTTTTTCCGATCCCCGCAATCAGGTCTGGTTTCCTGGCGAGACGGTGATCTTCGGCATCGGCCAGGGTTACATGACCTCGACGCCGCTGCAGATTGCGCACATGACCGCAATCATCGGCGCCCGCGGCCGAAACTTTGCGCCGCGGCTGGTCACGGCGACGCGCGATCCAGTGTCACGGACGATCACGCAACTCGAGCCGGTGCCGCTGCCTGCGGTCACGGTCTCGTCGCCCGAGCACTGGCAGATCGCGGTAGACAGCATGCTGGCCGTGACCGAAGGCGGTACCGCCTCACGCAGCGCGGCTGGCGCCGGTTACCGGATCGCCGGCAAGACGGGCACGGCGCAGCTGTTCACGGTAGGCCAGAACGAAGAGTACGACGAGAAGACGATCTCGGAGCGGCTCTGGGATCATGCCTGGTTCGTGGCATTTGCGCCGGCGGATGACCCGAAGATTGCGGTCGCCGTATTGGTCGAGAACGGCCGCAGTGGCAGTGGCACCGCAGCACCGATCGCGCGCAAGATCATGGATGCCTACCTGTTGCGGAAGTTCCCGGAACCCGTGCCGGAAGCGGTGGCCGCCACAGAACCCGCGAGCGGCGGCGAATGATCTATGACGACGTCAGCGATTCCACGCGCCGCACGCTGTCGGCGACCGCGCGCATCCTGTCGACGCTCAAGCTCGACGGGCCGCTGCTGATCGGCATCGCACTGATCGCCGTTTATGGCCAGATCGTTGTCTACAGCGCTTCGGGCGGCGACCTCGCGTCGCTGACGCGCGGCACGGTTCGCCTGACGCTCGGCATTGTCGCGATGCTGACGTTGGCGCAGGTCAAACCCACTGTGCTGCGAAATCTGTCGCCGTGGCTGTTTGGCCTTGGCGTGATCCTGCTCGTGATCGTCGATGCGATCGGCTACATCGGTAAGGGTGCGCAGCGCTGGCTCGATCTCGGCTTCGTGCGGTTTCAGCCCTCGGAGATCATGAAGCTCGCGGTGCCCATGATGTGCGCGTGGTACCTGCATGAGCGTGCTCTGCCACCGAGCGGCAAGTCGTTGCTGGCACTCGCAGCGCTGGTGTTGATACCGGTCGGTCTCACCATTGCGCAACCGGACCTCGGCACCGGCCTGCTGATCCTGATTGCCGGCGGACTGGTGATCATCCTTGCGGGATTATCGCCGCGGATCATCGCGCTGCTGGCCGTCGCGGCCGTTGGCGCGGCGACAATCGGCTGGAACTATCTGCATGACTATCAGCAGCGCCGCGTACTGACCTTCCTCGATCCGTCCGCGGACCCACTCGGTGCGGGTTATCACATCATCCAGTCGACGATTGCAATCGGCTCCGGGGGCGTGTTCGGCAAGGGCTGGCTCAAGGGCAGTCAGGCACAGCTCGATTTCCTGCCCGAGAGCTCAACCGATTTTGTCTATGCGGTGATCGGCGAAGAGTTCGGCCTGGTCGGCATCTTGGTGTTGCTGTGCCTGTATCTGTTCGTGGTCGGGCGCGCGCTGTTCCTTTCCATGCAGACCCAAGACACCTTCGCGCGTCTGCTGTCCGGCAGCCTGGCGCTGACTTTCTTCGTCTATGTGTTCATCAACGCCGGCATGGTCAGCGGACTGCTGCCGGTCGTCGGCGTGCCCCTGCCGCTCGTCAGCTACGGCGGCACATCCATGGTGACCCTGCTGGCGGGCTTCGGTATCCTGATGTCGCTTTATTCGCACAGGAAGCTCGTCGGATCATGAAGACATCAGCAACGTTGAGGCTCGCGCCCCTGCTCGGGTCGTTCGCCTTGCTGGCCTGCACACACGGCCACACTCAGCCGGCTCCTGCAACGCCCGTTGCTGTGCAGGCAGCGCCGACTGCCTTCGATCTGCAACGGCCCGAGATCCAGGCGTTCCTCGACTCGGTCACGAAGAAGCACCAGTTCGAGCGCGACTGGGTGGAAGGTTTGCTGCGCCAGGCCCGCAGCCAACCACGTATTCTTGATCTGATCAGCCGCCCCGCCGAGCGCACACTGGCGTGGTGGGAGTATCGCGACAAGTTCCTGACCGAAAGGCGTATCCGGGAGGGCGCGCAGTTCTGGCTGGAGCATCAGGACGCGCTGGCGAAGCTTGAAGAGACCACGGGTGTCGCTCCCGAGTACATCGTTGCGATCATCGGCGTCGAGACTTTCTACGGCCGGATCACCGGCACCTGGCGGGTGCTCGACGCGCTCGCAACCCTGGGGTTCGACTATCCACCGCGCGCAAATTTCTTCCGGAGTGAACTCGAGCAGTTCCTGCTGCTGACGCACGACGAGAAAATCGACCCGCTGACGGCACTCGGCTCCTATGCGGGGGCGATGGGCGCGCCGCAGTTCATCCCTTCGAGCTACCGGCGTCTGGCCGTCGATGGCAACGCAGATGGCGTGCGCAACCTGTTCAGCGACTGGGACGACGTGCTCGCGAGCGTTGCGAATTACTTCAAGAACAACGGCTGGCGTCGCGGCGGCCCCGTGCTGGCCGAAGCCACAGCCAACGATGCGCTGTTCGCAGGGCTCGATCCGCGCAACCTCAAGCTCGAGGAGACCGTCGCCTCGTTACGCGGTAAAGGCGTCCGCTTCGACACCGATCTTACCGGCGCTGCCCCTGCGATATTGCTGCCGGCGGAACTCGCCGATGGGCCGCAAGTGCGGGTCGGCTTCGGGAATTTCCAGGTCATCACCCGCTACAACCGCAGCATTCGCTATGCGATGGCGGTGCATGACCTGGCGACCGCGATTGCTGCGACCAGAGCCGCGACACTTGCGGCACCCGGGGCCACACCCGGGGCCACACCCGGGGCCACAGGCACCGTAGCGCGATGACGCGGCGGTCGGCGCCGGCACTGCTTGCGGCGCTCACTGTCTGCTGGCTGTCGGGTTGCGCAACGACTCCCGAGAGCTCGACGTCGCCGCGTCCAGCGCCCGCGCAGACCACGTCGCCGCCGCCGGCTGATCTGGCCGCGATACCAGACGCGATCCCCCGCGTCGAACCTCGCAGCCGCTACGGCAATCCCGCAAGCTATGAGGTGTTCGGACAACGCTATGAATTGCTGCCGAGCGCCGACGGTTACGTGCAGCGTGGCACCGCGTCCTGGTACGGCCCCGGCTTTCATGAAAAGCGCACGTCGAGCGGCGAACCGTACGATATGTACGCCATGACCGCCGCGCACAAGACCCTGCCGATTCCTGTGTACGCCCGCGTGACCCATCTCGGCAATGGCCGCAGCATCGTGGTGCGCATCAATGACCGAGGGCCGTTTGTCGGTAACCGCATCATTGACCTTTCGTACACCGCGGCGTGGAAGCTCGACATGCTCCGCGACGGCACCGCATCCGTGGAGGTGCGGGTGCTGAGCGCAGCCGGGGTGCCGCAGACCGCGAGCGCACCGACGCCGACACCGACTCCAACCGACGACAGCGGCATGCGGCGCTTCGTTCAGGCCGGCGCGTTTTCAGCACGCAGCAATGCCGAAGGACTGGTGGCACGGCTCAATGACATCGGCATCAACAATGTTGTTGTCCGAGAGAGCGGCGCATCCGCAGCCTCAACGCCGGTCTTTCGGGTCCAGATCGGCCCGATGGCGAGCACGATCGAAGTCGACGACTATCTGGAACGCCTGCGACTGCTCGGCATCAGCGACGCGCGCGCCGTCAGTCCGTGAGATCCGCACAGCGGAGCAGCTACAATGCCGTGTCGCCGAACCCTCTTCTCCGGAGCTTCAGAAGAATGACCGTATTTTTTGCGCGTGCCGCGCTGCTTGGCCTGATCATGTGCGCACCTTCGGTCCTGGCCGCCGTGCCGATTCCCGCGCCACCGACGGTCGATGCGCGCAGCTACATCCTGATCGACCATGCAAGCGGCCGCGTCATCGCGTCATCGAGTCCTGACGAGCGCATGGAGCCCGCCAGCATCACCAAACTGATGACCGGCTATGTCGTGTTCAAGGCGCTCGCCGAAAAGCGGCTCGCGCTGACTGACCTGGTGACGATCAGCGAGCGCGCCTGGCGTTCGGAAGGCTCGCGAACCTTCGTCCGCGTGGGCAATCAGGTTCCGGTTGAGGTTCTGATCAAGGGCATGATCGTGCAGTCCGGCAACGATGCCACGATTGCGCTGGCCGAGAAAGTCGGCGGCACGGAGGACGCCTTCGCGCAGATCATGAACGAGTATGCAAAACGGCTCGGCATGAAGAACACGAACTTCACGAACAGCACTGGCCTGCCCGATCCGAACCTCTACACCACCGCGCGCGATGTCGCGACACTGTCGCGCGCGATCATCAGAGAGTTTCCGCAGTACTACCGCTGGTACTCGGAACCCGAGTTCGTCTGGAACGACATCCGGCAGCAGAACCGCAATGGCCTGCTGCGACGCGATCCCAGCGTTGACGGCATCAAGACAGGACACACCGAGTCCGCCGGATATTGCCTGGTGACGTCAGCAGACCGGCAGGGCATGCGACTGATCAGCGCCGTGTTTGGCTCGAAGTCGGTGCGAGCGCGCGAAGACGCAAGCGCTGCGCTGCTGAACTATGGCTATACTTTTTTCGAAACGACGCGTCTCAAGGCCCGTGGCGAGCTGGTACTGAAACCGCGCGTCTACAAGGGTGCAGTCGAGACCATCGGCGTCGCGCCAGCGCGCGATGTCGTCGTCACCAGCAGCCGCGGCGGCGCGGCGAATCTATCAACCAGCGCATCTGTCAAAGAACCGCTGATCGCACCGCTGGCGGCGAATCGCGCCGTAGGCGAGCTGGTCGTGTCCGATGGCGCCGATGTGATCGCGCGCGTGCCGCTGTTTCCACAGCAGGCCGTGCCGGAGGGCGGCCTGTGGGCGCGTCTGTCCGACACCGTCGCGCTCTGGCTCCGCTAGCGAAGCGCCAGCGTGGCCGCACCACTGCCGATCTGCTACCTGAACGGCGGGTTTCTGCCACTGACCGACGCCCGCATCTCGCCGCTCGATCGTAGCTTCCTGTACGGCGACGGCATCTACGAAGTCGTGCCGGTGTTCGGCGGTCGGCCGTTTCGCTTCCCGCAGCATTTCGATCGTCTCGATCGGAGCCTGGCCGAGATCCGGATGGCGCCGCCGCTGGCGCGTACGCGCTGGGCCGAAATCGTCGGCGAGCTGGTCGAACGCAATGGCAGCGGCGACCAGTACGTCTACGTGCAGGTGTCCCGCGGCGCCGAGAACGGACGCAATCACGCCCCCTTGCCCGATGTCCCGCGCACGATCTTCGGCTTTTGTGCGCCGTTGCCGCAGCCGAGCGATGCCGAGCTGCAGCATGGCCTCGCCGGCGTGACCGCGCTCGACACGCGCTGGGCTCGCTGCGACATCAAGTCTGTCTCGCTTTTGGCGAATGTCCTGTTGCGGCAACTCGCGGTCGACGCCGACGCGCAGGAAACGATCCTGCTCCGCGACGGCTGGTTGACGGATGCAAGCGCTTCGACTGTGCATATCGTGGTCGGCGACGTCATTGTCACGCCGCCGAACTCCCCACGACTGCTGCCGGGCACGACGCGCAGCGTCGTCGAGGAACTGGCGCTTGAGCACGGCATCGAAATGCAGACGCGCGGCGTTGCCGAAGCCGAGCTGCGCGCCGCGGACGAAATCTGGCTGGCCGCTGCAACACGCAATATCAGCGCAGTGACCCGACTCGACGGCCAGCCCGTCGGCACCGGCAAGCCCGGCCCCGTCTGGATGAAAATGCGCACCGCTTTCATGACACTGCAGCAGCGCCTGGCTGGCACCGATTGGCGATGAGCGACCAAAGTCCGCTGCAGTTCCCGACGGAATACCCGATCCGCGTCGTTGGCCGCAGCGATGCGGCGCTGCGGCCCCGGATCGACGCCGTCGTGCGTCAGTACGTGCCAGAGCTGAGGGACGCAGAGATCAGTGAGCGACCAAGCGCGAATGGCACTTATCTGTCGATCACCTACTCCATCGTTGCGCGCGACCGCGAACAGGTCACCGCCCTCGTGGCGGCGCTGGTCGCCAGCGACGGCGTGTTGATGGTGATCTGACCGTCGCTCGCGGACGAGCGAAGCTTCTGGCAAACCTGGCAGCAGGGGCCAACGGCGGTCGTTGCCGAGTGCGCTCCGCTTGAGCTCTATTCCAAAAATCCGCTCTCTGTCGTCAAATGATAGGATTCGGTCTTGCACATCACCCGTCGTAATCTTCTGAAGGTTGCATCAGCAAGTGCGCTCGCATCGAGCAGCGTGCCTGCCATTTCGACTCCGAAACGCACGCCGGATCCTGACGTACTGGTCATCGGCGCCGGGCTTTCGGGACTTTACGCTGCGCTTCTCCTTGAGCGCGAAGGCGCCAGAGTGACGGTGCTGGAAGGTCGCCCGGATCGCATCGGGGGACGTGTCTACACGCTGCACGAAATCCCGGGCAAACCCGAAGCCGGCGGCGAAGTGTTTGGGCCTCAGTATGGACGCTGTCTCGACGTGCTGCGGGGACTGCAGGTGCCGCAACGAGCGCCGCAGCCGCGGACCCAGGCTCGGGACGCCGACCTGATGATGAATATCGGCGGAGAGAACATTCAGCTCTCCGACTGGCCGGGCCACGTGCGCAACCCGCACCCGGAAGCGCTACGCGCACTGACGCCCTGGCGGGTTTTTTTCGACGCGTTGCCCAAGCGTGGCGTCTTCAAAAGTCTCGACGACTGGACTCAGCCCGAGAACGCAGAGTGGGATATTTCGTTCGCACAGTATCTGCGCACGCAGGGCTTCAACGACGCGTCGATCTGGTTGCAGCAGGCAAACTCAGCGTATGGAAACACGCTGCATGAGGTCTCCACTGCGCACCTCTTTCATTACTTCGTTTGGGCAAGGCTCAATGCGACGGGGGCCGGTCGAACGCAGTGCGCCGGCGGCAACGATCAGCTTCCTCAGGGCATGCGCGCACAGCTGCGCGGCGACGTCGTAATGGGCGCGCGAGTCACGTCCGTGGAAGATCGAGGCAATTCGATTGTCGCGAAGACCGACCACGGACGTGAGTTCCGTGCGCGCCGCGCAATCTGTACGCTGCCGTTTAGCCTGGTCCGCCACCTCGCCTTCGAACCGAGACTGACGGGAGTGCAGTGGGAAGCCGTAGAAACCCTGCCGTACTACGCGACATTTCAGATTCACTACGCGTTCCGGCGCCGCTTCTGGGAGGACGATGGACTGCCGCCTTCGATCTGGACCGACGGCCCCCTCGGACGCGTGAACCTGCTGCGCGATGACGCCGGCGAGCCGACGTGCTACCTCGTGTACGTCAACGGGTTACAGGCGCAGTATCTCGACACGCTGACTCCAGAAGCGTCCGACCGCTTCGTACAACAGGAACTCGCCAAAATCCGGCCGGCCTCGCGCGGCCAACTTCGGGCGCTGCGCATCCACTCCAACCAGAACGATCGATTCATTCGCGGGAGCTATGCGTTCTGGAGCCCGGGCATGCCGATGCGGCTGCCGCAAGCGATGTCCGCCCCGCACGGACGAATTCACTTCGCCGGAGAACACACGGCACGTGCCGCACGCGGGATGGAAGGGGCGATGGAGTCGGGCGAGCGTGCCGCGCTCGAAGTGCTCGAGCGTGCCGAAGGTTAGACCAATCTGCGCGGCACCTGAGCTTCAGCCGTGCGCCATGATCAGGGTGCTCCGGGTGGCGTGATTGAGGCAAGCATCGGCCCACCGCCGTTGCCGCCAAAAGCAGACAGGAGCAATTCCAGTCAAAGCTCGCCACTGCGTTTCATTTCAAACTCTCCCTAGAACTTGAAATTCAGGTCGACGCCGATCTCCCTGCCGCGCGGAATCGACGCCAGATAACAGCGCTGAATGCCACCGGGCTCCGTGAAATTGCACGTGGACGTCGACGAGATGCCGGCACCGAGTGCCGTCGCCTCGTCGGTCAGATCGCGCACGAACAGCGCTACAGAAACGTTTCCGTCATCGCGCTGCAGCGCGGCGCGCACGTTGAAACGCGTCACGGCATCGATGTAGGCAAGGTTCGCCTGGTCGATGAACTTCTTGCCGGTATGGTTCGCATCAGCGCGCCAAGCAAGCCCGTAGTTGCCGGTACCAATCGGCGTGAAGTACTCGACCGCCAGCGACGCTGTGACCCGCGGCGTGTTGATCGTGGTCTTGCCCACCAGCGTCTGCCCGGCCGGGAACAGCAGCGTGTCGGTCACCGAGCTCTGCAGCAGAAACTGATCGGTCCACTCGTGGCGTGAGTAGCCGCCCGAGCCACTCAGCGTGAAGCGCTCGGTCACGCGCCATGAGGCCTGCACATCTGCGCCATAGATCTCGGAGTTGCCGGCGGAATCTGCGCCGGTGAAGGTTCGCTGCTGGTTCGACTCGACGCAACCGACTGCGGACCCTGCAAGCGGTGTGCAGTTCGGATTGAGAAACGTGCCGAGCAGTTGCTGCTTGTCGATGGTCTGGTAGAAAAGCGCCGCGTTCAGACGCAAGCGGTTGTCCAGCAGCACGTTCTTGAGGCCGAGTTCGTAGGCTGTCAGCTCCTCTGGCGGCGCAAATCGGTAATTCTGCGAGATGTTCTGGTTGTAGCGGCCGCTCTTGACCCCGGTCGCGTACTGCAGATACCCATTGATGTTGTCACTGAAGCGGTACTTCAGGATCAGCCGCGGATCGAAACTCGAATCGGTTTCACTACGATTGATCTGGTTGATCGTGCCGCAAAACACGCAGGCGTCGTAGCTGACCGTTTCCTTTGAGTAGCGGCCCTCGATCGACGCCGTCAGCGCATCGGTGATGTCGTACTCGACGCCGGCAAAAGCGGCCTTGTTCTCAATACCCTCGAAACCGCGCGACCGGCCATCCGGGTTGACCCGGTTCGCGAACTGCGCAAACGGACCGGTCAGCGAGTAGACGCTGGCCGAAATCTGGATGGCCGTACGGCCAATGTTGACGCCCTGATAGTTGCGGTTCTGTTCGTCGAAGTAGTACAGGCCCGCTGACCAGCGCAGGCGTTGATCCACGGCGGAAGACAGCCGCAGTTCGTGCGAAACGTTGCGGAACTCTTCAGAAAAGCCGATCACGAAGCCCGGCGCAAAGTTCGCCGCGACGCTGCGCCCCAGTGGCGCGAAAATCGGATCCTGAGTTCGTGAGCGATAGAAGAAATCCTCGTAGTTCCAGATGCCCTGCTCGTAGTAGCCGCCGTTGTAGGCGAGCTCCCAATTGTTGTCGAGCGTCGTCTTGAGTTGCGCCGTCAGCTGGGTCCGCTCGCGATCGCGCCCTCCCGAGTTGGGATAGCCCGGATCGTTGTTGCGTGGATCGATGCTGCCGACCAGATTCACGTTCTGCCCGGTGAGGCCCAGGATTGGATCTGGGACCGCGCCCCGGATCCAGCGCCCCGTCGTCGGTGTCGGCACACCCATGATGGTCGTGGTGCCGGGGTAGGTGATCTCGCCAGGCGCGTTCGGACCCCAGTCGGTCGGCTGAGCCGTGTAGAGCAGACCCACCGAGTCATTGTCACGATCCTCGGTGAAACGCAGTCTCAGCGACGTGTCGTCGCCCAGCTTGAAGAACAGCGTGCCGCCCACACTGGTCGTACGTTCTTCACCGACGGGCCCGCCAGTCTGTGCATCATCGATCCGCGAGCCGACCGTAGAACGGCTGGCGAACAGCGACAACCAGGTGCGGTCTTCACGCAGCGGCAATTCGATTGCACCGCCAATGCGGTAGCTCGGATCGCTGCCCGAGCCGTGCTGGCTGTAACCCGCACGGATCCGCGTCCGCAGTTCATTGCTCGAAGGCGTGCGCGTGATGTAGTTGATTGCGCCGGAATACGTGGCGCGTCCGAACTTGACACCCTGCGGGCCGTAAATGACCTCGACGCGCTCCACATCGCCGAAATCCAGGCCAGTGATCTGGCCAGAGACATACTGTCCATCAACAAAGGTCGACAGACCCTGATAGCGTTCGTCCGAGGTACTGGGGCTGAGGCCGCGAACAACCAGAGCCGTCGCGTCCGCGCGACCTGAACCGGAATAGACGACGAGGTTCGGCGCGAGCTTCGCCAGATCACGCAGATCGCTGATTCCACCCGCCGCAATGTCGTCAGCCGAGAACACCGCAATCGACAGCGGTACTTCCTGCAGGTTCTCCTCGCGACCGCGCGCGGTCACGACCACTTCGGCGAGCTTATCGTCGCTCGCGGCGGAAGCAGGCGCGGTTCCCTGGCCGTGGGCGGCGGCGGCGGCCAATACGCCCATGGTGAGCGCTGCCAGCGCCTGAGTGGTTCTGAACATTCTGTACTCCCTCGATATTATTCTGGTCGCCTTGCGCGATAGTGTTAGTACTTACGCAACAAATGCGCACAAAGCAAGTGAATACTCGGGTGGCACCCAAACAACGTCAACGTCGTTCGCAGCTGACGCTGGACCAACCGAGGTTGAAACCAATGAAGCGCGCGTCCGGATCGTGCAAGGAGTAGGCAATGAAAGGGCCGCCCGTTTCACGGATCGACAGGAACATGAAGTCGGAACGTTCGGTGTAGTACGGGTACTCCTTGTCCCGCAGCCGCAGCAGGTAGGTCTTGCCGTCTGCACGCCGCTGCAGCTGCAACGAACCGCCCTGGCTGTGCAGGAACTGACCCGCAAAGCGCTGGTCGTCGGGGCCCGGTCCGCGCAGGTAATTCTCTCCGTAGAAGTTCACCGTGCAGTCGAACGCCTTGGCGCGGTTCAGCTGGTGCGGCACACCCGACGGATTGCCGACAGCCAGGCGGTCATCGTCCACAAAGAAAGTCCGGTCGACCCGCCAGTACTTGCTTGGCGATAAGGTCAGGTCATGCTGCGAGTAGCGCCGCTCAGCGCCGTTGCCGAACACGCAGGCTTTCGGCCGCATGCTGCCGGAGTACTGATCGGCATCCGCACGCCAGTACACATCGCACTCAGGCAGATGCGTGAGGTCATCCGGCGTCACCCTGGCGAGCAGCGCCGGGTTATTGTGAGCACCACGAACAGCCTTGGCGTCCTTGAAGAACCAGAGCTTCATCCGCACGCCCTCGCCGCGCGCGGATTCGAAGGTCACAAGCCGCTGGCGGAAGACCTTGGCTGAGTCATCGTCCAGATACTCCTCGACGTAAAACACCTGCGGGCCGAACACCGGCAGATCCACGCGCCGGTGAATGGCATGCACGCGTTCGTGACGGTCGCGCTCGGCAACCTCGGCGCGCCCTTCCGTTTCAAACCAGATCTGCTCCTGGTTGTCGAAGCGACCTTCGAACCACTGCGTCAGCCGCACCAGGTCGCGGGCGCTCGGATCATCCTGTCTGTCGGCAGCCGCATTGCCCGCTGCCTGAAGCGCAAGCAATGCGATTGCGATGATCCTGGCGCGCGACGGCATATTCTGGTGCTCCTTGGCAACAAGGTCGACGAGGTTGGCCGTCGCGAAGATACTATTGCGTTGGATTGAACGGGAGTTCATCGATGACCCGATCCATTTCCCGCCGAACCACCTTGCAGGCTTTGGGCGCGAGCGCCGCGGCGGGCGTGCTGCCGCGTGCGGCGCGGGCTGCACCGCCGGCCACCGATGTGATCGTGATCGGTGCCGGGCTTGCGGGCCTGCATGCGGCGATGCTGCTGCAGGAACAGGGCCTGACCGTGCAGGTCGTCGAGGGTCGCAGGCGGGTCGGTGGCCGCGTCTACACACTGATGGAAGTGCCGGGCGGCGTGGAGGCCGGTGGCGAAGTCATCGGCGCGAGCTACGCGCGGATGATCGAGTGCGCCCGCAAGCTCGAACTCGAATTGCATACGCCGATGTCGCTGGGCCCTCCTTCGGACTGGATGTATCACCTCGGCGGCGAATCGATTCTGAAGGACGACTGGCAGGCGAGCCGGCAGAACCCGCTGTCGGACGCCGATCGCAGCATCCTGCCGCATCGGCTGTTGCAGACGCTGATGTACCGTGACGCGCCGCTCCGGGGCCGCTCGCTTGATGCCTGGCTGAGCGATGAATTCGCGCGCTGGGACATCCCGGCAACCGACTACCTGAGGCAGCTCGGCCACAGCGAGGCCACCATCCGCCTGGCCGGCGTGGTGGTTCACACCGACCGGCTCGACAACACCTCGGCGCTGCATGAGATGCGCCGCTATCACGTCGGCGATGCGAGTCGTGGCAACCTCGCGCCCGGCGCCGCCGAAGCGCTGCAGGTCAAAGGCGGCAACTCGCGGCTGCCCGAAGCGATGGCGGCGTCGCTCGAGCGCCCAGTGATGCTCGGCAAGGCTGTCTACGGGATCGAGTCGAACAGCGATGGCGTGCGCGTCCGCTGCACTGACGACAGTGAATATCGGGCGCGCTTCGCAGTAGTCTCTATGCCGCTGCCCCGTCTGCGCGATGTCGCGTTCTCTCCCGGTCTGCCTGAGCCACTCGCAAGTGCCGTGCGGGAAATCGACTACGGCCTTTCGATCCAGGTGCATATGCGCCTGCTGCACCGGTACTGGGAAAAGGACGGTCTTCCGGCAGGCATGTGGACCGACACCGGGATCGAGCGCTTCACGCCACTCGATCGCGGACCGATGCAGGCAGATGGATCGGGCGGCATCCAATCAGTGATCGCGTTCATCAACGGCGCGGAAGCACGCAAGTTCAATTTCATGTCCGACCCCGATTGCTTTGAGTACGTACGCGCCGTCGCCGAGCGCATCCGACCCGCGACCCGCGGCGCACTGGCACCGCTGACGATCCAGTCGTGCGCCCGCGATCCTTTCGGCGCTGGTGACTGGGTGTACTGGCAGCCAGGTCAGATCACCCGCTACGGTCGTCACCTGCGCGATCGCCTGCCGCGAATCCAGTTCTGCGGCGAGCACACGGCGATCATGCAGCGCGGTATGGAAGCTGCGTTTGAATCCGGTGAGCGCGCGGCGCTTGAAATTCTTACGGAGGCTTCATGACCGCAACGAATCTGCCGTTTGATCCGATGGCGCCCACAGCGGATGCTCCGCAGTCGCTGTGCGGTCCGCTGTGTCGTGCGACGCTGCGCACCGACGATGCGGCGGGCTGTATTCGTTTCTTTACCGAAGCGATGCACATGCAGCTGATCAGCGACCGCGAACCCGCTGCGCCGACCGCAGCACTGCAGCGCCAGCTGTGGAGCCTGCCAGCTGCGGCGACCTGGCGGGAGTTGTGCTTCGATCATCCCGGCGAGGGCCGAGGATACACCTTGCGTGTCATTGTCATGGACGGTGGCAAACGCATCCGCCCAGCAATGGAATCGCGGCTCAACGGCGGCCTGTCGATCGGCTTTCCGGTTGCGAACCTCGAGGACACGCTGGCCCGCCTCACGGCGCAGGGAATCGACTCCACCGCCGGCATCGTGCCGCTCGTCATGACCCGACCCGATGGCAGCAGCTACACCTCGGGCGAGATTCACTTTCGCGGTCCCGAGGACAGCTACGCACTGGTCGTCGGCCGCCCACTTGACCTCGCGCCGGTCGGACCTATCGACCGTGCGTCAGGCATAGGCGGCCCCGCCTATTCGGCCATCGTCGTCTCAAATGCCTCCGCCGAGATCGATTTCTACCAGCAGGTGCTCAGTTGGGAAGCGCGCCGCGATGTGGTCCTGACGACCTCCGGCCCGGCCGGCGGTCTCGGTCTCGATGCCGGCACACAGTTTCGTTTCGTGCAGCTGTTCGCGGCGGGTGCGACCACCGGCTACATCGTGCTGCTCGATATGCTTGAACAGGGTCGAGTCAACCCTATTGAACCGGGCTTCGCGAATCGCGGCATCGTGGGCTGGACGTTTCCCACCCGCAGCTTCGATCAGGTCGTCGTGCGGCTGGCGTCGGACCAGAGCGGCGCGGCGTTGATTGCCGGTCCGTTTCGCGATCCAAAAACCGGGGCTCGTGTGCTGTCGATCCGCTCTCCGGCAGGGTTGACGATGGAAATCGAGGAACTGCCGCAATGAGCTCCTATGCTTTCGAACCCGGACCGCGGCCCAGCCTGTCCATAGCTGGCACCGACGCGCGCTTCCCGGTGCATCGCATCTACTGCGTGGGTCGCAACTACGCCGAGCATGCGCGCGAGATGGGCAGCGACCCGACCCGCGAGCCGCCCTTCTTCTTCCAGAAGCCTGCCGATGCTTTGATCGAATCGGGCGCTGTCGTCCCCTATCCGTCCCGAACCGCAGACTTTCATCACGAGGTCGAGCTCGTCATTGCACTGAGCAGCGGCGGCAAAGATCTGCTGACCTCGAACGCGCTCGATTGTGTGTTTGGCTATGCAGTCGGCAACGATTTCACGCGCAGGGACCTGCAGAAGGCGGCGAAGAACGCCGGCCATCCCTGGGACACCAGCAAGGGCTTCGACAATGCGGCCGGCATTGCGCCGATTCACCGGGCCGTCGCCGACCAGCTGCCGGCGGGTCGGATCTGGCTCAGCGTCAACGGTGCGCTACGCCAGCAGGGTCAGCT
The DNA here is from genome assembly GCA_038210215.1 of Steroidobacterales bacterium. Taxonomy (GTDB): domain Bacteria; phylum Pseudomonadota; class Gammaproteobacteria; order Steroidobacterales; family Steroidobacteraceae; genus UBA964. Next base: position 50,927 of record JBBQWY010000001.1, read on the forward strand.
GCATGAATTGATCTGGAGCGTGCCCGAAATCATCGCGGAATTATCCGGCTACTTCACATTACGCGCAGGAGATCTGATCTACACCGGCACCCCAGCCGGTGTGGGCCCGCTACAGCGCGGCGACCATATCGAGTGCGGCATCGATGGTCTCGGAACGCTCCAGCAGCGCATCGGCTCAGGCGCGCTGTAGTATCTCCAACGCCGCGCGCTCGCCTGATTCCAGCGCGCCCTCCATGCCGCGTGCCAGCACAGTCGTGTGCTCACCACACAGATGCAGGCGCTCGTGCGGCCTGCGCATCGCCTCCGCGAATCGCGGAATCTGCCCGGGAGCCCAGGACGCGTACGCCCCGCCCGAGAACGGTGTCTGCTGCCAGGAGAACGCTTTCAGCACACGCAAGGCCCCTTTCGCAGCCGGCCGCACGCGTTCGAGCTCGCGGAGAATCAATACCGCCGCGTCGGCAGCCGGCATCCGATCGTAAGCTTCGGTGGAGTCGCCGTTCGAATAATGAAGGAAAGATGAGATCGAATCATTCGGTCCGTAGTTGAGCGCGTTGAAGCGCTCGATCGGACCGTCCGACCAGAACGAAGGTGGCAGTCCGTCTTTCTCCCAGAACGGCTTCTCGATCCCGAAATGCACCTGGAAGGCATGATGGTACGGCAACGTCGCGACGGCTTCGGCCTGCACGCCCGGGAACCAGGGATCGACACTGACCAACCGCAGCGCCGAGAACGGCAGCGACACTACAACAAAACGCGCCTTGTGCAGGCTGCCGTCGACGCAGCGCGCCGTGACACCGTCCGCGTCCATCGAGATTCCCGCAACATGCCGCCCGAGCAGCACATCGCCCGCCACCGCATTCGCCATCGCTTCCGGCATCCGCTGGTTGCCGCCCTTGACGCTGAGCGCGCCGCGGCCCCGGCCGATCAAGGCTGATTTGCGCGCGAACGTAAACACATGACACAGCTGCAGCAGCGACGTCTGGTGCAGGTTCGTCCCGTAGGAGCTGAACTTGTCAGCGAGGCGAATCGTCTCGTCATTGAGACCCTGATCACGCAGGTAACTGGCAATGGAGACATCGAGCGAGGCGAACTGCGGCGACTGCCATTGATCGAGCTCCATCTCCGGCAGCTTCTGGCTCAGGAAGCCGAAAATGATCTGCCATGGACCGAGCTTTCGTAGCGCCTCAGGATGCGGATTCAGCGCACTGTTTTCCCAGTCGGTCAGCGGTATGAACTGGCCGCGCACATGCAGCGCACTGTTCTGGCGCGGTTCCGTGCGCAGTCTCTCCGGCACCAGCTCGACCCCCAGTCGCTGTGCGAGATCGAGAAAACGCGCATAGGAGAAACCGATGCCATTGCCGCCGCCTTCGGGACTGCCGGGCAGATTGTTCAGCGTGTACAGGCGACCGCCGATCCGCTCGCGACCCTCGAGCACTGTCACGCTGAGGCCCTGATCCTCCAGGTTCAACGCGGCATTCAGTCCGGACAGACCGGCCCCGATGACGAGCACGTCGCTACGAGTCTCGGGCAAGCGCGCGCGGGTCTTTGCGGCCGCCGCTGCGTTGCCGCCCAGCGGTCCGAGTGTCGCAATGGACGCCGTCGCCGCGAGCGCAGCGAGCGCGTGGCGCCGACCGAGGTCGGTCGCATCACCGGACGGAATGCTATTCGGCATCAGATTTGGGCTCCGTTCCTTCGGGTCGGTAGATTACGGCTCGCTCGGTGAAGCTGCGCGGATTGCGCATCAGACCGGGAAAACGTTGCTCGGACAATTCGATGATCGATGTGGGTACGTCGTCGAGCCGCGTCGCCTTGGCACCGGAGACCCGCCAGCGCAGGTAGCCGGGCTGATCTGTCATCCCGAGCCAGCGGTAATAACGACTCGCACCGTAATAGGCATAGCTCGTAGGTACATCTGAGCGAGCAGGATCGACCAGCGCCAACCAGCTGCCGCGAAAAACATAGGTATCGTAGTTCTCGAGCCCGAAGTTCGAATCAAACGTACACCAGACTTCATCGCCATGCCGCTGCCACGGCATCACGAACGGATCGAGACCGCCGTCTGACAGCGGGTTGGTGTCCAGTTTTTCGGGCGTCCGGATTCCATCGGGGCGATACAGCACCTCGAGCGGGCCGCCCCGATAGTGACCGGGCTGCACGGTGGCGCCGGTTACAGGATTGCGCCATCGCTCCAGCAAAGATCCATCTTCTGCAGCAACGAAAAACAGGCAGGACCAGAAGCGATGCTCATAGACATCGCGGGGAAGCGGCCGGTAATAACTGAGGCGGCACACCTGCACATCGAACAGCGGCGTCGCGGCCTTGCCGGCGACCACGGCAGTCACCTGCCCCACTCCCCAAAGCCATGTCAGCTGCTCCGGGTCGAGTGAGCCCATCATCTTGATCAGGCCGTAAAGATTGTCCGCCGGCGAACGTGGATCAAACTCGCGAGCAACGCCCGTACCGGCAGCAGCGGAACCGGTTGCAAGCCCGCTCGCTGCAACGCCGGACGCGGCCAGCTGCAGCATCCTGCGGCGACTGATCTGCTCTGATGTGCGCGGCATCTTGCTTATCCTGCGGTCTACTCGCACTCTACAGACGATTGGAACACTTCGACAAGGAGACAGTGCTGATGAGCAAGCCGGAGAAAGCTGCGATTTCGCGACGCGATGCCCTGTCGCTGACTGCAATGGCCGCAGCAGCGGGCGCGCTGCCCGCAGCGGCCGCAGCCAGCAAGGTTGCGGCGAAAGAGCCCGCTGCGATCGCCGAATCACTGGCGATTCGTGATCCGGCGTTCAATGTCCGCACGCTTGGTCGCCTGCAGGGCGATTTGTCCGGCCGAACGATCTACTCATTTTCGACCGGACAGGTATTCGGGCTGATTCCCGGCGACGGACCGGAACTGTCGGAGTACGGACGTCTGCTGTACCGAACCGAGGGATGCTCGGTGCGGATGTCGCGCCAGCGTGCCGACGGCGCCATCGAGGAGCGTTCGCGCAGCTGGATGTTCTACAAGGACGCCGAGACGCAGCAGTACCTCAGCGAGTTCAGGAATCCGTACACCGACGAAACTGTACCTGTCCCGACTTTTCGCGGCGGTATCAGCGGCGGCGTCATGACCACCAATGGCCCGCAGGTCAGCGCCAGCTTCACGATGGAAAGCACCGTCTTCAACCGACCGGTGCTGCTCGACTGGCAATTCTTCGGTGACCAGGCCTGGATCTATCGTCATGCCTTCACGCGCTGGAAGGAAAGTGCCACCGGCTTTCACAAGACCGAAATGACGCTCGACTGCTGGACCTGCAGGGTCGCCGATGTGGCGGACGACACCAAGACGATGATTCCGAGCAACTACTCGTGGACCAGCCAGACCGAATGGCAGTCCTGGCTCAAGATGCGCGGCAAGCCGGGTGCGATGCTGTGGCGCCTTGACGGGGTCAAGCTAGGGACGATCGACCAGTTGCCGAGGGACTTCGTCGCGCAGAGCGAGAAGCTGCTGCCCGGCAAGCTGACCGAACCGCTGACCTGGAGCTGAGCGTAGCGGCAGCTATTTGCCGACCGGTTTATTTGCCGATGAGCGACAGGAACTCGCGCCGGGTATCGGGGTTGTCCTTGATCGTGCCGCGCAGCGCAGAGGTCACGGTCGATACACCCACGTGACGAATGCCGCGCGACTCCATGCACATATGGCGGCACTCGATCACGACGGCAACACCGAGCGGCTGCAGGTTGTTGTAGAGCGCGTCTGCGATCTGATTGGTCAGGCGCTCCTGCACCTGCAGGCGCCGGCCGAACACTTCGACAAGCCGCGATATCTTCGATAGCCCGACAATGCGCTGGTCTGGGACGTAACCGATAAATGCGCGACCAAAAAACGGCGCAAGATGATGCTCGCAGAGGGAGTACACGGGCACGTCCCGTACGATGACCATCTCGTCGACTTTCTGCGCACCGTCTTCGAAGACCTTGAGAATGTCCTCGGGCTTCTCGTTGTAGCCGCGCGTGTAATCGGCCCAAGCCTTCAGGAACCGCTGCGGGGTTTCCTGCAGCCCTTCGCGATCTGGATTCTCGCCAATCAGCCTCAGCAATTGACGTACGGCTTCGAGGTCTTCTGGTCTGTGCATGTCGGTCCTTCGTCTTCTATTCCAATCTCAATGCACGCAGCAGATGAGGCGTGATTGCAGCGGCAACGCTTGCGGTGGACGCGGCAACGCCCAGATCCGCGAGCTGCGTCATCGGGAGTTCCTTGAAACCGCAGGGATTGATGCGGCTGAACGGTTCGAGGTCCATATCGACGTTCAGAGCGAGGCCATGATAACTCGCCCCGCGGCGCACGCGGATGCCGATACTGGCAAGTTTCGCACCGCGAACATAGACACCCGGGGCGTCGGCGCGAGTATCCGCCTCGATTGCGTGTGCAGCGCAGTAGTCGACTACGGTTTGTTCCAGCGCCGTCACCAGCTCGCGCACGCCCAGCTTCGCGCGTCGCAGGTCCAGCAGCGGATAGATCATCAGCTGGCCGGGACCGTGATAGGTGACCTGGCCGCCACGATCGATCGGGACTACCGGTATCTCACCCGGCGACAGCAGATGCTCGCGACTGGCGTTCATGCCGAGCGTGAACACCGGTGGATGCTCCAGCATCCAGATGCGATCGGGCGTCGATTCAGTGCGCAAGTCCGTGAACTGCTGCATCTCGCGCCAGATCGGCTCGTAGTCGGCGCGGCCGCGCCATTCGACGACGCGCGGGGCGGCCACCACGGTCGCCGTCAGGGGCGACGGCTGCAGGCGGCTGTTGTCGAGTCCCGCGTTATTGCCGTTCAGCGCCTGTTCGGCGCGATAACTCGAGCGAACCAGCGGACCCGACACACATTCGCGAAAGCCGCGTGCGAGACCCCACTCCCGATACCGATCAAATTCGGCTGGCGTCACGAAACGCGCAATCGGCAGATGGTTTGCCGTCGGCCGCAAGTACTGACCGAGCGTCAGGATATCGACGCCGATGGCGCGCAGATCGTCCATCGTCGCGGCGATCTCGGCGTCGGTTTCACCGAGACCGAGCATCAGGCTGGTCTTGGTCAGCACGACGGGGCGATGCCGGCGCGCATGTGCGAGCACCGCCAGCGTCTGCTCGTAGCTGGCGCGGGGATCGCGCACCGGATGGGTCAGGCGCCGCACGGTTTCGACGTTCTGGGCAAATACATCGAGTCCGGAATCGACCACGGTTTCGACGTCCGCCAGCACGCCCTGGAAATCCGGCGTCAGCGCCTCGACCGCAACGCCCGGATTGCGGGCCTTGATGGCGCGCACCGTCGCGGCAAAATGCGCGGCGCCACCGTCGTCGAGGTCGTCGCGGTTCACCGAGGTCAGCACCACATAGCGCAGCTTCATCAGTTCGACGCTGCGCGCGGTGTTGTCGGGCTCGTCGTGATCGAGCCAGCCCCGCGGATTGCCGGTATCGACCGCACAGAAACGACAGGCGCGGGTGCAGACCTCGCCCATCAGCATGATCGTCGCTGTGCCGGCATTCCAGCACTCGCCGATGTTCGGACACTTGGCCTCTTCGCAGACGGTTGCCAGCCGATGCTCGCGAACGATCTGGCGCACGGCGGCGTAGCCACCGCCGCTGCCGAGCGGTGCCTTGAGCCATGCGGGCTTGCGGGTGATCGGTACCGGCACGCCGCGCGCGGCGGACGCCTTGACGCCATCCTTGATCGCGGAAAAACCCTGCGCTGTGCGGTACTTCTGTCCGCTGGCGGCCGCAGGCTCGGCGACGATGACGGGGATATCTTTCAGAGTGGCCAAATGGATTCCGGGGAGGCGAAAACTCTCGATTGTACGCTACCGTGCCGGTTCGGCCGCGCGTCAGCCGATGCCACCACTCGCCAGCCGCTGGTCGAGTTCCCGCAGCCGCGCCGGCGTCCCGATGTCGTACCAGGCCCCGTCGTACAGCGTGCCCCGCAACGCACGCGCTGCGATGGCCCGCCGCAGCAGCGGCAGCAGCGCGAATGATCCGGCCTGACAGCCGGCAAAGAACCCAGGTCGGTAGATGCCGATGCCAGCAAAGGTGTGGCGGACCGCGCCTGCTGTCTCAGTGATCAGACGACCGTCACCGTCAGGCGCCGGAGTCAGAGTGAAGTCGCCCTGCAGATGCTGCGGGGGATTCGGCACAAGCACCAGCGAGGCGGTCGCGTCCGCTGGCAATGCCGGCAGACGTGCAAAATCGTGGTCGGTCCAGATGTCACCATTGACCACCAGGAATGGCGCATCGCCCAGCTGCGGCAACGCTTGAAAGATTCCACCGCCAGTCTCGAGCGCCTGTTCTCCTTCGTCGCTGAAATGGATTCGCAATCCCCACGCGGCGCCGTCGCCAAGCGACTCGCGCAGTCGCGCACCCTGCCACGCCAGATTCACGACGACATCGCGAACGCCCGCGCGCGCCAGCGCCTGCAGGTGCCAGTGAATCAGCGGCCGGCCGCCAACGCAAAGCAAGGGCTTGGGCAACTCGTCAGTCAGCGGTCGCATCCGCTCGCCGCGTCCGGCGGCCAGAATCATCGCGCGCATCGTCATGAGTCTCCGGTGGTCTGGTCGGCCGCGAGGGCAGCTGCGAGCGCAGCGGCGTTGGCGGCGGGCAGGCGCGGCACCACCCGAGATTCCAGCCACTCGCCGAAAGTGTGGAGCTCCGGATAGCGCCGCGCGGTATCGCGCAGGTAAGCAAGCGTCAGCGGCAGATCATGCAGATAACCGTGCTTGCCGTCGCGATGGCACAGGCGAGCAAAAATGCCGAGCACCTTGATATGCCGCTGCGCGCTGATCCAATCGAACGCTCGCAGAAAATCGCGCGATGATCCCACCACGAACTGTCCGGCACGCGCATGCTCGGCGCGGAACTGCTCGACCCAGGCTTCGACGCGCTCGCGCGGCCAGCTGATGTAGCAGTCCTTCAACAGGGATGCGAGGTCATAGGTCAGCGGGCCGCGCAGCGCGTCCTGGAAATCAATGACGCCGGGATTGTTCTGCTCCAGCACCATCAGGTTGCGCGAGTGGTAATCACGATGTACGAACACGACGGGCTGCTGCAGGGCAGCTTCTGTCAACAGCGAGAACGTTTCCTCCAGCAGTTCGCGCTCCGCGGACCCCAGCGACAGCTGCAGATGCCGATCGCAGAACCACTCCGGCATCAGCTGCATTTCGCGCTGGAGCACTGCTGCATCGTATGGCAGCAGGGCCATGGCCGCGTCCGCGCCGTGCAGCTGCAGCCGCAGCAGCGCCGCGAGCGCATCGCCGTACAGCCGTTCAACGGCGTCCGGATCCTGCAGACCCTCGAGGTATGACGTGCGGCCGAGATCCTCCAGCAGCACGAATCCCTGTACCAGATCCGCGGCATGCACATGGGGCACATGCACTGCGGTCGAGCGCAGCAGATTGGTGATCCGCAGGTACGGACCCACGTCTTCATGCGCGGGTGGCGCGTCCATGGCAATGGTGCTGCCGCCGTCGGCAGCAAAGACCCGGAAGTAGCGCCGAAAACTGGCATCCGCCGAGGCGACCTCGATGCGCGCGACCGTGTGCCCGAGCGTCAGCCGCAACCAGTCCGTCAGCTGCTCGAGGCGCGTATCGATAGCAGTCATGCAATTCCGTCGGCGGATCAGCGGGCGATCATTATAATCCCCCGCCTGATGCTGACCCCGCGTCGACCTGCCAGAATTCGTGATCCGCGCGGTCTGGCAGCGACCGCGCTGCTGATCCTGTGCGCCACGCTGGGCAGCCGCGCGCCAGCTCAGTCGCCCGCCGATCAGCCTGCGGCGCAGCGCTGCCCGGCCCCCTCGAGCGTGGTCACCGCGGCCACACGGCCTCCGCCGAACGAAGCTGTGAATCCCGGCGTCGCGGAGCAGAGCTCCGAGATCGAGATCCAGGCCGACGATGCCGCGCTCGGAAGGGACGGCAACGCCGAACTGTCCGGCAATGTCACAGTGCGCCAAGGCGATCGACAGCTCAGCGCCGAGCAGGTGACCTACGACGCAGCCAGCCAGCGCTTCCGCGTCAACGGCAATGTCGCGTACCGCGATCCTGTGCTGCGTGCGCGCGGCGCACGCGGCGAGTACGGTCAGAACAGCGGTGCGCGCTTCGAAGGCGCCGAATTTGAACTGCCGGCGCGGCCCGCACGGGGCACGGCGCGCGAGATGTCGCTGGATACCAACGGCGTGGTCACGCTCGAGGACGTCACCTTCAGCACCTGCCCGGCGGACGATCCAGCCTGGCAGATCCGCGCCCGCAGCATCGAGCTCGACACGCAGCAGCGACTCGGCACCGCCCGCGGCGCCGAGATCAACTTCAAGGGCGTGCCGATCCTGTACCTGCCGTACCTGTCGTTTCCGCTCGGCAGCGAACGCAAGACCGGCTTCCTGTTTCCGAGCATCGGGCACAGCACCCGTAGCGGTGGCCAGCTCAGTGTGCCCTGGTACTGGAATCTGCGACCGAATCTTGACCTGACGCTCGAGCCGACGTTCTACACGCGCCGCGGCCTTGATCTCGGCGGCGAGGTGCGGTGGCTCACGCCGCGCCAACGGAGCCTGTTGACGTTCAACGTGCTGCCGGGCGATGACGCGGTCAGCAGTGGCGATGACGATCGTACCCGCGTTCGCCTGCAGCATCGGATCGATCTGCCGCGCGGCTGGCGCGCCCGCTTCGATGCCGAGGACGTCAGCGATTCGGAGTACTTCGAGGATTTCGCGCAAGGGCCCGAGGGCACCAGCGTCGCGTTTCTGGAGCGCCTCGCGGAACTGTCGTATCGCGATGAAAACTGGCGCCTGAGCGGCCAGTTCCAGCAGTACCAGACGATCGATCGCGATCTGCCGGACGACGAACGGCCTTACGCCCGTACACCGCGGCTGCTCGCGAGCGGCCGCTGGAATTTTGGTCCACTCGGCCGGCTGTCGTTTGGCTTCGACGGCGAGCTCGTCAATTTCCGGCGTGACGTCGGGGTAAGGGGCTGGCGCGTCGACGCGGCGCCGCGGGCCGGACTCGACTTTTCAGGCGCCGGATACTTTCTGCGGCCCTCGGCCGGGTTTCGCTACACCCAGTACGATCTCGACGAAACCGCACCCGGAGATGAGACATCACCGAACCGCTCGATGCCGTTCGCCGCCATCGATGGTGGACTGTTCTTTGAGCGAATGGCCGGATCGCGCGGGCAAAGGCGCGTCACACTTGAACCACGGTTGCTGTATCTGTACACGCCGTTTCGCGACCAGACCGAGCTGCCAGTGTTCGACACCGCCGTGCCCGACTTCAGCTTCGTGCAGCTGTTTCGCACCAACCGCTATGTCGGCGCCGATCGAGTCTCGGACGCGAACCAGGTCAGCGTCGGCGTCACGTCCCGTCTGTTCCGCAGCGCGACGCAGCAGCAGTTTCTGGCGGCAACGCTCGGTCAAACGTACTACTTCGACCAGCCGCGAGTGAGCCTGCCCGGCGAGGCACCCCGCACCACCCCCCGTTCGGATCTGGTCGCGCAGCTGTCATTGAACGCCTATCAGGACTGGAGCCTGGATCTTGGCATGCAGTGGGATCCCGAACAGAGTCGCTCGGAGCGCGCGCAGGTGCGCATGCAGTACCGACCGGCTGCGGATCGGGTCGTCAATCTCGCCTACCGACTGCAGCGCAATCGCCTCGAGCAAGCGGAGCTGTCCGGCGCCTGGCCCATTGGCGATCGCTGGAATGCGTTTGCGCGCGTCGTCTATGACCTGCAGGACAACTCGGCGCTGGAGCGGTTCGCGGGCTTCGAATACAAAGCGTGCTGCTGGCGGCTGCGCGCCGTGGCGCGGCGGTTTGTGTCAAGCCGTACCGGTGAAAAGGATACCGGCATCTACCTGCAGCTTGAACTCAACGGACTCGCCAGTGTCGGAGTACCGGCTGACGCTTTCCTCGAGCGGGCGATTCGTGGATACTCCGGACCCCAGATAAGCCCATGAAAATATTGAAAAAGCGAGCATCCGCCATGATCGTTACCGCGCCCCGGCTGGCCGCTGCCGCCTTGCTGCTCGCCCTGCACGCACTGCCCGCATCGCTCTCGGCGCAGACCCGCGAGCTCGCCAGCACCGGCGAGTTGCTCGATCGCGTCGTCGCGGTCGTCAACGAGGGCGTCGTGCTGCAGAGCGACCTCGAAGAACAGATTGTCGTGATCGCCGAGCGACTGCGCCAGCAGGGCCTTGAGCTGCCGCCGCAGAATGTGCTGCGGCAGCAGATTCTGGAGCGGCTGATCCTGCAGGAGATCCAGCTGCAGCGCGCCAAACGCGCCGGCATCCGGATCACCGACGAGAACCTCAACGCCGCGCTCGGCGATGTCGCGCAGCGCAACGAGATCCCACTGGCGCAACTTCCAGAGGTGCTCGCCCAGCAGGGCATCGACTACGCCACCTACCGGGACGGCCTGCGCAAGGAGCTGACCTTGCAGCTGCTGCGCCAACGCGACGTGATCCAGCGGATCAGCGTCAGTCCGCGCGAACTGGATCAGTTCCTGGAGAGGCTGAAGTCGCGCCCGTCCGAGCTCAATGAGTACAACCTGTCGCACATCCTCGTCGCGGTGCCGCAGGATGCGACGCCGCAGCAGCTCGATGCCGCCTCGGCGCGCGCAGCAGACGTATATCGCCGCGCAGAAGCCGGCGAGGATTTCTCGCGGCTGGCGGTGGCGTACTCGAACAGCCAGACCGCACTCGAAGGCGGCGCGCTCGGCTGGCGGCGCGGACCGGAAATTCCGACCGTGCTCGCCGATCTGGTCGTCAAACTGAAACCCGGTGAAGTCAGCGAACCGCTGCGCACGCCTTCCGGTTATCACCTCGTTCGACTCAACGAGGTCCGCGGTGCGGATCAACCGACCGTGATCGAACAGGTCAACGCGCGGCATATCCTGTTGAAGCCGACCGAGATCCAGGACGACGCCACGGTCCGCCAGCGCCTCGTGATGCTGCGTGAGCGGATCCTCAAGGGCGAGGATTTCGCGGGCCTCGCCAAGACCTTGTCCGAAGACCCGGGCTCAGCGACGGACGGCGGTGATCTGGGCTGGACAGGGCCGGGCAGCTTCGTGCCGGAGTTTGAAGCGACGCTGGCGACGCTGGCCGAAGGACAGATCAGCGAACCCGTTCGCACCCAGTTCGGCTGGCACCTGATCCAGCTGCTGGGCCGGCGCGAGTTCGACAACACCGACGAACTGCGACGCCAGCGCGCCTTCGCGCAGCTGCGCGAGAGCAAGGCCGACGAAGAGACCGAGCTGTGGCTGCGCCGCCTGCGCGACGAAGCCTACGTCGAAACGAAGAGCTGACCGCCGGCCCGTGGTGATTCCGCGCATCGCGCTGACGGCCGGTGAACCCGCCGGCATCGGCCCCGAACTGTGCCTGCAACTCGCCTCCCAGCGTGGCTTCGATGTCGAACTCGTCTGCATTGGCGATGCCAAGCTGCTGGCTGAGCGCGCGACCCAGCTGGGCTTGTCGCTGCGTCTCGAACCCTATCGCACTGACTCCGCGCCGCAGCCGAGCGTGCCGGGCGTGCTGCGGGTGCTGCATGAGCCGCTGCGCGCACCGGCCGAGGTCGCGCGGCTCGATCCCCGCAACGCGCGCTATGTGCTGGCGACACTGGATCGGGCCCTGGCCGGGGCACAGAGCGGCGAATTCGCGGCCCTCGTCACGGCGCCGGTGCAGAAGTCGATCATCAATGATGCCGGCATCGCGTTCGCCGGCCATACCGAGTACTTCGCAGCGGCCTGCGGCACGGCTGTGCCGGTCATGCTGCTGGTTGCGGGAAGCTTGCGGGTCGCGCTGGCGACCACTCACTTGCCGCTCCGCGAAGTCAGCGACGCCCTCGATGGTGCGCGGCTCGATGCCGTGCTCGCCACGCTCGATCGCGGCTTGCGGGATCTGTGGGGACTGCAGCAACCGCGCATTGCGGTCTGCGGGCTGAACCCGCATGCCGGCGAAGGCGGGCATCTCGGCACGGAGGAACAGCAGACGATCCAGCCTGCCATCGCGCGGGCACGGGCTGCGGGGATCGACGCACGCGGCCCGATCCCGGCCGACACCGCGTTCGTGCCGCGGGAGCTTGCCAGCTGCGATGCGGTGCTCGCGATGTATCACGACCAGGGCCTGCCCGTAGTCAAGCACGCAGGCTTCGGCCAGGCGGTCAACGTGACGCTCGGACTGCCCATTATTCGCACCTCGGTCGATCACGGCACAGCGCTCGATCTGGCCGGCACCGGGCGCGCCGACACCGGCAGCCTGAATGCAGCGATCGAACTTGCCATCGAACTCGCCGCTCGCCGTCGCTGAGCCATGGTGTTTGCACGCAAGCGATTCGCTCAGCACTTCCTGCACGATCCCGCCGTGGTCCGCAGCATTCTCGATGCCATCGCCGCCGAACCCGGCCAGGCGATCGTCGAGATCGGGCCCGGCCGCGGCGCACTGACCGCCGCGCTGCTTGAAGCGCTCGAATCCGCTGGATCACTGCAAGGCGGCAGCCTCGATGCGATCGAGATCGACCGCGATCTGGCTGCGGCACTGCGCGTGCAGCATGGACATCGGCCGGCGCTGCAGCTGCATGTGGCCGACGCGCTGCGATTCGACTTTGCGGCGCTCAGCACCGAGCGCAACGCACGGCTGCGCGTGATCGGCAACCTGCCGTACAACGTCTCGACGCCCCTGCTGTTTCACCTGATCGCCCAGCCGCAGGCAATCGATGATTTGCACATCATGCTGCAGCGGGAAGTCATCGACCGCATGAGCGCTGATCCGGGCACCAGCGAGTACGGTCGCCTGACGGTCATGCTCGCGCCCTGGGTCGAAGTCGAAAAGCTGTTCGAAGTCGGGCCGGGCGCCTTCCGCCCCGCCCCCAGGGTCTGGTCCGCCGTGGCGCGCCTGCGGATGCGGCAGACGCCGGCCTTCGACATCCCGGCAGCGTTTGCCCGGCTGGTGTCCACGGCCTTTTCAGCGCGCCGAAAAACACTTCGCAACGCACTGCGGGGGCTGGTCGAACCCGCCGGTTTCGAGCTTTGCGGCATCGACCCTTCGGCGCGACCGGAGACCCTGAGCCCGGCGCAGTTTGGCGCGCTTGCGCGTACCGTGACCAACAGCTAGTTTCGGTACCATGGGCCCCTACAAGAAGATCCTTCTGGTCGTCGATCTCGACGAACGCGCGCTGACCGTCGGTCGCCAGGCTGCGGCAGTGGCCAAAGCGTTCGGCTCGCAGGTCGATGCGCTGCATGTGCTCGAGTTCGTGCCGGTCGAACCGATGGGCGAGACGCTGATGCCAGCGGTCCAGATCGAGGAGGAGCTGCTCGAGCGTGCGCGGCAGCGCCTTGGTGATATCGTCGCGCAATTGCAGCTGCCGGGCGGTCAGTACTGGGTCGAGACCGGTAGCGTGAAGTCCGAAGTCATCCGCGTGGCGCGCGAGCATGGCGTCGATCTGATCATGCTCGGCTGCCGCGAGCGGCACGGCATGTCGATCCTCGTGAACCTGACCGAGGACACCGTGCTGCACAGCGCGCCCTGCGATGTACTGGCCGTGCGCCTGCCGCGAGACAGTTCGTGAGCGACCCCTCTTGAGCGAAAACGAACAGCCCATTGCGATCGACGTCGAGACCGCTTATCTCGCAGAGCAGTCCGAACCGCGGGAGAACCGCTACGTGTTTGCGTACACGATCACGATCCGCAACCAGGGCTCGACGCCTGCGCGGCTGGTGACGCGGCACTGGTTGATCACTGACGCGAACGGCAAGGTCCAGGAAGTTCGCGGCGACGGCGTCGTTGGCGAGCAGCCGTACCTGAAGCCCGGGCAGGGCTTTCGCTACAGCAGCGGCGCGGTGCTCGAGACGCCGGTGGGATCCATGCACGGCAGTTACCAGATGCGCCGCGATGACGGCATGCAGTTCGATGCCCCGATCCGCCCGTTCCGACTGGCGATTCCCGGCGTGCTGAACTAGCCACCCCGCTCGCATGGCCCGCTATGCGATCGGCGACCTGCAAGGCTGCCATGACGAACTGCGCGCACTGCTGCGCAAGCTGAAATTCTCAACCGACCGCGACCGGCTTTATCTGGTCGGCGATCTGGTGAATCGCGGACCGCAGTCGCTAAAGGTGCTGCAGTTCATCCGCGCGCTCGGCGACAACGCCGTCAGCGTGCTCGGCAATCACGACCTGCATCTGCTCGCCCGCGGCTACGGCGGCCGAACGCGCAGCGGCGACAGCTTCGACGACGTGCTGCAGGCACCGGACCGGGAGGAGCTGCTCGAATGGCTGCGGCATCGCCCGCTCGCGCACCGGATTACGGACGGCGATGAACTGCTGCTTCATGCCGGACTCGTCCCCCAGTGGACGATCGAGCAGGCGCTGCGGCTGGCCGCCGAAGCCGAGCAGGAGCTACGCGAGCGACCCGAGCCGCTGTTCGCAGCCATGTACGGCAACAAGCCCGACTGCTGGAGCGACGATCTGAATGGAGCTGAGCGCCACCGATTTATCGTCAACGTGCTGACGCGGCTGCGCTACTGCACACCCGACGGTGTCGTGAATCTGCAGCTCAAGGATGCGCCGGCCGCGACCACCGCACCGTTCATGCCCTGGTTCGACATCGAGCCACGCGCGAGCCAAGGTACTCGCATCGTGTTCGGCCACTGGTCGACGCTGGGGCTGCTGCAGCGCCCGGACCTGCTGGCACTCGACACCGGCTGTGTCTGGGGCGGCGCGCTGACGGCCGTCGATCTCGACCACGGACGCGTGACGCAGGTGGCTTGCTCAGGCCACCTGCGACCCGGCTAGCATGGCTCGCCCTCAGGGCGTTGCGGCGATCGCGCCCCAGCGTACCGTGATCGATGGCGTCGTGCGCTGATAGATCGCCGGATCCAGCTCAAGATCGATCGGCCCCGTTGCGGCAGCGCTGACCGGCAGCACCGACCGCGCGTCACCCTGCACTTCGAGCGCCGCGAACGCGCCCGGACGAACCCGCAGCGCCAGACGCACCGGCCATCCGGCCGGCGTCGCGGGACTGAAAGTCGAGCTCCCAGAGCTCGGCGCGGACTGCAGATCGAGCACCAGCGTGTTGCGTTTCCAGTATTGCGGATAGGCGGCCGCCTCGAATGACAGCTCCACGACGGGTTGCGGCGGCGGTGTGCTTTTCTTTCCAAAGGGCCAGCTGAGCTTCGGCAGGCTGCTGCAGCCGCTGAGCACCAGCAGCGCAAGGACAGACACCACAAGCGGGCCAGAGAATGGACCAGAGAAGCCGTTTCGGCGGCGAAGTTTCAGCTGTGCCACAGGCACCTCCAACGCGAGCATTTGCGTAACATACGCGAATCGAACGCCTGAGAAGTGGCCGGAATGCGCAGTCTGCAGCCTTTCAACCTGATGCAGTGGATCGACCAGCACCGCGCTGAGCTGAAGCCACCTGTCGCCAACAAGCGAATCTTCCGCGACGGCGAGTTCATCATCATGGTGGTGGGCGGGCCAAATGCCCGCAAGGACTTCCACGTCGATCCAGCCGAGGAATTCTTCTATCAGCTCGAAGGTGACATGCTGCTGCAGACCATGCAGGACGGCCGCCGGATCGATGTGCCAATCCGCGCCGGTGACGTCATGCTGTTGCCGCCGAACATACCGCACTCACCGCAACGGCATGCCAACACGATCGGACTCGTGATCGAGCGCGAGCGGCGGGTCGGCGAGCTGGACGGCTTTCAGTGGTACTGCGAAGGCTGCGACGCGTTGCTCTACGAAGAGCAGTTGCAGTTGACCAACATCGAAACGCAGTTTGCCGGCATCTTCGAGCGCTTCTTCAGTTCGGTTGCGCGGCGGACCTGTGGCGAGTGCGGGCGCATCATGGAAGCACCAGAATGAGCGGCCAGTCGCGGATCAAAGCCCCGATCGGCTTGCGCGCGCCGGTGAGCCTGGCGTTGCCGCCGCGTTTCGATGGCCACGGCGTCCGCCACTTCAGCGCGCCGCCGCCGCGCGCCCTGCCCTTGCAGATTGATGGCTTCAGCGGCCGTGTTGCCACCGGGGCGAGCTGCAACGCCTCGGTGATCACACTGACCCCCCACTGTGATGGCACGCATACCGAATGCGTGGGCCACCTGACGCGTGATCCACTGGATGTCGCCACGATCGCGCCGCGCGGCTTTCTGCAGGCGCTGGTCGTGTCGGTCACGCCGACCGTCGCGGCGCAGACCGTCGAAACCTCTGATCCTGTCCCGCAGCGGGACGATCAACTGATCACCGCGCAAGCCTTGCGCGAGGCGACAGCGGCAATCGGCTTTCATGACAGCGATGAACCCTGGGTCGAGGCGCTGGTGGTGCGAACGCTGCCCAACGATGCCGCCAAGCGACAGCGGGACTATTCACAGGGCGTGCCGCCGTACTTCTCGGTCGAGGCAGCGAACTGGATCGTCAAGCGCGGCATTGCGCACTGGGTCGTCGATCTGCCGTCGGTGGATCGGACCCGTGACGACGGACGGCTCACCGCCCATCGGGTATTTTTCGGACTGCCCGCAGCGAGCCAGGAGGCCGACGATGCCAGCCGCGGCGACTGCACGATCACCGAACTGGCGTTCATTCCGGACGACGTGGCGGACGGCGGCTATCTGTTGCAGCTGGGCGTGGCGCCGTTGGCGGGCGACGCAATGATCAGCGCGCCGTTGCTGTTTCGGGTCCTGGACTGAAGCGGTGCAGTTCGAAGCCACGCTGGACTTTGCACGCGGCGCCGATGCCGCTGATCCGCTGCGCGGTTTTCGTGCCGAATTTGCCGTGCCGCGCGCGCCGCAGCCAGAGTCGATCTATCTGTGCGGACACTCGCTCGGTCTCGCCCCGCTTGACGCAGCGGCACGCGTCAATGAAGAGCTTGCGGACTGGCGGGCGCTCGGCGTCGCCGGACACCTTGCCGCGCGGCGGCCCTGGATCGACTACGCCGATCGACTCGCGACCGCGCTCGAACCGCTGACGGGTGCCACGGCACGGCAACTCGTCGCGATGAACTCGCTGACCGTCAACCTGCACCTGCTGCTGGCAAGTTTCTATCGACCTCATGGCCAGCGCAGCCGCGTGCTGATCGAGCGCGGCGCCTTCTCGTCGGACCGGCATGCAGTCGCTGCGCAGATCGCCTGGCATGGCTTCGACCCCGAAGCCGAGCTGATCGAGCTTGGCCAGGGCGACGAACCGCTCGGGATCGATCAGATCGAAGCGGCAATCGCGGCGGCCGGTGATTCGCTGGCGCTGGTGCTGTGGCCGGGGGTGCAGTACTACAGCGGCCAGGCCTTTGACTGCCGACGCATCGCGCGGGCCGCACACGCGGTCGGCGCGCTGGCCGGTTTCGATCACGCGCATGCCATCGGCAATCTCGCACTCGATCTGCCGGGCGATGACGCGGACTTTGCCGTCTGGTGCAGCTACAAGTATCTGAACGGCGGCCCCGGCGCGATCGGCGGCGCTTACATCCACGAGCGGCACAGCCGTGATCGTCAGCGCCCGAGACTTGCCGGCTGGTGGGGCCATGAAGCATCCAGCCGCTTTGAGATGCGGCCTGGCTTCATTCCCGCAGACGGCGCGGCGGGCTTCGCAGTCAGCAATCCGCCGATTTTTTCCGCTGCGCCGCTGCTGGCTTCGCTTGAACTGTTCGAGAAGGCCGGCGTCCCGGCGCTGCGCCGCAAGTCCATCGCCTTGACGGGATATCTCGAATTCCTGCTGCAGCAACGGCTGGCCGGGAGTGTTGCCATCGTCACGTCGCCAGTAGCTGCCGAGCGCGGCTGCCAGCTGTCGGTCAGGCCGCGCATGGCGGTGCAGGCATCGAAGCTGTTCGAGCGGGTCTCGCAACTTGGCGTGGTCTGCGATCTGCGCGGCGATGTGCTGCGGTTCGCACCGGTGCCGCTCTACAACGGCTTTGAAGACGTCTGGCACGCAGTCGATCGCCTCGCCATGGCGCAGCGCCAACTCACCGGATGACGCGACCGCTGCCAGGAAACGTCGTCACGATCGTCGGCGCGGGGCTCGCCGGCGCGCTGCTGGCGCTGCTGCTCGCACAGCGCGGCTATCGTGTACGCGTACTGGAAAAGCGCCCGGATCCGCGCGACTCGCGCGGTGACAGCGGCAGATCGATCAATCTGGCGCTCGCGGAACGCGGCATCGCCGCACTGCGCCGCGCCGGACTCATGGACCGGATCGCCGACCTGTTGATCCCGATGCGCGGCCGGATGGTGCATGACATCGATGGTGCATCATCCCTGCAGCCCTACGGACAGACCGAGAACGAGGTGATCCACTCGGTGGGCCGCGCCGCCCTGAATGTCGCGCTGCTCGAGCAGCTGCAACAGCAACCGGCGGTCGAGCTGCGCTTCGGGCAGGCTTGCCTCGGCGTGCGCACCGCCTACGGCACGCTGCAGATGCGTGACCTGAACTCTAACGAAGCCTATGACCTCGCGCTCGCGCCGACGATCGCCACCGACGGCGCGGGCTCTGCGGTGCGCGCAAGCCTCGCGGCGCTTGGCGAGATCAGTCAGCGCGAAGAACTACTCGATCACGATTACAAGGAACTGCAGATACCGGCCGCGGAGGGACGCCAGCTCGACCGCCATGCGCTGCACATCTGGCCTGGCGACGGCTGCATGCTGATCGCGCTGCCGAATCCGGATCAGAGCTTCACCGTAACGCTGTTCCTCGCCAGGCGTGGCCGCGACAGCTTCGAAACCCTGACAGACCCGACACAGCTGTTGCCGTTCTTCGAGCGCCAGTTCCCAGGCGCCCGGCAACTGATGCCAAACCTCGCCGCCGATTTCGCCGCCAATCCGCAGGGCCTCCTCGGGACCGTGCACTGCAGGCCGTGGGCTTTCGGTGGCCAGGCTTTCGGTGGCCAACTGCTGCTGCTCGGTGATGCCGCGCATGCGATTGTCCCGTTCCATGGACAGGGCATGAACTGCGCGTTCGAGGACTGCCTTGCGCTGGTCGATCTGCTCGACAGCGGGCTTGGCTGGTCGGAAGCGTTTGCCAGTTTCGAACAGCAGCGCCGGCCAAACACGGAGGCGATTGCGCGCATGGCGCTCGAGAACTACGCCGAGATGCGCGAGTCGGTGCTTGAGCCGGCTTTCCAGCGGCAGCGGCAGCTGGCGCTGGCACTCGAGCGACGCTACCCGGACCGATTCATCCCCCGCTATGCGATGGTGATGTTCCACGCCGGGATTCCTTATGCCGAGGCAGAACGTCGCGGCGCAATCCAGCAAACGCTGCTGCAGCGGATGGATCTCGCCGGACTGCGCGCCGGCGACGCAGCGTTTGAGGACCCACTCGCCGGCTACGACGAGGAAATCACCCGGCTGCTGCCACTGATTCCTGCGGCGCCCGCAGCCGCTCGAGAGTGACGAACGACATTGCATGCGCGTGCCGCTCGTCTGCGGCATGCTCGATTCGCTGTATTTCTGACCAGATTGCCGCCTCGAGCGGTGGAAACCAGGTGTCCCCGTCGATATCAGCATGCACTTCGGTCAGGTGGATGCGCGCGGCGAACGGCAGCGATTCTGCATAGACCTGCGCACCGCCGATGACACAGATCTCGGGCGCACCCTCCGCGATCCCTTGCACATCGGACCAGCTCGCAGCGGATCGAACCGTTGCCGGCAGCGGGTCAGCCGAGCGCGTCAGCACGATATTGACGCGGCCCGGCAGCGGCCGGCCGATCGACTCGAACGTCCGTCGCCCCATCACGATCGGTTTGCCGAGCGTCAGCGACTTGAAGCGCTGCAGGTCGTCGGGCAAGTGCCAGGGCAGCGCATTGGCGCGGCCGATGACCCGGTTGCGCGCCATTGCGACCAGCAACGAAACCTGTGACTCAGTTCTCGAATCCGCAGCCATAAGTTCAATCTGTGAAGGAAGCACTCGGGGTCCGCCCGAGCCGCGGCTAGATTGCACGGCCGTGAAGCGCACGCTGCTATTCCTGTTGCTGCTGTGGTTGGCCGTCGAGCCGTTGACGGCGCTTGCCCAATCGCAGCAGACACCGATCACTCGGGCCGCGCGCCTGACGGGCAACATCGACTTCGTCGCGACCGGTGGATCGTTGCGGACGCAGCCTAACACGGGCAATGCCTGCGCCGTGGGCGCGACCAGCACTCAGACACTGAGCGGAATTCCGGTGGGGCGAACCATTCGGGCCGCCTACCTCTACTGGGGCGCGTCCAGCACGATCAGTGGCGGTGCGACCCAGATCGACAGCAGCGTGACCTTGAATGGCAGTACCGTCACGGCGGCGCGAACCTTCACAGCGGCCTACGACAATGCCGGCACGCTGCTGCCATTCTTCGGTGCGGTCGCGGATGTCACCAGCCGCATCACCGGTAATGGCAGCTATACGTTCGGCGGACTGACCATCAATACCGGTGCACCGCACTGCGCCGTGGCCGCCGTGACGGGTGGCTGGGCGCTGATCGTGATCTACCAGGGAAGCGGCGAGCGGCTGCGTGCGATCAACCTGTTCGATGGTTTGCAGTTGTTTCGCGGCAGTGCGCTGACACTGCGCTCCGATGGCTTCCGGATTCCGGCAGCCAACATCGATGGCCGGGTGGGCGTTGTGACGTGGGAGGGCGATCCCGGCAACTCGGCTCCGCTGAGTGGCTTCAGCGAGAGCCTGAGCTTCAACGGTGGCGTGCTCGACGACGGTCTCGTGCCTGCCGGCAGCGATCCGGTCGTGCAGCAGTATGACGGCACGATCAACCCGCAAGGCGTCGTGACCAGCTACGGCGCGGACGTCGACGTCTACGACGTCTCGAGCCGCCTCACGTCGGGCCAGGATTTCGCGACCAGCGTCTATTCAGCCGGCGGCGATCTGGTGCTGCTGGCCGCGCAGATTGTCAGCGTGACCAGCGAGCCGCGCGTTGACCTGACGCTGACCAAAACCGCCAACGGACCGTTTATCGTCGGCGGCACGGCGAGTTACAGCTTGCGGGTCAGCAACCTGATCGGGTCCGCGAATGAACGCGAAGACAACCTCATTCAGGTCGTCGACACACTGCCCGCGGGGCTGACGTACCAGTCGGCCAGCGGCGCCGGCTGGGGCTGCTCGGCCGTCGACCAGACCGTAAGCTGCCTGCATCCGCCGGTGCTGGACCCCGGCCAGAGCCTGCCCGACCTGACGCTCAATGTGCGCATCGGGCCTGCAGCCTACCCGAGCGTGACGAATACCGCGACGGTCAGCAGCGCGAGCCTCGACGACGACAACACCAACGACACGGCAAGCATCACGACAGCGGTGCTGCGACCTGACCTTTCGATTTCAACGAAGGTCGTCGTGGATCTCAATGGCGGCGAGCCCGATCCGGGCGATGTGCTGCGCTACACGATCACGCTGACCGAATCCGGTGGTGCCGCTGCGACCGGCGCCAGCGTGCTCGACGACGTCCCTGCGAATGTCACGAACTTCAGTGTCGTCGCCGTTCCGCCTGGATCCATCAATGCTTCCACAGCCACCGGCGGTGCCAACGGCAACGGTCTGCTGAGCATCACGGGCATCACCGTGCCGGCCAACAGCTCGGCGACAATCAGCTTCGATGTCCGCATTCCACCGGCTGCGGGTCCGGGCACACCGATCGACAACACCGCGAGCATCAGCCAGCCGAACGGGCCGGGCGCGGCCCCGGCAGCGCCGACGTTGATCGTCTCGCCTTCGCGCATTCCGGGCAGCGGCAGCAAGCCGCTGTATCTGCGTCGGGTCGGCGGACCGAACGCTCTGCAGCTGTCGCGCAATCCGCCCAGCCCGAGCGAAACCAACGAAGGCGTGCCGGGCAGCGGCAGCCGCAGCTGGGACCTGACGCCAAATCTGCAGCAGGCGATCGCGATTCCGGCACAGGATATCGCGGTGCGGCTGTGGCTGACGCGCTCCGGCGGCGGCGGCGCCAGCCGCAGCGTCGTCGTGACGCTCGCGAATACGGCGACGGGCTTCTCGACCAGTGCTTCGCAGACGATCACGCCGCCGTCGAGCGGCACGCCTTCGCGTTTCGTCTTCACCCTGCCGAACAGTGTCGTCAGAAGTTTCCCGGCCGGCTCGGCATTGACGCTGACCGTTGCGCAGACTTCGCCGTCCGCCTCGACCTCGTTCACCCGCGTGCACTCGAACGGCATCGGCGCCGGCAACAACTCACGCGTCGAACTGACCAGCAATACCGTCATCAACGTCGACAGCGTGCAGGCCTTCGTTGCCGCCTATCCCGCAACGACCAGCCCAGCAAGCTTCGCGCCGGGCAGCACGGTCCACCTGCGTGCCGTGATCAGCGATCCTTTCGGCAGCTTCGACATCAGCGGCGCGACGCTCGATCTGCTGGACTCGGCGGGCGCCGCGCGTCTGGCCGGGCAGTCCATGGCAATCGTCGCCGACGACGGTGCGGCGACGCGGATCTATGAGATCACCTATGTGATTCCCGCCAGCGCACCGGTTGGCGGCTGGTCGATTCGGGTCACCGGCATCGAGGGCACCGAGGGACTGGTCACCGACATTGGAGTGGGGCCGATGCCGGTTGCGCTGGCGCAGCCGCAGCTCAATGTGCAGAAGCGGTCCGAGGTACTCAGTGATCCCTTCAACGGCACCGTCAATCCGAAGCGGATCCCCGGCGCCATCATCCGTTACTCGCTGCGCATCGCCAATGCGGGTCCCGGCGGTGTCGATGCGGCCAGCCTGGTGCTGGCGGATCGGCTGCCGCCCGATGCCTCACTGTTCGTTGCGACGACTGCGGGACCACCGGTCGAGTTCATCGACGGCACGCCTGTCAGCGGGCTCAGCTACAGCTATCCGGCGCATGTCAGCTACTCGACTCAACCCGACGGCGGCGCGCCGTTCAACTACCTGCCGCTACCGGATGCAGCAGGGTTCGATGCCGCCGTGACCGGCCTGCGAGTGGCGCCGACCGGCAGTCTCGGCCCGGCAGGCGTCGGCGGCGATCCGGCATTCACGCTGCGTTTCCGCGTTCGCGTGCGCTGAGCTGGCGCCTGCGGGACGGCTCACTTGCCCTTCTTGGCTGGCAGCTTTTTCTTTTTCCTGGCTTTGTGCTGCTGGGGGCGCTTGGCTGGCCACAGCATCGTGCCGCGGCACTTGGGGCTGCCGCAACGACAGGCATAGATCTCGTCGACGTTGGCCGGATCGTCAGGCTCGCGACCGATCTCGTAGTCGTAGCCGAGTTCCTCGCCGGGCTGGATCGTTCGGATGCATTCGATGTAGACCCGCCCCTTCTCGATGACCGACTCACAGTTGCCATCGCAGCAGTGGTTGATGAAGCGCGCCTCATTGCCACCAACCCCGGCGTCGATGACCGTGCGCCGATCGACGACGAACAGGAACGTGTGGTTGTCGTTCTCGTTGTGATCCTCATAGCGCTTGTCCGCGTGCTCGTGCGTGATGCGATCGCCGACGTACTCGACGATGCGCGTGCCCTTGCGGATCCGGCGACGCGCGAATACCCCGCGTCCGTGGATCTTCGAATTTCGAACCCGGATCATCGGCTCTGCAGTGCTCTTCGGCATCAACTCAACTCTCCCTTCTTGCATGACAGGCTAGACAGCGACCGGCGCCTTGATCGCCGGATGACTCTGGTAGTTGCGGATCTCGAAATCCTCGTAGCGGTAATCGAAGATCGAGGCGGGTCGGCGCAGGATCGCCAGCTGCGGCAGCGCGTAAGGTTCGCGCGAGAGCTGCAGGTCGGCCTGCTCGAAGTGATTGACGTACAAATGACAGTCGCCGCCGGTCCAGATGAACTCACCCGGCACGAGCTCGGTCTGTGCGGCCAGCATGTGAGTCAGCAGCGCATAGGAGGCAATGTTGAACGGTACGCCGAGAAAGATATCCGCACTGCGCTGGTAGAGCTGGCACGACAACCGCCCTCCTGCCACATGGAACTGGAACAGCGCATGGCAGGGTTGCAGCGCCATCCGCCCAAGCTCGCCGACATTCCAGGCATTGACGATGATGCGGCGCGAATCGGGCTGCTCGCGCAGCAGTCGCACGACTTCGCTGATCTGGTCGATCGATCCGCCTTCAGGCGTCGGCCAGCTGCGCCATTGACGTCCGTAGACCGGGCCGAGCTCGCCGTCCGCATCAGCCCACTCGTCCCAGATCGTCACGCCGTGCTCGCGCAGGTAGGCGACATTGGTGTCGCCGCGCAGAAACCACAGCAGCTCGTGGATGATCGAGCGGAGGTGGACTTTCTTGGTCGTGACGAGCGGAAAGCCCGCGGCCAGATCGAAGCGCATCTGGTGGCCGAACATCGACAGCGTGCCGGTACCAGTCCGATCCGTCTTGGGCGTGCCATGCTTGCGCACAAGGCGCAGGAGATCGAGGTACTGCCTCATCGCGAGGAGACGGCCTCGGGCACCCGGTTACCCGACGGTTGGTTTCGCGTATAGGCGAACCACAGCAGGATGAGGCCGACGATCAACATCGGCAGCGACAGCAGCTGGCCCATCGTGACCCAGCCGCCGGCGAGATAGCCGATCTGGGCATCCGGCTCGCGCCAGAACTCGATCAGGATTCGCGCGCCACCGTAGAGCACGAGGAAAAGCCCCGATGGCGCGAGCCTGGGTCGCGGCCGCGACGTGAACCACCACAGCAGCACGAACAGCAGCAGGCCTTCGAGCGCCGCTTCGTACAGCTGGGTTGCGTGACGAACCTCGCCATTGACCTGGAAGCCCCAGGCCACTTCAGTCTGTTTGCCCCACAGCTCGCCATTGATGAAATTGCCGATGCGGCCGGCCATCAGTCCGATGCCCGGGATCGGCGCAGCGAAGTCCAAGACATCGGCAATCCGACGCTGCCGCCGTTTCGCAAAATACGCAAAGGCCGCCAGCACGCCCAGCAGGCCGCCGTGGAACGACATGCCTCCCTGCCAGATCTTGAACGGATAGAGGAGATCGCGCGACCAATCCTCCAGCCCATAAAAGAACACAAAGCCGATACGCCCGCCCAGGATCACGCCGACCATGCCGAAGAATATGAAATCGTCGACATCGACCACTGTCCAGGTCGACCCCGGGCGACTGGCTCGAAAACGCGCCAGCCACCAGGCCGCGCCGAATCCGACCAGGTACATGATCCCGTACCAGTGAATCCTGAGCGGGCCGAGCTCGAAGGCAATCGGATCGAAGCCGGGGTACTGGAGCATCGCGCGATTCTACCGGCGCACCGTCACGCCGGCGAGACGCGACAGAAGAACGCCTTCAGGTAGCGGGTTTCAGGGATCGCAGGATGGATCGGATGATCTGGCGACTGGCCACCCGTGTGCAGCACCTGAACCAGGCGGTCGACATGGCGCGCTGCCGTTTGAATGGCGCCGAGCAACTCGTCACCCGACAGATGATAGGAGCACGAACAGGACACCAGCAGTCCATCGGGCTCCAGCAGCCGCAGCGCGAGTTGATTCAGCTTGCGATAGGCGGCAAGGCCCACGGCATGGTCACGCTTGCGCTTGATGAATGCCGGCGGATCAAGCACCACGGCGTCGAATCGCTGGCCGGATGCCGCAAGCTTCTCGAGCACCGCAAACGCATCGCCCTTGTGCGCGGTGACGCTTGCGGACCCCGCTGCCCTGACGTTGCGCTCCGCAAAGCCGAGCGCCAGCGCCGAGGAGTCCACGCAATCGACGCTGGCCGCTCCCGCAGCCGCTGCGACCGCGCTCCAGCCACCGACGTAGCTGCAGACATCGAGCACGCGGGCGCGCGGCGCGAGCCAGGCGGAGAAGCGGGCGCGATTCGCCGCCTGGTCGTAGAACCAACCGGTTTTCTGGCCGGTTTCGAGCGGCGCGACGCAGCGTACGGCGCTGCCGTCCGGCAGCGACTCGACGACGATGATCTCCGCGGGCTGGCTGCCCCAGGAAACGCTGAACGCATGCGGCAGCTGCTCGAGATCGCGTGCGCCGGAGTCGTTTTTCCAGGCAAGCACGCGTGGCCGGAACACTTTGGAAATAGCCGCTTCAATGAGTTCGCGCCGGGTTTCCATGCCCTCGGTGGAGATCTGGCCGATCACGACATCGTCATAGCGATCGAGAATCAGACCGGGCAGCCCGTCGGACTCACCGAACACCCAACGATAGTGGGAACCACCAACGAAGCGCTCGCGCAGCCGCAGCGCGCTGGCCAGCCGCTGCACGAACAGCTCCGGATCCAGGCTCGTCGCCGGCGCGCGCGCCAGAATCCGGGCGCAGACCAGGGCACGCGGATTGACATAGGCCACACCAAGGTTCTGGCCGCGATCAGCCTCGATCCGCACGAGCTGCCCGCTTTCGAGCGCTGTCAGCGGCGTTGCGCTGACATCGATCTCGTTGCTGAACACCCAGAGATGGCCGGCGCGCAGCCGCCGGTCCTCGCCGCGCTTGAGTTTGAGGACTGCGAGGGACTCATCAGATGTCGTGGGCACAGGCTTGACCGGAGGATCGCGAATGATCGGATATAGTCCCTGCATTCTACTGAAGCCGCGCACTGATCATCCGCTGATGTCGAAGAATCGTCTCGCCGGGGCGAGCAGCCCTTACCTGCAGCAGCACGCCGGCAATCCGGTTGACTGGTACCCGTGGGGCCCGGAAGCGCTCGAACTCGCGCGACAAACGGGTCGGCCGATCCTGCTGTCGATCGGCTATTCAGCCTGCCACTGGTGCCACGTCATGGCCCATGAGTCTTTCGAGGATTCCGCGACGGCGGCCGTCATGAACGAACTGTTCGTGAACATCAAGGTGGATCGGGAGGAGCGCCCTGATCTCGATCGGATCTACCAGATGGCGCAGCA
Source organism: Steroidobacterales bacterium (assembly GCA_038210215.1). GTDB lineage: Bacteria > Pseudomonadota > Gammaproteobacteria > Steroidobacterales > Steroidobacteraceae > UBA964. The sequence continues at coordinate 77,687 of JBBQWY010000001.1, forward strand.
GATGCTGACCCAGCGCGCCGGCGGCTGGCCGCTGACGATGTTCCTGACCCACGACGATCAACGACCCTTCTTTGGCGGCACCTATTTCCCGAAGGCTGCGCGGCACGGGCTGCCCGCCTTCATCGAGCTGCTACGGCGTGTCTCGGAGTACTACCGCGAACAGGCCACAGAGGTGCGCACCCAAGGCGCTGCGCTGATCGAAGCGCTGCACTCGCTGACACAGGTGCACGCGCAGACTGAGGTCGACCTCGACCGCGCGCCGCTGGTTCAATGCCGGATCAAGCTGCAACAGCTTTTCGATCGCAGCTCCGGTGGCTTCGAGAGTGCGCCGAAGTTTCCGCATCCGACGCGTATCGAGCGACTGCTGCGCGACTGGCGCGCCACGGCGGCCAGCAACGAGCCCGATCTGCAGGCCCTGTACATGGCCACGCTGACCCTGCGACGGATGGCCGATGGGGGGTTGCGCGACCAGATCGGCGGCGGCTTTTTCCGCTACTCGGTTGATCGGGATTGGGTCATCCCGCATTTCGAGAAGATGCTGTACGACAACGGCGCACTGCTTGCCGTGTACGCCGAGGCGCTGCTCGCCACTGGCGACGCGTTCTTCGGCCACGTCGCCAGTGACACGGCCGAGTGGCTGATGCGCGAAATGCAGCTTCCCGACGGCGGCTTCTGCAGCAGCCTCGATGCGGATTCCGAGGGACACGAAGGCCGCTTCTATGTCTGGCAGCGCGAGCAGTTGCGCGCACTCTTGAGCCCGGCGCAGTTCACAGCCGTATCGCTGCGCTTCGGGGTCGAGCACGCCGCCAATTTCGAGGGCCGGGAATGGCATCTGTCCGTCGCCAAGTCGATCGAACAGGTTGCGACAGAGTCCGGCCTGAGCAGCGACGCCACGGAAGCGCTGCTCGAATCGGCGCGGATGAAATTGCGAGTCGCGCGCAATCAGCGCATACCGCCGGCGCGCGACGACAAGATCCTGACCAGCTGGAATGCGATCACCCTTCGCGGCATGGCCATTGCGGCACGCGCCTTGCGGCGCGATGACCTCGGCGAATCAGCCAATCGTGCGCTGACCCTGATCCGCTCGAAGCTGTGGCGCAACGGGCGCCTGCTCGCAACCTGCCGCGACGGCCGCGCCGAGCTTGTTGCCTATCTCGATGACTATGTGCTGCTTGCCGAGGCAATCCTCGAGCTTGCACAGCTGCGCTGGCGCAGCGATGAGATTGCTTTTGCGGGCGAACTGCTGAACGTCGTATTGGCACAGTTCGAGAATCCCGACGGGGGCGGCTTTTATTTTACGCCGGCGGATCACGAAGCCCTGATCCATCGACCAATGAGCTTCAGTGACGACGCCACGCCAGCCGGGAACGGCGTCGCGGCCCTGGTTCTGCAGCGCCTCGGATACCTGCTCGCAGACACACGCTACCTGGGCGCCGCCGAGCGCGCGCTACGCGCATCGATGTCAGCGCTGCGACGCTTTCCGCATGCGCATACGTCGATGCTCAAGGCTCTAGAAGAGTATCTCGACCCGGTCGAGATTCTGATACTGCGCGGCGAGGCAGCTGAAATCAGCCGTTGGCAGCGCGAGTTGCAGGCGCTGTATGCGCCAAGGCGTCTGATTCTGGCGATACCCTCTGATGCGGTCGGACTTCCTGCGGCGCTCGCCGCAAAGATCCCCCGCGGCCGCGCCGTCGCTTATCTGTGCCAGGGCAGCCAGTGCTCGGCGCCGATCGACAGGCTCGACCAGCTCGCGCGGAACTTACGACTGGGCCTCGGACCTTCCGAGTAGCGATCGGTCGAGTTGGGTCAGGTCCGTGCTGCCGCACAGCGCCATGGCGACAGCCAGTTCGTGCCGCAGCAGATCGAGTACGCGCTGCACGCCCGCGTCGCCGCCGACCGTCAGGCCCCACAGCACCGGCCGGCCAAGGAGCACCGCGCGTGCACCGATTGCCAGGGCCTTCAGCACGTCGGTGCCGCGCCGGATGCCACCGTCGACCAGCACCTCGAGATGCTCGCCAGCTGCATCCACGATACTGCCCAGCACGCGCGCCGTCGCGGGCGCCGAGTCGAGCTGCCGACCGCCGTGGTTCGAGACGATCACGCCGCGCGCGCCGTGATCCGCCGCGCGCCGGGCATCGTCAGGCCGCACCACTCCCTTGATCAGCGTCGGCACCGTTGCCTGCGCACTGATCCAGTCGAGATGCTCCCAACTGAGGTTCGGTTCAAGCACGCGATTCACATAACCCATGAAGCCGCCGTCACCGAGATCAGGCGCCGAATACTGGCGACCGGCGGGCAACAGATTGCTCATCGGCAGATCCTTTGGATACGCGAAGCCATTGCGCTGGTCGCGCTCGCGGAGCCCACCCACGGGTGCGTCCACGGTCAGCGCAATCGCGCCGCATCCGGCCTGCTCGGCCCGCGCAATCAGCTCGCGCGTGATGCCGCGGTCGCGATAGGCATAGAGCTGGAACCACCAACCTGCCGTGGCGGCCCGCGCCACCTGCTCCATCGGCGTGTTCGAGAGCGTCGACAGCACCATGCAGGTTCGGCTGCGCCCGGCAGCCCGCGCGGTCGCGAGTTCCGCGTCGGGATGCGCCATGCCGTGATAGGCCGTCGGCGCGATCAGCACGGGCCAGTCGAACGACTGCCCGAGCACGCTCGTCGCAAGGCTGCAGCGTTCGACGTTGCGCAGCACCCGGTAGTGCAGCACGTAGTCGTTCCAGGCTGCACGATTGGCGCGCAGCGTCAGTTCGTCGCAGGCGCCACCGCGATAGTAGTCGCGAGCGCCAGCCGGCAGCAGCGGCAGCGCGGCATCTTCGAAGTCCTGCAGATTGAGCAACTCGTTCATCGTCATCCCGCGGCGTCTGAGGTTGCGAGCGCCGCAATGATGCGCCCGCGCAGCGACACCACGCGCATCGGATCAAGGGCCGGCGCCCGACTCCAGTCGTAGGCCCACGGGTGAGTCGTGCGCAGCCCCTCAGGTTCGTCGGCGAAACGCGGAATCACGTGTGCATGCAGCGCCGGCTCCTGGTTGCCGAAGATCGCGTAGTTGATGCGCAGGGCGTCGGTCGCAGCCTGCACTGCCGCACCGAGACGCGCCATGTCAGCCAGGAATGCCTGCTGCGCGTGGCTGGTCAGCGCGTGCAAGTCCGGCACGACCGGATCAGGCAGCAGTAGCGAGTACCCAGCCACGAACTGCTGCTCACCGAACACCGCCCACCCCGCAGGCAGGCGCGCAATCAGCGTGGGCTCGTCGCCCGCGCGCAGCCGCTCGACGCGCCGATGGATGGCCGTGTTCAACGCTGCGGATGAAACTTCAACGTCACGACGCGAACAATGCACAGCGTCTCGCCGGAAGGCAATCGACAAGCCGTGTTTGCTGGTACGCCGGTCGCGCGATCGCTACACTTCGGCGCCTATGTCGCAGCCTATCCGTGCCTTCCGACTCCGCTGGCTTTTGGCAGCGGCGCTGCAGAGTCTGACTATCGTAGCGGTCGCCCAGGCGAATCCCGCAGCAGTGGTCGGCGCCGTGCTGGCCGAACCGCGCAACGCGTCGATCCGCTTGTGGGGCACCCGCAATTGGTCACAGGAGATCGCAGCCTGGTACGCCGCGCGCAACTACACGCCCGCCTGGCTGCAGGGCACACAGCTCTCCTCAGCCGGCGCCGACCTGCTGCGGGAGCTGCGCGCCGCTGAAGCGCGCGGCCTCAAATCTGGCGACTACCGCGGCAATGCGCTCGCCACTGAAGTCATCAACCTCTCGCGCGACGCGACGTTCGACCAGCGACTGGCTCTCGACGTCGCCCTGACCGTGCGCGCGGCGCGCTTCCTTACCGATCTGCATGCCGGCCGCATTTCACCTGCCAATGCCGGTCACGATCTCGAGGTGCCACACGCCGCACTCGATCTGCGCGCGGCGCTGTCGGCGCTGACAACGTCGCGCGACATGGCTGCAGTGCTCACCGACTACGAGCCGCCGTTCCACCACTACGATCTGCTGAAGCGCGCCCTGCTGCGCTATCGGGAACTCGCGCTCGAACCCGGACTCACCGATCTCCCCGCGCCGGCTTCGCGCAGCGTCAAGGAGGGCGAGGTGTACGCCGGAGCGGCGGCGTTGCGGCGCCTGCTGGTCGCGCTCGGAGATCTGTCTGCGACAGTTCCCGAGATTGATCGACTCGATCCAGCTCTGGTCGCGGGAATCAAGGCATTCCAGCAGCGTCACGGCCTTGCAGCGGACGGCGCGATCGGTTCGCGCACTTTCGCGGCACTGACCCGACCGTTGTCGGAACGGGTCCAGCAACTCGAGTGGGCGATGGAACGTGCGCGCTGGTTGCCGCCCCGGCTCGGCAGCCCGCCGCTGATCGTGAACATTCCACAGTTCAAGCTGTTCGCGTTCGAGACCACTGACGATCGCGAAGAGCGGATGCTGCAGATGAACGTCGTGGTCGGCAAGGCATTCCCGAGCAGCAACACGCCGGTGTTTGCCGCCGACATGCGCTACCTCGTGCTGCGTCCGTACTGGGACGTGCCGGCCTCCATTGTGCGCCGCGAGCTGCTGCCCAAGATCCGCCGCGATCCGCAATGGATCGACCGCAATGGTTTCGAGCTCGTTCAGGGCCAGAATGACACGAGCCCGGTGGTCGCGGTCACACCGGAGAACATCGAGGCGCTGGCCGAGAGGCGCCTGCGGATCCGGCAACGCCCCGGCCCCAGCAATGCCCTCGGCACCGCCAAGTTCATGTTTCCGAACCGCTACAACGTCTACCTGCACGGTACGCCGGCGCAAAACCTGTTCGCCGAGGCGAGCCGCGCGTTCAGTCACGGCTGCGTCCGGGTCGAAGATCCGATTGCTCTGGCTGAATTCCTGCTGCGCGACGAGCCTGACTGGCCGCGCAGTCGGATCGAACAGGTGCTTCGCACACCTGTCGCTCAGCGCATCAACCTGCGCAAACCGGTTCGCGTATTCATCTTCTACGCAACGGCGATCGCGACCGAGTCAGGCCAGGTATTGTTCTTCGAGGATCTCTACGGCCACGACCGCCGGCTCAAGGCCCTGCTGGAGCGTCGCCAGTCAACCTGACCAGTGACGCACCCGCCCGGTATCAAGGTGGACGAAGTTCGAGCGCGCGTAGAAGCCTACGCCACCGAGCGGCGCAGCCAGCGCCAGATCACGCAGCTTGGCGCTGGATAGGCCCTTCATGCGCACGTCGATGGCGCGACCTTGCATGTGCATGCTGCCGCGCGCCACCCCACGACCAGCTGCCGCCAGCTGCTCGTTGGTGGCGGGTGAACGATAACCGGAGATGATTTCGTAGCGCGGTTCAGCACCGGCAGCATCGGCAAGATCGGCGAGCCAGTCGAACAAAGGCGCGTCAATCGGATGCGATTCGTTGGCGCGATGGTCGCGAAACACCCACTCGAGGCGCGACAGCGCCGTGTTGATCAGCCCGCCGGCGTCCCGAAATGCCAGGCTCAGGCGCTCGCCCGTGTGGGTATTGAACAGCTCCAGCCAGCGACGCCCTTCGGTCGCGATCCGTGCAGGCGCGTCTACCGCCCGCGCCGGCCTGGCCGTCACGGCCGCGAAACTGGCGCAGCTGCAGGAGATCAGGAAGTCACGGCGTCGCATCGGCTTATCTGACCAGAACCGAGCCGCGATCGCCAGCACCCAGGTTGACGGAAACGACAGTCGCTTTGGGAAAAAAGTTGAACTCAGACGCGCTGGCCCAGGTGTAGGCGCCCATCGCGCGACCGATGATCAGGTCACCTTCGGCTAGTTCAGGCAGCATCAGATTCTCGGCGATGACGTCGATGCTGTCGCAGGTGGGCCCGGCCAGCACCGACGGCAGCTTCTCGGCACGCCGTCCAGGGCGATCGAGCACCTCGACAGGATACTTGGCATGATCGAACAACTGCCCGCTGTAGCTGCCGTAGAGGCCGTCATCGAGGTAGTACCACCAATGGCCCTCGCGGCGCGCGCGACCCATGACGCTCGCCACGCCAATGGCAGCAGGACCGACAATGAACCGGCCCGGCTCAGCGATGATCCGGACGCGTCGCGGCAGGCGCGCCAGCGCCGTGCAGATGGGCGCACAGAAGCGTGCGATGTCCGGCGCCCGCCCGCCGTAGCCGATGGGGAAGCCGCCACCAATATCGAGCGTATCGAACACTCCCAGGCGCGCGCGTCGTGCGGCGGCCATCAGTCGCGTGCAGGATTCAATTGCCTCGACATGCTTGCCTGAGTCAGCCGCCTGCGAACCGACGTGAAACGACAACCCTCGCACCGGAATCTTCAGGCGATGGGCGAGCGCCGCAAGCTCCAGCAGATCCTCCGGATCGCAGCCAAACTTGCGAGACAGATCGCAGACCGCACCCGGACTGCGGAACGACACGCGCAGCAGCAACTCGGCGCCGTTGCGATAGTCCTCGAACTTGCGAACCTCATCGGGATTGTCGGCGACGAACACGCGCACGCCGCGCGCGAGCGCATCACGGATGTCGCTGTCGCGCTTGATCGGATGTGTATGGATGCAGCGCTCGGGGTCCACCCCCATGCCTGCCACCAGCTCCACTTCGCCGGAAGTGGCCAGATCCAGATAGCCGCCCTCGTCGAGCACCGTCTGCACAACGGCCGGATGCGGCAGGGGCTTCAGGGCATAGTGCAGATCAACGCCCGGCAGCGCCTTCTGCAGCGCGCGATACTGCAGCCGAACGCGTTCGCAGTCGAGAATCAGCAACGGCGAGCCGAACTCGCCAACCAGCCGCCGGATCTCTTTCGGCGCAAAAGGGTCGATGGGCCGCTTCGAGGTCCGCGCGCGGCGCGTCATGTCAGGTCGTCGCCGACTGGCTCGTTGCTACCCGTCGCGCTGGCACGCTGCAGGCGATCCCGCACGGCCTCCCACTGCGGACCTTCGGGAACTTCTTCGACCAGGATTTCCGCTGCGCCTGACTTGTCGAGCGAACGCAGGTTCGCGTAGAGATCGTGTGCGAACACGTCGGCCCGCCGACCCGCATTGATCCAGGTGACATTCGTTTGCGCCTTCCTCGGCGGGCGCTGCGCGAGCACTGCGGCGCGACGCGCCTGCGTCAGCAAAGCATCGATCCGCGGCTCCAGATTGAAGGTCGGCACAATGACGACCGGAATGGAAGGCGCATAGTGGGAAGCTAGGCTGCCCGGCACGCGGGGCGAGGATTCGACCGGGCCTACTTGAACATCCCCCAGAACTTCGCGCAGCTGGTCGAGGCGCACATTGCCGGGTCGCAACAAGCGCGGTTGCGCTTCGACCAGCGACACAATCGTTGACTCGAGTCCGATCGTGGACTCGCCACCGTCGAGGATCAGCCGCACCGCATCGCCAAGCTCTTCTCGGACATGCTCCGGGCGCGTCGGAGACAAGCGCCCGAAGCGGTTGGCGGAGGGCGCGGCAAGGCCACCGCCAAAAGCCGTCAGCAGCTGCTGCGCCATTGGATGCGAAGGCACGCGGATCGCAATCGTGTCCTGTCCCCCGGTCAACAGTTCCGAGACATCCGCATTGCTCCGAAGGATCAGCGTCAGCGGGCCCGGCCAGAACTGCTCGGCCAGTTTGTAGGCGGATTCCGGAATTTCCATCGCCCAGCGCGGCAGGAAACGCTCGGAATCGAGGTGCAGGATCAGCGGATGCGAGACGGGTCGACCCTTGGCTTCGAAAATGCGGCGCAATGCCGCGGGATCGCGGGCATTGGCTCCCAATCCGTATACGGTCTCGGTCGGGAACGCGACCAGCTCGCCATTGCGCAGTGCAGTGACAGCCTCATCGAGTTCCTTCTGTGTAGCGCGACGCAAGCGGCTCATCTACGCCCATTCTATCAACTGCCTCGTATCGCCGTAGCTCGACTCACTCGAGCTCGACGCGCTCCCAGCCGCCGCCGTTGCGACGCAGCTCATACGCGGGCCAATAGTGCTGATCGAGCTTAAGTGTGATGACCTCGGTAGCATTGTTCCAGGTCATCGTGCGCAGTCGTACGGACGCGCGATCAGGCCTGCCAGTGACGGCCTTCAGGAACGCATCGAGATCGGGCGTCGGCACGCCATCGACTTCGACGATACGTCGGCCCGGGAACAGGCCGTAACGCGTCGCAGGCGAGCCATAAGCGAAATAGCTGACATATACGCCTTCCGGACTCATGCCACGTTGCGCGATCATCGCGCGATGCGGCGCCTGCAGGGTCGCGCCGGCCCAGAGCACGACGCGCGAAACATCGATGCCCGACAGCGTTGCCGTGCTGACGCTCAGCGTCAGCTCCGCATTGTCGCGCCAGACGGTGACCGCAACTGAATCGCGATCTGCCACCGCGCGCTCGACGTCGCGGAAGCGCGTCACGAGTTGTTCATCAATGGCCAGCACCAGATCGCCCTGCCGAAGCAGCTGCTGCGCCGACGAACCGCCGACCAAACGCGCAATGCTGAGCACCTGGCGCTCGGTCGGATCGGCCGACGCAATGCGCTGCAGCCACTCGGCTGACAGGCCGAGACGACGCGCATTGGCGAGCGGCATTGCCGCAAACTCGGCTTCGAGCGAATGGATCGGCTGCTGCTTGCGGACGCGCTCCAGCATGTCAGCGACCAGTTCGATATTGACCCCACGGCTGGTCTGCTGCGTCTCGCGTCCCTGTTCGAAGGCGAAGCTCGACCACAAGCCCAGCACGTTGCCACGCCGGTCCATGATCACGCCGTCGTCAGAGCCTGCGGCAGTCGTCAGCGACGCGACATCCAGATTCGACGCACGGAACTGCATTGAGCGCGACAAGGGCAGCTGGATCGGTTCCACGTCACCGATCTGCGTTTCACGAACCTTGATCTCACCGTCCCGCCCGAGCCCGAGAACCCAGACCGATTCCCCGACGACGAAGTCACGGCCGCTGAGCGTCGCTGCACGAACCGGCGTGCTGCCGATCAATGCCGGGTCATAGCGCACGATCGCCAGATTGTGTAGCGGATGGATGAACACGACCGTTCCGGGAATCTCCAGCGTCCCCGCAAAGGTCAATCGCACATCGCCCATTGAGACCGGCACGGTGTTTCGATCCACCACCACGAGTCCGCGCTCCGCATCGACGAGCAGACCGGTGCCCGAGTAATTCCTCTCGGTGATGCCGGAGACGGAATACGGCATGTCGAATCCCACTGCGACCAGCGACGGGGCCAGTTTCGCCGCACGCGAGTTGGCCGGCTTGGCAAGCGTCGTGCTGAGCGGGCTCAGCGCCTTTGGCGCAGGGCCCGGTGGAAGGTCGACACAGTTCCACAGCCCGGCGACGTCGTCGCGAGCACAGCGCCGCGCCGCGAACCAGCGCCGATCGATCCGCACCGAGCGCAGCTGGCTGCCATTTGGATCGTCCATGGTCGAGTAGCGAACTGCGGCGCGATCACCATCGCCAAACGCCTGCAGCGCGTTGGCGAAGTCATCGATACCGGTGATCGTGTTGCCGTTGATCGCGGAAATCACCGCACCGCGGGGCACACCGGCCGATCCCAGCGTGTAGCCCGGATTCGCAACGTAGGCCCCCTGCACCGGAATATTGAAGTGGCGCGCCATCTGGTAAGAAAGCGTATGCACAATCGCTTCGCCGATCTCGACATACGAAGCCGGCGTGATGGCATGCAGGTCCGTCACCGCCAGCTGCGCCTTGAAGCTCTGGCCGCCGCGCTGCAACTCAAGCTCGACGCTGGATCCGACTGAATCGTCGAGCACGGCAGCGAGCGGATCGAACTGCGTGACGTAGCGTCCATTGACCCGCAGCAGCACATCGCCGGGCTGGATGACTCCGGCGCTGGCCGAACCCGGCTGCACTTCAGCGACGACCAGCATCCCCGTCAGGTCCGGGAACTGCCTGCGCACGACGCTCTCCGTCTCACTGTCCAGGCCGAGGCGCCGCAGCTCGTCGTAAGGCAGATAGGTGAACACCGTCTGCAGCGTGCCGCGCGTGACTGGCTTGCCCTGCTGGATCAGCTCCAGCGCACGACTGACGCGAGCAAGCGGCAGGTAGAAGCTCGATGCGGCCCCGCTCGCACCGCCAGCGTTCAGCGCCACGACGCGACCGCGAATGTCGACCACTGGCGATCCGGAGGAGCCACCGGAGGTCCCTGACGCGGCCTGCAGATAGAACGTGTTGAAATCGTTGTACTTGCCGACGCCGTACTGCGGTGCCAGACGATCCAGCTTGGCGAGTGTTCCCTGCAGGATCGACAGCTGCTCGCCTGCGTTGTTGCCGATCACGCGGATCTCGCGACCGATCTGGGCGCCTTCGGGATAAAGCGGCAGCGCGCGCGGCTTGATGAAGCGCAGCTTGGACGGATCGTAGCGGTAGATGCCGAAGTCATGCACCGGGTCGCGGTAGACCGGAAACAGCTGCACTTCCTCGCGATTCAGGAAGGTCGCCTCGGCCGTAACCGGTCCCGGCGTCACGACGTGGCGATTGGTCAGGATCAGGCCGCGCTCGGCGTCGACCACAAAACCGGTCGCCTGCGACGAGCTGTTCCATTCGGTATCGAACGCGCGCGTCTGGTCGATCTCGATCGCGACAACGCTGCCTGCGATGCGCTCGAGCGTCGACGCCCAGTCCGGTGATTCCGGCAGCGTGGGTGGCGGCGCTACGGGCAGCGGTGGTACTGCCTGCGGCTCCTGCGCCGGCGCGCGCGCGCTCGCGCCGAGCGCGACCAGGGCGAGGAGCACACAGAACGGCAGCGCCCGGAGTCCACCAGTCCGCCCACCCTGGGCGCGGGTGAATGCCTTCATGACCAACCTCTCAGAGCGTTTCGCCAAAATTCTCGTGGTAGCGCGCAGCAAATTCGTCCCGCGTAAAACGGTGGTTCTGCGTGCCATGGTGCTCGATCTTCAATGCGCCCATCAACGAAGCGATGCGGCCGATCTTTTCCCACGGCATATCCTGCTGCAGCCCAAACAACAGGCCGGCGCGATAGGCATCACCGCATCCGGTCGGATCCGCGAGTCGCGCGGGCCGCGCAGCAGGAATGTCGAGTTGCCTGCCGCCGGCGTGAATCTCCGATCCGGAGCCGCCGCGCGTGACGATCAACGCCTTCAGCTTGGCGGCGATCTCGGGCAAGGACATGCCGGTTCGCTCACACAGCAGACTCGCTTCATAGTCATTTGCGGCCAACCAGGTCGCCTGCTCGATGAAGCGTCGCAACTCTTCGCCGTTGAACAACGTCATGCCCTGGCCGGGATCGAAAATGAACGGAATGCCGGCGGCATTGAACTGGTTCGCATGCCCGATCATGCCGTCGCGATTTTCAGGTGCGACGATGCCGAGCGTGATGCCCGCATCCGCGGGCACGTCGTTGACGTGGGCGTGATTCATCGCACCCGGGTGAAACGCGGTGATCTGGTTGTTGTCGGAATCGGTGGTGATATAGGCCTGCGCGGTGTACTCGCTCGGCAGCTCGCGAATGTAGTCGGTCGCAAGGCCACAATCGCGCAACCAGGCACGGTACGGGCCAAAGTCCGTGCCCACCGTCGCCATGATGCGCCCCGCCCCGCCGAGCAGCTTCAGGTTGTAGCCAATGTTGCCGGCGCAGCCGCCGAAATTTCGGCGCAGCGCCGGCACCAGGAATGCCACGTTCAGCATATGGATACGATCCGGCAGGATATGGTCCTTGAATCGCCCGTCGAACATCATTACGACGTCGTAGGCCACGGAACCACAAATCAGTGCTGTCATTACGCCTCCAGAAAAATTGCTAGCGATCGAGCAGCACCAGCAGCCATACGACTACCAGCAGCACGAACGACAGCATGACCGCGAAGGAGCCGATGTCCTTGGCGAGACCCGAGAGCTGGTGCCGCTCCAAGCCGATCCGGTCCACCGTAGCCTCGATCGCGCTGTTGAGCAGCTCGACGATCAGAATCAGGATCATGGGACTGATCAACAGCGCCCGCTCAACGCCGTTCCGCCCCAGCCACAGACCCAGTGGTACGACAACCACTGCCAGCGCCAGTTCCTGACGGAAGGCTGCTTCCTCACGGTATGCGCCGATCAGTCCTTTGTAGCTGTTGCCGCAGGCGCGCAGGATGCGCGTGAGCCCCTGCGGCTTCTCTCGATCCGTGATGTTCACCCGTCGCAGTCTAGCGTGCGTCAGGCAGCCGCGGGTTTCCAAGTCAGGTCGAGCTGTTTTGCTGCCCGTACATCATCCAGCCTGCGCACCGGCATCGTATACGGGGCGCCCTTGAGCAGGGCCGCGTCCGTCTGCGCTTCGCCCAGGATCGCGATCATCGCGTCCACAAAGCCGTCGAGGGCTTCCTTGCTCTCGGTCTCGGTCGGCTCGATCAGCAGGCACTCCGGCACCAGCAGCGGGAAATACGTCGTCGGTGCATGAAATCCATAGTCGAGCAGGCGCTTTGCGACATCCATCGCGGTCACATTCAATTCGCGCGCCTGCCGCTTCATCGTGATGATGAACTCGTGGCTCGCGCGCCGGTTCTTGTACGCGGCATCGAAGCCCGCTGCCTTCAGCCGCACCATGACGTAGTTGGCGTTCAGGGTTGCAAACTCTCCGACCCGACTCATGCCGTCGCGACCCAGCATCCGCATGTAGATGTAAGCGCGCAGCAGCACGCCCGCATTGCCCATGAACGCCGACAATCGACCGATGGACTGCGGCAGGTCGCGTTCGCTGAGCCAGCGGTAGCGATCGCCCTCGCGGCCAACAATCGGAATGGGCAGGAACGGCAGCAGTCGCTCGCTGACACCGACCGCCCCGGCGCCCGGCCCGCCGCCGCCGTGCGGGGTCGAGAACGTCTTGTGCAGGTTCATGTGAATGACGTCGAAACCCATATCGCCGGGACGCACCTTGCCCAGAATGGCATTCAGATTTGCACCGTCGTAGTACAGCAGGCCGCCGGCCGCATGCACGATCTTCGCAACCTCCTGGATCTTCCGTTCGAACACGCCAAGCGTCGACGGGTTGGTCAGCATGATCCCGGCCGTATTCGGGCCGACCGCCGCCTTGAGCGCCTCGAGATCGACGTCACCTTCGGCGTCGACGGGAATTTCCCGCACCACACAGCCGCACATGGTGGCGGTGGCGGGGTTCGTGCCGTGCGCAGCTTCCGGGACGATGATCTCGTTACGCGCCAGATCACCGCGCGCGCGGTGGTAAGCGCGGATCATCGCCACGCCGGCAAACTCGCCGTGCGCGCCCGCCATCGGGTTCAGCGACACGCCGCGCATGCCGGTGACTTCCTTGAGCATCTCCTGCAGCTCGTACATGCAGGACAGGAACCCCTGGCCGTGCGATTCCGGCGCCAGCGGATGCCGCGCCAGAAACTCCGGCAGCATCGCGTACTGGTTGCAGGCCTTCGGGTTGTACTTCATCGTGCAGGAGCCGAGCGGGTAGAAGTGCGTGTCGATCGAAAAGTTCAGCTGCGACAACCGGGTAAAGTGCCGGACGGTCTCCAGCTCGCTGACTTCAGGCAGCAAGGGTTGCCTTTGGCGGGTCAATCTGGCAGGCAGCGGCGGTGCTGCAATGCCGCCTTCACCGGCATCGGCGGAAGGCCACTGGCCGGTGGCGCCGCGACCGGGACGCGAGTACTCGAAGATCAGTTTCTCAGGTGCCTTGCTCATCGGAAAGCCTCGTTGAAAGTCGCCACTCAGGCGGCGCGCGCGGCGCGCATTGCTTCGCCAAGCGACTGGACATAGCGCGCGACATCCGCGCGGGTCTTGGTTTCGGTCGCACAGACCAGGATCGCGGGCCCGAGCTCAGGATGGTGCTCGGCCAGATCGAAGCCACCATGGATGCCCTGCTCCGCGAGCCGGGCGAGCACAGCGCCAGCCGGCCGGTCGAGCAGCAGCACGTCCTCGTGGAAATGCAGCCCGTTGAAGGCACGCCGCACGCCCTTGATCCGGGTCGCTGCGGCGACGAGTTCGGCGGTCCGTTGCCGCGACACTTCGGCGACTTTCGCGAGCCCGACCGGTCCGAGCAGTGACATATAGATGGTTGCCGCTGTCATCAGCAGGCCCTGATTGGTGCAGATGTTGGAGGTGGCCTTGCCGCGGCGGATGTGTTGCTCGCGCGCCTGCAGGGTCAGCGTGAATCCGGGACGGCCGTCGAGGTCGACAGTCCGGCCCACGATCCGCCCCGGCATCGAGCGCACGTACTCGCTGCGCGTGGTCATGAAGCCGAAGTACGGACCGCCCGAAGACAACGGCACGCCCAGCGGTTGCCCGTCGCCAACGACGATGTCCGCACCCCTGGCGCCCCACTCGCCCGGCGGCTTGATGATTGCGAGCGAGGTCGGATTGACGACCGCGATCACGAACATGCCCTGTGCGTGCGCCCAGTCGGTCAGGGCATCGACGTCTTCGAAGGCACCAAAGAAGTTCGGCTGCTGGATCACGAGTGCCGTAATGTCCTCGCCGCCGCGGCCGCGTAGCGCGTCGTGGTCGATCGTGCCGCTGGCGCGCAGATACGGCACCGTCTCGAAGCGCATGCCCTGGTTGCCGGCGGTCGCGACCGCGACCTTCAAATAGTGCGGATGCACGGTGGTCGGTACCAGCACGCGCATGGACTTCGAGCGCCGATGCGCCCGCGCCGCCATCAACGCGGCCTCGGCCACTGCCGAGCCGCCTTCGTACAGCGATGCGTTCGAAACCTCCATGCCCGTCAGGCTCGCGATCATCGTCTGGAATTCGTAGATCAGCTGCAAAGTGCCCTGGCTGGCCTCGGCCTGGTAGGGCGTGTAGGCGCTGTAGAACTCGCCGCGAGTCGTCAGTGCCCAGACCGCCGCAGGGATATGGTGCTCGTACGCGCCCGCGCCAAGAAAGCTCAGCGGCAGACCATCGATCTTCGCCCGCTCGCTCATCAGGCGGCCGATTTCCATTTCATTGAGAGCGACGGGTACGCGCTCGAGCGCGCTGATCATGAGCTCGGGCGGGATCTCGTCGAAAAGTTCATCGATCGACGCGGCGCCGATCGTCGCGAGCATCGCCTCGACATCTTCAGGCGTGTGCGGTACGAACGGCATGGTCAGTCTCCCTCGGCGGCGAGCAGCGCGGTATAGGCGGCCGGATCAAGCAGGGTTCCAAGATCAGTTGAGGCGGTCGGCTGAAGCCGCAGGATCCAGCCCCCGCCGTAGCAATCCTGGTTGATCAGCTCAGGCGTCGCCGCCAGCAAAGGATTGCCTTCGAGCACTTTACCGCCGATCGGGGTATAGACGTCTGAGGCCGCTTTCACGGACTCGACCACGGCACAGGCTTCCCCGGCGGCCAGCGTGCGGCCAGCCTCCGGCACCTCGACGAAGACGAGATCGCCCAGAGCGTGTTGGGCGTGATCGGTAATCCCGATCTCGAGACGGCCGTCCGCGAGCGGCTTGACCCACTCATGCGTGCGCGTATAGCGGCGATCGTCCTGGACTTGGCTCATGTCGGTTTCCTAGAGTTGAATCAGAATGCGTCCGTTGCGGACGAATGGCAGCTTCACGACGCGGGCGTCGAGCAGCTTGCCGCGAATATCGACTTGCACCTGTCCGGCCGTCGCGCGTGGCACGCGCGCGAAGCCGATCGATCTTTCCAGCGTTGGCGAGAACGTGCCACTCGTGACCTCGCCCTCGCCGACCTCGGCGATGACAAGCCGCTGGTGCGCCCGCAGCACACCGCGAGCCTCCAGCAGCAGGCCGACGAACTTGCGTGGTACGCCCGCGGCCTTGAGGGCCTGCAGCGCCTCTCGGCCGACGAAATCGCGGGTCGCAGGCTCCATCGCAACCGTCCATGCGAGGCCTGATTCAAGTGGCGTCAGGTTTTCGTCCATGTCGTTGCCGTAAAGATTCATGCCGGCTTCGAGCCGCAACGTATCGCGCGCGCCGAGGCCACAGGACATCGCCCCGGCCGTATTGAGTTTGCGCCACGCGTCCTCGGCTGCGTCAGCCGGCAACATGATCTCGAAGCCATCCTCGCCGGTGTAGCCGGTGCGCGAGACGAACCAGTCCCCCACTGCGCGACCGAAGAACGGCTCGAGCGCCAGCGTCGCGTCCCGTTCACGCTCCGGCAGCAGATCCGCAACCAGCGCCCGCGCGCGTGGGCCTTGCGCTGCGATCATCGCGAGGTCCGCACGCTCGAGGATCTCGACCTCGCGGCCATGCGCCTGCTCGCGCATCCACGCCAGGTCGCCACCACGGGTGCCGGCATTGACGACGATCCGGAACCAGGTTTCGTGCACGAAAGTGACGATCAGATCGTCAATGATCCCGCCGCGCTCGTTCAGCATGCAGCTGTAGAGCGCCTTGCCGGGCATGCGCAGCTTGTCGACGTCGTTGGCCAGCAGCCACTTGAGGTAAGCGCGCGCGCCACTGCCGCGCACGTCGATGACGCACATGTGTGAGACGTCGAACAGCCCGGCAGAGGAACGGACTGCGCGATGCTCTTCGAGTTGCGAGCTGTACTGGACAGGCATGTCCCAGCCGCCGAAGTCGACCAGGCGCGCGCCCAATTCGAGGTGCAGGTTATAGAGCGGCGTGCGGCGTCCCATCTTCGACCTCGTTCAGGCCTGACGAATCAGGCGGACAAAAAGCATCACGACGAGGGTTGAACACTCTCGCCGCCCCTCTGTCCGTGAACCTGAGAGATCGGGTCTTCGCCACGGCGAGACCGCTCCCCTTCGGTGGGCCGGTCACTGCTTGAGCAACGGCCACTCTCCAGAGCTCGCAATGATCCTGCCGTTCCTGGTGCCTGAGCGTTTCCGGGCGGAACTTGCGCCTTCGGCGTCCCGGCTGTCCGGGAACTCTCCGACAGGACTGTCGCAGCGAGCGCGGCCATCTTACCAGCGCCGCCCAGCGCCGACTAGCGCCGACTAGCACCGGCGCGCCGCAACGCCGCGCCCGGTACAATCCTTGGCATGAGACGACATAGCACCCAGGTTGCGGTCGGGTCGGTGCGGGTGGGCGGCGACGCACCCATCGTCGTGCAATCGATGACCAACACCGATACGGCTGATATTGCAGGTACTGTCGCCCAGGTCCGGGCGCTCGCGAAGGCCGGCTCGGAGATCGTCCGCGTTACGGTGAATTCGGATGAAGCCGCCGCGGCGGTGCCACATATCCGCGATCGGCTGGCGGCCACCGGCGTGCGCGTGCCGCTGGTCGGGGACTTCCATTTCAACGGCCACAAGCTGCTGAAGGAGCACCCCGCCTGTGCCGAGGCACTCGCCAAGTATCGGATCAATCCGGGCAATGTCGGCCGCGGCAGCAAGCGCGATCCCCAGTTCGCCGCGATGATCGAGGCCGCCTGTCACTATGACCGGCCGGTGCGGATCGGCGTGAACTGGGGCAGCCTCGACTCGGACCTGCTGACGCGCATGATGGACGAGAACAACTCGGCGCCGAACCCGCGCAGCGCGAATGAAATCATGCGCGCAGCGGTGGTTGAGTCCTGCCTGCAGAGTGCGAGCCGCGCCGAGGAACTCGGCCTGCCGCACGATCGGATCGTGCTGTCGGCCAAGGTGTCAGGCGTGCAGGACCTGATCGCGATCTACACCGACCTTGCCGCGCGCTGCGACTATCCGCTGCATCTCGGCCTGACCGAAGCCGGCATGGGCAGCAAGGGCATCGTCGCGTCGACTGCCGGTATCGGCGTGCTGTTGCAACAGGGCATCGGCGACACCATTCGCGTCTCGCTGACGCCGGAGCCGAATGGCGACCGCACGCTGGAAGTCATCGTGGCACAGGAGATCCTGCAGACGATGGGACTGCGATCCTTCACTCCGATGGTCATCGCCTGCCCGGGTTGTGGCCGCACGACCAGCACATATTTCCAGGAACTCGCGCAGTCGATCCAGTCGCACATCCGCCACCGGATGCCCGATTGGCGCCGCGAGTACACCGGCGTCGAAGAGATGACCGTCGCGGTCATGGGCTGCGTCGTCAATGGCCCGGGCGAGAGCAAACACGCCAGCATTGGTATCAGCCTGCCGGGCACCGGCGAGCGACCGGTCGCGCCGGTCTACGAGGATGGCGCGAAGACCGTCACACTGAAGGGCGAAAGAATTGCCGCAGAGTTCCAGGAACTGGTCGAACGCTACATCGAACGCCGCTACCCACGGAGGCAAAACCCATGACCGACACGAACGCCGCACTCGGCGACCGCAAGTGTGTGCCCTGTGAAGGCGGTGTGGCACCGCTGACCCGCGGCGAATCGGAGCGCTATCTGGCGCGCCTGGCGCAGAACTGGCAGCTGGCGGACGACGGCAAGAGCCTCAAGCGCGAGTTTACGTTCAAGGACTTCTACCGGACGATGAGTTTCGTCAACGTGCTCGCGCATGTCGCCAACATCGAGGACCATCACCCGGACCTGGAGGTCGGCTACAACTACTGCCGCGTCGTGTTCACGACCCACGCCATTGGTGGCCTGTCCGACAACGATTTCATCTGCGCTGCGAAGGTCGATCGGATCGAACTCAGCTGAGCGCTACGCGCGGCAATCTGCCCGACGTTCCGAGCGCCTGCTCGGCAAACAGGCGCTTGATGAACTCGACGCGGTTCAGCTGCCGCAGTCCGCGCTGCGCCAGGCCGAGCAGCCGCGGATCACCGAAAGACAGGAAACGGTTGAAGGCGTCGATCGCGGTCATCATGCGCTCGTTGTCCGCTCGGCGCGCCCGCTCGAAGCGGCGCAACACCCTGATGGCACCCGGATCCTCATGCTCGGCAGCGGCGGTGTCGAGCAGCTCTGCAAGCACGGCTGCGTCCATCAAACCGAGGTTCACGCCCTGCCCGGCGAGCGGATGCACGACATGGGCCGCATCGCCGATCAACACGCAGCGCTCGACGGCATAGTCGTCGGCGGACAATCTACGCAATGGAAATGCCTGCCGGTCACTGGCGAGCGTCAGCGCGCCGAGCACGGCCGCGCTGGCTTGCGTCAGTTCGGCGTTGAACTCGGCCGGCGCAAGCGCGGCCAGGCGCTGCGCCTCGGGCGTTGCCACCGACCATACGATTGAAATCGCGCCGTCGAGTCGCGGCAGCAAAGCCAGGGTGCCGTAGCCAAGAAAGCGTTGCCAGGCCGTGCGCTCGTGCCCACGCTCGCTTCGGACCTGGGCCACAACGGCGGACTGGCCATAATCGCCCTGCTCTGCCGGCATGCCGGCCAGCGCCCGCACCGCTGAGCGCGCGCCATCCGCACCGACCAGCAAGCGCGCGCGCAGCGACCCCCTCGAGGTGCCGATGACGACGCCGCGGTCCTCGAAACACAGACTCTGAACGCTGGCGTCGATCAGGCTGCCGTCGCGTGCGCGAAATGCATCGAGCAAAGCGAGCTGCAGCACCTCGTTGGCGACGATCACGCCGAGGTTCGGTTCGCCGAGTTCGGCTGCATCGAACCGAAGCGCAGCGTCGCCACGCGGCGCCGCAGCACCAGCCCAGACGTGCATGTACTCGTACGGACAGATGCGAGAGGCCGCAATCGCAGGCCAGGCACCGGCGCTGTCCAGGATGCGCTCACTGGCACGCGACAGTGCCGAGACCCGCAGCGCCGCGTCGGCGGTCGCGAACACCGCCGCGTCGGCGGCAGCCGGAAGCTGCCGATCCAGGATTGCGATCCGGCGCGGATGAGCGCCGCTCGCAAGCAGACAGCCCAGCGTCGCGCCGACCGGTCCGCCGCCGACGATCGCGATATCGAATGGCTCGGCGGCGGCGCTCACCTTGCCATCAGTCCGCGATCGACAGGCCCCGCGCCAGGCGCGAGGCACGACCGGCGAATCCCCAGCTGACGCGCGACAGTGCCGCCTTGACCGGTGGAGCCAGGTCAAAGGCGAGCAGACCGAGGTTGCGAAGCGTCGCGACGCCGGGTCGGCTATCACCAAACAGCCGGACCAGCGAGTCGGTGAACTGCGTGACGCCGCGCCGGTCCGCCGCGCGCGCGGCCGCGAAGCGGACCAGCACCGCTTCGGAACCAATGTCGCCATCCGTCCCCATCGACTGCGCCAGGGTCTCGGCCAGCACCGCCGCATCGCGCAAGCCAAGATTGAATCCCTGGCCGGCGACAGGATGCAACGCCTGCGCGGCATTGCCGATCAGCAAGGCGCGCGGTGCGTGCACCGCCTCGGCACGTGTCAGCGCCAACGGATACGCGCTGCGACGACCGACGCGCGTGAACCGACCCGCGCGCCAGCCAAACGCCTGTTGCAGACTCGCCAGGAAACGCGGTTGCTCCCACGACAGCGCTTGCTCGGCGAGTGCAGGCTGCATCGCCCACACGACACCATAGCTGCCATCGAACAACGGCAGCAATGCGATGGGTCCTGACTCAGTGAAGCGTTCGAACGCAGTGCCCGAAGCGGGTTGATCGGCACCAAGATTGGCGATGACGGCAGTCTGGCCGTAATCAACGACTGCAGCGCCGAGGCCGAGCTGCGCGCGCAAACTGGAACCGGCGCCATCAGCGGCGATGACCAGCCGCGCCCGCAGCCGCCTGCGTTGCTCCGCATCTGCTCGATACGCGTAGTCGATCTCGACGCCCACGGAATCGACGCGAATTTCGCCCGCCACCGCCGGCATCAACAACTGCAGATTGCCCTGCAGCTTCAGCGCCTCGCGCAGTGCCGCGCCGATGACGCGATTGCTGACGACGTAGCCGAATGCCTCGAGACCCTGATTCGCGGCAACCAGGCGAGCCACTCCGAATCTGCCGGCGTCTGAAACGTGAATCGTACGAATCGGAGCCGCCTCCGGCGCGATCCGCGCCCACAGACCGAGCGACTCGAGGATGCTGCGGCTGCTGTTGCCGAGCGCCGTGGTCCGATCATCAAAGCTCGGTTGACTGGAAGCCGCCGGATCAGCCGCTTCGATCAAGGCAACGCGCAGCGCCGTGCCGGCCAGCGCGACCGCGAGGCTCGCGCCGACCATGCCGCCGCCCACGATCGCAAGATCGACGTCTGTCTGCGGGCCCTGCACGACGGTCAGACCTGCGCCATCAGTTGTTCGATTTCCTGGGGCAGCTTCGGAACCCGTGCGGACAACACGATCGGGCCGTCACGCCCCACCGCGACGTCGTCCTCGATCCGAACGCCAATCCCCTGAAACGCCTTCGGCACCTTCTTGGACCCGGGGGCGATGTACAGCCCCGGTTCGATCGTCAGCACCATGCCGGGTTCGAGCTCGCGCCAGGCATCGCCAACTTTGTAGTCGCCGACATCGTGGACATCGAGCCCCAGCCAATGACCGGTCCGATGCATATAGAACTGCCGATAGGCCTGCGACTTGATCAATGTGGGAACGCGCCCCTTCAACAGGCCGACGCGCACCAGGCCCGCCGTCAGCACCTGCACGGCCGCGTCGTGCGGCTCGTTCCAGTGATTGCCAGGCCGGACCTTCTCGGTTGCTGCCAGATTGGCCTCCAGCACGATCTCATAGATCGCCAGCTGCTCGGGCGAGTAGCGTCCGCCCACGGGAAAGGTTCGCGTGATATCCGAGGCATAGCCTTCGATCTCACAGCCTGCATCGATCAGCAGCAGATCGCCGTCGCGTAACACCTCGTTGTTCTCATGATAATGCAGCACGCAGGCGTTGGCGCCGCCGGCGACGATCGGGTGGTAGGACGTATCGGCATTCTCACGCCGGAACTCATGCAGCAGCTCAGCCATGATCTCGTACTCGAACATGCCGGCGCGGCAACGCTGCATCGCGCGCACGTGTGCGCGCGCGCCGATCTCGGCCGCCTGCTGCATCAGTTGCAGCTCGGCGCGGCTCTTGTAGAGCCGCATGTCGTGCAGGAAATGCTCCAGGGCGACCAGCTCATAGGGTGGATGCCCGCCATTGCGCGCCTGGGTCCGAAGGCCATTGACCCAGCCGAGCACGCGCTGGTCGAAGTCACGGTTGACGCCCACCGTGTAGAAGACTCGCTCGCAGTTGCCGAGCAGCCCGGGCAGCAGTTCATCGAGGTCGCCAATCGGGAACGCCTCGTTGGCGTCGAAGTCGCGGCAGGCACCCGCGGGACCCGCCCGACGCCCATCCCAGGTTTCGCGTGCAGGGTCACGCGGCCGCACGAACAGCAGGTACTCGCCCTCCGGCCGTCCGGGGACCAGCACCGCCACCGCCTCGGGTTCCGGAAAGCCGGACAGGTACAGAAAATCGCTGTCCTGCCGGAAGGCGTATTCGACATCGCTGTTGCGCAGCTTGGGCACGGCCGCCGGCAGGATAGCGATCGAATCGCGTCCCATGATGCGCATCAGCTGGCGGCGACGTTTCGCGAATTCCTCGCGGGCAATCTGGCGGATACGTTTCGGTTTAGGCAATGGCTGAACGCCTCAGTGCAGCGCCGAAGAATCCCGATCAGCAGCAACCGGCCCGCGCCAGGGTTGCAGCTCATCGAACAGCAGTTGTGCGCCGACTCGCACGAATTCGGCAAGCTCCATGTAGGCGGACTCGTTGCTCTCGGCAGTTTCAGCCGGATCCACGCCAACATGCACAATGGCCGCAAGGTCGCGGACGACTTCGGCGATGCTATCAGGCAGGGCGTCTGGATCCGGAATGCGGCTGCTGCCAAGGCCATACAGAAATCCCTGGCACCATTGACCCAGCGCCTGGGTGCGCTGCTCGACGGGCAACTCGTCGTCGGGCAGCAGCGGTGCGAAGCTCATCTGATCCGATGCGAGTGCGGCCCGGGTTGCTTCGAACACCTCGAACAGCGCCGCGCGCGCCTGATTGTCCGCGCGCCCGTCCGCATACAACTCTGCGAGCCAGTCGTCCAGTGAATAATCGTGGGCTGCACACAGCGCGCCCGCGAGCGTGCCGTGCGCCTCCGGCGCGTCGGTCAGGGCGCGGGAAACATCGAGTGTGCCCTGCAGGCCTGCATGCGAAACAGCGGACATGGCTCGATTATGCCTGACAGACGGTTTTTGATTGCCCTCCGAGGCACATCCCACTATATTTTTCGTATGGCCGATACCAACAAGAACAACTTCGAAATTGAACTCAAGCGCCTCGAACGACAGGTCGATGAACTGATCGGCCTGTTGCGTCAGCTGCGCGAAGAGAATCACGCCCTGCGGCAACGGCAGGACGCCCTGTCCGGCGAGCGTTCGTCATTGATGCAGAAAAACGAGCAGGTCCGCACCCGCGTCGAGGCCATGATCGGCCGGCTGAAGATGCTCGAGCACGGCACATGAGCGCCGCCAAGACCGGCGAGGTCACTCGCGTGACGGTGCGCCTGCTGGAGAAGGAATACGTGATCGCCTGCCCCCCCAGCGAGCGAGCCGCCCTGCTGGACTCCGCCGAGCTGCTCAATGCCAAGATGCGCGAGGTCCGCGACTCCGGCAAGATCATTGGCCTCGACCGGATTGCCGTGATCGCCGCGCTGAACCTGACGCATGAACTGCTGGGCTTGAAGACCGTCGAACGGCGTGTCGACGAGGAGTTCACGGGTCGCGTGCGCGCGATGCGTGAACGGGTCGACACTGCGCTGTCAAAGGGCCAGCAACTCGAGCTGTAGGGTACTTGTACTGCGACGCGCGGGTGTTAAAGTCAGGCTGCGTCGCCTGTGGTGTTCGACAGAGGATCGGGTTACCTCTCGACCCTAATTTAAACACCCATGGGGCAATATGGTTTGCTGTCAGCACTGTGCAAGTCCGCCCTGAGCGGGAAGCCTTACCTGACGCAGCCAGCCCCACTTGTTGCTCGGTCGAGAGCAATGGTCCCCACCGGCATCTGCGGGTGACGCACTCTTCTTCCAGCCGCGACCCACAGGGGTCGCGAGCCGCCCTGCGGCGACACTTCCGGATGGCGCGTCGCGCGATCCCGACCGCTGACCGAACCCGCGCGGCCGTTGCCGCCGCGCGACACTTGAATTCGCTGCGCATGTTACGTCCCGGTACCCGGATGGCCCTCTATGCGCCGACCGGCGAAGAGTTCCCGACTGGCGCCGTGGCCGCAGCCGCGCGGCGTCGAGGCGCACGCTTGTATCTGCCGCGCCTCGGTGGCGCGTTCGGCACGATGTCCTTCGGCCGTCTGCAAGCACCACTGCGCCGCAATCGATTCGGAATTCCCGAGCCCTGCCGTTGCGATCGAATCGGGGCAGCCTGGATGACGCTGATCCTGCTACCGCTGGTTGCGTTCGACGCCAGCGGCAACCGACTCGGCATGGGCGGCGGCCACTATGACCGTGCACTGCAGTTCCGACGACGCCGCAGCCACTGGCGCGGACCGCTGCTCGTCGGACTCGCGTTCGACGTCCAGCAATCCGAACCTTTGCCGATCGAACGCTGGGACGTCAGGCTCGATGCGGTCATCACTGAGTCCGGCATTCGCTGGTTTGGGAGGAGCCTGCCGTGAAGTACTGGCTGATGAAGTCCGAGCCCTCGACGTTCAGCATCGATGATCTCGCTGCCGCGCCGCGGCGTACCACCAGCTGGGACGGGGTCCGCAACTACCAGGCGCGGAACATGCTGCGCGACAACATGTGCAAAGGTGACCTGGCTTTCTTCTACCACTCCAGCTGCGACGAGCCCGGCATCGTCGGGACGGTCGAGATCGCCCGCGCCGGCTATCCCGACCCCACTGCCTTCGATCCAACGCATCTGCATCACGATCCGAAGAGCGATCGCGATGCGCCGCGCTGGTTCATGGTCGATGTGAAGCTTTCGCAGCGATTTTCCCGAGTGATTTCGCTCGACGAGCTGCGCAGTCATGCGGCGAAGCGACTCGCGGGAATGCTGATACTGCGTGCCGGCAATCGCCTCTCAGTGACACCAGTGGAGCTCGCGCACTGGAAGTTCATCGTTGGACTTGCGACATAGCCGACATGAACGGCTGTGATGCACTTCTGCTTTCGCAAAACGCGGTCGCTTGTTTTTTACATTCGCGTGTATATACTCGCCCTCGGACTAACCCGTAACTGGAGATACACATGGCAAAGGCCAAGAAGAAAGCGAAAGCTAAAGCTAAGAAGAAAGCCGCTAAGAAGAAGTAGGCTCTCTTTCGAAGAACTGAAAACGCCCGCGCAAGCGGGCGTTTTCTTTTGAGGAGACAGACATGACCCAGGCTGACGCTTTCAAACGCAGCGCCGCTGAAGCGGCACTCGAGCTGATCGAAGACGACATGATCATCGGTGTCGGCACCGGCTCCACGGTCAACTTCTTCATCGATGCACTGGGCGGGAAGCGGCATCGGATACGCGGTGCAGTCTCGAGCTCCGACGCCTCGACGACCCGGCTGCAGGCTCTCGGCATCGAAGTCATGCAGCTCAACGACACCGGCGAACTGCCGATCTATATCGATGGTGCGGACGAAGCGACTGCCCACCGGATGCTGATCAAGGGAGGCGGGGCCGCGCTGACGCGCGAAAAGATCGTTGCCGCGGCGTCGCGCCGCTTCGTCTGCATCCTCGACGAATCCAAACTCGTCGACGTGCTGGGTCGCTTTCCATTGCCCGTCGAGGTGGTGCCCATGGCGCGTTCGTACGTGGCTCGCGAAATCGTTGCCCGCGGCATCCAGCCGGTCTGGCGGGAGGGTGTCTTAACCGACAACGGTAACCAGATCCTGGACCTGCATGCCGGCGCCATCGTCGACCCGCTCACGTTGGAACGGGAGCTGAACCAGATAGCGGGCGTCGTGACGGTCGGACTGTTTGCGCGACGGCCTGCTGATCTGCTGCTGATCGGCGGTCGCGACGGAGTGCGAAGGCTGTAAAGCAGAAAGCCCGCCTTGCGGCGGGCTTTCTGGTCAGTGGCTGGGGGACTAGGATTCGAACCTAGGTAAACGGAGTCAGAGTCCGTTGTCCTACCGCTAGACGATCCCCCAAAAGTGGGTGAGGTCGCGCGACCAGCGGATCAGCGCTTCGAGTACTGCGGACCGCGACGCGCCTTGCGCCGGCCGACCTTCTTGCGCTCAACCTCACGGGCATCACGAGTCACGAAGCCCGCGCTTCGCAGCGCCTTGCGCAGCGTCTCATCGTATTCCATCAGTGCGCGGGTGATGCCGTGGCGAATGGCACCCGCCTGGCCGGTGATGCCGCCGCCCGAGACGGTAGCCTCGACGTCGAAACGACCTTCCATCTGCACGAGCTCGAGCGGCTGGCGAACGATCATGCGTCCGGTCTCGCGGCCGAAGAATTCGTCGAGTGGCCGTTCGTTGACCGTGATCTTGCCGGTTCCGGAACGCAGGAACACTCGCGCAGCGGCGGTCTTGCGTCGGCCCGTGCCGTAATGGGTTGCTGGCATCTTGAATTCCTAGACGGTAAGCGATTGGGGCTGCTGGGCACTGTGCGGATGCGCGGCACCTGCATAGACATGGAGCTTGCGGAACATTTTTCTGCCGAGCGTGGTCTTCGGGAGCATGCCCTTGACCGCAATCTCGATCACGCGCTTCGGAGCCTTCTCAAGCAGCTTGTCGAGCGCGATGGACTTGATGCCGCCGATCGCGCCCGTGTGGTGGTAGTAGATCTTGTCCGACAGCTTGCGCCCCGTGACATGAATCTTCTCGGCATTGACGACGACGATGTGGTCACCCATGTCGACATGCGGACTGTAGTCGGCCTTGTGCTTGCCCTTCAGGCGCATCGCGATCTGCGACGACAGACGGCCAAGCGTCTTGCCGTCAGCGTTGATCACGAACCAGTCGCCGCGTACGGTCGCGGCCTTGGCAAATACTGTACTCATTAGAAGAATCTCCAGACCTGAGGGCACGCGCGCAGAGGACGGCGCCCGACCTCAAAAAGGCGCGTGAGTTTACTCAAGCGCCCGACTGTTTGCAAAAAACCCCCGCAGGCAGGCCACCGGCAGATCGCAGGCGGTGCCGACCCCCTTTATAATGTGCCAAATGACGCCCCTTGAACCGCTGATCATCGCTGCGGACCGCGCCCTGCGTGCGGTGCTGGCCCCCGCACGCGCCGAAAGACCGCTGCCGCCACCACCACCTGGCCCGGCTGAGACCTTGACCGAGTCCGAAAGACTGCATTCGGCGGCGCTGATGCGCATCAATCATGCCGGTGAAGTGGCCGCCCAGGCTCTCTACCACGGCCAGGCCCTGATGGCGCGCTCGGAAACGACCCGCGAACTGCTGCTGGGTGCCGCTCGCGAGGAAGCCGATCATCTGGCGTGGTGTGAGCAGCGGCTGCGCGAATTGAACGGGCGGCCCAGCCTGCTGAATCCGCTGTGGTACGCAGGATCCTTTACCCTTGGCGCGCTGACCGCAGCCCTTGGCGATCGGATGAGCCTGGGATTCGTCGCAGAGACCGAACGTCAGGTCGAGGGTCATCTGAACTCCCATCTGGAGCGGCTCCCCGCAACCGATGCTCGCAGCCGGCAGATTCTCGAAACGATGCGCCAGGACGAAATCGAGCACGGCAGCGAGGCGCTGGCAGCCGGCGGCACGGAGCTTCCGGGGCCCGCAAAAGCAGCAATGCGTCACACGTCACGTGTGATGACTCTCACAAGTTATTGGATTTGATTGAGAAACGAGTTGCGTCGCTTGCGCCTTATGTATAAATAGCAGCCACTCAACTTAATTCTGCTGGCGCAGAGACCTCAGGGGGTAACGTGGTGGACGAGACTGTAAGGCCGCTCAGCGACATTCCGGCGATCAATCGCTTTCTGAGCTACTGCCGCATTCGCACGGCACCGTCCAAGACGGTGATCATTCACGCCGGCGACCTACCCGACGTCCTCTACTACATCATTACCGGCTCGGTCGAAGTAATGATCGAGGACGAGGAAGGCAACGAAATGGTGCTGGCCTACCTCAACAAGGGCCAGTTCTTCGGTGAGATGGGACTGTTCCATGAAGAGCCGACCCGAACCGCCTGGGTTCGCACCCGCGGCCAATGCGAACTGGCCGAAATGACCTATCCGCGTTTCCGGCAGATCGCGGCCGAGAGCCCGGGGCTGATCTTCGAACTTGCGACCCAGCTTGCGACCCGGCTCGATCGCACCAACAAGAAGCTCGGGGATCTCGCCTTCGTCGACGTCACCGGTCGGGTCGCTCACGCGATCATGGATCTGTGCGGCGAACCCGACGCGATGACGCATCCGGAAGGCATGCAGATAAAAGTCTCGCGTCAGGAACTGTCGCGACTGGTCGGCTGCTCGCGGGAAATGGCAGGCCGGGTGCTCAAGGTTCTCGAAGAGCAGGGCCTGCTGCGCGCCACCGGCAAGACCATCGTCGTGTTCAACGCGCGGCCGAAGACCAAGACTCGCCCGGTGATCGTGCCGGTCAAGCCCAGCGGCGCTGCTGTCGGCAAACCGGTCGCAGCTGCACCGCTGGACGACGATGACGACGACGACTGGGACGACGAAAAGTAAACGAAGACAAAGTAAGCGAAGCGTTTACGGGCGTGGCAGCTCCGCGCGCATTGCTGCGATCGTCGCCGGGTAGTCCTCGCTGCCAAAGATGGCCGAGCCTGCCACGAACGTGTCCGCGCCGGCCGCGGCGATCGCCGCAATATTGTCGACCTTGACGCCACCGTCTATTTCGAGCCGGATCGCGCGGCCGCTCGCCGTAATGCGCTGGCGCGCGGCACGCAGTTTGTCGAGCGCTGTCGGAATGAATGCCTGACCGCCAAAGCCGGGATTGACCGACATCAGCAGAATCAGATCGAGGCTGCCGATCGTGTAGTCGAGCAAATCGAGCGGTGTCGCCGGATTGAAAACCAGGCCAGGGCGGCAACCAGATTCGCGGATCAGTTGAATCGTACGGTCGACATGCTCGCTGGCCTCCGGGTGAAAGCTGATGAAGGTCGCGCCCGCCTCCGCAAAGTCTGCGACCAGCCGATCAACCGGCTTCACCATCAGGTGTACATCGATCGGCGCAGTGATGCCATACCGACGCAAGGCCTCGCAGATGATCGGTCCGAACGTCAGGTTCGGAACGTAGTGGTTGTCCATGACATCGAAATGAACCAGATCCGCGCCGGCCGCGAGCACGGCGTCGACCTCGGCACCCAGGCGCGCGAAATCGGCGGAAAGAATCGAAGGGGCGATCCAGTACGGCTGCGTCACGGTTCGTATCATGGGTCTGTCACGGATGGGGCGGTCAAGGATGGGGCCGCACAGCTCGCAGCCTAGCGGATTCCACGCGCGGCGCGTATCGCATCGTGTGCCTCGATGATTTGCTGCGTACGCTGCTTCGCATGCTCCAGCATCGATTCCGGTAGTCCGTTGGCCTTCAGCTTGTCCGGGTGATGCCGCGACAGCTGACGACGATAGGCTGTGCTGATCTCGGCATCGGTCGCGGTCGCCTCGACTTCGAGGATCGCGCAGGCCTGTTCGATGGACATCCGCTTGGCTGGCAGACGCTCGCCAGCACCGCGTTGCCGCAGCGCGGACTCGAGATGCACAAACTCCAGCGGCGAGACACCGAGCATCGCGGCGACCCGCAACAGCAGCGGGCGCGCAGCGCCTTGCAGATCCGTCCCCTCGATGGCGGCGCGCACCTGGATCTCGAGGAAGATCCGCAGCAGGTCCGGTCTTCCGGCACACGACCGCCGCAAGGACATGATTGCTGCGGACAACTCGAACTGCGCAGATTTGCCGCGGGTGAAGTGCTCGATGGCCGCAGCGACCTGGATCGGATCGAGCCGGAACTGGTTCATCACGGCACGCGCCGCACTGATTTCGCGTTCGGAAACCCGCCCATCGGCCTTGGCGACATGGCCCATGACTTCAAAGGTGCGGCGGAAAAATGCGGCTGCCGTCCGTTCGGCGCCGCCTTCCAGGGTGCTGCCGCTGGTCGCGTCGTGCTTGGCGTCGACGACGTGACCGGCCAGTGCCCCAAAGGCCGCGCCCGCCGGCCCGCCGATCAACAGCCCAACGAAGCCACCCACGAGTTTGCCGGTCCACTTCACGTCCCTATACTACCCGGCCTGATGCGCGACCCACCGCCCCTGCATACCTCGAGCCTGCGCAGCTTGTGCCGCCTGCATTCAGGCAAGGTCCGCGACCTGTACGAGGTCGACGCCGACACGATGCTGATCGTCACCACCGATCGGCTCTCGGCTTTCGATGTAGTCCTGCCTGATCCGATACCACGCAAGGGCTGGGTGCTGACCGAGATCTCGAAGTTCTGGTTCGCGGCGACACGGCCGATCATTCCCAACCATCTGACCGGTCTCGATCCGTCAACGCTGGGTCTTCAGCCCGATGAGCGGGAACAGATCGCCGGGCGCGCACTGCTGGTGCGACGCCTGCAGGCACTGCCGCTCGAAGCCGTGGTGCGTGGCTACCTGATCGGATCCGGCTGGAAGGACTACCAGCGAACGGGCCGGGTCTGCGACATCGCGCTGCCAAGTGGCCTGCAGCAGGCCGAGCGGCTGCCGACACCGTTGTTCACGCCGGCGAGCAAGGCGCCTGCGGGTGAACACGACGAGAACATTGCGTTTGCCGCGGTGGAGTCGCTGATCGGTCCCACGCTCGCTGCGCAGGTTCGAGACGTTTCGATGGCGCTTTACCGACACGCCGCGGCGCATGCCCTCGCGCGCGGCATCATCATTGCCGATACGAAGTTCGAATTTGGCATCGATGCTGCTGGCCGACTGACCTTGATCGATGAGGCGCTGACTCCCGACTCATCGCGCTTCTGGCCTGCCGACACCTACCGCACCGGCGTCAGCCCACCGTCCTTCGACAAGCAGTTCGTCCGGGACCATCTCGAGACGCTCGACTGGAACAAGCGCGCTCCCGGACCCAGGCTGCCGGCGACCGTGATCGCGCGCACCAGTGAACTCTACGTCGAAGCCCTGCGTCGCCTCACCGGGCCTGCCACGCGCTGAACAGCGCCTGCAGGCGCTGCACGCCGTCGGTCAGCGCTGCGGGACCTGGCTGCAGGATGATCGAGGACTTGATCTCGTGCAGCTCGCCCGCACGCACGGCCGGGACGTTCGACCAGCCGGGCCGCTCGCGTATCCGTTCGGGTCGAAACTTCTTGCCGCACCAGGAGCCGAGAATCATGTCGGGTGCACGTCGCGGCACCTCGAGCGGATCAGCAATGATCCGCTCGCGACCCAGGGACTTCTCAGCGAGTTCCGGAAAGCAGTCATCGCCTCCAGCCATGCCGATCAGCTCCGAGACCCAGCGAATCGCCGAGATCTGCGGTTCATCCCACTCTTCGAAATAGACTCGCGGCCGGCGCTCGAATGCGGCGGCGCGTAGCCGGATCGAATCCAGTCCCGCTTCGAGGCGCTCGACCAGTGTGGC
This sequence comes from Steroidobacterales bacterium, assembly GCA_038210215.1. Classification (GTDB taxonomy): domain Bacteria; phylum Pseudomonadota; class Gammaproteobacteria; order Steroidobacterales; family Steroidobacteraceae; genus UBA964. Next base: position 108,846 of record JBBQWY010000001.1, read on the forward strand.
GGTGCGCGCCTCGCAGCCGATCATGCCGCCCAGTATCCGGATTGTCCGCAGAATCTCCGCGACGCTACGCTGGTTGAAGACATGCACTTCGATTCCGCGGCGTACGAGCTCGGCGGCAATGTCGGCCTGCAGGTCCGAGAATCCGAGCACCAGATCCGGCTGCAAGGCGACGATCCGGTCGATCTTCGCCGAGGTGAATGCCGACACGCGCGGTTTCTCGCGCCGCGCCCGCGGCGGCCGCACGGTAAAGCCCGAGATGCCGACGATTCGATCCTGCTCACCGAGCAGGTACAGCGTTTCGGTCGTCTCTTCGGTCAGACAGACGATGCGTTCAGCAAAACCCGAGCCTTTCATCGGCGCAGATTCTAACTGGGATACAGTTCGTCCCATGCTTGAACCGCTGTGGACGCTGCTGGACCGCTGGCTGTGGAGCAACGCTTCACAGGGCGTGCTTCCGAGCGCCCGACTGTTGCGGCTGCTGCGCTACCCTTATGCGATCCTGCGTGACCTGTCGCGCGGGCAGATCAACCTGCGGGCCATGAGCCTGGTGTTCACGACCATGCTCGCGCTGGTGCCGCTGCTGGCCTTCATCTTCGCGATCCTGAAAGTGTTCGGTGCCCACCGGGACCTGGAGCCGATCGTTTTCGAGTTCTTCCGGCCGCTGGGTCGATCGGCCACAGATCTGACGGCGCGCATCATGGAGTTCGCCGACAACGTATCGACGGGCATCGTGGGATCTGTCGGACTCGTGCTGCTGCTGTGGACGTTGATCGGAACGATCCAGAAGGTCGAGGACAGCTTCAACTACGTCTGGCATGTCGAGCGTGCGCGCGGCTTCGCCCGGCGAATCACCGAGTACATTGCGTTGTTGATCGTCGGCCCGTTGCTGCTGGTCGGCTTCATCAGTCTCGCCCATCAGGCGCTCGATAGCGGTCCACTCGGCGCCCTCGCACCCTATGCAATGGTCAGCGTGCTGTTCATGGGCCTGTACCGGTTCGTGCCGAATACCCATGTGCGCTGGCGCGCCGCGCTTGCCGGTGGCGTCGTGGCAGGACTTTTGTGGGCGACGGTCGGCAGGATCTTCACTGAGCTCGTCGTATACACCTCGCGACTGACGCTCGTGTACGCGGGCTTCGCCGTCATCGTTGCGGCGCTGCTATGGGCTTACTTCGGCTGGCTGATTCTGCTGGTCGGCGCACAGCTGACGTTCTACCTGCAGAACCCGAACTATCTGCGCCTGGGGCTGGTTGAACTCAGACTATCGAATGTCGAGCGCGAGGACCTCGCGCTGCGGATCATGTACCTGGTCGGTCGCAGCCATGCACGCGGCAAACGCTGGCGCAGCAACGCGCTGGCGGGCGAATTGGGACTACCCGGGGTCGCTGTGTCGCAGGTCGTGGCGGCGCTCGAGGCGGCGGGGATGCTGATCCGTACCGAACTCGGGGAACTGAGCCCGGCGCGCGATATCGGGCATATCGAGGTGCGCAGCATCCTCGAAGTAGCGCGCAGCCAGCGCACCGGCCACACGCCGATTCGCGAGATGTCCTGGCCGGCCGTCGACCAGCTGGAAGCGGAACTCAGCCATGCTTGGCGGGACCGTTGTGGCAATCGAACGCTGCGCGATCTGGTCGAGGCCGACTCACTCGCCGGCGATCGTCAGCCCATCGACCAGCACTGAACCGGTACGGATGCCGCTGCGTTCGTCGATGTCATTTCCGATCGCAGCGATACGCGTAAACATGTCCTTCAGATTGCCCGCCACGGTGACCTCCTCGACCGGAAAGGCAAGTTCGCCGCCCTCGATCCAGAAGCCACTCGCACCACGCGAGTAGTCGCCGGTCACGCCATTGACGCCCTGCCCCATCAACTCGGTCACAAGCAGGCCGGTGCCCATCTCGCGCAGCAGTCCAGCCTGATCAAGCCCTGCGCGACTCGGAGCCACCAACAGATTGTGCAGGCCGCCCGCATTGCCGGTGGATTGCAATCCGAGTTTGCGCGCCGAATAGCTGCTGAGCACGTAACCCTGTGCGATGCCATCCGTGACCAGGGCGCGATCGCGGGTCGCGACGCCCTCGCCGTCGAACGGACTGCTGGCCAGACCCTTCGGCAGATGCGGTCGCTCCTGCAGCTGCACGAAGCCCGGAAAGACCTGCTGGCCCGCTGCACCGAGCAGAAAGCTTGCCTTGCGATACTGGCTGCCGCCGCGCATGGCGGCGACGAAATGACCGAACAGTCCACGCGCCACCTCCGGCGCGAACAGCACGGGGGCCGTGCGTGTCGTGAGCCTTCGGGCGCCGAGGCGACGCACTGCGCGCTCACCGGCGCGCTGACCAATGTGCTCAGCAACGTCGAGGTCCAGCGGGTCGCGGGCGGTCGAGTACCAGTAGTCGCGCTGCATGCCGCGCTGGTCCGCCGCGAGCAGCACGCAGCTGATCGAGTGACTGGAGCTCGTATGGCCGGCCAGAAAATCGTTCGTGTTGCCGTACACGCGCACCGCGCGCTGGGTGCTGACACTGCCGCCCTCGGAATTGCTGATCCGGGTATCCACGGCACGGCCGGCCGACTCGCAGCGCAGCGCCAGTGCCGCCGCCTGGTCCGGCGATATCTCCCAGGGATAGTCCAGCTCGAGCTGCGGGATATCGCGCGCGAGCAGCGCAGGATCTGCAAGTCCAGCGCAAGGGTCCAGCGCCGTGAAGCGGGCGATCGCGCAGGCCTTCTGCGCCGTCTCCAGCACGGCCGCCGCCGAAAGGTCGGCGGTGCTGGCCGAACCCTTGCGGTGGCCGAAATACACCGTGATGCCGAGGCCCCGATCGCGCTGGTACTCGATGGTTTCGATCTCGCCCAGCCGCACGGTGGCGCTGAGCCCTTGTTGCAGGCTCGCGTCGGCTTCGGCGGCTGAAGCACCCGCCGCGACCGCAGCGCTCAAGGCCGCGCGAACCACTTCCTGAAGCTCGGGAATCCGCGTTGCATCGACAGCTTGTGACATCATGCGCATTGTAACAGCGCAGCATTGCGCCGCAGCCGCCCGAACCGCCGCCAAATGCCGTATTTCCCGGACGATCCGCTTGCCGAGCCGGAGCCGCCCAGCAAGGGCAGCCGCAAGCGCGCCGCGCACGATGCTCAGAGGCTGGGTGAGCGACTCGTGACGCTCTCCGATGCAGTCGTGGCCGCTTTGGATCTCCCCGAACCGTTGCTGGATGCGATCCGCGCCGCACGCTCGATCCGCACACATGGCGGGCTCGCCCGCCAGCGGCAGCTGATCGGCAAACTGATGCGCCAGATCGACCTGCAACCGGTCATCGAGGCGCTGGCCGCCACAGCGCGCGGTGCCTCGCAAGACATCGAACGGTTTCAGCGCATCGAGGCCTGGCGAGACCGCTTGATTGCAGAAGGCGAACCCGCGCTCAGCGCGCTGCTCGCTGCCTTTCCGGAGCTGCCGCGCGACGCGCTGGGACCGCTGCTCGCGCGCAGTCGGGATCCGGCGCGCAGCAGCGCCGAACGATCCGCGGCGGCGCGCGCCCTGTTCAGGCAGCTTCGCGAATCCCTGGCGGCGCGCTAGAATCTTCACGATGAAACCTCTCGTAGGCGTCGTGATGGGTTCCAGCTCGGACTGGGAGACCCTGCAGGCGGCAGCCACCACCCTGGACGAACTCGGTGTCCCGCACGAGGTACAGGTCGTCTCGGCCCATCGCACACCGGATCGAATGTTCGACTATGCCACCGCGGCTGCCGGGCGCGGCTTGCAGGTGATCATCGCGGGCGCAGGCGGTGCGGCACACCTGCCTGGAATGCTGGCCGCCAAGACGCTGGTGCCCGTGCTGGGTGTACCCGTGCAGTCGCGCGCCTTGAACGGACTCGACTCGTTGCTGTCGATGGTGCAGATGCCGGCCGGTGTGCCGGTGGCCACGTTTGCGATCGGCTCCGCTGGCGCGATCAACGCCGCGCTCGCGGCCACAGCGATCCTCGCACTGCAGCAGCCCTCGTTCGCGAGTGCGCTGCAGGCGTTCCGGGATCGTCAGACCGCACAGGTGCTCGCGCAACCTGATCCGCGTCAAGGCGCGCCTAAGCCTCGATGACCATCGGCGTCGTCGGCGGCGGCCAGCTCGGACGTATGCTGGCGCTCGCCGGCTACCCACTGGGCCTGGAGTTCCTGTTTCTCGATCCGGCGCGCGACAGCCCCGCCGGTCAGATTGCACCCTGCCTCAGCGGCGCTCTCGATGACCGCAACTTGCTGCGTCGTCTCGCCGAGCGCTGCGAGGTGCTGACATTCGACTGGGAGAACGTACCGGCATCGAGCCTGGCGGGACTGTCTCGCGCCACACGCATCGCACCGCCGCCGCGCGCCCTCAAGGACTCGCAGGACCGGCTGCTGGAAAAAAAGCTGTTCGATCGGCTGGACATTCCGACCACGCGCTATGCCGCGGTCGATTCGCGGGCAGATCTCCTGAGGGCGATCCAGCGGATCGGACTGCCTGGCGTGCTGAAGACGCGCCGCCTGGGCTACGACGGCAAGGGCCAGGCCGTGTTGCGCAGCGCCGCCGATGTCGATCGCGCAGGCGCGACCATCGGGGCACCGTCTCTCTACGAAGAGTGGGTACCGTTCGATTTCGAGGTGTCGATCCTCGGCGCGCGTGCACGGCGAGGAGAAGTCGTTGTGTATCCGCTGAACGGCAATGTGCATGTCGACGGCATCCTCCGCCTGACGCGCGCGCCATTCGGCACGAGCGGCCTGCAACGCCGCGCGGACGCACATCTGCGGCGAATGCTCGATTACTTTCGCTACGTGGGTGTGCTGAACATCGAGTTCTTCGTCCGAAACGGTCGGCTGATCGCCAACGAAACCGCGCCGCGGGTACACAACTCTGGTCACTGGACCATCGAGGGTGCGAAGACGAGCCAGTTCGAGAACCATCTACGGGCCATCTGCGGCCTGCCGCTGGGGCCGACGGCAGCCCGCGGACATTGCGCGATGATCAACCTGATCGGCAACCTGCCGGATACTGCTACGCTGCTCGCCATTCCGGGCGCGCATCTGCACGACTACGGCAAGCGCGCCCGACCGAATCGCAAACTCGGGCACTGTACGGTCGTCGAAGCCTCGGCCATGCTGCGCGACCGGCGGGCGCGACAAGTGTTGAATCTTGTCGCTCCGGACGTCAGGATTTCGTTTCGGGGCGCGGGCTAAAGTAAGATCAACAGATGTACCTCGAGCTCTTCAAGCTCAAGGAACTGCCGTTCCGGCTGAGCCCGGATCCGCAGTTTCTTTTTCTCTCGAAAAACCATTCGAGAGCCAAGGCGTACATGGAATCGACGATCTGGTTCACGGACGGCTTTGTCGTCATCACCGGCGAGATCGGCTCCGGCAAGACCACGCTGATCGAGACTTTTCTGCGCGAGCTGGAGCACGATGTCGTCGTCGCGCAGATCAACCAGACCCAGGTCTCGGCGATCGAGTTCCTGCAGTCGGTACTTGTGCAGTTCGGGTTCCAGCCGTTCCGGATGCGCAAGGCCGAGCTGCTTGCGACACTGAACCAGTTCCTGATCGAGCAGCATGCCGCCGAGCGCAAGGTGCTGCTGATCGTCGACGAAGCGCAGAATCTTTCGGAACGGGTCCTCGAGGAAGTCCGCATGCTGTCGGGCGTCGAGACGACCAAGGAGAAGGTGCTGCGCATCATCCTTGCAGGTCAGCCCGAACTCAACGACAAACTCGATGCCCCCGAGCTGGTACAGCTCGCACAGCGGGTGCGCCTGCGATTCCACCTGACTGCGCTGTCGCGCGAGGATGCGGAAGGGTACATCCGCCACCGACTGGAGGTCGCCGGGGCACACGGTCGAGAGATTTTTGCGCCCGATACTTTCGATGCCCTGTATCGCTACACCGGCGGCACGCCGCGCCTGATCAACACGCTGTGCGACACGGCGATGATCGCGGCCTATTCGTCCGATCGGGATACCGTCAGCATCGAGGACATCAGCAGCGCCGTCGAGGAGCTGAACTGGAGCGAACATCTCGGCAGGACCGCTCGCCAGCGCCAGCTCGGCACCGATGGCCTGCAGCCCATGGCCAACGACCCGTCGGCGCCGGTCGTCGGGCGGCTGCATCTGATCACGGAAGGCAAGCAGATTCTGGAGCTGCCCTTGCGCACCGGCAGGACGATCATTGGACGCACGACGGACAATGACCTGCAGATCGACAGTCGGTTCGTCAGTCGCCACCACTGCCAGATCATCTCGACCCAGAGCCTGTGCGTGATCGAAGACCTCAACAGCACGAACGGGATGTATCTGAACCGGCATCGCATCCGCCGGCATACGCTGAATCACGGTGATGAAATCGTGCTCGGCAAGCACTCCCTGCGCTACAGCGACGACCGGATTGCGTCCGTCCCGGAACAGAGCGCGACGTCGCCGTCGGTGCGATCGGGCTAACCGCGCATGAATCGCGCCGCCTGGGAAATCAGGCCGCCGTACCTCCTACCGTCAGGCCGTCGATCCGCAGCGTCGGCTGGCCGACTCCGACAGGCACGCTCTGTCCTTCCTTGCCACAGGTGCCGACACCATCGTCGAGCTGCAGATCGTTGCCAACCATGCCGACCCGGGTCAGCACATCGGGACCATTGCCGATCAGCGTGGCGCCTTTGATCGGCGCACCCAGCCGGCCGTGCTCGATCAGATACGCCTCGCTTGCCGAGAACACGAATTTGCCCGAAGTGATGTCCACCTGGCCACCGCCGAAGTTGCGCGCATAGATGCCGCGTTCGACTGAAGCCAGGATCTCCTCCGGCGCGTAGGCACCGGCGCGCATATAGGTGTTGGTCATGCGCGGCAGGGTCATGTGGGCAAACGACTCGCGCCGTCCGTTGCCGGTGGAGCGCGTGCCCATCAGGCGCGCATTGAGGGTGTCCTGCAGGTAACCCTTCAGCACTCCGTTCTCGATCAGGGTCGTGCACTGGGTCGGCGTGCCTTCATCGTCAACGTTCAGCGAACCGCGCCGGCCCGACAACGTGCCATCGTCGACGACGGTACAGGCCTCGGACGCCACCCGTTCACCGATCCGCCCAGCGAAGGCCGAGGTGCCCTTGCGGTTGAAATCGCCCTCCAGACCGTGACCGATCGCCTCATGCAGCAGAATGCCGGGCCAGCCGGGACCGAGCACCACGGTCATGGTGCCGGCCGGCGCCGGCACCGCTTCGAGATTCACAAGCGCCTGCCTCACCGCCTCACGCCCCAGGGCCAGGGGCCGCTCCTTCACCATCAGCTCATGCAACGAGATGCGTCCGCCCGCGCCCGCATAACCCATTTCGCGGCGGCCATCCTGCTCGACGATCACGGAGACATTGAAGCGCACCAGCGGCCGCACGTCTGCCGCCAGTTGCCCTTCGCTGGTGGCGACGAGAACAATGTCCTGGACTGCCGAAACCGACGCCATGACCTGCACGACGCGCGGATCAATGCGTCGTGTCTCGCGATCGACCCGCTCCAGCCAGGCGACTTTCTCTTCTTCGGCGAGCGCGCCACTCGGATCGATCGGCGCATACAATCGATGCCCGTGGGTTCGCGCCAGCGGCAGCGCCGACTGGGCGCCACCAAACGTCGCGATCGCCCGCGCCGCCCGCGATGCTTCCTCGAGAGCGGGCAGAATGATCTCATCGGAATAGGCGAAGCCGGTCTTCTCACCCGACAGAGCCCGCACACCGACGCCCTGCTCAATGCTCGCGCTCGCATCCTTGACGATGCCATCTTCGAGCGACCAGGACTCCTCGCGCGACATCTGGAAGTAGATGTCGGCGGCATCGACGGACGAGCCGAGCAGGGCACCGAGCGCACTGTCGATGTGCGACAGCTCAATGCCACCCGGGCGCAGCAGCACGTCGGTCGCGATCGCCAGGGCGTCAGTGCTCGCCGGGCTGCGGTTGAAGTCAGTCATGCGAATTCCTTCCAAGTTTGCGATGCGAGAGTGCCGGAAAGCGTTGCCGGACGGCACCCTGTTCGGCCAGGTTCAGCTCCGCGACGACCACTCCGACGCCGCGGCGGCGCCGCTCCAGCACCGCACCCCAGTGATCCACGACCAGGGAATCTCCCCAGGTCTCGCGGCCATTCTCGTGCGAGCCCCACTGCGCGGCGGCCACCACCGCGCTGAGGTTCTCGACGGCTCGCGCCCGAAGAAGCAGCTCCCAGTGCGCGCGACCGGTCGGCACCGTGAACGCCGAGGGGACAGCGTACCACTGCGCGCCCTGCAGGCTCATCTGACGATACAGCTCCGGGAAGCGGACGTCGTAGCAGACCGACAACCCGAGCCGACCGGCAGGTGTATCGACCACCACGACCTTGCTGCCGGCGCGCACGCTTGCAGACTCGCGATGCGATTCCGCTGAATCCGGTACATCGACGTCGAAAAGGTGGATTTTGTCATAGCGGGCCACGCATTCGCCCGCCGCATCGAACACCAGCGACGCGGCGGCAACCTGATCATCGCGATCGGTCTTCAGTGCCAGGGTGCCCGCGACGATCCACAGGTCAAGCTCGCGTGCGAGGCGCCGCAGTTCGCGCTGCACGGGCCCATCGCCCGGCGTTTCGGCCACCGCCAGCTTGGCGCGTTCACCGCGACCCATGAACGCAAAGTTCTCGGGCAACACGGCAACGCTGGCCCGACGCTCGCGCGCTTCGACAAGCAGCTGTGCGGCCGCGCGCAGATTCGCGGCGACGTCAGCGCCAGAGGTCATCTGTAAAGCGGCAACACGCATCAGCGCATCACCGCAGCGGCCGACGCGACTGGTAACGCTTCCGAAGACCAGACACCGTCCGGGCCCGGGCTTCTGACGAAACGGAGCTCCTGCTCCGGATTGCGCAAACTGAGCGTGGCGGCCGAGAGCGCACCGCCGTCGTAAGACGCGCTCAGATCCAATGCCGCCGAAGTCCGCGGCAGCTGCGGATCAATGTCGAGCGCCGCAACGACCGGTGCGACGAGACCGGCGCCCGCCGCGCCCGCAGCGCCCGCCAGCCATGCGACTCGCTGCGCGGCAGCCGTCACCATGCCGCGCACGGGTGCGCCGGCAGACCAGATCCAGCGCAGCTCAGCATCGAACGTCTCGCTGCGCAGCGGCAATGCGCGCTCGACCAGCGCCAGCGCGTTGCCGAGGTCCGCACCCCGGGCGCGAGCGTGCAGCTCACATCGCAACGGTTGCCGTCGGCAGTTCAACTGCGCCGTGCCGCGAGTGGTCGTGGCATCGAACTGCAGCGCCGGTGCGCTGACGGATTCGGAATCTGAATCGACCAGGCCCTGCCAGACACCCAGCTCTGTCGTGCCCACTCGCAGACGTGCGATCCGCACGTCCGCACTCAGCGGTGCATCGAACCAGGCCGCAGAGCGTAGCTCGTCGAGGCTCGATCGCGGTAAACGTAGCTGATCGAGCCGCACCCGTAGTTGTTGCGCTGCCGCAATCGCCCCCCCAGCGATGCGCACCGAACCACTGATGGCGTCGCCACGCAGCTCGGTGCGAAATTCATCGCCCGCCCTGCTCAGCTGCACGGTATGCGCGCCCAGCCCCACGCCGCCCCAACGCAGATTCTCGACGGCAAGCCGGCCCTGCAAGGGCGCCGTCGACTCGGCTGCCAGTATTGAAGTCGCGGCGCCGCGCAGCGCAGCCAGAAGATCGAGCTCGCGCACGCTACCGGATACCAGCACAGCGGCCTGCGGCAGTTCGGCACGCCCGGCTCCGAATCGAAAGCCGCCGCGCAGCAGCACGGGAGCGGCGGGCGTGCTGAGGTTCCACTCCATACTGGCGCTGCCGCGCTCGGCGATCGAGAGCTGCACTCGCCAGCGATTGGCGACCGCTCCTGGACCGAGCTGCTCGGCTTCAGCGCGCCACGACACGGCTTGCGCCGCGTCGAGACCCAGCGCATCGATCAGCAGCGGATCCCACGCACTTGCCGCAGCCTGTCCTTCGCCGCGCAGCTGCACGCGCCCGCGCCCACCCTTGGGCACAGGCTGGATGCGCCATTGCGAGGGGCCGTCAGCGCCACCGAAACGCTCGAGCTTTGCGACCAGGCTCCAGTTCGCAGCGTCGCGAGCCGTGCGGGCGGCTGACCAGTCAAGCGTCATCTCGGCAGGGCCGCGCAACCAGCGGATCACCGAGTCAGCCTGTGGCAACCAGACCAGCGGCTCTCCCGCCAGCGGCGCTGCCGCGAGCAGGGCTGCCGCATCGGCAAGCTGGCCGCTGAGTTCCAGCCGCACGCGATCGAGCGAAAGCGTCGGATCGGTGCGCGCCACCAGATCGCCGCTTGCAATTGCAAGCTCGCCCGTTCGCGCCGCTGCGATTTGCAGCTCCAGACGCTTGCCGTCGAGTCGCAGCACGCCGTCCAGATCCTGCAATGAGGGCCAGCCGTCACCGATCCGCAGCGCTGCATCCTGCAGCGTGAGACGCGCCCGGCGCACTGCGTCGTCAGCTTGCCCGGCTCGCGGCAGCGTGCCGACCCACTCCAGGGTCGCGGCACTGGCACGGCCGCCAAAATCGAAGCGCGTCGCGTCAGGCTCCCGCTGCAGCTCGCCCCGTGGCGCAAAGAACGAGGCAAGCTCGGTCAATGCCTGCAGCGACGTCGCGCCTTCCAGTATTGCGCGCAACACATATTGACGTGGGGCGCCCGGCGCCAGACTCAGTGCCGCGTCGAGCTGCAGCGGGACGGCACCGAGTCGCGCGCGCAGCGCTTGCGACATCCATAGCCACTGAGCATCGGAGCGGATGATCTGCGCGCGTCCCTTGCCAAGCAGCGGCAGCTCGCGCTGCGACGCGCCGCTGCCGCGCAGGATCAGCGCCTCGGGACTATCGAACTGCACCGAGATGCGGTCCTGATCGCCGTCGAAGGTGCCCGCCAGTCCCTGTACGCGGTACTCGCCGGCAGCAGGATCCCAGGCTACATCCTCGAACGCGGCGCTGACACGCCCGGGCAAGGTCGCGAGCGGTTGCCCGACCCACTCGAGTTCAAGTCGCGGCAATACACCGCGCAGCGAACCGGGTTCGATCTGGGGCAGGACGGAACTGCCAGCCAGCGATTGCAGTGCGAGTAGGGCCGGCACCGGCAGCGCCGCAGCTTGCAGGCGCGTGGCATGGGTTCCGAGATCCACCGCCAGCTGCAGTGAACCATCGCTCCATGGCAGGCGCTCGTCAGAATCGACGCGCAGGTCTGCGATGCTGACCTGCAGCGCATTGCCGCGGCGCGTCAGCTGCCCTTCGGCCTGCAACCGTGGCAGTGCGCCACGCCGACCCGGTGAACCGTCCCATTCAAGCTCGCGCAAGTTGAGCGAAGCGTCGCCCTGGGTGATCAGGCCATCACGAAATCGCAGGGTTGCAAGCACATCGCCGCGACCGGACAGCTGCAGCGACGACGCCGGCAGCAGCTCACGCAGGCCTTGCAGCCGCGCGCCACGCACCACAACGCGGACGCTGCCGCTGGGAGGCGTGCCGATCTGCGCCGCGCGCAGGCTCGCAGCCACGAACAGCGATCGACCGAGGCGCGGCGGCAGCAGCAGTGATGCCGCCAGATTCGCGGCTTCCGCGGTGCGGGCGTACTGCACCCGCGGTGCGCGGATACGAACGGAAGGCGAATCCGCATCCGACTGCTCCCAGACCAACAGCGCCGATTCGAGTTCGAGCCGCGCGACGGGCAGGCTGCGCAACAGCGTCGTCAGGGTAACCAGGGCGCGCGACTCGAGCGATGCGCCGACTGCGGGCGAACCCGCGTCATCGGCGGCGCGCAGCTGCGGTAGCCGCCGCTGCCAAGCCTTCAGCTGCACTTCCGCACCGCGTAATACGACCCGGCCAGGCCGCAATTGCCCACTGCGCAGCAGCCGCCAGGTTTCAAATCTCGCAAGCAACGATGCCGCCTGCAGCAGCACCGCGCCATCCTCGGGACTGGACAACGTGAGGTTGGTGAACTCGGCTTCCGGGCCGTAAAACCCGAGCCGCAGCGACATTCCCGAGAAGCGCACCGCGAGTCCGGTCTCGCGCTCCAGCAGCGCCTCGATACGCGCTCGCTGCTCGGGCAGGCGAGCCAAGGCTGCAGCGTACGCAACCCCGATCGCGGCAGCGACCAGCAGCGCCGCCGCCAGCCAGCCCGCCACGCGTGATCGCAGTCGGACCGAACCCCCTTCAAGTGATGACAACGTCGAACTGCTCGACTTCATACAGAGCCTCAGTCTGCAGCCGCACCCGGCTGCCTGCCTTCGCAGCAAGATCCGCGAGTGACGCGGCCTCCGCACCGAGCAACAATTCGATGACGTCCTGATGCGCCAGCAGCAGCAGTTCACGGCCCGGGAACTGGCGCGACTGCTTCAGCACTTCGCGCAGCAGGTCATGAACGACGGTCTCGCCCGTGCGGACGAAGCCCCGGCCCTCGCAGCTTGGACAGTTCCGGCACAGCAAATGTTCCAGGCTCTCGCGGGTCCGCTTGCGGCTCATTTCAACCAGGCCCAGCGCCGAGACAGTGCCGACCTGGGTCTGGGCACGATCTGCCGCCAGAGCGTCGCGCAGCGCCGCGACCACCTGTTCACGGTGCTGTTCATCGAGCATGTCGATGAAGTCGATGATGATGATGCCGCCGAGGTTGCGCAGCCGCAGCTGCCGCGCAATCACTGCAGCGGCTTCGAGGTTGGTACGGAATATCGTGTCTTCGAGGTCGTGGTTGCCGACGAATCCGCCGGTGTTCACGTCAATGGTCGTCATCGACTCGGTCTGGTCGATGACCAGATAGCCGCCGGACTTCAGCGACACCCGCCGCTCGAGCGCGCGGATGATCTCCTGCTCGATCGAATGCAGATCGAACAACGGCCGCTGCCCGGCATGCAGTTCAATGCGCGGCTGCGCCTCAGGCATGAACTGCCCGGCAAAGCAGCGCAGCGACTCGAATGTTGCGTCATCGTCGACCACGAAGCGGGTCACCGAAGTCGACATCTCGTCGCGCAGCAGCCGCAACGGCAGCGACAGGTCAGCGTGCAGCACGGACCCGGCCGACTGCGCCCGGACCGCTGCGCGAATCTGCGTCCAGAGCTGCTCGAGGTAGACAAGGTCCGCAGCAAGCTCAGCTGGGGATGCGCCCATTGCGGCCGTCCGGACGATGTAGCCGCCCGCGCGGCCCGCAGACAGCTCGAGTACGTCGGCGCGTAGACGCTCACGCTCCGCGTCATCGAGAATGCGCGCTGAAACCCCCACGCCGCTGCCATACGGCATGAACACCAGGTAGCGGGACGGCAGCGACAGCAGCATCGTCACGCGCGCGCCCTTGGCGCCCAGCGGATCCTTGACGACCTGTACAGCAATCTCGTCGCCGGAGCTCAGCAGTCGCCGGATATCGGGCGTGGCCACCTCGCCTGCCTGCGATAGCGCCGGTTTCGCATCGGCACCACGTGGCAGCACGTCATCCGCATGCAGGAAGGCGGTGCGATCGAGGCCGGCGTCGACGAATGCCGCCTGCATGCCCGGCAGCACGCGCTGCACTTTCGCCTTGTAGATGTTGCCGACCAGGCCACGATGCCGCGGTCGCTCGAAGAACAACTCCTGCAGCTGACCGTCCGCCACGACTGCGCCACGAGTCTCGTGCGCGGCAATGTTCACCAGGATCTCGAAATTCATGGCGCCAGCATGCTCACAAAAGATCCCGGCTGCCACCGACCTATTCCACGGCGATCGAGCAATTGCGCGGTTTCAAACAGCGGCAGCCCCATCACGCCGGAGTAACTGCCTGTCAGCGACTCGACGAACACTGCGGCAAAGCCCTGGATTGCATAGCCACCCGCCTTGTCGAGCGGCTCGGTGCCCGCTGCATAGCGCGCCATCTCCGCCGGCGAGATCTCGCGGAAGCGAACCCGGGTCTCGCTGTGCAGGCATTCACACCCCGCCTCGGTCCACAGCGCCACGGCGCTGAAAACCTGGTGCTCGCCCGCCGACAACTGCTGCAACATGGCCGCAGCGGCCGCAGGATCGTGTGGTTTGCCGAGCACCCGACCGGCAACGACGACCGCGGTATCCGCGCCCAGCACCGGCAGGTCGTGCCGCAGCGCGGGTTGTGACCCAAGCCGCGCCGCCTTCTCGCACGCCATCCGGCGCACGTAATGCACGGGCGCCTCGCAAGCTCGCTGCGATTCGTCAATATCGGCGGCAATCGCGACATGCGGCACGCCGATCTGCGCCAGCAGCTCGCGCCGACGCGGCGAGCCCGATGCGAGACACAGGACGGCTGCATTACTCACGGTGGTAGGGGTGATTTGCGAGCACGCTGTAGGCACGGTACAGCTGTTCAGCGAGCAGCAGCCGCACCAGGGCGTGGGGGAAGGTCAATCGCGACAGCGACCAGCGCTGATTCGCGCGGGCGAGCACCTCGGGACCCAATCCGTCCGGGCCCCCTATCAGCAGCGCGAGGTTCTCGCCGCAACGCTGGCGCAGCGCGAGCCAATCGGCGCACTGGCGCGTGCTGAACTGCTGCCCGTGCTCGTCGAGCGCCACGACGTGATCGTCCGGTTGCAGCGCCGCCAGCAGGCGTTCCGACTCTTCGGCAACGGCACGCGCCGAGCCGGACTTGCTGCGCCGCCCGTAGGGAAGCTCGAGGAGCTCAAATCGCAGCGGCCCCTTGAGACGCCCGGCATAGTCGTCGAAACCGGCGCGGACCCAGGCCACAGGACGCTGCCCGACGGCAATGATCCGGACCCGCATCAGCAACTCAGCTCGCGCGCGGCGCGTTCTCCCACAGCTGCTCGAGCGCATAGAACTCGCGGACCCGCGGCAGCATGACATGCACCATGACGTCCGGCAGATCCACCAGCACCCATTCGCCCTCGCGGGCGCCTTCGACACCAAAGGGACGAACGCCGGCTGACTTGCTTTCGGCAACCACACGTTCAGCAATCGACTTCACGTGACGATCAGACGTGCCGCTCGCAATGACCATCGCATCGGCAACGTCGCTGTAGCCGCGCACGTCGATGACCGAGATATTGAGGGCCTTCATGTCGACCAGAGCCGCCTGCACCACGGTCAGCAGTGGCAAGGCCAGCTTCTTGCTGGGCGATAAGGACTTGCGCTTCTTCTTGACGACCGATTTCTTTGTAGTGGCCTTGCGGCGCTTGGCAAGCGGCTTTTTCGGTGTCGTGTTCAGCGTTCAGCCCTCAGTTCAGTTTGGGTGCCGCGAGAATAGCATCGCGTATCGAGAATGATCTCGCGCACCGCATCAGGCACCAGGAAGCGCGGATCGCGGCCCGAGGTGATGATGTTGCGCAGATCCGTCGAAGAGATCTCAAGCTGTGTCACGGGGCGTACATGGATACGACCCGCCAGGGCATTGTGCAGATCGCTGATGCCCCCGGTGCCGCGATCGACCATCAGCTCGCCGAGCGGTCCCATCGTCGGTACCTTCCAGCCGGGTCGATGTGCGACGACGATGTGCGCATAGTCGAGAATCTCGCGCCAGCGATGCCAGTTCGGCAAACCAATGAACGCGTCCATGCCCAGAATCAGGCACAGCGGTCGCGCCGGAAACTCGGCGCGCAGGTCCGCGAGCGTATCGGCGGAATACGACACCCCATCGCGCCGTACTTCGCGGTCATCGACAACGAAACCGGGCTGGTCGGCCACCGCGGCGCGCACCATGGCCAGTCGCAGACCGGGATCTGCAATGGGCGCCTCGCGATGGCCCGGATTGCCCGTCGGCAGCCAGCGCAGTTCGGCGAGCTTCAGGGCCTGCCACAGCTCGAAACCGGTGCGCAGGTGACCGAAGTGAATCGGGTCGAAGGTACCACCGAAAATTCCGATCAGGCCGCTCATGCTATCCGCGCCGCATCGCCGGAACAGGCAGCACGCGCAGGCCGCACAATTCCACCGTCAGAGCACGCAGCTCCTCCCACGCGTCACCGCGCAGGCGACCCTTGATGACGCGGTCGGCGCGCGACGCCCGCGAGCACAGACGTGCGAACGGCAGACGCCCGGCGCGGCGACGCGCGGCCTCCACCCCCCGCGACTGGGCGCTGCCCGCATGCGCGTACACTGTTCCGCCACGGTTCAAGGTCCATAACGACCGTAACTCGCGATTCAGGGCCCACAGCACCAGCGTCGGTTCCACTCCTTCGCTGCGCAACCCACTGAGCACTTGCAGCGCCCGTGCCGGTTCGCCGGCGAGCGCGGCCTCGCCGAGCCGGAACACGTCGAAACGGGAACTGTCCGCGACCGCTTCGAGCACCTGGCCGGCTGTCAATCTCGACCCCTCCACCAGCAGACGCAGTTTGTCGATTTCCTGTTGCGCTGCAAGGAGGTTGCCTTCGACGCGCAGCGCGAGCAGCTCCAGAGCCTCCGGATCGGCTACGAAACCGGCGTGTCGACAGCGCACCGCCAGCCAGCCCGGCAGATCCTCGGCCGAGAGATCCCAGATCGGCAACCACGCACCCTGCTGCTGCACCGCCCGCGCCCACGGCGAGTTCGCGGCAGTCCTGTCGAGCCGCCCGGTGATGATCAGCAGCAGCACTTCGGCGATCTCCGCTTCGATCAGTTCGCTGATGACGCTGGCACCGGTCGTTCCGGGCTTGCCGGTTGGCATGCGCAGCTCGACGATTTTGCGTTCACCAAACAGCGACAGGGACGCCGTGCTGGCTCGAATGGCGGCCCAGTCGGTCGACCGTTCGACGAAATGCACTTCTCGTTCCGTGAAGCCGCGTTCGCGTGCCGTCTGACGAATGGCATCAGCCGATTCGCCGACGCGCAGGGGGTCGTCCCCGGATACCAGGTAAGTCGACGCGAGGGTCCCCTGAAGGTGGCCGGAGAGGCTGTCGACGGTAAGTTTCATTCAGCCAGGTTCTGCACCGGCTGATTATCGGCTAGCGAGCCGGGAGCTTGCCAGCGATTCCCGTAAAGTGTTATTAAATAACATTACGCCTAGACCGCCAGCAAGGAGCTTCTTGAGTCATGTCCATTCGATCCCCCCTCCGTCGCGCCACCCTCCCAGTTACCCTGCTCGTTTGTGCGGTCGCGCCGGCATTGCCGGTCGCGGCCGGCGAACTCGCGGAAGTCGTGATCAGCGCCACCGCGCTGCGCGAGACCGCGGATCAGACCAGCACGCCCGCAAGCGTATTGAGCGGCGAGGAACTGCTGCTGCGGCGCGCGTCCAGCCTCGGCGAAACACTGGAGTCGATGCCCGGCGTCACGGCGACCTGGTTCGGCCCGCAGGCGAGTCGACCGGTTATTCGCGGGCTCGGCGGCGAACGCGTGCAGATCTACGAAGATGGCGCCGATGCGCTCGATGTCGGTGCACTCTCCGATGACCACGCGATCACGATCGACTCCCTGCTCGCAGAGCGGATAGAAGTCATACGGGGTCCGGCCACGCTGCTGTTCGGCAATGCGGCCGCCGCCGGCCTCGTCAACGTGCTCAGCAACCGCATCCCGACCGCACAGGGCACCGGACCGGGCGAAGCGCCGATCAGCGGCGCCGCTGAAGTGCGCGCCAACACGGCACTCGACGAACGCGCCGTGGTCGCGCGCGCCGCTGGCGGCAGTGGTGGCTGGCGGGTCAGCGCCGATCTGCATCGGCGCGAAACGGGCAATGTCAGTATTCCCGGGCTGGCGTTGTCGGGCGCACTGCGCGCAGAGCTCGCCGAGGCCGGCGAACCGATCAACGAAGCTCAAGGTCGTCTAGCCAATTCTGCGAGCGCCGCGCGCGGGGGCTCCATCGGAGTGTCGCGCGTTGGCCCATGGGGCTACTTCGGACTGGCCGGCAGTCGTTACAACACCGAGTACCAGATCCCCGGCCCCAAAGAAGAAGAGGACGATGAATCAGGGAGCGAGGCGGCCGGCGATTCACCGCCCATGGCGTCCGCAGCGCTGATCGGCGGCGATGGCGTCAGCATCGATATGGGCCAAGCCAGGCTGGATGCCGCCGGCGAATGGTTGGTGAACGGTTCAATCTTCCAGTCGCTGCGCTTTCGAGCCGCCTACAACGACTATGAGCATCGCGAGATCGAACCCGGCGGTGCGCTGGGAACTCGTTTCCTGCAAAAAGGCGGCGAAGCGCGTCTCTCTGCCGAACATCAGCTTCCGGGCGGATGGCGCGGCAGCATCGGCGTGCAGGTCCGGGACATTGACCTTACGGCAATCGGCGAAGAGGCCTTCATCCCGCCCAGCACGACCCGTAACACTGGCTTGTTCCTCTATGAAGAGCGCGCTTTTGGCGCCCTGACACTGGAACTCGGTGCCCGTCTGGAAGAGCAGAACATCCGCATCGACGATGGCAGCGCGCGCGCCGACTACGACGACACCAGTTTCAGTGCCGCAGCCGGTCTGATCTGGCAGATCGCGGAGCCGCTGCAGCTGGCGCTGAACCTCAACGCGACCGAACGGCATCCAACGGCGACCGAGCTGTTCGCCGACGGACCACACCTGGCCGTTCGTCGCTTCGAGATCGGCGACGAGACGCTCGGCAAGGAACAGGGCCGTAGCATCGATCTCGCGCTGCGCCGCACGCAGGCCGGCTGGCGCGGATCGGTCAGCCTGTTCCGCAGCGACTACTCGGCGTTCATCTATGCGCGGCGCACCGGCACTGAAGCGGATGGTCTGCCGGTGATCCAGTTTACCGCCGCCGGCGCTGAGTTCATCGGCGGCGAGCTCGAACTGCGCTCGCCCGACCTAGACCTTGCCGCCGGGCGCCTGACGGCGCGCGTCTTTGGGGACTACGTCCGAGCAAAGCTCGACGATGGCACGCCGCTGCCACAGATCCCGCCGCTGCGTCTTGGGGCCAGCGCGTCGCTGACGCAACGCAATCTGACCGGCTCCCTGGAAGCGATCTGGCACGATGCGGCGAGTCGTCTCAGCAGCGCGGAGCTGCCGACGCCGGGATTCACGCTCGTCAACGCCAGCCTGAGTTATCGTGTCCCCCTGGCGGCGATACCGACAACGTTCTTCATCCGAGGCACAAACCTGCTCGATGAAGACGCGCGGCGGCATGCTTCGCCATTGAAGGACTTTGCGCCCCTGCCCGGCCGTGGACTCGGTGCCGGCTTCAGGATCGAATTCTAGGCCCAGACCTTGAGGACTTTTTCGATGTTCAGAACTACCTCGATCCTGTGTGCTGCAGCGCTGTTTTCAATGGTGGCCGCGGGCCAGTCTCCGAAGAGCGGCGAATTCACGCAGCAGGCCGTGCATCAGCACGGCACGGTCACGGTCAACCTTGCGCTCGATGGACCGCTGCTGGTCGCCGAACTGGAGGCGCCGGCAATCAACGTGATCGGCTTCGAGCGCGCGCCGCGCACTGCTGACGAGCGGCAGATCGTTGGCAACGCTGAAAGCTGGTTGCGCTCCGGAACCCGGGCGCTCGGCGTGCCTGCCAGCGCCGGCTGCCGACGCACGGCGGTCGATTTCACGGCGCCGGACTGGGCCGCAAAAGCCAAGGCGGATGGCCACAACCATGATCATGATCACGACCATGGCAGTGACGCGGGCGAACAGCACGCGGACTATCGCGTGCGGATGTCGTTCACCTGCTCGAACCCGGCAGCGCTTGCCTGGGCGGAACTGTGGCTGCTGCAGCGACTGCGCAATGTCGAGCAAACCCAGGTCAACCTGGTCACCGCCACCCGCCAGCAGCAGCGGACGCTGTCGGGCACAGACACCCGGGTAGCGCTGCGCTAAAGTTGCGCAGTGGCACCTGCAGAACCTGCGATCGACCTCGGCAATCTCGAGTTCAGCTGGCCCGGCAAGCCGCTGCTGCTGTCGATCGAGCGATTCACGGTCGCGGCAGGCGAGCGGATATTCCTGCGCGGACCCAGCGGCAGCGGCAAGAGCACGCTGCTTGGATTGATCGGCGGCGTGCTCGTACCTCAGCACGGTTCGATCCGCGTGCTCGGCACCGACCTGACCCGCCTCGCCGCCAGCGATCGCGACCGGTTCCGTGGCGAACACATCGGCTTCATCTTCCAGATGTTCAATCTGATCCCGTACTTGTCGGTGCTCGAGAATGTGCTGTTGCCTGCGCGTTTTTCCCCGGCGCGCGCGCTCCGACTGGGTGGCCCGGACCTGGCTGCGGAAGGCGGCAGGCTGTTGGCCGCTCTCGGATTGGGCGCTGAGCAGTATCTTCACCGGCCAGTCACCGAGCTGTCGATCGGGCAGCAGCAGCGCGTCGCGGCGGCACGCGCACTGCTCGGCAGACCTGCAGTCGTCGTGGCCGACGAACCCACGTCGGCGCTCGATCATGACGCAAGGGAGAACTTCCTGGCATTGCTGATCAATGAATGCCGCGCGCAGTCGAGCGCGCTGGTGTTCGTCAGCCACGATACCTCGCTGGCGCCGTTGTTCGATCGCTCTGTCTCGCTGGCAGAACTGAACCGGGCCACGTCCGTGGCAGCCTGAGACCCTCAAGTGCCCACGCTCTCGCTTGCATTGCGCTCGATCTGGAACCGGCGCGCGACGGCGCTGCTGACGATCTTCGCCATTGCCGTCAGCGTGACGCTGCTGCTCGGCGTGCAGAAACTGCGGGTTGCGGCCAAGGACGGCTTCGCCAATACGGTCTCAGGGGTGGATCTGATCGTCGGCGCGCGCTCCGGTCCGCTGAATCTGCTGCTGTATTCCGTGTTCCGGGTCGGCGATGCCACGGCGAATGTCAGCTGGGACAGCTATCAGAAGATTGCCCGGCACCCTGACGTCGCCTGGACGATCCCGATCAGCCTCGGCGACTCGCACCGGGGTTTTCGCGTCATGGGCACGACGCTCGACTACTTCCGCCACTATCACTTCGCCGGCAGCCGCGAGCTGCGCTTTGCCGCCGGCAAACCATTCGAGGATCTGTACGACGCTGTGCTCGGGGCTGATGTCGCAGAGCAACTGCGTTACCGGCTCGGCGATCCGATCGTCATCGCGCACGGCATCGGCAATGTCAGCTTCGCGAACCACGACGACAAGCCGTTTCGGGTTGTTGGCATTCTCGCCCGCACCGGCACGCCGGTCGACCGTACCGTCCATGTCAGCCTCGAAGCGATCACGGCGATCCACATCGACTGGCAAAGCGGCGCGCAGGCGATGCCCGGGCAGCGCGTTACGGCGGAAGCGGCCCGCAGCCGCGAGCTGCAACCCGACAGCATCACCGCGTTCATGGTCGGCATGCAGTCCAAGGTCATGACGTTCACGATGCAGCGCGCCATCAATGAATACCGACTGGAGCCGATGCTCGCGATCATTCCGGGCGTCGCACTCTCACAGCTGTGGAGTCTGGTCGGCATCGCCGATACGGCGCTGATGATCGTTGCGGCATTCGTCGTGCTGGCGGGACTCCTCGGAATGGTCACGGCGATCCTGACCAGCCTGCAGGAGCGGCGGCGCGAAATGGCGATCCTGCGCTCGGTCGGAGCGCGGCCGCGGCACGTGTTCGCGCTGATGATCATCGAATCCGTGGCGCTCGCCCTGGCCGGCGTCTTACTGGGCGTTTGCCTGACCTATGGTGCGCTGTACCTCGGCCAGCCCCTGCTCCAAAGCCGCTTTGGAATTTTCGTGGCCATTGGGGGTCTCAACGCTTACGATTTCGCGATACTCGGCAGCATCATCGCCGCTGCGTTTCTGATGGGCGTTCTGCCGGCCTGGCGCGCCTATCGCAACACGCTCAGCGACGGGCTCACGCTGCGAATCTAGGAAGAATCCTGACCATGTGGAAAAACTCTCGGCTGATGACCCTACCGACCCTTGCCGGCCTGCTGATCGCCGCTGTTGTCGCGTGGAGCGGTGCACCGGCGGGCGCAATCAGCAAACCGCAACCGGTCAAGGCCGCGCCGGCACCAAAGCCTGCTGCAGTACTCGAGCTCGACTGGGAAGAACTCGTACCCAAAGACGCCCGCTCTCTCTTCGGTTCGGGTCCGCCGCCGGTGGTGCATGACTACCTGGGCGAAGGCGGCCTGGCCGCACAGCAGGTACTCGACTTCAGCGTCAACAAGGAGTTGCACGGCTTCACCGTCAAGCTGCCTGGGTTCATCGTGCCGCTCGACATCGGCAAGGATGGCCTGGTCTCCGAGTTCTTTCTGGTGCCCTACTTCGGTGCCTGCATCCACGTGCCACCACCGCCGCCCAACCAGATCGTCTACGTGACAATGAAGAAGGGCGTCGCTCTCGATTCGATCTACGAGGCGTACTGGATCACTGGCAGGCTCAAAGTCGAGAACAAGAAAACCCGGCTGGGTTCGGCCGCGTACAACCTGGTAGCCGACAAGATCGAGATCTACAAATACTGATGCCGACGCTGTTTGAAAAAATCATCGCCCGCGAGCTACCCGGCACAATCGTGCACGCGGACGACCGGGTCACGGCCTTCCGTGATATCCAGCCCCAGGCTCCAGTGCATATCCTGATCGTACCGAACCGCCCGATTCCTACAGCCAACGACATCAGCGACGGCGACGAGGCCCTGATCGGCCATATGGTCGTCGTCGCTCGCAAGCTCGCGCGAGCGGAAGGCATCGCCGAGAGCGGCTATCGCCTGATCATCAACTGCAACGCCGACGCGGGCCAGGTCGTGTTCC
Source organism: Steroidobacterales bacterium (assembly GCA_038210215.1). GTDB lineage: Bacteria > Pseudomonadota > Gammaproteobacteria > Steroidobacterales > Steroidobacteraceae > UBA964. The sequence continues at coordinate 131,374 of JBBQWY010000001.1, forward strand.
ACCTGCATATGCACCTGGTCGGCGGCGCTCCACTGGGTGCGATGCTCGCTGCCCGCGCGGGCAGCGCACCGTGACTGCAACGCCGCGCCGGGCGCCGAGCCGCCGGCGACTCTACCCGCAGATCACGCCGTATCGAACCGGCATGCTGCGCGTGTCGGAACTGCACGAGATCTACTATGAGGAAAGCGGCAACCCGGATGGCAAGCCGGTCGTGTTCCTGCACGGCGGACCTGGCGGCGGCACCAATGCACGCATGCGCCGGTTCTTCGATCCCGGCAAATACCGGATCGTGCTGTTCGATCAGCGCGGCTGCGGACGCAGCCGGCCCCATGCCAGTCTTGTCGACAACACGACCTGGCATCTCGTCAGCGACATCGAACAGCTGCGAAAACAGCTTGGCATCGCGCGCTGGCAGGTGTTCGGCGGATCCTGGGGCTCCACGCTGGCGCTGGCTTACGCCCAGACGCATCCCGAGTGCGTGACCGAACTGGTGCTGCGCGGCATTTTCCTGCTGCGGCCGTGGGAGTTCCGCTGGTTCTACGAAACACCAGACGGCACCGCTGCGTTGTTCCCCGACCTTTACGAAGCCTACGTCGCGCCGATTCCCGTCGCGGAGCGCGGCGACCTGATGCGCGCCTACTACCAGCGACTGACCAGCGACGATCCAGCCGTGGTGCGCGAAGCGGCCCGCGCCTGGTCGGTCTGGGAAGCCTCGACGAGCTTCCTGCAACAGCAGCCCGATGCGATCCGTAGTTTCGGTGAAGATGCGTTTGCGGCAGCGTTCGCGCGCATCGAGTGCCATTACTTTATCAATGCGGGTTTTCTGCGCACGCCAGGCCAGCTGCTCGACGATGTGCCACGCATCCGGCACCTTCCGGCAGTGATCGTTCAGGGCCGTTACGACGTGGTCTGTCCGATGAAAAGCGCCTGGGACCTGCACCGTGCCTGGCCTGAGGCAGACCTCAGGATCGTGCCCGATGCCGGACACTCGGCATTTGAAGCGGGGATTGCCAGTGAACTGGTCGCAGCGACCGACCGGTTCGCGCGGCGTCACTGACGCGGCGCGTCGCCAATAAAGCGCCGTAGCGCTTCGAGCGTGGGGGCGCGATTGCGCGCAGGCGCCGACAGTCCCGCCACGGTATCCGCATGACCGGCGCCAGGGATCAGGATCAACTCGACCGGCACGGCTGCGGCCCTGAGCGCCTGCGCCAGCTCTTCGGAGTGCGCGGGCCATACCCGGCGATCGTCCGTGCCGTGCAACAGCAAGGTCGGCGGCGAGAGCGGCCCGACGTGCCGCACCGCTTGCCACTCTGCTGCAGTGGACGGCGCAGTGAATATGCGGTTCAACCTTGCGGTGTCGGGTTTCAGCGCGTACGGCCCGGAGAGTCCGATCAGTCCATTGATCGTCTGCGGATTCAGGCCGACGCCTTGAAGGTAGCGCGGATCAAGCGCCAGACTCGCCGCGAGATGCGCACCGGCGGAGTGGCCCATCACGAAGATCCGCTCGGGGTCGCCACCGAAGCGGGCCGCATTGTCCCGTACCCATTTCAGGGCCAGTGCGCCGTCCTCGACGAAAGCGGGAAACCTCACTTCGGGATAAAGCCGATAATCAGGCAGTACGGCCACGTAGCCGGCCTCGGCCAGCGTAGCACCGACAAAGCGATAGTTGACCTTGCTGCCCTGGACCCAGGCGCCGCCGTACCAGAACACGACGACAGGTACTGGCTTCGAGCCAGCTTCCAGCGCCCCGTCGGGCATGTACACGTCCAGGCGCTGACGCGGCTGATTGCCATACGCGAGGTCAGCCGTGCGCTCGAAAGGACCCACGAGTGCCGGTGCATTCGCAACTGCGAACGCGAGACCACCGCAGGATGCAACCAGCAGGCTCAGCGCGCAGACGGTAACGACTGCGATGGCACCAGTGAAGCTGCGGTTCAATCGCATCGCAGCCTGCCCGTTGGAGAATCAGTAGCGTCGATCAGTCCCGCCTCCAGTAACCAGTGCCTCGCCGAGGCTGCATCCTCGCTGAGCCAGCAGGCAACGGAACCCAGGCGAAAGCTGTAACCCCAGTCATCCATGTCCTGCATCAGTCGGTCTCGTCCGACATCGGCGAGCGCGCCTGCGAAGCACAGCTGCAGGTAGCAAACGGCACATTCCTCATCATCCGTGCCGCCCGCGTCGCGCAACAGACCGCTACGTCGCTCCGGCGTCATGCAGATGTAGTGACTGAACTCATGCAGCACCGAGTGAACCGGCGTATCGAGCCGAGCATACAGCACCTTGCCGGAAAGCCCCGCCTCGCACTCACCCCAGTAAGACCCCGGGATGTCCTGCTCCGGCGCAACCAGCCGTAGATCAACCCCAAACCCTGCCAGCAGATGGGCAAGTGCCAGGCGATCGATCGACTTCAGGCGCAGCATCTTCGCTTGGTCAGCGACACCCTAGATCACGGACAGTCGCCGCATCACGATGCCGGCCAGGTCGCGGGCCAGGGCCTCGCTGAGCGCATCCTTCTCACGCTCCTTGGCCAGCAGCACGCGCTCGTCGAAGCTGAAGTCCCGACTCAGCAAGAACTCTTCGGTGGCCAGCACGAGTTCGCCGCCGCGGCGCACCGACAGGCGCACGCGATAGGTCAGCTCGTACTCGCGCGGAGTGTTGCGCGCCGAGACTGACAGGATGCGCTCCTGCAGCTCATCGACTTCGACGCGGATCTCACCTGTCGCCTGCTGGGCGGACGTGGTCAGCCGCGCGCCTGAGGCGAGCAGAGAGCGGCGCAGCTCCTGCACGAAATCGCTCTGCTGGTCGTCCGTCGCGATCAGCGTGACGGCCAGCCCCGCGGGCAGCGGCACCCGTCCCTGCAGCGCAAAGCCACAGGCCGTGAGCAGTAGCGTTGTCAGCGCGACAGCCAGTCGTGGCGCAACGAAAGACACACGCGCGCTCACACTAGACGACCACGTTGACGAGCTTGCGCGGAACCACGATCACGCGTCGCGGCTCGCCCTCGCCCAGGAAACGTCGCACGGTCGGATCGACCAGCGCGGCGGCCCGAATCGACGCCTCGGTCGCATCGGCTGGCACGATGATTTCACTGCGCAGCTTGCCATTGACCTGAACCACCAGTTTCAGGGTGTCTTCGATCAGCGCCTGCGCGTCTGGCCGTCGCCATGGCGCGTCGACGAGCGCCTCGGCGTGGCCGAGTTCGTGCCACAGCACATGCGCGATGTGCGGCGTGATCGGTGACAGCAGCATTACTGCGACTTCGAGCGCTTCCTGACGGACCGCGCGACCCTGCGGTGAACGATCCTCGAACGCCTGCAACGCGTTCAGCATCTCCATGACCGCAGCAATCGCCGTGTTGAAGGTGCGCCGCCGACCGATGTCGTCGGTGGCCTTGGCCAGGGTCTGGTGCACGATGCGACGCAGGTTGCGCTGTGCGGTGTCGAGCAGCTGCAGATCGAGCGCCTCGGCAGCGCCGATCGCGACATGCTCATAGACCGCACGCCAGACGCGGCGCAGGAACCGGAACGAGCCCTGCACGCCTTCGTCATTCCACTCCAGCGACTGCTCGGGAGGTGCCGCGAACATCGTGAAGAGTCGCGCGGTATCGGCGCCGAACTTCTCGATCATCGCATTCGGGTCCACGCCATTGCCGCGGGATTTCGACATCGTACCGAGACCGTCGTGCTGCACTTCGATTCGCGCGCCATCCTCGCGGGTCGCAAAGTATCGGGTGACCCCCGCTTCGGCCTCGGCGTCGACATCGACCGGATTGAAGTACTCGCGCCGACCATCGCCGGCCTGCCGCGAGTAGATATGGTTCAGCACCATGCCCTGCGTCAGCAGATTGCCGAACGGCTCGCTGATCTCGATCAGACCGCAGTCGCGCATCGCCTTGGTCCAGAAACGCGAGTACAACAGGTGCAGAATCGCATGCTCGATGCCGCCGACGTACTGGTCCACCGGCAGCCAGTAGCGCACGCGCTCGTCGACCATTGCGCTGTTGTTGTCGGCGCAGGCATAGCGCAGGAAGTACCACGACGAATCAACGAACGTGTCCATCGTGTCGGTTTCACGCCGCGCGACGCCGCCACACTTGGGGCATTCGCAGTCGCGGAACGAGGCGAGCTTGTTGAGCGGATTGCCGCTGCCATCGGGCACGACGTCCTCCGGCAGCACGACCGGCAGCTGCTCATCGGGCACTGCCACCTCGCCGCAGCTGGCGCAGTGCACGAGCGGAATCGGACAGCCCCAGTATCGCTGGCGCGAGATACCCCAGTCCCGCAAGCGGAACTGCACGCGCCGCTCACCGAGGCCGCGCGACTGCAACGCAGCGCAGATCGCCTGCACCGCCGCGTCGAACTCGAGGTCGTTGAAAGCGCCGGAACTGACCGTCAGGCCCTGCTCGCCGTAGGCGGACATCCACGGCGCCTGCACCGTCTCGTAGGCACCCGACGCCGACCGGATCACCGTACGGATCTCGATGCCGTTGCGGCCCGCGAATTCGAAGTCGCGCTCGTCGTGACCCGGCACGCCCATCACCGCGCCTTCGCCATAGCCCATCAGCACGTAGTTTGCGACCCAGATCTCGATGGGTTCGTCGGTCAGCGGATGGCGGACATGCAGGCCCGTGCGCCGACCCTTCTTTTCCATTGTCGCGACATCGGCTTCCATCGTGCTGCCGCGTCGGCATTCGTCGATGAAAGACTGCAGTGCGGGATCGCTGGCAGCGGCCGCCAGCGCAATCGGATGCTCGAATGCAACCGCAACGAACGTCACGCCGAACAGCGTGTCGGCGCGGGTCGTGAAAACCTTGAGGACGCCCGGCTGGCCCAGCAGTTCGACGACGTCATCGGCATGCGGAAAGGACACATCAACGCCTTCGCTGCGGCCGATCCAGTTCGCCTGCATCGTCCGCACGCGCTCGGGCCAGTCGCCGAGGGTGGCCAGGTCATCGAGCAGCTCCTGCGCGTAGCGGGTGATGTGCAGGTAGTACATCGGGATCTCGCGCTTCTCGACCAGCGCGCCGGTCCGCCAACCGCGCCCATCGACCACCTGCTCGTTGGCCAGCACGGTCTGATCCACCGGATCCCAGTTGACGCTGCCGGTACGCTTGTAGGCGATGCCGCGTTCGCGCAACCGCAAAAAGAACCATTGGTTCCAGCGGTAGTAGTTTGCATCGCAGGTTGCAAACTCCCGGCTCCAGTCGATCGCGAACCCGAGCGCCTGCAGCTGACCCTTCATGTAGCGGATGTTGTCGCGGGTCCAGCGCGCCGGCGCAATGCCGTTGGCGATCGCGGCGTTCTCGGCCGGCAGACCGAAGGCATCCCAGCCCATCGGCTGCAGCACATTGCGGCCCTGCATGCGCTGGAACCGGGCCAGAGCGTCGGTGATCGTGTAATTGCGCACATGGCCCATGTGCAAGCGGCCGGACGGATACGGGAACATCGACAGGCAATAGAACTTGTCGCGCCCCGCAGTCTCGCGGCTTTCGAAGCTGCGTTGGCTGCTCCAGAATTCCTGTGCGGCACGCTCTACAGTCGCCGGGTCGTATCGTTCATCCATCGGAAGGGCAGGCTGATCACGGCTCCGCAGGATACACCAGAGCGCCTTGCCGGAACGCGATCGCCGCGCCGGCGGCGTCCTGCGGCGAGACGATCAATTGGTCATGATGCCGATGAAACGCAACCGCCCCGGCATCAAGGATGCGCTCGGTGGTGTCGAGATCGGCGACCTGGATCGTCAATGCCGCAAACTGCTCTGCAGCGATCCGCCCAGCAGCCGGGCCAAAGCGGCGTCCGAGATCGGCTGGGTCGGTGAACGTGAGCTGCCCTCCGGCAAGCTCGAGCCTCGTCGTCTGCGAGCTTTGAAGCGCCGCATCGGCAAGCGGCGCCACACCCAGCAGCCGGGCGTAGCGTAGGGCGGTGGCGACCGGTTCGGCCGATGCGATCACCAGTTCGGTCACGGCCAGCGCGGTGTTCGGGTGGCGCATCACTTCGGTCTGGTAAACCAGCTCCGGTGTCTCGTTGCGAACGAAGCACAGCAGTCCTTCCGGAGTCTCGCGCGCGCGCGCCATGAACCACGTGAACCGCGCGGCGCCGTGCAAGCGACCGTAGTCGATCTGTCGCGTGGCATGCGCGACGGCGCTGCATTCGATCTGACGGGCAGCGCATCGCGCCTGCGCAGCTTCGACGGCATCGGTGCCGAGCGCCAGGATCTTCAGGCCGTCGCCCGACGCCAGCCACGGCGCCAGATGGTGATCCGGGCCCGTCTGGGTGACTTCAGTCAGCTCTATGTAGCTACTCTCGAACACCAGATGGCAGCTGCGCTGCTGCAGTGATCGGACCGCACCGCCAGCAGCCGCCGTTGCGCCGAGTTCGCGCGCCTCCGTCGGCGCAAACCCGAGCCGGCGCATGGCACGCTGCAGCGCCTCCAGTGACCCGCCCACGAAACCGAGGTGGTCCAGGCTCAGCGTCACGTCGGGCCCGGACCCAGAAGCGCGAGCGGCAGTTCCCGCGTGGATTTGACCGTGGTCAGCGCAATCGTTGAATTGATCGCCCGAACGCCGGGGATGGGTGCAAGCGTGTGCCGCAGGAACTGCTCGTAGGAATCGACGTCCAGCGTCACGACCCGCAACAGGAAATCGACATCGCCCATCAGCATGAAGCACTCAAGCACTTCGGGCGCGGCCCGTATCAGGCGCTCGAACCGCTCCAGCGATTCGGCGTCGTCGCGCGAGAAGCGAACCTGTACGAATACCTCGAGGTTGAACCCCAAGGCCTTGCGCGCCAGCAGCGCCACCCGACCGGTGATCACACCGTCCTGCTCGAGTCGCTGAATACGCCGCCAGCACGGCGACTGCGACAGTCCAACCTGCCTCGCGATATCGCCAACGGACACCCCAGAATCGCGCTGCAGCGCCGCGAGGATGGCCAGATCAATCTGATCGATCTTGGTCTGCATAAGCTTGCCCTTCCAGGCTGCCTTGACGCATCGATTCTGTGCTTTTCCAGAAGTCACCGCAATTCCTCTTGTTTTCTTGCATCAATACAGGCAAAAAGTCGGTATCCACAAGGAGGTTTTTCCGTGCTGAAGAATTATTTTGGACTCGTGCTTCCAATCGCCTGTCTCGGCGCGGCGCTGCTGCCCGGTCTCGCGCTCGCGCAGAGCGCGCCCACGGGAGGTCTCGAGGAGATCATCGTCACGGCGCAGAAGCGTGCCGAGAATCTCCAGCAGACACCGATTGCGATTACCGCGATCACCGGCGAGTCGCTGCAGGAACTGAATCGCGACGACATCGCGTCGATCGCGGCCTCCACGCCTGCCCTCGCCTACAGCGAAGCCGGTGGTGAGTCGCAGATCTATATCCGTGGCGTGGGCAGCAACCTGTTCAGCGTCGGCGCGGACCCGAGCATTGCCACCAACGTCGATGGCGTGTACCTCGGTCGCAGCAATATGGGCCTCAGCCAGTTCCTCGACGTCGAGCGTATCGAAGTGCTGCGCGGCCCCCAGGGCACGCTGTACGGGCGCAACGCGACAGGTGGAGCGATCAATCTCTATTCCAGCCAGCCAACGGACACCTTCGAGGGCTACGGCACGCTGATCGTTGGCAACCAGGGGCGGCGCGAGATGAACGGCGCGTTCTCGGGTCCGATCAACGACCGCTGGGCGTTTCGCGTTGCCGTGCGCGGCATGCAGGACGATGGCTTCACCCGCGATCTCGATCCGGCCGGTGGCGACAAGATCGACGACAACGACCTGCAGGCGCTACGCGGCATCCTGCGCTATCGCGGCAACTCGCTGACCGCATCGATCATTGCCGAGTACAGTCAGTTCGACAGCGGCAACACCAGCATCAAGCCGATCAGCGACGGCATGGGTCTGGCGCAGAGTGCCGGTGCGGTCGTGCCAGCGTCATTCCACGAGACCCGCAACAACACCCCGAGCTTTCTCGAGTGGCAGACCGGCGGCATCACGACGACGCTGAACTGGGACCTTTCAGACAGCATCTCGCTGACTGCGATCGGCGCCTATCGCGAATGGGACAGCGACTTCCTGTTCAACACCGACGGCACCGAGATCGAAGTCACGCGCACGACGCAGATCTACACCTCATCACAGTACTCTGCCGAACTGCGGCTCAACGGCGAGCATGGCTGGGGCAAGTGGATCGCTGGCGCTTACTACCTGGACGAAGACAAGTTTGGCGCCCTGGGCCTGGTGCGTGCCGGCTTCACGAACAGCGGCGCACGTCCGCCCGTGATTCTGCCGGCAACGGTGGCTGCGCCGCGCTCGTTCATCATTCCGGCGGATAACCAGGGCGAGGCGCTGGCGGTGTTCGGCCAGGTCGACTACTCGCTCGGCGAACAATGGACCGTGACCGGCGGTCTGCGCTTCAGCGAGGAAAAGAAGGAAGACAGCAATTACTTCGCAACGCTGATTCCGGACACCGAGTTGCTGGGCCTTTACAGCCCGCGCCCCCTCCCGCCTCGCCCGGCCGCGCTCGGACCATTGAACCGCATTGCGGATCGCAGCTGGCGCGCCTGGACTCCGAAAATCTCCGTGCAGTGGCAGCCTGTGGACGATCAGCTGTACTACCTGTCGTACAGCAAGGGCTTCAAGTCGGGCGGTTACAACAGCTTCCAGCCGTCTAATCCTGCCTACGATCCGGAATTCATCAAGAGCTATGAGCTTGGCGCAAAGACCGAGTGGCTGGACAACCGCCTGCGCCTGAACGGCAGCCTGTTCTTCTATGACTACACCGACCTGCAGGTCTCGGCGTTCCTGAACAGCCTGACGTTCACGACCAATGCCGCTGAGGCCACCGTGCAGGGCGTCGAGATCGAACTGCTGGCGCGGCCGATCCCGAATCTGGATCTGAGCGCGGCGCTCGGCTACCTCGATGCCACTTACGATCGGTTCATCACGCCCTATGGCACTTGCACCGCCGCCAACGCGGCCCTGGATCCGCGCTGCGTCGGCACGACGACCAGCCGACCGCGGCTGATCGACGCCTCCGGCAACAATCTGAACAATGCGCCGGAGTTCAAAGGCTCGCTATCGGCGCGCTATTCGATTCCTCTGGCCCATGGTGGCTCGGTCTCGCTGTTCGGCCAGCTTGCACACCAGGGCGAAGTGTTCTTCAACCCCGACAATTCCGCGGCGGCGAGCCAGAGTTCCTACACGCTGCTCGACGCGCGCATCGGATACGAGAGCGCCTCGGGCGCCGTAACCCTGGCGTTGTTCGGCAAGAACCTCGGCGGTGAGGAGTACTTCCACAACATAGTGCAGTTCACGTCGACCAGCGACACCGTGCTGGATGTCTTCAACGTCGGTCACGCGCTGGGTTACCCGGCGCCGGGTCGGCAGTGGGGCGTTGAGTTCCGCTACCGCTTCGGCAACTGAGAGCGTCGATCATGGCGCGCCCGCACATCCTGTTCGTCCAGGCCCAGATGATCCCCTGGACAAAGGGGCTGGCGGGCGGCGCCCGCGACGACGTCGACAGCAAGCTTCTGAGTCGCGACGACGCCGACGGTAGCCTGACCTGCATTCTGCGCTATCCGGCGGGCTGGGCCCGACCGGCGCCCGAGAGTCTGCAGGCGCACGAAGAGTTCCTGGTACTCGACGGCGCGATCGAGATCAACGGTCGCCTCTATGAGCGCCACACCTACGGATTCCTGCCAGCAGGCTTTCCGCGCGAACGCGCTGTCTCAGCGCGCGGCGCCGTGCTGTTGACGATGTTCTACGCCGAGCCGCGGTTCGCGCCGAAGGGCAGCCTGGCCTATGACCCGAAGCTGCTGATCGAGTACGTCAATCCGCTGGCGATGGAATGGGACCCCGGCCTTGTCGATCCGCAGCTCTCGCGCGGCGTGGCGATCAAGCCCCTGCGTACCGATCCCTACACGCAGGAGACCTCGTTCCTGTATTGCTCGCCGCCGCATCGTGTGCCACCCGGCATGGCCAAGCCCCAATGGACGCATCCGATGGTCGAGGAGCTCTACACCCTCGAGGGCGATTACGTCTGGGGTGACGTGGGGCGCATGCGGCCGGGCGGCTATTGCTGGTGGCGCGAGAACGTCTATCACGGGCCGTCGGGCACCGACACCGGCTACAACCTGTTCGTGCGCACGATCGGCGGACCGCTCGTGAACGAATTCGCCACCGATAAAAAACCCTTTACCTGGGACCCCGTCCACCGACCGGCGTTACCGCCTGAGCTCGCGCCTTACGGGCAACCGCTGCCGCGAACGCCCAACTATTGATGAGCGGCCAACCCGAAGGCGACTGGCCAGCGCCACGTCAGGCTTGGTACGCCGTCATCGTGCTGATGGTCGCGTACCTGTTCTCGTATGTGGACCGCCAGATCCTCTCGATGCTGGTCGGCCCGATCAAGGCTGACCTTGGGCTCACCGACACGGAAATCAGCCTGCTGCACGGGCTCGCCTTTGCGGTCTGCTACACGCTGCTCGGCGTCTGGCCGGTTGGCAAATGGGCGGACACCGGCAACCGGCGCAATGTCATCGCAGGCGGGATCTTCCTTTGGAGCCTGATGACCGCCCTGTGCGGTCGCGCCAACACTTACCTCACGCTGTTCCTGGCTCGCATCGGCGTCGGGGTGGGTGAGGCGGCGCTGACGCCCTCGGCCTACTCGATGATTGCCGACTATTTTCCGCCCGAGAAACGCGGCCGGGCGCTCGGCATCTTTGCAATGGGCGTCTACTTCGGCATTGGCGCAGCGATCATGATCACCGGACTCGTGGTACAACTCGTGGCGTCCAAACCGAGTGTCGTGCTGCCGTTGTTTGGAGAAGTGCGGTCCTGGCAGGTCGCTTTCCTGGCGCTCGGACCGCCCGGCATTCTGGTCGCCCTCTGGATGCTGACCGTGCGCGAGCCGCCGCGGCGCGGCGTCGCCGCCGCTGCGGGACACGCGGCACACCCGAGCTTCGCTGCCGTGCTGGCGAACGTACGCCAGCACTTCGGCTTCTACGGCGGACTGACGCTCGGCGTCTCGTTGCTGACAATGCTGTTCAACGCCGTGGCCTTCTGGGTGCCCGCGCATCTGATGCGCGTCTTCGGCATGCAGCCGGGCGAGGTGGCGTTCACATACGGACCCTTGATGTTCATCTTCGGTGCCCTCGGCATCGTGTCGGGCGGCACTGCCGCCGACTGGCTGCGCCACCGGGGCTACACGGATGCCGAGCTGCGCGTCGCTCTGTGGAGCGCACTGCTGCTGTGGCCGACGGCCGTGCTGACGTTTCTCGTAGACAGCGCCACGACGATGCTGGTGCTGCTTGCCCCGCTGCTGTTCCTGTCGAGCTTTCCGTTCGCAGCGGTATCGGCGGCGCTGCAGCTCGTGACTCCCAACCGCTTTCGCGCGCGCACTTCAGCGCTATACCTGCTGGTGATCAACCTGACCGGCATCGGTCTCGGCGCGACGGCCGCCTCGCTGGTGTCCGACTACGTGCTGCGCGACGAGAACCGCATTGGAGACGGCGTCGCCGTGGTTGCGGCCATAGCAGCGCCATTCGCAGCGCTGCTGCTATGGCTTGCGATGCGCGGCTATCGGCGGATGCAGGCCACCACAAGCTAGCAACGGAAGCCGCTACTCGATGCGGATCGGCACAAAGATCTGCGCATCGCCGCGCTGGATCAGCAGAGCCACGGTGCTGCGGGCCTTCCCGGTCACCCCTTCGAGCTCCTTCAGCGTCTTCACGGACTGGCCATTGACGCCGAGGATGATGTCGCCGCGCTGCACGCCCGCCGCTGCCGCAGGACCTTCGACGCCCTCGATCAGCAGCGAACCGGTGATTCCAGCTTGCTCCTTTTCATCTTTGGACAGCTCACGCACCGCGAGACCGAGGCGGTCCGCATCGCGCGGCGCAGCGGCACGTGCCGCCACTGGCTCTGCTTGCTCCGCCAGCTCCCCCACCTTGACCGACAGCTTGCGCTGATTGCGATCCCGCCAGATCTGCAGCGCGGCGTCATTGCCGGGACGAATGGCCGCAATGATCGCGGGCAGTTCGCTGGAGCGCTCCACCTGCCTGCCGTCGGCAGAAAGAATGATGTCGCCCGGCCTCACGCCGGCCTTGTCCGCCGGTCCACCCTTCTCGATGGAACCGACCAGGGCTCCTCGCGGTCGATCGAGTCCGAAACTCTCGGCAAACTGCGCGTTGACTTCCTGGATGCTGACGCCGATCTTGCCGCGACTGACCTTGCCGCTGCTGACGAGCTGGTCTTTGATGCTCACGGCCAGGTCGATCGGGATCGCGAACGACAGACCCATGTAGCCGCCGGTGCGGCTGTAGATCTGCGAATTGATGCCGACCACTTCGCCGTTGAGATTGAACAGCGGGCCGCCCGAGTTGCCGGGATTCACGGCGACGTCGGTCTGGATGAACGGCACATAATTGCTGTCCTCGCCCGGCAGCGAACGCGAGGTGGCACTGACAATGCCCGCGGTGACGCTATTGTCGAAGCCGAACGGTGAGCCGATCGCGATGACCCATTCGCCGGGACGCAAGGTCTGAGGATCACCGAAGCGCACCACCGGCAGATCCTTCGCTTCGATCTTCAGCACCGCGACATCAGTGCGCTTGTCGAGACCGATGACCTTGGCCGTATATTCACGGCGGTCCGTCATCTTGACGGTGACTTCCTCCGCGCCGTCGACGACATGCGCGTTGGTCAGGATGTAACCATCGGCGCTGACGATGAAGCCCGAGCCCTCGCCGCGCGCAGGCGGCGACTCGCGGTTGCCGCGCGGATTCGGCACGCCGAAGCGTCGGAAAAATTCATAGAACGGATCATCCGGTGACAGACCCGGCATGCTGACGGCCTGCCGCTTCGTGATTGTGGCGACATTCACGACCGTCGGACCATAGCGCTCAACCAGTGACGCGAAATCCGGCAGCATGCTTCCGGCGGCACGCGCGGCCACGGGCGCGGACTGCGCCGCGGTGGCTGCAACCGCAGACGAACTCGAGCTGGCGCCAGCAGGCGATGACGCTTCAGTTGAGCAGGCCGTGAACAGGGTTAACAGGGCGACAGCGGTAATGGCGCGTCGCGCAGCTGGCCGGGTGGACATGCGCAGAACCTCGAAGATCATGGAGTTTGGGCGGGGAAAATTCTTGTTGGCGCGTACAAGCATCGTAGACCTCGATCGATCGCGGAAGTTCACGAGCCCGGCAGAACGGAGCTCGCCTGCCACGTTATGCCCGCCAGCGTCGACGGGCAACCGCCGCCAAGCCGACCAGCGCGCAAAACAGCAGAATCGTCGGCCAGTTTCCGGTGCGCATGTAAGGCGTCTGGCCACTACGCGGCTGGATCTCGGCGCGCAGCACGCTTGCCTCGAACTCGGGCGCGCGCGCCGAGATTCGCCCGCGCGGATCAACGACCGCCGAGATACCGTCGTTCGCCGCCCGCAGCAGGAAACGCTGCGACTCAATTGCCCGCAGCCGCGAGATCTGCAGATGCTGATGGCGCGCCGATGAGCGACCGAACCACGCGTCGTTGGTGACATTCACGAGGGCGTCGGACGCGCGCAGCATCGGCAGCTGCGAGGTCGCGTAGGCATCTTCATAGCAGATCGTCACGGCAAGGCTGAGCCCGCCGGCTCGCAGCGGAACATCCTGGGCCGCGCCATGGGTGAAATCGGAATACGGCAGGCTCATCATGCGCAGCCAGCTGCGCACGAATCCCGGCACCGGAAAAAACTCGGCAAATGGCACGAGGTGACGCTTGTCGTACCAGCCGATCTCGGCACCCAATGCGAGCACCGAATTGAAGTACTGCGTCTCGCTGCCGCGTTCGGTGCCCGCGCGTTCAGCGCGCAGTACACCGATCAGCAGTTCCGACCCCGCGGGCCCGAGATCGCCCGCCAGTTGCCTGAGGTACGGAACCATGTTGTTCGCAAGATCCGGTACCGCCGCCTCGGGCCAGACGATCAGGCGACTGCCCAGCACCTGCTTGTTCAGCTTCCGGTAAATCTCGAGCGTCGCATCGCGGTTGTCCGCCTGCCATTTCTGATCCTGCGGAATCGCGCCCTGGACAATCGCAACACTGACCGGGTCGCCCGAGGGCCGGGTCCACTCGACTCCGCGCAGTGCAAACGCCGCGATCCACGGCACCACCAGTGCCGCCGCTGCGACAGCGCGCTCGCGAGCATTACCGAGCAGCAGCGTGACCAGGGCGCCCGCCATCAGCAGCAACAACCCGCTCAGCAGCGGCACACCGCCGATCGGTGCGAGCGCTGCCAGCCAGGTATCGGTCTGCGAGTAGCCCAGCGACAGCCAGCCGAAGCCAGACAGGAACCAGCCGCGCCACCATTCAATGAAGCCCCAGGCCGCCGGCAAACCCACCAGCCAGCGCAGCACGCCGCGCGCCGGCAGCAGCCGCGCGACCAGTTGCCCGAGCAGCGCGAAGTACAGCGACATGATCGCGACCAGCCCGATCAGCAACAGCAGTGCGACGCCAAGCGGTGCCTCGCCAAACTGATGCACGCTGATGTAGAGCCAGTAGGTACCGACGCTGAACGTGCCGGCACCGTAGCTGAACCCGACCAGTGCCGCATGCCGCGGCGTCGCGCCCTGCCAGAGCCAGAACAGTGCCGCAGGGCTCAGGATCGCCAGCCACCACAGCGACAGCGGCGCGAACGCAGCTGCCAGGGCCGCGCCGGCCGCGGCTGCGGCCAGCAAGCGCAGAATCAAGAGTCCGTTCCGGCCGGTGGCGGCAGATCGACCGGACTGATGACCTTGAAGGAGTCGACCCGGCGCCGATCTGCCCGGAACACGCGAAACTCCAGGTCACCGACCTGCAGGGATTCGCCGCGCCGCGGCAGACGCCCGAGCTGCTTCATGACCACGCCGGCAATCGTGTCGAATTCCTCGTCAGAAAGCTCGGTGCCGAAATGCTCGTTGAACTCATCGATGGGTGTCGCGCCGCGCACCAGGAAACTGCGCGGCTCTTCAGCGCGGATGTTCTGGTCATCGTCGACGTCGAATTCATCGTCGATCTCACCGATGATCTGTTCGATCGCATCTTCGATCGTCACGAGTCCGGCAACGCCACCGTACTCATCGACGACGACCGCCATGTGATTACGGTTGCGGCGGAATTCCTTCAGCAGCACATTGACGCGCTTCGCCTCCGGCACGAACACAGCGGTGCGCATGCACTCGCGGATATCGAACTCGCGGTTGCCGCCTTCGGCGAACATCCGCAATACGTCCTTGGCGAGCAGGATCCCGACCACGTCGTCCCGGTCCTCATCCATGACGGGATAGCGGGAGTGGCCCGACTCGAGAATGATCGGCAGCAGCGTCGCCGCAGTGTCGTCCCGCCGCACGAACACCATCTGGGCTCGCGGCACCATGATGTCGCGCACCTGGATATCCTGAACGCCAAGCACGCCCTCCAGCATCGCCAGCGCCTCAGCGTCGACGAGACCCCGGCGATGCGCGTCACGCAACTGCACGATCAGCTCAGCGCGATCCTGCGGTTCACCGCTGACCGCCTCGGAAATTCGCTTCAGCCAGCTTCGTGCCGGTCGGCCCGCTTCGCTCATCGTCGCTTCGCCTTCGGTTTGCCGGACGCCTGTTGCAGATAGGGATCGGCGACACCGAGTCCGGACAGGATCGCCACCTCGCGCCGCTCCATGCGCCGAGCCTCCGTTGGTCGCTCGTGATCGAGTCCGAGCAGATGCAAGCAGCCGTGCACGACCATGTGCGCCCAATGATCCAGCAGGGGCTTGCGCTGCTCGTTCGCCTCCTTGCGCAGCACAGCGGCGCACACAACGAGATCGCCGAGCAGCGCACCGCTGGGTGCAGGGGAGCCAAACGAAAGCACGTTGGTCGGTTGGTCCTTGCTGCGGAACTGGCGGTTCAGGGCCTGGCTCTGGCGCCGTGAAACAACGTGCACGGCGAGTTCATGGCCGCGACCGCGAGCGCCGCAGGCGACTCGCGCCCAACGCGTCACGGCGCGCTTTGGCGGCATCCACGCACGCACGGACTGCGACAAATCAACCTGCAATGGAGGCAAGGATTCGCTCATTCATTGCCGGGCGGCTGGTGCCGCTCATAGGCCTCGACAATGCGCCGCACCAGCGGATGGCGCACCACGTCACGCGCCTCGAAGAACTGGAAGCCGACGCCAGACACTTCGCGCAGGATCTGCAGCGCATGTCGCAATCCCGAAGGCCTTCCTGCCGGCAGGTCGGTCTGGGTCACGTCGCCCGTCACGACTGCCTTGGATCCGAACCCGATCCGTGTCAGGAACATCTTCATCTGCTCGACGGTCGTGTTCTGCGCTTCATCCAGGATGATGAACGATTCGTTGAGCGAACGGCCGCGCATGAACGCAAGCGGCGCGACTTCGATCACGCCCCGTTCCATGAACTTCGCCACGCGATCGAAACCCATCATCTCGTAGAGCGCGTCGTACATCGGCCGCAGATACGGATCGACTTTCTGGCTGAGATCGCCCGGCAGGAAGCCGAGCCGCTCGCCGGCTTCAACGGCCGGCCTGACCAGAACGATGCGCCGGATCGACTCGCTTTGCAGCGCTTCGACTGCGCAGGCCACGGCAAGATAGGTCTTGCCCGTGCCCGCGGGCCCGACCCCGAACGCCAGGTCAAAGCTGCGGATCGACTGCAGGTACGCGCGCTGGTTGATGCCTCGCGCGCGGATCTGGCCGCGCGTCACGCGGACGGCGTCGGCGGGAGCAGCAACGGGTCCGGCGGAATCATCCTGCGGCGCCGGTACGGCCCCCTGCTGATGATCCTGCAGCGTCAGATGCACCTGCTCCGGTGTCACGGCCGCATTGCGCGTCTCGTTGAATAGTTCGCGCAGCACGCCCTCGGCTGTCTGCGCTTGCGCGCCGCGCAATCGAAACTCACTGCCGCGCCGGCGGACCTCGACGTTGAGGCGTGACTCGATCAACCGCAGGTTTTCATCGAGCGGGCCGCAAAGATTCGCGAGGCGCTGGTTGTCCTCCGGTTCGAGATCGAACTCACGCACAACGGCGGTGGCAGCAGTACTCATGCGACGGCGAGCCGACCGCGCAACGAATGCGGGCGAGCCTCGGTGATCTGGACGTCGACGAACCGGTTAAGCGCCGTCGCCGGCGCCTGGAAATTGACCCAACGGTTGTTTTCGGTGCGGCCCGCGAGCTCATGCGGATTGCGCCGCGCCGGCCGCTCGACCAGCACGCGCTGCACGCTACCGACCATCGAGCGATTGATCTGTTGCGATTGCTCTTCGAGCAGCGCCTGCAAGCGCAGCAGGCGCTGCTGCTTGACCTCGGCGGGCACTTCGTCGGGCAGCGACGCCGCCGGGGTGCCTGGCCGCCGGCTGTAAAGAAAGCTGAACGACATATCCAGCTGCAGTTCGCGGACCAGATTCAGGGTCGCTTCGAAGTCGCGCTCGGACTCGCCGGGAAAGCCGATGATGAAGTCCGAGGAGATCGTGATGTCGGGCCGCACCGCACGCAGACGCCGTATCTTGTCTTTGAATTCCAGCGCGGTGTAGCCGCGCTTCATCAGTGACAGCACCCGGTCCGAGCCTGACTGCACCGGCAGATGCAGCTGGTTCGCGAGCTTGGGCACATTCGCATACGCCTCGATCAGGCTGGCGCCGAACTCGAGCGGATGCGAAGTCGTGAAGCGAATGCGTTCGATCTCGGGCAACGCCGCAACATGGTGGATCAGGGTTGCGAGGTCGACGATGGCGCCGTCCTGCATCGGTCCTGCGTAGGCGTTGACGTTCTGGCCCAGCAGCGTGATCTCGCTGACTCGCTGGCCAGCAAGCTGCCGCACTTCGTGCATGACTGAGTCAAAGGGTCGGCTGATTTCATCGCCGCGCGTATACGGCACGACACAGAAACTGCAGTAGCGGCTGCAGCCTTCCATGATGGAAACGTATGCCGTTGCGCCCTCGGCACGCGGCGCGGGCAGTCGATCGAATTTCTCGATCTCGGGAAAGCTGATGTCGACGACCGAGCGGCCGGTGCGACGCACGCCCTCCAGCAGATCTGGAATGCGGTGCAGCGTCTGCGGGCCAAAAACGATGTCGACGAAGGGCGCGCGCGCGGTGATCGCGGCTCCTTCCTGGCTGGCGACGCAGCCGCCGACACCGATCAGCACGTGCGGACGAGTTTTCTTCAGTTCCCGCCATTCGCCGAGCAGTGAAAAAACCTTGTCCTGCGCCTTCTCGCGCACCGAACAGGTGTTCATCAGCAGCACGTCCGCCTCGGCAGGATCGTCGGTGGGGCTGAGGCCTTCGGATTCGGCGAGCAGGTCCGCCATCCGGGCGGAATCGTACTCGTTCATTTGGCAACCAAAGGACTTGATGAAATAGCGGCCGGGCATAGGCGTCCTGAACGGCCCTGAAGGGTAGCGGTTTTGGCCGCCGCAGGATACCGGCGCGCCCCGGAAACACCGGATCCACAGGGCCGGCAAACCCTGGAATCAACGACTTAGGAGCGCCACAGCCAGGGCCCTAGAACGGGATATCGTCGTCGAAGTCACCGGCCTCCGTGCTCGACTCGACCGGCGCCGAGCGCCCGCCCCGCCGGCCACGGCCCCCGGAGTCGTCAGCGCCCGACTCGCCCCCGGGAGCATCGCCGGGCTGCTCACCGCCCGAGCGAGCGCCCGAGCCGCCCATGCCGCCCCGGCTGCCCAGCATCTGCATCTCGTTGCCGATGATCTCGGTCGAGTAGCGGTCGTTGCCGCTCTTGTCCTGCCACTTGCGTGTGCGCAGACGACCTTCGATGTAGACCTGCGAGCCCTTGTGGAGGTACTCGCCCGCGATCTCGGCCAGCCGACCAAACAACGCCACCGAGTGCCACTCAGTCTGTTCCTTCATTTCGCCTGACTGCTTGTCCTTCCAGCTCTCGCTGGTCGCAAGCCGCAGGTTGCAGACCGTCATGCCGGAGGGCATGGCTTTCACCTCGGGTTCCTGGCCGATGTTGCCGATCAGAATGACTTTGTTGATTCCGCGCGCCATGGGGCTGCCTTTCTTGAGTGGGGTGTGACCGAGGCACGCATTGTATGCCGGCCCGCCGCCGCCGGACACCCGCGATTCTGCCGGATCCGCCCAATTTGCCGTCAGTCGTCTACACTTGCGGGCTGTCTTTTTGAAACACCACGTGCATGCAGTTCATCCGCATCAGAGGCGCGCGCACTCACAATCTGCGCAATCTCGATCTCGACATTCCGCGCAACCAGCTGGTCGTCGTGACGGGCCTGTCTGGCTCAGGAAAGTCGTCGCTGGCCTTCGACACGCTCTACGCCGAGGGTCAGCGCCGCTATGTCGAGTCGCTGTCATCCTATGCGCGCCAGTTCCTGTCGATGATGGACAAGCCGGACGTCGATTCGATCGAGGGTTTGTCGCCAGCCATCGCGATCGAACAGAAGGCGACCTCGCACAATCCGCGCTCGACGGTCGGTACCGTCACGGAAATCCACGACTATCTGCGGCTGATGTACGCGCGCGCCGGCGTGCCGCGCTGTCCGGATCACCACATTGATCTCAGCGCCCAGACGGTCAGCCAGATGGTCGACCAGGTCCTGCGGCGCCCCGAAGGCGAGTCGCTGCTGCTGCTCGCGCCGCTGATCACGGACCGCAAGGGCGAACACCACGATCTGATCGATGGCTTGCGCGGCCAGGGCTTCGTACGTGTCCGGATCGACGGCGAGGTCCACGATCTCGATGCGCTGCCGCGCATCGATGCGCGGCGCAAGCACAGCATCGAAGCGGTCGTTGATCGATTTCGCGTCCGGGCGGATGCGGCACAACGGCTCGCGGAATCGTTCGAAACGGCGCTGCGGCTGTCGGAAGGCACAGCGCGGATTGCGCCGATGGACGCCAAGGGTGAGGAAAGCCTTTTCTCGAACCGCCATGCCTGCCCTGAATGCGGCTACAGCGTTGCAACGCTCGAACCCAAGATGTTCTCGTTCAACAGTCCGGCCGGAGCCTGCCCGAGCTGCGATGGCCTCGGAACCCAGCAGTTCTTCGATCCAGCACGCGTCGTGGCCCATCCGCATCTGTCGCTGGCAGGCGGCGCCGTGCGTGGCTGGGATCGTCGCAATGCGCATTTTTCGCAGATGATCCAGTCGCTGGCAAAGCACTTCGATTTCGATGTCGAGCAGCCCTGGGACAGCCTGCCCGAATCGACGCGGCATGTCCTGCTTTACGGCAGTGGCGAGCAGGAGATCGAATTCCGTTATCCCGAAGCTTCAGGCCGCACGAGCCGGCGCAAGCACGTTTTCGAAGGCATCATTCCCAATCTGGAACGGCGTCATCGCGAAACGGAATCCGCCACCGTTCGCGACGAACTCGCGAAGTACCGCGGCTGGCGGACCTGCCCGGACTGCAACGGTGCCCGCCTGAACCGCACCGCGCGGCACGTGCTGGTCGCGGGCCGTGGCATCGCGGAGATCTCGAATCTGTCAGTCGCCCGCGCGCTGGAGTTCTTTCGCTCGCTGAATGTCGCAGGCTGGCGCGGCGCCGTGACCGAACGCATCGTCAAGGAAGTCGCCGACCGGTTGCAGTTCCTGCTCAACGTCGGGCTTGACTACCTGACCCTCGATCGCAGCGCAGAGACGCTCTCGGGTGGTGAATCCCAGCGCATCCGGCTCGCCAGCCAGATCGGCTCAGGGCTGACTGGCGTCATGTACATTCTCGATGAGCCGTCGATTGGTCTGCATCAACGGGACAACGAGCGATTGCTCGGCACGCTGAAATCACTGCGTGATCTCGGCAACAGCGTGATCGTGGTCGAACATGATCAGGATGCGATCATGGCAGCCGATCACGTGATCGATCTCGGGCCGGGCGCGGGCGTCCACGGCGGGGCGCTGGTGGCAGCCGGGACACCCGCGACCATCCTCGCCAGCGAGCAGTCGCTGACCGGTCAGTACCTCTCTGGCCGCACGGCAATTCCTTCGCCGCGCCCGGTCACCGTCAAGGTCAAGACGCGCAAGTGGCTGCGGATCAGCGGTGCGAGCGGCAACAACCTCCGTAACCTCGACGTCGAGATTCCGCTCGGCGTGCTGACGGTCGTGACGGGCGTGTCAGGCTCGGGCAAGTCGACACTGATCAACGACACGCTGTACCGCAATGTGGCTTCTTATCTGAACGGCGGCGCCCGGGATGGCGCCCCCGTGGAGCGCATAGCCGGCATGGAGCACCTGGACCGGGTCATTGAAATCGACCAGAGCCCTATCGGTCGTACACCGCGCTCGAATCCTGCGACCTACACGGGCCTTTTCACGGCGCTGCGCGAACTCTACGCGCAGGTGCCCGAGGCGCGAACTCGCGGCTATGACAGCGGGCGCTTCAGCTTCAACGTCAAGGGCGGTCGCTGCGAAGCCTGCCAGGGCGATGGGCTGATCAAGGTCGAGATGCACTTTCTGCCCGACGTCTACGTGCCCTGCGACGTCTGCAAGGGCAAGCGCTACAACCGCGAGACGCTCGAGATCCTGTACCGCGGCAAGAGCATCCACGACACGCTCGAAATGACCGTCGAGAACGCACTGAAATTCTTCGCGAATATTCCGACCGCGCAGCCGAAGCTGCAGACGCTGCATGACGTGGGTCTTTCGTACCTGACGCTCGGCCAGAACGCGACGACCCTGTCGGGCGGCGAGGCGCAACGCGTCAAGCTCGCCCGCGAGCTCGCCAAACGCGCGACGGGGCGCACGCTCTACATCCTGGATGAACCGACCACCGGCCTGCACTTCCACGATGTTGCGCAGTTGCTGCAAGTGCTGCATCGACTGCGCGATGAAGGCAACACCGTGGTCGTCATCGAACACAACCTCGATGTGATCCGCACCGCCGACTGGATCATCGATCTCGGGCCCGAAGGTGGCGACGGCGGTGGCGAGATCGTGGCGACAGGCCCGCCGCAGGCCATCGCCGCCGAACCGCGCTCGTATACCGGACGCTATCTGGCGCCGCTGCTGGGACTCGCGCGAGCCAGCTAGCGCGCTAGGTCTCGAGTGCCTGCGCGAGATCCGCGAGCAGGTCCTCGGCGTTCTCGATCCCGACCGATATCCGGATCATCGAATCGGTCACGCCGAGCCGCTCACGGGTCTCGCGCGGCACTCCCGAATGGGTCGTGGAGGCAGGATGCGAAATCAGCGTTTCGGTGCCGCCCAGGCTGACCGCCAGCTTCATGATCTGCAGCCGATCGAGAACCCGGAACGCTTCGGCTTCTCCGCCGCGCACGTAAAACGAGAACGTCGATCCGGCGCCACTTGACTGTCGCTCGAGAATGGGGCGCCTCGGATCACTTTCGAGCAAAGCGCCCAGATAGTTCACGCGCTCGACCTGCGGATGTGCCGACAGAAACTCCGCCACACGTGCCGCATTCTCGGCCGCCGCGCGCGCCCGCAGTGCAAGCGTCTCCATCGACCGCATCAGCATCCACGCGGTGTTCGGGTCGAGCTGGGTCCCAAGCGCGCTGCGCAGCTGGCGAATCGGCTGCAGCAGCTCACGCGAAGCAATCACGCCGCCGGCAACCAGATCGGAATGGCCGCCGACATACTTGGTCAGCGAATACATGACGATGTCGGCCAGGTGCTCGAGCGGCCGCTGGAAGACCGGTCCCAGAAAGGTATTGTCCACGGCCAGTGGCGGACGCGCGCCGCCCTGCTGCCCGACGAGCCACTGTGACGCCTCATGCCACAGATACAGATCGACGAGCGCGTTGGTCGGGTTGGCCGGCGTCTCCGCCACCAGGATCGACACCCGGCCGCCATGACTGCGTGCCAGTGTCAGCGCGTCGGCCGCACCGCGCATCACGGCCTCGCTGCTGCAGGCGTCGCTGACGCCGACAAAGCGAATCCCGTATTGGCACATCACGCGGTCGATCAGGGTTTCCGTGCCGCCATACAGCGGCTGACTCATCAGGATCACGTCGCCCGGACGCGCGTAGGCCCAGAGCGTGGTCGAGATCGCCGACATGCCACTGGAGAATACGGCAGCAGACTCACCGCCTTCCCATAACGCGAGTCGATCCTCGAGCACTTCGAGATTCGGATTGTTGAAGCGCGAATAAACGAGCCCCGCGCCCGCGCCGGCCGGTGGCTCGCGGCGGCCCGCGCTGAAGTCGAAGAAGTCCTTGCCCTCCTGCGCGCTGCGAAACACGAACGTCGAAGTCAGGAAGATCGGTGGCTTCAAGGCGCCCTCCGACAGCGCCGGGTCGTAGCCGTAGCCCATCATCTGGGTTTCAGGCGCCAGCGTCCGGTCGCCGAGCCTGCGCTTGTGGTACTGGTCGTAGCTCATGCAGACGCCGGCACCAGCGGCAGGCGCCGGATGGGCACTCCCGTGAGCCGCGCGAGCGCGTTGGCGACGGCCGGCGCGGTCGGTGGCACCGGCGGCTCGCCGACGCCCCCCATGGCTGCGCCGGATTCGATGATGTGCGTGTCGATCCACTGCGGCGCTTCATTGATGCGCAGCAGTCTGTAGCGGTCGAAGTTGCGCTCGACTGCCGCACCGCGCTCAAGCGTGGCGGCTTCGAACATCGCAGCCGACAGCCCCTGGAGAACTCCCCCCTGCATCTGCGCGTGCACGCCGTCGGGGGTGACGATCTCGCCGCAGTCGAGCACACAAGTGATGCGATGCACGCGTGGCAGCCCGTCGGCACCGAGCGAGACCTCCGCGATCTGCGCGCACAGGGATCCGTAGCTCTCGAAGTACGCGAGCCCCAGCGCCCGCCCCTCCGGCAGTGGCTTTACTGCCGTACCGCGACCGGCTGCGCCCCAGCCGGCGCGCTCCGCGACGGTGTCTATGACACGCAGCGCGCGCGCGTCATGCGCCAGCAGCTCGCGCCGCAGCGCCAGCGGATCGCGGTCCGTCGCGCGCGCAATCTCATCGATGAACGTCTCGAGAAAGAAAGCGCACTGGGTGGCGCCGACCGAGCGCCACGGGCCGGTCGGAAAATGGTTGTGGCGCATTGAGTAGTCGAGACGGTGGGCACCGACCCGGTAGCGGCATTCGGCGAGATTCTGCAATGCCTGAAAATCGACGAACGAATCAAGCTCAGCTGGCACCGCAGCGGGGCTGAACGAGCGCATCATCGATGGACCCGAGGTGCGCACGTGCAGGCCGACCAGGCGCGATTGCGAATCCAGCGCCGCCGTCAGCCGACCCATCGCACAGGGCCTGCCGAATCCGGCCAGGAATTCCTCTTCACGATCCCACAGGAATTTCACCGCCCGGCCATCCAGTGCCTTCGAGACCAGCACGGCCGGGGCGACGCCATCGTCGGCGAGCCGGCGGCCGAACCCGCCGCCCAGCATCAGAGTATGCACGCGCACCTGCTCGACGGGCACGTTCAACGTGCGCGCCGCTGTATTGCGGGTTCGATCCTGTACCTGGGTCGGCGCCCAAAGCTGCCAGGTGCCATCGGCGCCGCGTTCGACCGTGCAGCTCCAGAGCTCCATCGGCGCGTGGTTCAGATACGGCACTTCGTAGTCGGCTGAGATCACTCGCGCGGCACCCGCGCGCACGGCGTCGAAGTCGCCTTCGTCGCGAGCTACAGCACGGCTCGGCGCCGACAGACCTTGCCGCATCTGCTTCGAGATGGTCGCGGAGTCGAGCGCGTCCCCAGGCGTTGCAGTGAACTCGATGCGCAAGGCCGACGCCGCGCGCATCGCCGCCCACTGGTTGCCTGCGACCACCGCGGCGCCACCAGGGAAAGTCACCACGTCGATGATCCCCGGCAGCCCACGCAGGCTGTCGCGATCGATCCGCGCCACTTCGGCGCCGCGCACCGGAGCCAGTCGCCCGCAGGCGTACAACATGCCGGGACGGCGGAAGTCAGCACTGAACACCGTCTGACCGGCAACCTTGTCGCGGACATCGATCCGACGCAGGCTCGTGGAGCCGACGTAGCGACGCTCGCTGGGCGGACGCAACACAGGCGAGTCCGGCGGCTGTCGCAAGCTGGCCGCTGCGGCCAACTCACCGAACGACACTCGCCGACCGCCGCTCGCGTGCAGAACCTCGCCGTCCTGCGCACGCAGTTCCTGCGCCGCCACGTTCCAGCGCTCCGCAGCCGTCTCGATAAGCATCTCGCGGGCCTGCGCCGCTGCGGTACGTAGCGGCTGCGCCCACGCCCGCACACCCCAGCTGCCTCCCGAGCCCATGGATCCTGTTTGACCGGGTTGGCCACGACGAAACGGGTCAGAGGGTTCGGCTGTCTCGATCGAGACCCGCGCCAGGTCAACGCCCAGCTCATCGGCAATGATCGCCGCATGCGCGGTGTGCGTGCCCTGCCCCATTTCTGTCGTTGGCGACCAGAGCTTCACCGCACCCTTGGAATCGATAACGATATAGGGCACCAGCGTTGCGGGAGCGCCGGATGCCGTTGCGGACGCTGCGAACAGCGACGATTGAGGCAGGTTTATCGCCACGGCGAGTACGCCGCCCGCGGCGCCGGCGCCACGAAGAAAAACCCGTCGATTCATGCTCAGGTCGTTCATAGTTCGAAAGTGTACCGATTCGCTGGCAACCCAACCGCTGAAATCGCACTGATCCCGCCGCTGCTGACGCTGATCGATGCCGCGGGGGCCGCGATTCTCGAGGAGTACGCAAGCGGTAGCGCGGTCGAGCTGAAGGCGGACCGTTCGCCGCTGACGCAGGCAGACCGGCGCGCGCATCAGATCCTGGAGGCCGGCCTGCGTGCGCTGAGCCCTTCATGGCCGGTGTTGTCGGAAGAGTCACCGCCTGAAGCCATTGCGGCGCGGCGTGGCTGGACGCGCTTCTGGCTGGTCGATCCGCTCGACGGCACGCGCGAGTTTCTGGCGCGCAACGGCGAGTTCACGGTCAACATCGCGCTGATTGACCAGCATGCGCCGGTGCTCGGCGTCATCGCTGTACCGGCGGCAGGCATCATTTACTGGGGCGTACCGGGGCACGGCGCATTCAAACTACAACGCGGTGGATCAACCGAACCAATCAGCGCCAGACCCAATGCCGAGATGCCGCTCAGGGTCTGCGGCAGCCGCTCGCATCGCGGTGATTCGCTGCGCGGATTCCTGCAGCATGTCGGCCCGCATGAGCTGATCCCGGTTGGCAGCGCACTGAAGTTCGGCTGGATCGCCGAGGGTCGGGCCGACGTGTATCCGCGACTCGGACCGACCAGCGAGTGGGACACGGCCGCAGGACAAGCCGTGGCAGAAGCGGCCGGCGCAGCAGTCATCACCGCAGACGGCGAGCCACTGCGCTACAACCTGCGCGACACTCTGCTGAACCCGCACTTCATCGTGTATGCGGATCGATCGCGGGACTGGTCGGCCGCGCTGCGCGCCACCGCATCGGATCAGTAGCCGGCAGCCTGGCCATCCTTGCGGGACTCGGAAGCCCCCAAGTAGATACTGCCCGCCGCGTCCCGACCAATCGCCTGATAGCCGCCGAAATCGCCATCGTTGACGACCTCGACGATGTGGCCGCGGGCCCGTAGTGCTGCGACGACTTCGGCCGAAAAACCCGGCTCCAGCACGACGCGACCGCCGCGCGCATCGGCAGGCTGACCGTCGGGTTCCGAGGAGCCGTCGTGACGCAGCCGCGGTGCGTCGCCGGCTTCCTGCAGGTTCATGCCGAAATCAACGATGTTGACGATGATCTGCACATGTCCCTGCGGCTGCATCGCACCGCCCATGACGCCAAAGCTCAGAAACGGCTTGCCATCGCGGGTCACGAAGGCCGGAATGATCGTATGGAACGGCCGCTTGCCTGGCGCATACGCATTGGCATGTCCCGGATCAACGCTGAACTGCTCGCCACGATTCTGCAGGATGAAGCCGAGCCCCTGCGGAATCACGCCAGACCCCATGCCGCGATAGTTGCTTTGAATCAGCGACACGATATTGCCGTCGGCGTCCGCGACAGTCAGGTAGATCGTGTCGGCCTGATCCAGGAGCGGTGTACCGGCTGCCACCTTGGTCGCGGCGCGCTGCAGCGAGATCCCTGCGCGACGTGTCGCCGCATAGTCCTTCGAGAGCAACTCGCCAACCGGCACCTCGACGAACGCCGGATCAGCGTAGAACTTCGCACGATCCTCGAAAGCGAGTTTCTTGGCTTCGGTGAGCAGATGCAGATAATCGGCACTGCCGAAGCCGAGTTTCGCGAGATCGTAGCCCTCGAGCACATTCAGCATCTGCAGTGCGGCGATGCCCTGGCCGTTGGGCGGCAGCTCCCAGACCTCGTAGCCCCGATAGGTCACCGAAACCGGTTCAACCCAGTCCGAGCGATGCGCAGCCAGATCCGCTGCGGTCACGAACCCGCCTTGCTCCCTGACGGCTGCCGCGATGCGCTCGGCCACCGCGCCCTCGTAGAACGCATCACGACCGCCCGCTGCAAGCGCCGCATAGGTGTCGGCAAGCTCGGGGTTCCTGAAGATCTCGCCCTTCATCGGCGCCCGCCCGCGCGGCAGGAAGGTCGCGCCAAAGCCAGGATAGTCCCGGAGCACAGCCGCATTGCGCCCCCAGTAGTGCGCGATGACTTCCGAAACGGGAAAGCCGTCGCGGGCGTAGTGAATTGCGGGCTGCAGCACCTCGGCCATCGGCAGCTTGCCGAAGCGTTGATGCAACGTGAACCATGCGTCGACCGCACCAGGGACGGTGACCGGCATTGCGCCGCGAGGTGGAATCCGTTCGAGATTCTGCTTTTGCAACGCTGCGCGCAGCTCGCTGAACGACGCACCGCTGCCGGCGCGACCGCTGCCATTGAGGCCGTATAGCCTGGAGGTTTCCGCGTCCCAGACGATCGCGAACAGGTCGCCACCGATGCCGCAACCCGTCGGTTCCATCAGACCAAGCGCCGCATTCGCAGCGATCGCCGCATCGACGGCTGAGCCACCCGCCCGCAGCACGTCGAGCGCAATCTGGGTCGCGAGCGGCTGGCTGGTTGCCGCCATGGCCCGCGTGGCGATGACTTCAGAACGCGTTGCAAACTGCGCCCCGACGGGTCGGTCGGCCAGAGCCACGCGTCCGCCGCAATACATCGTCATGGCCAGGCTTCCTGCAAATAATCCGTGTCGGAACGCGCGCCGGATGATCATGGCGCGCGGCGCAGGGCGCTGCCTGTGACGAATGTCTGATGCACTTCGCCGTTGTGGATGCGCTCCTCGTAGCGACCGCCCGTGTAGTGCGCCACCACCCGCCGCCAGAACCCGACGGCAGCACCGTTGTGCTGATGCTCGCTGACCTGCCAGTGTCCCGCAAACCGATCGAAGATCAACGGAACCGCGCTGCGTCCGATGCCGAGGCGACGCATTGGACGCGCAACGAAAAATTCTGCCATGCGATAGCGGACGTTGGTTTGGTCGTCAATGCGGACACCTTCGCGAGCGATCATTGCGAACCCAACCTGGCGGCCGGCGCGCAGAATCGTCAGCAGAGCGGCACGCGGGTCGCTGAACCAGCGCTGCAGCTGATCCGGTTCGCTGTGCCCCGTTTCAGCGAGCATCGGGAACACGCCGGATGCGTCCGGCGCAAGGTCATCGAGGTACTCGCGATAGACCGACTCGATCCAGCGTCGATCCTCGGGCTGGTTCCTCGCGTCGCGCAGGCTGACGGCCATAAAGGGATCCATTGCAGGCGGCACCAAAAAAAAGGCCCGGGCAGTCGGAAATTCCGCCTGCCCGGGCCTGCATCGACAGGTAACTGGTTACAGTTACTTCTTCATCTCTTCGGCAGCGTTGCTCATTGAATCAGCAGCGCCTTCCATCTCAGCGGCGGCGCCGTCCATGGATTCAGCAGCGGCATCACCGGCAGCGTCCATGGCAGAGCCAGCTGCATCGACAGCCGCATCGCCGGCAGCGGCAGCCGCATCACCGGCTTCAGCAGCGGCATCAGCGGCAGAGTCCATCGCAGACGACGCCGAATCCATCGCCGCTTCGGGAGCAGCAGCTTCCTGTTTGGCGCAGGCGGTCAGCATGAGCGCCGCAACGACGGCGCTGAGAGCGAGCTTAGTCTTCATTGAATAGGTACCCCAGGGAGAGTTGGCAAGTAAATAAAATCAAACAACCTAGCTAGTTTGTCTGGCGACCTGCGTCGCGCCGCGAATTGTAGGCCTGTTTCACACTATTTGAAACAGCGGCCCCCGTAGTTGTTTGGTTTTGGAGACAATCCGATTCGCAGCCGGGCGCTAGAATCAGGCTCACCGCCCGCGGATACCCGACGCCATGTCTCCACACCTTGCGCAGCGACTTGCCGGCCTGTTCCCCGAACACTTGGCCAGCCTGATCCGGCGGACGCAGACGGCGCTGGAGGCCGGCGGATTCGGTGCGCTGCTGCTGGGCTCCGGCCATTCGGTCGACCATTTCCGGGACGATCACGGGCCGCCGTTCAAGTCCCACGCCACTTTCAACGCCTGGGTTCCGGTGACGGGCGCTCCGGGCAGCTATGTCCATTTCCGGCCCGGCGATCGACCGATGCTGGTTTTTCCGATCGCGGACGATTTCTGGCACCGCCCGGCCGCGCCACCGTCCGATTACTGGACCCCGCACTTCGACATCCGGATCGTAAATTCCCCTGAGGCGGCCCGCGCCGCCCTGCCGCGCTCGCTGGCCGACACCGCGTTCATCGGCGCGCCGTTTGCGGCGCTCGCAAGCTGGGGCGTCGCAGCAGTCAACCCAGCAGCCTTGCTGCTGCAGCTCGACCACGACCGTGCCGTGAAAAGCGACTACGAGCTCGAATGCCTGCGCGAGGCAAACCGCATCGCGGCTCGCGGTCATCGGGCCGCAGAACGGTGTTTCCGGGCCGGCGGCGCCGAGCTCGATATTGAACTCGCGTTTCTCGGTGCCTGCCGCCAGCGAGAACAGGAACTACCGTACAACCCGATCATCGCGGTCAACGAAGCCGGCTCGACGTTGCACTACCAGCTGTTGACCCGGGAACCGGCCCACCGCTCGCGCTCGTTGCTGATCGATGCCGGCGCCTCGTTCGAGGCCTACGGCAGCGACATCACCCGTACCTACAGTGCGGCCGATGCAGATTTCGCGACCCTGATCGGCGCGATGGATCGACTGCAGCTGGCCCTGTGCGCCGCCTTGAAGCCGGGGCTCGACTGGCGCGATTTTCACCTCGACGCCGTCGCCCGGATTGCAGCACTGCTCACCGATAGCGGAATCGTCAAAGGCACCCCCGAGCACTGCGTGCAGTCCGGACTGGCAAAGGTTTTCTTCCCGCATGGGATCGGGCATCTGCTGGGATTGCAGGTCCACGATGCGGGAGGCACGCTGGGCAGCGCATCGGGCGACGAGATCGAAAGACCCGCGGATCACCCGTTGCTGCGCCTGACGCGCCGGCTGGAAGGAGGATTCGTGGTCACCGTGGAACCCGGGATCTATTTCATCGACCCGCTGCTGGAACGCACGCGCGGCACGCCGCAAGGCCAGTACATCGACTGGCATCGGGTCGAGCAGCTACGCCCGTTTGGGGGAATCCGGATCGAGGACGATCTTGCGATCACGAAGTCGGGCAGTGAAAACCTGACTCGCCCTGCTTTCGCGGCCCTCGATCCGGGCTAGTCCGGCAGGTCGCTACTTCGCCTTGAGCAGATCGCGGATTTCCGTCAGCAACACTTCGGAGGCGGGCGGCGGCGGCGGGGGTGCCGCAGGATCCGGTTTCTTGAGTTTGTTGAGGCCCTTGATGGCCATGAAGATCGCCAGCGCGATGATCAGAAAATCGGAGATCGTCTGCAGGAACGCGCCCCACTTCAGGATCACTTCGGTCTGCCCGTCGGCTGCAAGCCCCAGACTGGTGCCGAGATCACTGAAGTTGACGCCGCCGATCAACTTGCCCAGCGGCGGCATCACGACATCATCGACAAATGAGGAGACTATCTTGCCGAAGGCAATACCGATGACCACGCCGACGGCGAGATCAATGACGTTGCCCTTCATCGCAAATTCTTTGAACTCGGATGCGAAACTCATGCGTACAGCTCCTCGGACATCAGGCGGGCAACCAGGCCGTCAAGGTTAGGTCGCCTCCGGTAAACCGGCAAACGAAAAACCGGCCACGCGGGCCGGCTTGTCGATTGTTGACGATCTCCGGCGGCATCGGGAGCGCCGGACATCGCGCCCTGCTCAGGCTGCGGCTTTCTTGCGGGCCCGCTTCTTTGGCGCCTCGGCAGCCTCGTCCGACACGTCAGCTTTGGTGCTCGACTTCTGCTTCGCCTTGGCGCGCTTTGGCTTCTTGTCGCCGTCATCCTCAGCGGGAGCCTCAACAGAAACCGCGCGATCCACGAGCTGCATCAGCGCCATCGGCGCCGAGTCTCCGGCCCGCGGCATCATGTGCAGGATGCGCGTGTAGCCGCCGGCCCGCGCAGAGAAACGCGGCCCCAAATCATCGAACAGCTTGGTCACAACGGACTGATCGCGCAGGCGGGCAAAGGCCAGGCGTCGACGAGAGTCGCTGTCGGTCTTGGCAAGCGTGATCAGCGGCTCAACGACCCGGCGCAGTTCCTTCGCCTTGGGCACGGTCGTCCGGATCGTCTCGTAGCGCAGCAGCGCCACGCTCAGGTTGCGCATCAGTGCATGGCGATGCGGCGCGTTGCGCGACAGTTGTCGCCCGGAAAGTCTATGTCGCATGACTCGAGTCTCTACAATCAGAACGAAAAGAATCAGAACGAAAAGCTGCGCGGCACGAGGCCCGCGCAGCGCTACATCAGGCTGCGATCGTCGTCGTGCCGCAAACCCGCTGGTGGCCAGCCTTCAAGGCGCATCCCGAGCATCAGGCCGTGGCTCTGCAGCACTTCCTTGATTTCGGTCAGCGACTTCTTGCCGAGATTCGGCGTGCGCAGCAGCTCCACTTCGGTGCGCTGCACGAGGTCCCCGATGTAGTGGATGTTCTCGGCCTTGAGGCAATTTGCGCTGCGAACCGTAAGCTCCAGCTCGTCGACCGGACGCAGCAGGATCGGATCGAACTGCATCTCGGACGCCGGCTTGACGGACTCGTCTTCGCCCTGCAAATCGACGAACACCGACAGCTGGTCCTTGAGAATGCTGCCCGCGCGGCGGATTGCTTCTTCGGCATCGATCGTGCCGTTGGTCTCGATGTCGATAATCAGCTTGTCGAGATCCGTACGCTGCTCGACGCGCGCCGAATCCACGGAGTAGGTAACGCGGCGGATAGGGCTGAACGAGGCATCGAGCTGCAGCCGGCCGATCGGACGGGTCTGCTCCTCGAATGCCGCGCGCACCGCAGCGGGCCGGTAACCGCGGCCGCGCTCGACCTTCAGCGACATGTTCAACTCGCCGGCCTTGGTCAGGTTCGCGATCACGAGATCCGGGTTCACGACTTCGACATCGTGATCGGTCTGGATATCGCCCGCCGTAACCGGACCAGGACCCTTCTTGGACAGGCGCAGTTCCGAGACGTCACGCGAATGCATACGGATCGCGACCAGCTTCAGGTTCAGCAGGATGTCGACGACATCTTCCTGCACGCCCTCGATGCTCGTGTACTCGTGCAACACGCCGTCGATTTCGACTTCGGTGATCGCCGCGCCGGGCATGGACGACAGCAGCACGCGCCGCAGCGCATTGCCGAGCGTGTGACCGAAACCGCGCTCAAAGGGCTCAATGATGACCCGCGCCTGACGAGGAGCGACCGGCGTCACCTTGACGACACGGGGCTTCAAAAACTCGTGAACTGATGCTTGCATTGTCGCTGGACCTCGGGCTTGGGGCTTACTTCGAGTAGAGCTCGACGACGAGATTCTCGTTGATATCGGGCAGGATCTCGTCCCGCGCCGGGGGCTGCTTGAACACGCCCTTCATTTCCTTCTCATTGACTTCGACCCAGTCGGGCAACCCGACCTGGCCGGAGATCTGCATTGCGCTCGAAATGCGCAGCTGTTTGCGGGATTTCTCGCGGATCTGAACCACGTCGCCGGCCTTGACCTCGTAGGACGCGATCGTCACGGCGATGCCGTTGACCTCGACGCTCTTGTGGCTGACGAGCTGGCGGGCCTCGGAGCGAGTCGACGCAAAGCCCATCCGATAGACGACATTGTCGAGCCGGCATTCCAGTAAACGCAGCAGATTCTCGCCCGTTGCACCCGTGCGCCGCGATGCCTTGACGTAATAGTTGGAGAACTGCCGTTCGAGCACTCCGTACATGCGGCGTAGCTTCTGCTTCTCGCGCAGCTGCAGGCCGTAGTCAGACAGCCGGGACTTGCGCTCACTCTTGACGCCGCCTGGCGGCACCGTGAACTTGCACTTGCTCTCGAGCGGCTTGACGCCACTCTTGAGGAAGAGATCCGTGCCTTCGCGACGCGCGAGCTTGCAGGTGGGACCGAGATATCGAGCCATGTCTGGATTGTCCTGTTCGAAACTTCCGGCGACGCGTCAGACGCGGCGCTTCTTGGGTGGGCGACAGCCGTTGTGCGGGATCGGCGTGACGTCCTCGATGCTGGTGATCTTCAACCCGCAGGCATTGAGCGCACGCACAGCTGACTCACGACCGGGCCCCGGCCCGGCCACGCGCACATCGACATTGCGCAGACCGTGTTCCTGAGCGGCGTTGCCAGCCTTCTCGGCGGCGACCTGCGCGGCAAACGGCGTCGACTTGCGCGAGCCGCGGAAGCCGCATCCACCTGAAGTCGCCCATGACAGTGCATTGCCCTGCCGGTCGGTGATCGTGATGATCGTGTTGTTGAATGAAGCGTGGATGTGCGCAATGCCATCGAGAATGTTCTTGCGAACCTTCTTCGGTTTCTTGCCGCCACCGCTTTGCTGTTTCTGGTCTGCCATTTTGCCCTATGTCCTGACGCGGTTACGGATCACGCCTTGCCCGGCGGTGCATTCAACTTGACGGCCTGACGCCGCGGACCCTTGCGGGTGCGTGCATTGGTGCGCGTGCGCTGGCCACGTACCGGCAGACCCTTGCGGTGCCGCAGACCGCGCTGGGTGCCGAGATCCATCAGACGCTTGATGTTCATGGACACCTCGCGGCGCAGATCGCCTTCGACCGGTGCCTTCGCGAGCAGGCTGCGAATCGAGCCGACTTCCGCCTCGGTCAGATCCTTGACCTTGGTGGTCGGGTCAATACGCGATTCGGCGCACAGCTGCCGCGCGCGCTCGCGACCCACGCCATAGATGCTCGTAAGCCCTATGACGACGTGTTTGTTCATCGGAATATTGATACCGGCGATGCGTGCCATAGATTTAACCCTGACGCTGCTTGTGGCGCTGGTCGCTGCAGATCACGTAGACCACGCGGCGACGACGAACGATCTTGCAGTTCTTGCAGATCTTTTTGACCGAAGGACGTACTTTCATAACGAAAACCTTTGCCCGCTCAACCTTGAGGTGCGCCGCCGCCACGCCCATAACCCAGCAAGTTGGCCTTCTTCAGAAGGCCTGAATACTGGTGCGACGTCATATGCGCCTGGAACTGCGACATGAAGTCCATTGCGACAATTACAACGATCAGCAGCGAGGTGCCGCCGAACACAAACGGCACCCCGCCCTGCGAAATCATGATCTCTGGCAGCAGGCAGACGCTGGTGACGTACACGGCGCCCCAGAGGGTCAGTCGCGTCAGTACCTTGTCGACGTACTCGGCAGTCTGCTGGCCCGGCCGGATGCCAGGCACAAAAGCGCCCTGCTTCTTCAGGTTGTCAGCCGTGTCCCGCGCACTGAAAACCAGGCCCGTGTAAAAAAAGCAGAACCCAAAGATGAACACAGCATACAGCAACAGGTGCAGCGGCTGCCCGTAACCGAGTGCCGCGGCAATTTCCTGCAGCACACCGGCCATCTGCCCTTCGCCAGACCCGAAGAACTGCGCCAGCGTTGCCGGAAACAGCAGGATGCTCGACGCGAAAATTGGCGGAATCACGCCTGACATGTTCAGCTTGAACGGCAGATGGCTCGTCTGGCCAGCCATCATCCGGCGGCCGACCTGGCGCTTCGCATAGTTGACCGTAATCCGGCGCTGCGCGCGCTCGACATAGACGCAGAACGCGGTAACAGCGAGCACCAGCAAGATCAGCAACAGCGCAAACGGGCCGCCCATCTCACCGGTGCTGACGGCATCGAAGGTACGACCCAGCGCGCCGGGCAATCCGGAGATGATCCCTGCAAGGATGATCATCGAGATACCGTTGCCGATCGCGCGCTCGGTCACCTGCTCGCCCAGCCACATCAGGAACATCGTGCCCGTCGTCATCGTCACCGTGGCGACGAACAGGAACTGCCAGCCTGCCACGATCACCATGCCACCGTTCTGCAGCGCGACCGCTGCACCGAGCGACTGGAAGACGGCGAGGATCACTGTTCCGTAACGCGTGATCTGGGTCAGCTTGCGGCGACCGGACTCGCCTTCCTTGCGGTACTCCTCCCACGGCGGATACACGTGCGACATCATCTGCACGATGATCGACGCGGAGATGTAGGGCATCACGCCCATCGCAAAGATCGACAAACGTTCGAGGGCGCCGCCCGAGAACATGTTGACGATGCCAAGAATCGTGTTCGCCTGATCTTCGAAGAAGCGCTGCACCTGGTCCGGGTCGATGCCCGGCACCGGGATGTAGGTACCGATCCGGTAGACGATCAGCGCGCCGATCAGGAACAACAGGCGCGAGCGCACGTCGCCGAAGCGCGTGGCGCCGGCGATCGTCGCTGAAGGATTGCCTGTGTTCGTTGCCAAAATCCTGCCTTAGCCCTTCTTGCCTTCTTTCGCTGCCTTCTTTCGCTTGACCGGCGCCTTCGCGGGCACGTCGGTTGCTTCAAGCTTGCCGCCTGCTGCTTCGATGGCCGCCAGCGCACCCTTGGTGGCGCCGACACCCTTGAGCGTCACCGCCCGCTTTATCTCGCCCGACAGGACGACCTTGGCGGATTCCGCAAACGCCGGAATGACATTTGCGGCTTTCAATCCCGCCAGATCCACCACATCGCCGCTGATCTTGGCGAGCTCACCAAGCCGCACCTCGGCGCGGGTCGCCTTCAGCGCAGAGCGGAAGCCAACCTTTGGCATGCGACGCTGCAGCGGCATCTGGCCGCCTTCGAAGCCGACCTTGTGGTAACCGCCCTTGCGTGCGCGCTGACCCTTGACGCCGCGGCCCGAGGTCTTGCCCTGGCCCGCTGATGCCCCGCGACCCACGCGCCGGCGCGGTCGTTTCGAGCCTGCGGCCGGCTTCATGGTGTTCAATCGCATCGTCATGACCTGTACCTCGTAACCTGCAGAGGAGCGCGTCAGCGCGCCTCGACCGAGAGCAAATGCCGTGCTGCGCGAATCATCCCGCGGTTCTCAGGCGTGTCCGCCACCGTCACCGTCTGGTGACGCCGGCGCAGCCCCAGCCCGCGCACCGAGCTTGCGATGCTCGCTAGCTGCCCGTGAATGCTCTTCTTGAGCGTCACGCTGATTTCGCCCTGTTTGTTTGCGCTCATGATCTTCAACCCAGGATTTCGTCGACCGTCTTGCCGCGCTTGGCGGCAATGTGATCAGGCGAGCGCAGTGCCGCCAGACCGTTCATGGTCGCGCGGACCACGTTGATCGGGTTGCGCGAGCCATAGCTCTTCGCCAGCACGTTGCGTACGCCAGCGCACTCGAGCACCGCGCGCATGCCGCCACCAGCGATGACGCCCGTACCGTCAGAGGCGGGCTGCATCAGAACATGGGTCGCACCGTGCTCGCCCTTGATTGCATAGAACAGAGTGTCCTTGCGCAGCGCAACGTTGATCATGCCCTTGCGCGCCGCAGCCATTGCCTTCGAGATCGCAACCGGCACTTCACGCGCCTTGCCGAAGCCTATGCCGACGCGACCGGCGCCGTCGCCGACCACCGTCAGGGCCGTGAAACCGAACTGCTTGCCGCCCTTGACGACCTTGGCGGTTCGGTTAACCGCGACGAGTTTTTCGATGAACTCATCGCCGGACTGATTCTTTTCGACTCGTGCCATAAAAATATGTTCCTCAGGTGCCGGGTTCGGTTAGAACTCCAGCCCCGCTTCGCGCGCCGCATCCGCCAGCGCCTTGATCCGTCCGTGGTACATGAACCCCGCGCGGTCGAAGGCAACCTTGCTGATTCCCTTGGCTCGCGCACGCTCTGCTATCGCGCGACCCACTGCCTTGGCCGCTTCGACATTGCCTGTGCCCTTGAGATCCTTGACCAGATCTTCCTGCACGGTCGACGCGGCAGCAATGACGGCCGCCCCCGACGAGTCGAAGACCTGCGCATAGATATGGCGTGGCGTCCGGTGCACGGTGAGCCGTGCCACGCCGAGCTCGCGGATCTTGGCCCGGGCACGGGTGGCACGCCGCACGCGCCGCTGTTTCTTGGTAACTTGCATGGCTACTTCTTCTTCCCTTCCTTGAGGGTGATCTGCTCGCCGGCATAGCGGACGCCTTTGCCCTTGTAGGGTTCCGGCGGGCGAATGCCGCGAATCTCCGCTGCAATCTGGCCAACGCGCTGCTTGTCGACGCCCTTGATGACCACTTCGGTCTGGCTTGGCGCTTCAATGACAATCCCGTCCGGAATCGGGAAATTCACCGGGTGAGAAAAGCCGAGCGTCAGATTCAATGTCTTGCCCTGAACTGCCGCGCGGAAGCCGACGCCCACCAGTTCGAGCTTGCGCTCGTAACCCTTGGTGACGCCTTCGACGATGTTGGCCAGATGCGCACGTACCGAGCCCGCCTGCATCCGATTGCTGGCGTCGTACTCGACGGTCAGCGCCTTGTCCTCCTCGACAACCTTCACTCCGAGCGACAAGGGCACGCTCAACGAACCCTTCGCGCCCTTCAGGGTCACGAGGTTTGCACCGATCGTCGCTGTCACGCCCTGGGGCAATGGCACCGGATTCTTTGCTACTCGACTCATGTTCAGCTCACTCGAATTCCGCTGACGCCGATCAGGCGACGATGCAGAGCACTTCGCCACCCTGGCCGATGGCGCGGGCCTGCTTGTCCGTCATAACACCCTTGGGTGTCGAGACGATGACTGTGCCCATTCCACCCAGGACTTTTGGCATCTCATCCTTGCCGCGGTACACCCGCAAGCCAGGCTTGGAGATGCGCTCCAGCCGATCGATCACCGGCCGGCCGTCGTAATACTTCAACGCGATGGTCAACGTCGGCTTGCCGTCGCCGGCATCAACGTGAAAATCTGCGACGTAGCCTTCCTCCATCAGCACCTTCACGACCGCCTGCTTGAGCTTCGAGGCCGCCAAGCGGACCTCGGTCTTGCGGGCGCTCTGCGCGTTGCGGATGCGGGTCAGCAGGTCGGCAATAGGATCGGTCATGCTCACTGCGCGATCTCCTACCAGCTCGCTTTCGAAACGCCGGGCAGTTCACCCCGGTTGGCGGTCTCGCGGACTTTGACCCGCGCCAGACCGAACTTGCGGTAAACGCCACGAGAGCGACCGGTGATCGAGCACCGATTCCGGCCGCGGGTCGGGCTCGCGTCGCGCGGCAGCTTCTGCAGCTCCACTTGCGCGGCAATGCGATCCTCCGGCGAGGTCTTCGGGCTGCGAATGCGCTCCTTCAGCGCCAGGCGCTTCTTGGAGTATTTCGCGGCGATCTGGGTACGGCGCTTCTCGCGCTCGACCATGTTTGTCTTGGCCATGTGATTACTTGCGGAAAGGAAAGTTGAAAGCCTCGAGCAGGGCCTTCGCGGCCTTGTCGTCCTTTGCTGTCGTCGTGATCGTGATGTCCATGCCCCGCAGCTGATCAATCTGGTCGTACTGGATCTCGGGGAAAATGATCTGCTCCTTGACGCCCATGCTGTAGTTGCCTCGGCCATCGAAGGAGCGCGGCGACACGCCACGGAAATCGCGGATACGCGGCATCGCAACGGTGATCAACCGGTCAAGGAACTCATACATGCGCGGACCGCGGAGCGTGACCTTGCACCCGATCGCCAGCCCGTCGCGCAGCTTGAACGACGCGATCGACTTCCGGGACTTGCACAGCATCGGCTTCTGGCCGGTGATCTTGGCAAGGTCGGCCGCGGCAGCATCCATGACCTTCTTGTCAGCCACCGCTTCGCCGACGCCCATGTTCACCGTGATCTTGGTGATCTTTGGGACTTCCATGGGATTGGCCACGCCGAGCTTCTGGGTCAGCTCGGGGATGATCCTGGTCTGGTATTGCTGCTGGAGCCGCGCCATATGGTGACCTTGTTATGCGTGAGATCGACGCCTAGGCGTCGAGCATCTCGCCGTTGGACTTGAAGAAGCGCACGCGTTTGCCGTCTGTGAGGCGTTTGACGCCGACACGACCGCCTTTCTGCGTCGCAGGATTGAATATCGCGATCTTTGAGATGTGCAGTGGTGCTTCCTTCTCGACGATGCCACCACCCACATTCCGCTGCGGATTGGCACGCGTGTGGCGCTTGACGCGATTGACGCCCTCGACCAGCACAGTCTGGTCGTCAAGCACCTGCAGCACCGCACCCTTGCGGCCGCGATCGCGACCGGACAGCACGATGACGTTGTCGCCTTTGCGGATCTTCTTCATAGAACTTCCGGAGCGAGGGAGATGATCTTCATGAAACGAGCGGTTCGCAGCTCGCGTGTGACCGGGCCGAAAATGCGAGTGCCGATCGGTTCAAGCTTGGTTGTCAGAAGCACGGCTGCGTTGCCATCGAACTTCAGCAACGAGCCGTCAGCGCGCCGGACACCAGTGCGCGTGCGCACCACGACTGCATCGTAGACCTCGCCTTTCTTGACTTTGCCGCGCGGGATCGCGTCCTTGACGCTGACTTTGATCACATCGCCGACATGCG
Source organism: Steroidobacterales bacterium (assembly GCA_038210215.1). Classification (GTDB taxonomy): domain Bacteria; phylum Pseudomonadota; class Gammaproteobacteria; order Steroidobacterales; family Steroidobacteraceae; genus UBA964. Next base: position 171,113 of record JBBQWY010000001.1, read on the forward strand.
CATAGCGACGGCGTGTACCACCCAGGACCTTGATGCACATCAGGGTCTTGGCACCGCTGTTGTCTGCGGCCTGCAGCAATGTTTGTGTCTGGATCATACGGCGGTGCTGCGGTTGACGACTTCAACGAGTGTCCACGACTTGCGACGCGACAAGGGACGACACTCGGCGATCGTGACCAGGTCACCGGTGCGTGATTCGCCTTTCTCGTCGTGCGCGAGCAGGCGCGTCGTGCGGCGAATGTACTTGCCGTAGCGCGGGTGCTTGATCAGGCGCTCGATCTCGACCGCGACGGTCTTGTTCATCTTGTCGCTGACGACACGACCTGTGACGGTTCGCTGACGTACGGTATCGGAACTGTTCATGACTTCTTACCCTGGCCGGCCGTGGCGGCGGCAATTTCCTGTTCACGCTGCACGGTCTTGAGGCGGGCAATCGTCTTGCGCACGCGTCCGAACTCCATCGGCTTGACCCCTTGGCCAGTCGCGCGTTGCATACGCAACGCGAACTGCTCCTTGCGCAGCTTCAGCAGTTCGTCGCCGAGCCCCTCGGCAGACTTTGTTCGCAATTCTTTGGCGTTCATGCTCTGGCTTTCCGGATTGCTGATTAGCGGGCCTGACGACGCGCAAAGGACGTCGGCACCGAAAGCTTGGCTCCGCCAAGTCGGAAGGCCTCACGCGCGGTCTTCTCGTCGACACCGTCGATTTCGAACAGAATCTTTCCCGGTTTGACCTTCGCCACCCAGTACTCGACGTTGCCCTTGCCGCTGCCCATGCGAACTTCCAGCGGCTTCTTCGTGACTGGTACGTCCGTGAACACACGGACAAATAGCTGCCCGCCGCGCTTCACCGAGCGGGAAATGGCGCGTCGCGCAGCCTCGATCTCGCGCGCGGTCATCCGTGACCGGCCAGTCGCCTTCAGGCCAAACTCGCCAAATGCCACGGAGCTGCCACGGGTTGCGAGGCCCGTATTCTGGCCCTTGAACTGCTTGCGATACTTGGTTCGCTTCGGTTGCATCATTGCTGCAATTGCCTTCTGTCTGTCAGGCCGTGGCCGCAGCGGCCGCTTCGGCTGCGGCTGCGGCTACGGCTGCTTCAGCCGAAGCTTCCCGTCGCGCGAGCTCGGCCTTCTCGAACACTTCGCCCTTGAAGACCCAGACCTTGACGCCAATGATCCCGTAGGTCGTATGTGCCTCCGAGAAACCGTAGTCGATGTCCGCCCGGAACGTATGCAGTGGCACACGCCCTTCACGTGACCATTCAGTCCGGGCGATCTCGGAGCCATTGAGGCGCCCTGACAGGCGCACCTTCACGCCGAGTGCGCCGCTGCGCATCGTGCTCATCACGGCGCGCTTCATCGCGCGACGGAACATCACCCGCTTTTCGATCTGCTGCGCGATGCCATCGGCCACCAGCTGCGCATCAAGTTCCGGCTTGCGGATCTCGGCGATGCTGACCCGCACGTCCTGCATGGGCTTGCCCAACAGCTTGGCCGTCTCGGCACGCAGCTTGTCGATGTCTTCGCCCTTCTTGCCGATGACGATGCCGGGCCGCGCAGTCTGGATCGTGATGCTGACCCGGTTCGCGGCACGTTCGATCAGTATCTTTGATACGGACGCCTCGGCGAGCTTCTCGCCCAGGAACTGGCGCACCCGGAAGTCCGTGTGCACGTGCAACGGGTAGTCCTTCTTGTTCGCGAACCACTTCGACGTCCAGTCCCGGGTTATCCCCAAGCGGATGCCGATCGGATTTACTTTCTGGCCCATGCGCTGATCCTGTCCTGACTCTTAACTGCGGCCGTCGCTGACGATGACCGTGATATGGCTGTTGCGCTTGATGATCTGCGCGCCACGCCCCTTGGCGCGCGCCGCGAAGCGCTTCAGTACGGGCGCCGCATCGACGAAAATCCGATGCACCTTGAGATCGTCGATATCGGCACCGTTATTGTTCTCGGCATTCGCGATCGCCGACTCCAGCGCCTTGAGCACAATCGCTGCGCCTTTCTTCGGCATGAACTTCAAGGTGGAAATCGCGTTGCCGACCGGCTTGCCGCGCACGACGTCGGCGACCAGCCGGCACTTCTGCGGCGAAATTCGCGCGTATTTGTATTTGGCTGAAACTTCCATCGTGGCTCCAGTCCGGGCTTAACCCGAGACCCTCTTGTCCCCGGAATGCGACTTGAACGTACGCGTCGGCGAAAACTCGCCGAGCTTGTGGCCGACCATGTTCTCGCTGATCAGCACAGGAATGTGCTGTCGACCATTGTGAACGGCAATCGTCAGGCCGACCATTTCCGGCACGACCATCGACCGCCGCGACCAGGTCTTGATCGGACGACGATCGCTCTTCGACGAAGCGACCTGAACCTTCTTCGCGAGGTGCAGATCGACGAACGGACCTTTTTTCAGTGAACGCGGCACGCTTCAGCTCCTGCCTATCGAATCTTGTTCTTGCGACGCTGCACGATCATTTTGCTCGTGCGCTTGTTGCGACGCGTCTTCTGGCCCTTGGTGTGCCAGCCCCATGGAGATACCGGATGTGGATTGCCCTGGCTGGGCTTGCCCTCACCACCGCCGTGGGGGTGATCCACCGGATTCATGGCAACGCCGCGAACGGTGGGACGAATGCCCAGCCAGCGCTTGGCGCCAGCCTTGCCGTACACCCGCAGATTGTGCTCGTCGTTGCTCATCTCGCCGATGGTCGCGCGGCACTCGACGTGCACCTTGCGGGTCTCACCCGACTTCAAGCGCAGATAAGCGTAGATGCCTTCGCGCGCGGTGAACTGAGCCGAACTGCCCGCGCTGCGGGCCAGCTGGCCGCCCTTGCCCGGCTTCAGCTCGACGTTGTGCACGGTGCTGCCGAGTGGAATGTGCCGGAACTGCATTGCGTTGCCGGCCTTGATCGGTGAGTCTGCGCCAGAGCGAACCTCGTCGCCGACCTTCATGCCCTTCGGCGCAAGGATATAGCGACGCTCGCCATCGACGTACAGCACGAGAGCGATATGACCGGTGCGGTTGGGATCATATTCGACCCGCTCAACCGTGCCCTTGATTCCATCCTTGTCGCGACGAAAGTCGATCAGCCGATACTTCTGGCGCGAACCACCGCCCTTGTGGCGGGTCGTGATCCGCCCGGCATTGTTGCGACCGGAATGCTTCGCCTGGCTGGTTGTCAGCGACTCGAGTGGTCCGCCCTTCCACAGATGCGACTTGTCGATCTTGACGACAAAGCGCGTGCCGGGAGAAGTCGGTCGATATTTGATCAGTGCCATGGCGTTACTTCGTCGACTGACGGGCTTCGTAATCGATCATCTGGCCTTCAGCCAGACGCACATACGCTTTGCGCGAATCCTGGGTACGCCCCAGTGTCTTGCCGAACCGGCGCGATTTGCCAGGTTCGTTGACCACCTGCACGCCGATCACCTTGACCGAGAACATCATCTCCACGGCTGCCCGAACGTCGGTCTTGGTCGCGTCGCGGCGTACGCGGAACGTGTACTGGTTGCCGTTCTGCATCGCCAGCGAGGTTTTCTCGGTGATATGCGGCGCAAGCAGCACGTTCATCAGCTTTTCCTGCCGGGCAACCGACAGCGTTGCGGGCACGGCACTCATTGCAGACGCTCCTCGATCATCTTCACGGCGCCGATCGTCATCAGCACCTTGTCATAGCTGACCAGCGCCAACGGATTCAGCGCCGCCGCCGGCAGTACTTCGACGCCGCGCAGATTTCGCGCCGCGAGGAACAGCTTCTCGTCGATCGCTTCGACAACGATCAACACCTTCTCGAGTGACATCGCCTTGAGCTGAGAAGCCAGCAGCCGAGTCTTCGGAGCCTCGAGCGCAAGCTCGGCGGTGACCACCAGACGGTCCTGCCTCACCAGCTCGGAGAGCATCGAGCGCAGCGCACCGCGATACATCTTGCGATTGACCTTCTGCTCGAAGCTGCGAGGCTTGGCCGCGAACGCGCGGCCACCACCGACCCAGATCGGTCCGCGAGTCGATCCCGCGCGCGCCTGGCCCGTGCCTTTCTGGCTGTGCGGCTTGCGCCCGCCGCCACGGACTTCTGCCCGAGTCTTCTGCGCCTTGGTGCCTGAGCGCCCCGCATTGCGATAGGCGGTGACAACCTGGTGCACCAGCGCTTCGTTGAACTCGAGGCCGAACGTTTCGTCCGAGACCACCATCTCGGAGGCGCCGCCTGCAACTTTGAGCTTCATCTTTCGGTCCGCTCCAATAGCTATTTCTTGGCCGGCGCGGGCTTGGCCGGCGCGGGCTTGGCCGGCCTGGCCGGCGCAGGCTTGCCTGCGCCCGACTTGGCCGCCGGCGCGGCCTTCAGCGGCGCGACATACTTGCGATTGGCCTGACGCGCTGCCTTCACCGAAGGCCGTACGATGACCTGGCCGCCAGCGGCTCCAGGCACCGCGCCGCGAATCAGCAATACGTTGCGTTCGGCATCGATCTCGATGACCTTCAGGTTCTCGGTCGTTCGCCGCACGACGCCCATGTGGCCCGACATGCGCTTACCCGGAAAAACGCGGCCTGGCGTCTGACGCTGGCCGATCGAGCCTGGCGTGCGATGCGAGAGCGAGACACCGTGCGTCGCATGGTGGCCCGCGAAATTGTGGCGCTTCATCACGCCGGCGAAACCCTTGCCGATCGTCGTGCCGGTGACATCGACAATCTGTCCCACTGTGAAGCGATCTACTTTCAATTCACCACCCACCGCAAGATCGGTATCGTCCTTGCCGTTCAGGCGGAACTCGACCAGAGCCTTGCCCGGCGCGACATTCGCCTTGGCGTAGTGACCGTTGACCGCTTTCGAGTAGAGCTGAGGACGGCGCGATCCGTAGGTGACCTGGACGGCAGCATAACCGTCCGTCTCGGCGTTCTTGATCTGCGTGACCCGATTGGGCAGAACCTCAATGACGGTCACAGGAATGCTCTCGCCCGCCTCCGTGAAGACGCGCGTCATTCCGCATTTGCGGCCAACCAGACCGATTGCCATAAATCCTCGCTCGCGCCCACTGCGATTGGTGGGCGCATCACTTGCAAACACGCGAGGTAGACGCTGCGAACCCCGAGACGACGCAAGTCGCCAGGAGAGATTCGAGTGGTCTTGGCGGCTCAGGCCGCCAACCTCGCCCGATCAAAAGGGCGCGCAGTGTAAGCGGTGGGCATACCGCTTGCAAGGCTGCGCGCGCTGAACAGCTGGATATCCATCCAGCTGTTCAGGTTACTCAGTTCAGCTTGATCTGCACGTCAACGCCGGCCGGCAGTTCCAGCTTCATCAGCGCATCGACCGTCTTGTCGGTCGGGTTCAGGATATCCATCAGCCGCTTGTGCGTGCGCAGTTCGAGCTGGTCACGCGCGTCCTTGTCGCCGTGCGGACTGACGAGCAGCGTGAACCGCTCCATCTTGGTCGGCAACGGCACGGGACCCTTCACGGTTGCGCCGGTGCGCTTGGCCGTCTCGACAATCTCCTTCGCAGAAGTATCGATCAAACGATGGTCAAACGCCTTGAGGCGGATCCGGATGTTCTGGTTAGCCATATATAAAGCCTATTTGAGGATCTTCATTTCAGGATCTTGGCAACGACGCCTGCACCGACGGTACGGCCGCCCTCGCGGATCGCGAAGCGCAGCCCGTCTTCCATCGCAATCGGCGCCAGCAACTCCACCGTCATCTTGATGTTGTCACCCGGCATCACCATCTCCGTGTCGCCCGGCAATTCA
>JBBQWY010000002.1:0-135760 GCA_038210215.1 Steroidobacterales bacterium
TCACGCCTGCCGAGCGTGAGCTGGCAGGATTCGCCGAGGGCAGCGTGCGACTGTCGATCGGACTTGAAGACATCGACGACCTGCTCGCGGATCTGCGCCAGGCGCTGTCCGCGATAGCGTGACGCGGTTGGCGAATCGTCGCCCCAGCGCTGGACCGACACCCCGTTCGCCGCGAGCATCTCAGTCTGATTTTTCACCCCGGTTGGCCCAGATGGCGAATCGTCGAGCCCCGGCCCTGCATGCGCAGGGCGAAGCGGCCAGTCTGTTCATCGCTGCTGAGGCAGCCGTTGAGACCGTGCGCAACCAGTTGCCGGCCAGGCCTGCCCGGCTGCGTCGTCTGCTGGATGCCTTTGCGCTTGGTGAAGCGCTCCCGGGATCGACGCGCCCTGCTGACCTGGTGGCCGCGCTGACCGAAGTTCGAACTTCAATCTATTCTGCCGAGGGCTATGCAGCCGAGTGCGCATCGATGTGGCGCGAGGCTGTTGCCACTGCCTGGATTGCGGCTGCCCTTGCGCGGCGCAAGCGCGCCTCTCCCGGCGCAGCGGGTCTTGCAGGGCTGCTGCACCGTGCGGGCGAGGCGCTGGCCCTGCAGGCGGTTTCGTCTCAGGAAGCCACAGCAGCATTGCTGCTGGACCCTGCCACACGCGCCCAGTTCTGCGCGGATCACGGCGCCGAACTGACCCAGGCACTGGCGCGATCGTGGCGTCTGGCAGCCGCGGTTGCGGCTGCAATGGCCGGCTGGCGTCGAGTTGGTGAGAGCGCTGCCTTGGCCGACGAGGCCCGGATCGTATATGCCGGCCACACGCTGGCGACGCGCAGTCTGTTCTCGGACTTCCGGGCACCGGGTCTTGAGTCTGCGCTGGCGGATACGCTGGGGTTGAGCGCAGCGGACCTCATATCGTTGCAACCCGAGCTGGACTCCATCAGAGACGCTGCCGTACGCTTCAAAGCCTGATCGGGGGTTTCGGGGAGGCTAGTCTGGAAATGCGGCAGCCATGGCTTGCAGTTGCCTTGCTGGCGCTCGGCCCTCCGGGTTTCAGCGCTTCTCAGATTCCTGTTGAAGCCTTTGCCCGGCCGCTGAAATCGCTGCGCCAGCGATCTCTCCTAATGGCCAGCAACTGGTCTATCTGACCCACGTACGCAGCGCGGATTCGCCACCGGTGCCGCGCGTGGTGCTGCTTGATCTGCGCACCAAGGCGAAGCGCGCCATTCTTGCGGGCGACGTCAACGGCTTTCGAATCACAGGCTGCTGGTTCAAGACCGACGAACGCTTGCTCTGTACCTACGTCGGCGTTGATTTCGATGCCGGACAGCCGTTTTCGGTCTCGCGACTCTTCTCAGTGAACACGGACGGATCGGGGGGCAAGGTGCTGGTGCAGAACCGGCGCGGTGTCGTCGCCCAGTTCCAGGACCGGATTCTCGATCCGCTGGATGCAGATCCCGATCATGTGCTGATGCAGATCGATGACGACGGCGACATATTCCCAACGGTCTACAAGGTCAATGTCAGAACGGGCGCGATGCGCGTGGTCTTGCGCCAAAGGGGACCGATCACGAGCTGGCTCGCGGATCGCGATGGCATCGTTCGATTCGGCTTCGGGTATCGCGAGCGCAAGGGCCAATACATTGCTCGTGATTCGGAGCAGTCTGAATGGCGCACACTTTCAAAGTTCGACCTGTTCGACCGCATGGACTGGCAGGTTCTGGGCTTTGGATCTACACCAAACGCCCTGTTGGTCTCGGCCTCCCACAACGGCCGCGATGCGATCTGGGAGATGGACCTCAGCGACCAGAACGAACGCCAGTTGCTTTACGCGCATCCTGAAGTAGATGTCGACTCGGTGCTGACGGCGCCACGCAGCGAACGGATTGTCGGTTTCGCTTTCGAAACAGATCGCCCAGGCGTGCACTGGATCGACCCCATTTCTGCTGGCATCGATCAGGCGATCAAGGCTGTGCTGCCCGACACGCAGAATCGCGTGTTGGGCGGCTCGCGTGATTCGAGTCGATTGCTGGTCTTTGCGTTCAGCGACGTGGACCCAGGCAGTTATCACCTGCTCGATCTCGACGCTCGCACCCTCGATCGGGTGGGGCGGCGCAATTCGCAGCTGCCGACAGACGGACTTGCAACCATGCAGTCAGTAGCGATTCCCGGACCAGACGGGGTTCGCATTCCCGGCTACCTGACAATTCCCAGAGGACTTGAGCCGCGCGGCCTGCCGGCCATCGTGTTACCTCACGGAGGACCCTATTCCCGTGATTCCTGGGGTTACGATCGCCTCGTCCAGCTGCTTGCCAACAGCGGCTATGCCGTGCTGCAGCCAAACTTTCGCGGCTCGACCGGCTATGGCCAAACCTGGCTCGACGCGGGCTATCAGGGCTGGGGCACCGTGATGCACGACGACATCTCAAGCAGCGCCCGCTGGTTGATTGAACAAGGCATCGCCGACGCTTCGCGCCTCTGCATCGTCGGCTGGAGCTATGGCGGTTACGCGGCTCTCATCGGGGCGATAAAGGAGCCTCGCTTGTACAGATGCGCGGTCAGCATTGCCGGTGTCAGCGACATGATGGATCTTCAAGCCGACAACTCGAGGTTCTACGGAGGCCGTGTGGCGACGGTCGCCAGCACGGGCACCGAAGATCTGAAGATCAACTCACCGCGCCGGCGAGCGGCAGAGATCATGGTGCCCGTGCTGCTGGTGCACGGCACCGCTGACCAGCAGGTCGTCGATGATCATTCGCGTGTGATGGCGCGAGCACTTTCGCGCGAAGGCAAGACCCACGAACTGGTCATCATCAAGGATGGATCCCACAGCCTCGAACGCGAAGAGTGGGCAGTGCAACTCTACGCAAGCCTACGAAACTTTCTCGCCAGGCATCTCGGCCCGCCGGCCGAGTGACATCGCTACGGTTTGGCGCCGGTGAGTCGCAGTCGCTTGGGATGGTACGGCAGCACTTCCAGCGCCTCGCCAACGTTCAGTCGCTCCTGGACCTGACGCCAGAAGTCAGCGGTGAGGATTTCAGCATGCACCCGCAAGAAGGCTTCGCGCTGCGCGTCGTTGAAGGCCAGGAAATTGATGAAAGTCTCGGGAAAGACGTCGTTGTCGGCAACGTAGAACCAGGCTTCGCCGCGCATTTCGTCCTCGTCGTTGCTGGCCTCGGGCAGTTCGCGAAAGCGGCATTCGGTCACCTGGCAGAGTTCATCGTAGTCGTAGAAGATCACGCGCCCATGCCGAGTCACGCCAAAGTTCTTCAGCAGCAGGTCACCGGCAAAGATATTTGTATACGCCAGATCACGAATTGACTGTCCATAGTCGATGACCGCACGCTCGGCATCCTCCGGTGAGGCGTCGCGCAGAAAGAGATTGAGCGGCACCATCCGGCGCTCGATGTACATGTGATCGAATATCAGGTCGTCGCCGTCCGCCGTGACGGTCCCGGCAGTCTCACTGAAAAGCTCGTCTATCAGTTCCGGTGTGAATCGCGCGCGCGGCAGTCGTACGCGCTTGAACTCCTGCGCATCGATGAGCCGACCGGCACGATCATGCCGGAACACGAAGTGATACTTGTCGAGCACTTCCTGCCGAAGGATGTTCTTCGGATAAGGGAAGCGATCCCGGATCAGCTTGAACACGACGTCCAGCGAGGGCAGAGTGAAACAGACCATCACCAGTCCCCGCTCGCCCGGCGCATGCACGAACTGATCGGCCGAACGGGCCAGTTGCTGCATGACCTCTCGATACCGTTCAGTCTTGCCTTGTTTTGCCCTGCCCAGAACCGTGAACAGCTCGCTGACTGGTTTGCGCGGCATCAGTTGGCGCAGGAACAGCACGGTGTCGTTGACGCGCTCAAGGTCCACATTGAAATACGAGCGGCTGTAGCCGAACACGATGCTGATATCGTCCTCACCGAGCATCACCGCATCAACGAGGATGCCATCGCCGGTGTTCTTGAGCGCAATGACAATCGGACGAGTGAATTCGCGGCCGTTCAGTCTGCCGACGATGTAGGCGCGCGTGAACTGAAAGAAGACTGGCCGGATGATCTCGAGGCTTTCAACGGTTCGACGCTCGCCGATGGCACCCAGCTGCGCATTGATTTCCGCCGTGACCTGTGAGCAGGTCTTCTCTAGGTCGCGCCAGCTGGAGCGAAATCGCCGATCGCCGAGCAGATCCTCGATCAGCAACTGCAAGGAGCCGCGGTTGGCGTACAGCGTCGATTCCAGGCCCTGGCTGGATCGGGGCTCGATTTCGCCTAGCGAGTCGAGCTCGGTGGCGACGAACTCCAGCTCAGGCGCAACGCCGACGGTTCCGAACAGTCTGCGCGTGATCGAACTGAAGAACGTCTTCGAGAAGGCCCGATCCGGCAGCGGTGCAATCAGCGCGGAAAATTCTGCGCGAATCGCGCGCCACAGCTCGCGGTCGTGGGTGCTGTCGCCAAGCCGGAGCTTCAGGGCCGCGACGGTGCCGTTGACGCAGCGATCATAGAGTTCGATGCGCTCGACGGCATCCGCCTGGCTGGCCTTCCAGTTTCGATCGTCGAATCGAGCAGGGGCACGCCGAGTGACCGCGCGGAACTGCGCGTTGTAGTCCGCGAAGGAATCGCCGATCTGTCGCGCGCACGCCTGCGGCAGCACGGCGGCCGTCCTCTAGAGATTGCTGATCAGCGCGTCTGCAAACTCGCTGCACTTGACCTCGCGCGCGCCTTCCATCAGCCGCGCAAAGTCATAGGTCACCGTCTTCTGGGCGATGGTCTTGTCCATCGCGCTGATGATCGCATCGGCAGCTTCGCTCCAGCCGAGGTAGCGCAGCATCATCTCGCCCGAGAGGATCACAGAGCCCGGGTTCACGCGATCGAGATTGGCGTACTTCGGCGCCGTGCCGTGGGTCGCTTCGAACACGGCGTGGCCCGTGACGTAGTTGACGTTGCCGCCCGGAGCGATGCCGATGCCCCCGACCTGTGCCGCCAGCGCATCCGAGAGATAGTCGCCGTTGAGGTTCATGGTCGCGATGACATCGAACTCTTCCGGTCGGGTCAGCACCTGCTGCAGCGTGATGTCCGCAATGGCATCCTTGATCAGGATCCGGCCGGCTTTGAGCGCGGCCACCTGCTCATCGTTGGCAGCTTTCTCGCCGCTGGCCGCCTTGGTCCGCTCCCATTGCTCCCAGCTGTAGGTCTGCGCAGCGAATTCGCGTTCGGCGAGCGCATAGGCCCAGTTGCGAAACGCGCCTTCGGTGAACTTCATGATGTTCCCCTTGTGCACGATCGTCAGGCTCTTGCGCTCGTTGGCAATGGCGTACTCGATTGCAGCGCGAATCAGCCGATCCGTACCCTCCTGGGAAATCGCCTTCAAGCCAATGCCGGAGGAGTCCGGGAAGCGGATTTTGGCGTAGGCCTTCGGGAATGACTGCTTGAACAGTTCCTGGAACTTGCGGTTCTCGGCGGAGCCTGCTTCGAACTCGATGCCGGTGTAGATGTCCTCGGTGTTCTCGCGAAATATCACCATGTCGACCTTCTCGGGTGCGCGAACCGGCGACGGGACACCCTTGAACCAGCGCACCGGCCGCAGGCATACGTACAGGTCGAGCATCTGCCTCAGAGCGACGTTCAGTGATCGGATACCACCGCCGATCGGCGTGGTCAGCGGACCCTTGATCGAGACCAGGTACTGGCGGCAGGCCGCGACGGTTTCGTCCGGCAACCAGGTCTGAAACAGCTTGTTGGCCTTCTCGCCTGCATAGACTTCGAGCCAATGGATTTTACGTTTGCCGCCGTAGGCGCTGGCGACCGCAGCGTCGAGCACGCGCACGCTGGCGCGCCAGATGTCTGGGCCGGTGCCGTCGCCTTCGATGAACGGGATGATGGGCTGGTTGGGTACGACCAGCTTGCCGTTCTTGACCGTGATGCGCTCGCCGCCCGCGGGCGGACTGATGTTCGGTTTCGCAGCTGTCGACATGCGTGTGGGCTCCAGAAAAATCAGCGGCGAATGCTAGCACAGCCGATCTGGTTAGAATGCCTGCCACGCGTCCCCGAGGCGATCTGGAACGGCCGCTATCCGCAGATCAATGATTTCGAGCATCTGCTGCACGAAAGCGGCACGCGCGTCGTCAAGCTGTTGCTGTATATCAGCCGTGCCGAGCAGAAGCGGCGGTTTGAGGAACGCCTCAAGGAGCGCGCCAAGCAATGGAAATTCGACCCCGCGGACCTGCGCAAGCGCGCCCCGTGGTATGTGATACCTGCCCACCGCAAGTGGCTGCGCGAGCTGCTGGTCTCGCAGATCCTCGTGCAGGAACTGGAGCAGTTGCCACTGCGCTGGCCCAAGCCCGACTTCGACCCGGCAAAGATGCGCGTGCCGGTCTGATGGACCTTTTCTTCAGTCCGTACGCACGGCTGCGCGCCGTAGAATGGGGTGGGTCGCAAGCGGTGAGTGATCGACGCTGCGCGCATCGCTTGATCGGTGCGGGCAGATGCAACGGACGATCGCGCCGCCTTCGCGATGATTCTCGATGATGGCGTGACCGCCCAGCATGTTCGCCCGATAGCGCATCGCACGCAAACCCAGTCCGGTGAGCTCCATTCCCGGGTCGGGCAGCCCGCGACCGTTGTCGTGAACCGAGAGGCGTACTGAATCCATATCGACGACGAGTTGCACGGTGATACGGCCTGCGCGACCATGCCGGACCGCGTTGTGCAGGGCTTCCTGGACGATCCGGTACAGATGACTCGAGCTTGATTCGTCGAGTTCAAGCGGCTGCCGCAACCGAGTGCGCAGCGTGATCGATACCGAGTAGGCCTCGCGTGCACTCGCGACGAGTACTCGCAATGCTGGAACCAGGCCACCGCGTTCCAGTCCGACAGGGCTGAGTCCGCGCGCCAGTGTGCGGGTGTTTGAAATGGATCGATTGACCAGTTTCACGATGTCGTCGATTTCCGGCTCCAGGGCCGGGTGCTCGCGTCGAATCTTCGTTGCAACGCCGCGCAACATCAGAGCGACGCCGGTCAGCTCCTGGCCGAGTCCGTCGTGCAGGTCATTGCCAATTCGCTGTTGTTCGCGATTGCCGACTTCAAGGATTTCGCGCTCGAGAATCTTTCGATCGGTAATGTCGTGCAGCACGGCCAGCCAATGATCGCGACCGTCGATCTGCATCGGTGTGATGACGCAGGCTGCGGTCAGCAGCGTACCGTCGAGACGCTGGCATTCGATCTCGACCGGATCTGAGGCGGCTCCGACCAGCTGCGCGCGCACGCGGCGCACAATCGATTCCCGGTTGGTCTCGCTGAGGCGGAACAGGGGTTCGACCGACAGTCCAAGCAGGCTTGGCTCGCGGGCCCTGAAGATGTGGTTGAAGGCCGGGTTTGTCAGGCGGATCAGGTTGTGGGAGTCGACCAGCACGACGCCTTCGCGCATGGTCTCGAGAATTCGCGCCTGCAGACACAGCATAGCTTGCTGGTGCCGCAACTCCGAGATATTGGTGGCTGAGACTACTGCACCGACCACCTGGCCCTCTGAGCGCACTGGCGAAGCGCGAAGTAGCACAATACGCGGGATTCCGTTCTCGCTCGGCAGCGTTTGTTCGATTTCCTGCGGCTCGCTGCCGCCGAGCACGTCCGCAAAAAAATTGACCATCTGCTCGCGGAATCCAACTGGTGAGAGCGTCAGTGCATCGATCCCCAGCAGTTGTTCCGGCGTCGCCCCGAAAACTTCCCGATTGCAGAACGCCACGCGTCGCCGGTCATCGATCAGCAGCAGCCAGTCGGGTGAGTTTTCGGCAATTGACTTCAGCCGCAGATGTGTGCGCCGCAGCTCGCTCTCAGCCTGCTTGCGATCGTGGACGTTGATGCAGATGCCGACGACGCGCTCTGGTTTGCCATCAGGTCCACGTTCGACGGCACGGCTGCGTTCAAGGATCCAGCGCCACTGGCCTGAGCGCGTCAGGATCCGGTATTCACATTCGTAGAGATCGTGGCGATTCTCGAGCAGCGCCGCGAAGTTTTCGGCCGCCTGCTGCAGGTCTTCCGGATGAATCCGCTGATCCCAGTTGTCGACATGCTCGGGCCCGTCACAGGGGAGGAGATCCTCGGACTCACACCAGCGACCAAACCAGCGCGCCACGCCGCTGGCGACGTCCAGTTCCCAGAGACCGACCTGGGCGTACTCGAGCGTCAGCGACAGGCGCTCGCGCGATTGCGCCAGCGCGGTGTCGACGGCGGGCGTCGGCGCGGCAGCAGGCGCAACCGCAGCCGGCGCAACCGCAGCCGGCGTCAGGGGCTGCTCAAACACCAGCAGGCTCGGCTGGCCGTTCCGTCGCGTAAAGCGCAGGGTTGATCTGTAGGGCGCCGTTCCGCCCACCGCGGCGGTCACAAAGTCCCCTTCGCCACCCGCCAGCGCACGACGATATTGAGCGCGGGTGCCGTCGCTCTGCGGCTGCAGCTCGAACCAGTGGCGGCCCTGCGCTGCGATCCGAGTCACGCCGAGTCGAGTCGCAAACGACTCATTCAACCAGACTACGCGCAGCTCACGGCTCAGCAGCGCGACGTCGCCCGGCCACAGATCAAGCGAGAATTCAGGGGACGCGGACGCGGACGCGGCGGCGCCGGAATCAGGCAAGTGGAGTCCTGAATCCATTGCCGGACATTATCGGTCGCGCCGCCACTGAAGTTCAAGGAAAAAGCTCCGCTCGCGCCCCGGAAAGTAGCGATAGTCGCCTTGAGCGAAGTCCGCCCGATCTGCGTAGCGCCGATCTGCAAGGTTGGTCACGCGCAGCGTCGCGCGCAGTTCTGGTCGCGGCGTAACGCTCACGCGCAAGTTGGCGAGCACATGCCCCGGGTAGCGATTCTGGTTTGCCGCGTCGACGTAGTATCCGCCGACATGGACGAATTCGATTTCAGAGCGAACTGCGCCTGCCGGCTGCCAGCCGAGCTGCAGGTTCGTCAGCACCCTGGGTGCCGTGTCAATCTGGTTCCCTGGCACGATGGCCTCGTTGCCTTCGCTGACCCGCGAGAATGCGTACTCATGGCTTGCAAACGAGCCGGCTGCGCGCAGCGACCAGCGTGCCTGTGGTTGCCAGAGCAGCTGATACTCGACGCCCTGGTGGCGGGTGCGACCGCCGCTGACATTGAATCCTTCCGCATCGCGCAGAATGATCTGGTTGCGCTGCATCGCGAAGGCAGCAAGTTGCGCCCGAAACTGCGGCGATTCGAGCAGCCAGCCCAGCTCCAGGCTGTCGAGGCGTTCTGAGTCAAGCTCGGCCAGTTGCTGTTGCCGTTGCAGCCGATACAGCTCGGTGATTTCCGGCGGCCGAAAGCCACGCGTTGCCGCGGCATACAGCGTCTGTCGCTCACTGGGGCGCCAGCGAAGATCGAACTTGGGCGCAAAATTGACGAAGTCGTCGCGCCGATCCCCCGGTCGGCTGTAGAGGCAACCGCCGGGGCAGGGCTGCCCGAGATCGTCGGTGTTGCCATCCAGCATCAGGTTGTCGTAGTCGTAGCGGGTCCAGTCGGCGCGCAGCGCGGCACCTGCACGCAGGCGATCATTGATCTGCCATTCCAGGTCGGCGAATGCGCCCAGACCTGCGCCGTGCACGACGTAGTCGTAATGCCGTCCGGCCGGACGGATGGCGCGCGCCGCGGCGCTGCCGTCGAGCGTGGGTCCCGCTTGGAACTCCAGCAGCTCACTGCGTGCGCGCTCGGCCTCAGCGCCCCAGCGCAGACTGACAGCGGTGCCGACTGGACGCAGGCGGGAGGCGCTGATCGCGAAGCTCGTTTGACCGTTCTCCTCAACCGGTTTGCCGAGCAGGAAATGCTGGCTGAACTGCATTTCGGAGTGCCTGAGTACACCGCGCACGTCGATGAAGCAGCCCTCGCAGTCCTGCGCGGACCAGGCTGCCGCAAGCCGCGTGCTCCAGGCATCCCGAAACGCTTCAGGGTTCGGGTTCGAACGCCGCCGCAGCGGATCGCGATAGGCATCGCGGCCGCGGATGAATCCGGCGGTTTCCTGATTGAGGACTGTGCCGGCCGCACGCAGCTGCAGCGCACCGTCGCCTGCGTCGAAATCAGCGAGCAGGTTGAGTTTCGCCTCATCGAAACCCGCTGCCTCGCGATCGCCGCCGTCGCGGGTCCAATGACCATATGCACCCCAGTTCGAAGCAGCGGCACTGGCGAATCGAACGCGTCGATAGTCATGCGAACCCGACTCGAGTGTCACCGCCGCGCGAGGCAGCGCGCTGACCGTGCCGCTGAGCACGTTGACGATGCCGTGGGTCGCGTTGGCCCCATAAGTGGCAACAGCCGGACCCTTGATGATCTCGATCGCGCTGGCCTGCTCGATATTGGCCTCGAACAAGGCATTGACGTTGCAGAAGCCCGTCGGCCGCAGCGGTAAACCGTCTTCCAGCAGCAGGAAGGATCCGCAGCCCCCGGCGCCGGTCAATACCGGCGAGCGAATCGCAATCAGGCTCTCTTGGCCGCTGCCACGTTGCACGTTGACACCCGCCGCGCGATTCAGCGCTTCGGCGCTGTGCGTGGCGCCCAACATCGCCAGATCCGCGCCCTCGAGCCGTGAAATGCTGCCGACGAACTGATTGCGGGGTTCAGCGCGGCGTGTCGCGGTGACAATGACCTCTTCGGGCAACGCCTTTCGCAGTGGGCTGGCCGCGTCTGCCGAAATGGCAGGCACGCTCTCCGCAAGCGCCAGCCCAGCGAAGACACAGGCTGTGAAGTGCCGAAATCCGTTCAGTGCAGCCTGCCCCGGTAATGGTCTACGCTGCTATTCTACGCGGCGATGCTCCAGCTTCGCTCAGACATGGCAGTGCTCGCGGTCTGTCTGACGCTCGCGACGGCAGGATCCGCGATCGCGCAGTCCCTGCCGGCCATTGAGCTGGAGCGGTCTGCATCGAGCACGACTGAGGATCCGCAGCCACGTCCGCGGGTCGGACTGGTCCTGTCGGGCGGCGGCGCGCGTGGTGCCGCGCATGTCGGCGTGCTCAAGGTGCTCGAACAGCTGCGCGTGCCCATTGATGCGATTGCCGGCTCGAGCATGGGTGCAGTGGTCGGTGGTCTGTATGCGGCGGGGTTGTCGGCCGGGGAGATCGAGAGCGTACTGGCCTCGGTCGACTGGCAGGATGCGTTTCGCGATCGGCCGCCGCGCGCTGACTTGAACTTTCGCCGCAAGGCGGAGGACCAGAACTTCCTGGTGCGTTTTCCGCTCGGGCTGAAGGGCGGTGATTTTCGGCTGCCCAAGGGCCTCGTGCAGGGCCAGAAGCTGCAGCAGCTGTTGCGCAGGTTGACCGCGCCGGTCGCGCCCCTACAGCGTTTCGACGAGCTTCCCACACCGTTTCGTGCTGTCGCCACTGATCTCGAAACCGGGGACGCCGTTGTGATCGGCGCGGGCGACCTGACGCTGGCGATGCGGGCCAGCGTCTCGGCGCCGGGCGTGTTTGCGCCGGTCGAAGCGGGCGGACGGGTGCTGGTCGACGGTGGTATCTCGAACAATCTTCCGGTTGATGTCGCGCGCAGCATGGGCGTCGACGTGCTGATTGTCGTCGACGTTGGCTTTCCGCTGCTGCCGCGCGAGCGACTCGACACCGTGCCGACGATCTCGAACCAGATGCTCGCAATCTTCATTCGCCGCGGCAGCGATGCGCAGCGCAGTGCGCTGACGTCCGAAGACGTGTTGATCAACCCGGCGCTCGGTGAGGCCTCCTCATTTGATTTCACACGCATTGAGAAGAGTGTGGGACTCGGCGAGCAGGCCGCTCGCGCCGCAGACCCGAGACTGTTTCGCCTCGCGATGACCGAAGACGCTTATCGGCAGTGGGAGGCCGCACGACTGGCGCGCCGCGCACCGCCGCCTACGATCGACTACCTGCGCGTTGCCGACAACTCCCTACGCTACAAGGCGACGCTCGAGTCGGCATTCGCCGATGCGGTGGGCGTGCCGCTCGATCCGCTCGCGCTGCAGTCGACAGTCAGCACCTTGTACGGCCAGGGAAACCTCGAGCTGCTCGATTTTCGCCTTGACTCCCAACCCGGTACCGACGGCGCTGCTGATCGTACCGGGCTGCTGCTCGAGGCGCGACGCAACTCCTGGGGCCCCAATTACGTACGTTTCGGTCTGAGTCTGCAGGATGATTTCGCCGGCAACTCGAGCTTCAACGCCGCGGCGCGCTTTGCGCTGACCGAACTGTCGGCGTTTGGCGCAGAGTGGGTCTGGGATTTCCAGGTGGGTGAGACGCCGCGGGTCGCGACCGAGCTGTTCGTTCCGCTCGGTTACGAGTCGCGCTTGTTCGTGATGCCGCTGGCTCGCTTCGAGGTGCGTAACGTGCCGGAGCGCGACGGCCAGCAACGCGTCGGCGAGTTTCGAGTGCGTTCGTTCGAGTACGGCATCGATGTCGGCCGGGAGTTCGGCAACTGGGGCGAGATTCGCGCCGGCGTGCGGCGCGAAACCGGTAGCTCGCGGATCCGCATCGGCGATCCGGTCAGTGCTCCCGCGGATTTCGATGTGCGCTCGTATTTCACCCGGCTCTCCTATGACCGGCTGGACGATGTCAATTTTCCGCGTTACGGCCAGTCGTTCTCGCTCGAGTGGCGCGGCGATCGCACCGCGCTCGGCTCGACCCAGGCCGCTGATCGGGTCACCTTGAACTGGCTTGCCGCCGGTTCGCGCGGCCGCAACACCGGCGTGTTCTGGCTGTCGGCTGGCACCCGCTTCGACGACGCGCCGGCGACGGTCCGCACGCTGTTCCCACTCGGTGGGTTCCTGAACCTGTCGGGCCTCGCCCCCGATTCATTGACCGGCCAGCATTTCGCAATCGCCCGTGGTCTTTACTACCGACAGATCGGACGCGGCGGCGAAGGCTTCCTGAATGTGCCTGCCTATGCGGGCCTGTCGCTCGAGCTGGGCAACGTCTGGCAGGATCGCAGCGATATCAGCGTCGGTTCTGCGCGTCGCAACGCCAGTCTGTTTTTTGGCCTCGACACGCTGGTCGGGCCGGTGTATCTCGGCGCCGGATTCGCCGAGGATGGCGAGTCGGCGTTGTACCTGTTTCTCGGCAGGACTTTCTGACGGGCGCGAACGACGTGTCGCCGCTACAGCGACAGACTATCCGCCAGCTTCTCGACCTTCTCGTACACCAGCGCCGGGCGATCGCCGGGTCGCGAGTACTCATGCTTGCGGCTCATTTCGTGCAGCGCGTTGTCGCGTTGCTCCGGCGCTTCGTACCAGTGGGTGCGATTCCAGTTCGGGCCGAGCAGCTTGATGAACGGATCCGAGGCGCGCAGCGACACCCGAACACCGTAGGGCCGCGGTTGGCCGCTGTCGCGGGCGCGCAGATTGTGGGGCTGGCACACGGGCATGGATGGATCATATCGGAATGCTCGGGGTCCGTTACAGCTGGCGATCGCCCGCGCCCTCGCGATCTGACCAGCGCAACAGCCGACGGGTCACGAACAGGTACAACGGCTTGCCTGTCGCCATCCAAGCGCGCGACACGATCGAGCGCTTGGCGAGTATGCGTCGCTCACGCGCGGTCAGTGCGTCGGGCAGGTACGTTCGCTTGTGCTTGAGCAGGTGACGCAGATCATCGTGAGCCAGCGAGCGGAACAGCGCGCTGCGGCGCCGGGCGCAGTGCGCGAGCTGGAAGTCGACGATCCCGGCGCGGCCGTCTGCGGTGACGAGCCAGTTCGGCTCTTTGGCGAGATCGTTGTGAACGACATCGCGCGCATGGATCTGGCGAAGCAACCGCAGGGCGTCGCGGAAATAGCCGCGATCGCGTGGCTGGGCGAGTTGCATCGGCTGGCCTTCGATCCAGCTGCGCACCACCGTCCCGCGGACCGTCGAGCGCAGTTCAGGCAGCCCAGCCACGCCTGCGAGCCTGCGCAGCGCCCGGGTTTCGCGCGTGGCAAGGTGCCTGGCAAGCGGATAAGTCCACCAGCGCGCGCTGCCGAGATCGCGCACGACGACGGGTCCGACGAGCGGATCGTGGTGCAGGCTCACGGAGCCGAACAGGTCCTGCTTGAGGACCGTTGTGAACGCGGCAGGAGCCGGCGGGTCGGGGGCCTTCAGGCCTGAACGGCTGATCGGCGTCGATCCTCGAAGGCGCGCTGGTGTTGCAGCACAACCTGGCGGCTCTTCTGAAGGGTCTCGGATGATGGTGAAATCTCAAGGCCCGCAGACACATCGGCCATGGCCAGATCGTACTGGCCGTGGGCGACGAACACCGCCGCACGGTTGTTGAATGCGCGCCAGTTGCTGCGATCCAGCTGCAGCGACTGATTGCAGTGCACGAGCGCCTCGGACCAGCGCTTCATGACGCCATAGGCCGCACACAGGTTGGCATGCGCGGCGGCCTGGTCGCGCGTGGCGTTCGGTTGTTGCAGACCTTCGAGTGTCAGCCGGACGCCGCGTTCATAGTTGCCGTTTTCCATCTCGCTCGCACCATCGCTGAGCAGGGCGTTGGAAGGGCCGATCACGGTAGAGCTGCCGGCGTCTGCGCCGGCAAGCCGACTGCTTGCGAGCATGATCAGAGCCAATGCGGCACGGAATCCGAGCATGTCTAGTTATACCGCGCGATGGAAAGTCGCGACAAGCGCCGGGTGGCCGACCATCACGGCAGCGCCAACAGGGCCGGCAGGTAACCGATTTCGCGCAAGCTGCGCGCCGCAATCACCAGCAGCAGCAACACCACGAAGGAGCCGCCATCCAGGAACGCCTTCCAGAGCACGGGTGGGCGGACCAGCAGCTGGTCCGGTGCGCTCGAGAGTTTGCCGCGCGGTACAAAGCGCGGAACGGTCTGCTGGTAGTGGCGATAGCGATCACCGTGCAAGGACTCGAGCAGCCGTTCTTCCGCGGTTGAGGCGCGCCAGAAAACTGCCATCAGGAAGCTGATCGCAACGCCCGTCAGCAGCAGTGAGTGGGTCGCCGCGCCGAGGCCAGCTGCGCCGATCATCGACAGCGTATAGAGCGGGTGTCTGCACAGGCCATAGGGACCCTCGCTGACGAGCTCGGCGTCCTTGCGACCCGCGATGAAGACCGAGCACCAGATCCGGCCCAGCACCGCAAAGCCGACCAGCAGCACGGCCAGCAGGTCGAGCCCGAGACCCGCCGCGGGACTCAGCTGCGGCCGACCCGCTACGGCCGTCGCTGCCACGAGCAGCAGGTAGAACCACAAGGTCGCCTGCAGACGCGGTGTGCTCGCGGAGCGGCTCACGCGGATCTCGGGTTAAGATCAAACATCGAGCCAGTTTACGGAGCTTCAGATGGGATTGTTTCGCCGCAAGACTGAGATGATCAGCGAGTCGGATGCGTTGCCCGGCCGGGATCGTCCCATGGCGCTCGATGACCGCCACCACGTGCTGGGCCGCTCCATGAAGCCGCCGTATCCGGCAGACAGCGCCGAAGTGCTGCTCGGACTCGGTTGCTTCTGGGGTGCAGAGCGTGTGTTCTGGCAGCTCGATGGCATTCACGTGACGTCGGTCGGTTATGCCGGTGGTTACACTCAGCATCCGACTTACGAAGAAGTGTGCAGCGGCCGTACCGGTCATACGGAAGTGGTGCAGGTTGTCTACGACCCGCAGCGGCTGCCGCTCGATGCGCTGCTGGCTCGCTTCTGGGAGTCCCACGATCCGACGCAGGGCATGCGCCAGGGTAACGACACCGGCACGCAATACCGCTCGGCCGTCTATACACCCGCCGGGCAGGCGCTGCAGATCGCAGAAGCCAGCAAGCGACGCTACCAGGTGGCGTTGACGGCGGCGGGGCTCGGCACGATCACCACCGAGATCCGCTGCATACCGGCGTATTACTACGCCGAGGGCTATCACCAGCAGTACCTGGCCAAGAACCCGGCGGGCTATTGCAACATCGGCGGCGTCGGCGTCACCTGCCCCGGCGCCGCATCAGGTGCGGCCCAGGTGCCCGCTTAGGCGACAGCCTGGCGGGCCTCAGCGCGGCGGTTCGGTGCCGGGCTGGGCGTCTTCCATCGGAAAGCTGCGCGCCTCGCCAGCCGGTGCTGGCGACTCGGGAGCTGCGAGCCGCGGGCCAGCTGCGGGGGATGCGGTAGCCGGCGCGGCGGAAGAGGCCGGGCGGGTGCTGACGGCAATCGCCGCGAGCAACCGGCGAACCGTCTCTGAATCTTTGACTACCGTGCCGTCCAGGATGTCGCCCGTGGCGACCTGGCGGTTGCCGTAGAACTTGCGGTTCGATGAACGATCGATCGTGATGGCCGTGCCATCGAGCGCAATGCCGGCAAACAGTCCCCGGTTGCGGGAGTAGGAGAAGATCTCCGCAGAAAGACTGGCGTCCGTCGCGGCCTGGGCCGAGCGCCCGACGGGACCCGCAGCGACTGACGCATCAGCGCCCAGTGTCAGCTTGCCATCCGTAATGCCTTCGATCCCGGAGCGCGTTGTGAACACCAGCACGACATCGGTTTCCTGCACGCCGATCTGCCAGCCGAAGCTGCCGCCGCTCAGCGTGATGAACACGGGATTGGAGAAGCGCCCGTCCTTGCCGCGCACGGTCAGCACGCCGCGACCAAAACGGGCGCCGACGCCAAAGGCGCCTTTCTTGACGCCAGGAATCAACGCGATGCCATAGGCACGTTCGAGCAGCCGATCCGGGATGAACTGATCGCGTGAGCCGCGCAGCTCCTCGAGCACCTGAGTAGCGACGAGAACCTGCGCTTCCTGTCGCGCCTGCGCGTGGGCCGGCGCACTGATTGCCGCAGCGAGGGCGAGAACCGTGCAGGCAAGCAGCGGTCGGGCATTGGGGATGAATGGCATCGGAGGTCCTCTTTGGAATCGTGCGAAGCTTAACCGAGCAGAGCTGCGATTTCGACCGTGCCTGGCCGGCAAAGTTCGGGTGTAATGCGTCGATGCGAATGCTGCCGTCGTTTTGCGCGGGGTTGCTGCTGCTGACCGCCTTGCCGGCGTGGGCCGATTGGCAGCTGCATGAGCAGGCCATCATGGGTACCCGCTGTGCGGTCGAGCTGTGGGAACCAGATGCAGATCGCGCGCGGCTCCTGGCTCAGCAGGTGTTCGCGGAGATGCAGCGGATCGACCGGCTGATGAGCACCTACAAACCGGAGTCTGAGCTTTCGCAGCTCAATGCGCGCGCTGCGCTGGCACCGGTGCAGGTTTCGCAGGAACTGTTCGACCTGATCGCCGCAGCGCTCGAATACGCGCGGCTCAGCGATGGCGCATTCGACATTACCTACGCCAGCGTTGGCTATCTGTACGACTACCGGCAGCATCAGCGCCCGGACGCGGCTGCGCGCGCTGCAGCGCTGCCGGGCGTCAACTTTCGGCACGTTGAACTCGATCCGGTGAATCGAACGATTCACTACACGCGCAGCGGCACCCGGATCGATCTCGGCGGCATCGCCAAGGGCTACGTCGTTGACCGCGCAATCGAAGTGCTGCGCGCCAGCGGTGTGACTCGCGCCATGGTCAACGCCGGTGGCGATACGCGGATCATGGGGGACCGCTTCGGCAAGTCATGGGTGGTCGGCATCCGCGATCCGAACGACGCCGGGCGTGCAGCGCTGCGGGTGCCGCTCAGCGATGCGGCAATCTCGACGTCGGGCGACTACGAACGCTATTTCGATGAGGGCGGGGTGCGCTATCACCACATCCTCGATCCACGCACCGGCGATTCGGCGCGCAGCCTGCGCAGCGCCACGGTCATCGGATCGACCGCAACCCGCACGGATGTGCTGTCGACAACCGTGTTCGTGATGGGTGCGGAGCGCGGCCTTGCGATGATCAACCGCCTCGGCGACGTCGATGCGATCGTCGTGACGCCCGAAGGGAAAGTGCTGTACTCCGACGGTCTGCAGCCGCCGTGAATTCGACCATGGCCAGAGGGACTAGAACCAGGCCGAGAAGTACAGCTGAACGACCGTCGCGTCGAGTTCGTACAGCGGTTCGGCACCGGCGATCGGGCCATTCGCGCCCCGCGCGGTCGCGTCACGGAAATCGTCGTAGCTGACAAAAATCTGGTCGACCCTGAGATTCACGCTGGCGCGTTCCAGCCAGGGCGCACGGGCCACCCTGAACTGCCATGCCGCGCCGACGCCGATCGTATTGGCCGTGAACGTCGACAGCTCTTTGTCCCGCGCCTGGAAGTTCAGCGTATCGCGACGCGGAAACAGGTCCCGATAGAAGTCCGCCGCGTCCTGGGTGTAGAACCGATAGCTCGCATCGAACGTCCAGTTGCGCCACGGGTGCACGTAGCCGAGGGATGCGGTGTGCGCGCGCACGCCCCAGGTGTCGTCGTAAATTCGATAGGCGCCGTCGACCGACGCCCGCCACCACGGGAGCGAGTACTTCAGCCGCACCGAGCCGGCATTGCTCGAGCGGGTGCGCGGATAGACTTCAGCGATATACGAAAACCCCGTCCCCGATAGCGGATCGGCGTAGCGCACCGAGCGGTACGGGCTGTTCAGATAGCCCTCGTCAGTGATCAGCTCATAGCTCAGCGTGCCGATCAGGCTGCGGGTCAGCACCTGCGTCAGCGCTACCGAGTAGCTGCGGGTATCCATCTCGGCGAAGAAATCCGGATCCTGAATCCGCGCGCCGTTGGCGTCCTTGATGTTCCGGAACACATCGTTCTGCCCGCGCCGGAAGCCGAGGCTGATGGTCGTAAGATCTCCGAACATGTCCTGGCTGATGTTCAGGAACGCCGTCTTGGCGACGTAGTCGGACTCGGTGCTGTCGATGAAGCCGGCAGTGTAGATCGTCTTGCCGCGCAGATAACTCGCGCTGAGGCTCGTTTGCGTTCGCTCGTCCTCGTAGGCACTGGCCGTCGAGAGCACGTCGATCGAGGCCGAAGAGACCATGTCGAGGTAGTAATTGGCCGACACGGAGACCTTGTCGGCAAAGTTCTTGCGCACCAGCACCGAAGGCCCGTCGACGACGACACCGCCGCCGTCGTAGCGGTGGTAGAGCACGTCCGCGCGCTCCTCGGGCAGCACCGCGGCGCCCGCGGTGGCACTGCCGAGCAGCAGCAGCGCGGCAAGCGCCCGCAGCATCGCATCACGTGGGGTGGAGCAGGCGGTCATGATCGTTGGCGGTCCTGCGCTCAGTTGCAGCCGCAGCCGCCACCGGCGCTACCCATGCCGCCGCGTGCGCCTTCGCGCAGCTCGAAGACATGGTCGATGTACGACGTCGAAACCGGATCGCGCTCCATCGCCATGATCGGATCGGCCAGCTTCTCACGCTCATACGGCTTGACCCAGGGTTCGATCGGCGCGCAACCGGCGAGGCTCGCGTTGATCAGCAAAAAGGCGGTCAAGCTCAGGATGCGCATGGCAGGTGCTCCATGAAGTCGCGGTTACTCGCGCACCAGCGCGCGAATATGGTCGAGATACTTGTTCTCGTCGCCGGGCTTGTAGCCCTTGTGGACGATACGGGCCTTGCCCTTGCGATCGATGATGACCGAGCTTGGCATGCCCTGGACGTTGTAGAGCTTGGAGATCTGACTGTCGCGATCGAATGCGATCGGAAACGACACCGGCACTTTCTTCAGAAAGGCCTCAGCGGCATCGGAGTCCGGTTCCACGTTGACGCCGATCAGCGTGAAACCGAGACCCTTGTACTTCTTGTACATTGCGTCAAGCAAGGGCATTTCCTGGCGGCACGGACCGCACCAGGTGGCCCAGAAATTGAGCATCACGACTTGTCCGCGGTATTGCGCCAACGACAGTGCCTTGCCGCCGCGGGCCGGCAGCGAGAAGTCCGGCGCGGGCTGGGAGATTGCGACATTGGCCACAGCAGGTAGCGACATCGCCGCCGGAATGGCCGCGACGCACAGCTTGGCAAGAGCGCGGCGGGTGATCGGTCGGTGCATCGGTCGATTTGTCGATTGATCCATGGTCAGCTGCCTCGAGGTCTGGTCGCGTCAAAAGAACGCGGTGATTCCGATGCGCGCTTCCAGGTTGTTGGTCAGCTTGTTCGTTCCGAAGATGTCGGACTCGAACACGCGGTCCTGCACGTCGATGTGCACCGTCAACCAGTCGACCGGCACGACGCGGTAGCCGGCGCCAAAGTTCAGCGAGAACTTCTGGTCGTTCGCGAACTTGACGCTGCCGACTCCGCCCATGACGTAGAAAGCGCTGTTCATGGCGAGGTTCCTTCCAATGAAGACCTCACCAGGGAGAAAGTTGTACCCAAAGGTCAGCGAGTAATATGTGAGCCGTCTCTCATTGCCCAGGTTCAAGGGGTCGGCGCCCGGATTCAGCAGCTCGAAGCTGGTGAGCCCCAGAGTGGTGCGGCCGACGTCCGCCGAGAAGAAGAAGTCCTCGGTCACGTGATAGCTCGCCTTGACGCCATAGGCGGGCTTGGTGCCGAAGTCCTCGACACTCAGTACGCCGTAATAGCCGCCGATCTCGAAGTTTTCGGTATCGATCTTCGGGCGCTTGATCTCGCGCCGTTCGACTTCAGGGTCGATCACGCGGGGCGGTGCGGCAGTATTTTCCTCTTCCTCTATCTGCTCGGCCGCAACCAGCTCGCCGTCGGCGCTCTTGTCGCCCCACCACGGCCATTTGAGCGCTGCGCAACCCGTCAGGTTCACAGACAACAGCACTAGAAGAAGAATGCGAGACCGACTTTCCATTCCCTAAGTTCCTCGTTGTCGTTGCGGCTCGTGAAGATCACGCGCTCTTTGTATTCGCCGCGCAGGAAGAAGCGGCGGGTCAGGTAGAAGCGCGCACCCGCGCCGATATAGGCCGACTGATCGGTGCGGTCGACCAGGTTCGGTCGCTGCGCGTCCTTGTCGACCCGGAACAAGCCACCGCCGATCGACACGAAGGGCGAGAAGCGCCACTCCGGGGCGAACACGTGCGTCAGACCGGCGTCGACCATCCAGCCGCTGCGCTGGTCGCCGAGATACTGCGAACCGCTGAGTTCGAACTTCAGGTTGTCGTTGATCGAGTACGCGCCATAGCCTGATACCAGGTTCGCGCCGTCGAAGTCGCCGACGAAGGCGCCCAACTCCCAGCGATGGGTCTGAAAGCCCGTGCGGTCGCCCAGCTCGATCGTGAAGCGCGAGCCGTCCGCGAGCAGGGTTTTCGTCAGGTCGCGCACGCTGGCCCAGCCTTCGACGCCGCGTTCGGTGCGCACCTTGATGTAGTCGGTGCGCCGGAACAGCACGTCGACCGATTCGTCGCGGGTGACCACCTGGGTCACGGGATAACCACGCCCGGGTCCGGTGCGCAGCTCGAGGTAGGGCTCTGCAACGAACAGCTGCAGGCGCTCTTCCGCGGCGAGCGCGATCGAAGGCGCGGCGAAAAACAGCAGCATCGGCCAGAGCAGCCGGACGAACGCCGGCGCAAGCCGACGGTTGGGAGCACGCATGTTCGGCGATGTGTTCGAGTTGTGGGAGTGGTGGCAGGGCAACCATCGGACGGCTGTCGATTCAGCGCGCCTAGTTGAGCGGGGCCGCAAACGGGTTGTTGTAATACTGCGCGCCAATGTCCAACCACTCGGAAAGCAAGCGAAGCTCCGCGGCCGAGAGATACGTGGCATGGTTTCCGCCCGCCGCAAAGCGACTGAAGAAGCGGGTGGAACCGCGCGCGTTGCTGGCCGCCATCGAGGCAGGCACCGGCACCGTGACCTGGATTGGCAGGTTGGTGACCGGGTCTACTCCGGTAGTCACCAGAATATCCCTCAGAGCCCCCATGTTAACTTCCTGCGCGTTGTCAGTGAACATAAGTTCACGAAAGCTCTTGAAGTGATCGGGTTGGTCCTCGGAAGGACCATCCGACAGGTCGAGTTGCCCCGCCGGCACCCGCACGGCATTAGCCGCATCGGTCGGGCTGTGGCAGGTCGTGCAGGTGTGGTCCGTGAGCACCGTGACACCATCGACATCGAGCGTGATCCGCGGCTTGGACCACAACGGATGGACATGCGCCTCGTAGTTGATCGTGATCCGGCACAGTGATGACCAGCGGCTGAGGCAGTCTGACGCTGTCGGCGCAAGGGTCGTGAAGCCCCAGTTGCCGGCTGCCGGCGTTTCGCTGTAGCTGTAGCTGAAGCTGGGCTCTTTGGCGCGACCTGAAGCAACCGGATCGGTCCAGATGTCTTCGAAATTGACGTTGACCGACGGCCGCATCGACGAACACCGATCGGGTCCGCTCAGCAGGCAGGTCAGCCGCGCGCGGGTCTGCGCCATCGTCTCGCCGGTCTGCGGCGCGATGGCCGGGTCCGCGCCCGGGAAGGCGGCAGCGGGCGCGCCTGCATAGGCTGCGTTGAAGGATCCGGCCCGGCCGTGCGAGCGCGGCGTGGTGCCGGTGCGCACATGGCAGCCGTTGCAGCTCAGCACTTCCCCGGCGCGCACCTGCAGCCAGTTGCGATGGATCGGCGAGAAGCGGCGTCCGTCGCGATCGAGGAGCGAGATCTGGAAGGCGACGTCCGCGGGAACTTTCATTCGTACCGAGCCGTCCGGCTCGATCATGCCGTAGCCGAGGATCTCGCGCATGAAGTTGCTGGCACCAAAGGCCGTGTTGCGGAAATCCAGCACGTCTTCGTCGGGTATCGAGACAGCCTTTTCGATCCGGATGAAGCGCGCCGTGCGCTGGTCGGCGGTCGTCGTCATCGGGTTTGCAACCGCGGCTATGCTCGGCGCGGCCGTATCGGCCCCGGCGATGTCATAGACGCTCTTGATGTCGAGGATGCCGACACCTTCGGAGACGAAATCCGCATCGATGTCGACGCCGGGCACGCGATCGAGAATCACGACCGGCGCCGGACGCGGCTGCGCGATCACGACATCGGTGATCATCCGATCCGCTTCGGGAGTCTGCAGCGGCAGGAACGCGCGGCGCTGGGTGTCATACATCCAGATGCTGTAGAGCGGCGGTGCTGGCTGCACGGCCGGGTCTGACAATACGTCGTTCGTGCAGGGGCGGATCTGGCCGGCCAGCGAAGCGCGGCACTGTGTCCAGCTGACCGCGATGCGCCCGGAGCCGTCCCACAGCGGGAAGGCCGCCGAGAAGCGGCCGCCGGGGGAGATTCCGGGAATCGTGCGCACATCGTTGCCGGTCGCCGGACGCTGCGCAGGGCCGGCAAGGCTCGCATTGGCCGCGAGCGGCTGGGCATTCTCGACGAAGCTACGCGCATCGATCACATACAGATCGCCACCGAAGTCGCTGTCGGTGTTGGGCCGCACCAGCGACAACAAATTGCCGTTCGGCTGTTCGCGGGTCTTGAGGAACTGGATCGTCGAGCCATTGGTGCCGGTGGCGTGCGACAGTGCGCCGTAATGCAGCTGCAGGTTCGAGCCGTCCGGGTTCATCGTGTACAGGTGGATCGCGCTGCGCCCTGGCGCCGTATCCCAGCGGCTGAACAGGATGCGACCGTT
Source organism: Steroidobacterales bacterium (assembly GCA_038210215.1). Classification (GTDB taxonomy): domain Bacteria; phylum Pseudomonadota; class Gammaproteobacteria; order Steroidobacterales; family Steroidobacteraceae; genus UBA964. Next base: position 23,354 of record JBBQWY010000002.1, read on the forward strand.
CATCAGCACGGTCGGGTCCATGTCGTGGCTCTGGCTGAAGGAGATCTGGCGGATGCCGGTGCCGGCGCTGTTGATCACGTGCAGCACGAAGGACGGTTCACGACGGTCTTCAGTCAGCGGATCGAACTGCGGTTTGCTCTCGTCGAGCAGGATCGCCTTCGAGGCCCGCTGGCGGGTCGACGTGAACACGATGCGCCCGTCCGGGAGGTAATGCGGCGCGACGTCGTGGCCCTCTTCGGCGATCAGATCGGAGTTGATCACGCGCGCGAGCGTGTCCGTCGCAAACGTGTACTGCCACAGGTTCCAGGTCGGCTGATCTTCCTCATCCCCGTTCGGGATCATCGGGCCGCGCATCGCGAACACCAGTGAACGTCCGTCGAACGAGACGTCGAGGTCGCGCACGTCCCACATGTTGTCGCTGGTGACCCGCTGTGTGATGTTGCGTTCAACCACGCTCGCATCGGCGCGATCCTTGACGAACACATCGGCATCGACGCGGAACGTGCGCAGGTCACGCACATCGTCATCCATGACGTCCGGGGCGCTGCGTTTGACGTAGGCAATCGGGAAGTCAACCGTCGCCGGGTCTGCGGCCTGGCCGCTGCCGATGTCGATATTGCCGCCGCTCGAACAGCCGACGAGTGCAATGAGCGTGAGCGCCGTCAAGGCTGCGCGCGTCGCGCTTCGGGGCTGCGGGTCCGCATCGATCATCGAGCTATCCTCCAACTGCACGCGCGCAAGCGGGGCGCGTGCATGTTACGTAATCCATTTTCGCGCCAAAGACTTCGGCGATCTGCCGACGCGGTCACAGCGTGAGATTCGTCATGCACGGATCGTGTCGGGCAGGCGCCAAGGGCAACAGGTAGAGCCAGCGTGCTACGGACGATGTGAGCGGCATCGCATTTCCTTGATTAAAGCCTAGCGGGGCAGGTGCATACCGCAAGCTGTCTGCAACCAGCGACGTAGGCATCCTGAGACATCGAAGTCGCTTGCCGAGCCACCTATAGTTCGCTTCAGGTCAGGATGGATTCGCGATGGGAGCAGTCATGAGCGGATGTACGAAAGTCGAAGTTGTCGCGGTGAATCGCGCGCCAGCGCGCCTCGCCGCGCTCGTCGTTGGAGTCACGCTGTCGCTGTGTGCGCTGGTCGCGCAGGCCGGTCCGCGCGAGCAGGCCAAGCGGATGCACGATCGCATCGCGGGCGTGCCGCCATCGGCCACGGTGCTGGATCAGATGGCCAATGACATCGCAGCCGGTCGGCCGCTCGATGCCGCAAACCGCGCGATGGATTCCAGCGCGTTCTACACAGTGACGCTGAAGAACTTCGCTGCGCCGTGGACCAATCGCGAGCAGAGCGTGTTCGTGCCGCTCAACGATTACTCAGCGACCGTGATCGGCATGATTCGCGACGACGTGCCGTTCAACACAGTGCTGTCCGAGGACATCCTCTATGTCGGCCAGGGTGTTGCGGGTGTGCCCGCCTATTCGCCGGCCAACAACGATCACTACGAGCAGCTCGAGCAGCGCGGTGCCGATCTGCGCACGGCGCTGGTGCGGCAGACCCAGTCGGCGGCTCTCGGCATTCCGGTCGTCGCGACCGCCGGCGTCATGACCACGCGCGCAGCGTCGCAGTCATTCTTCATTGCCGGCACCAATCGCGCGATGTTCCGCTTCACACTGATGAACCACATGTGCCGCGATCTCGAGCAGCTGCAGGACACGACGCGGCCGCCGGACCGGATTCGCCAGGATGTCAGTCGTTCGCCGGGCGGTGACAGCCGCGTGTTCCTCAACAACTGCGTGGGGTGCCATACGGGCATGGATCCGCTCGCGCAGGCCTTCGCGTTCTACAACTACGACGAGGCTTCGGGACGGCTGCAGTACACAGCGGGCCAGGTGCAGACGAAGTACTTCAACAACGAAGACACTTTCAAGCCGGGCTTCGTGACGCCCGACGATCGCTGGGACAACTACTGGCGCGGGGGCAACAACCAGCTGCTCGGCTGGGACAGCGGCCTGCCGGGCTCGGGTAGCGGCGCGAAGTCGCTGGGCCAGGAGCTTGCCGGCAGCGATGCCTTTGCGGCCTGCCAGGTCGAGAAGGTGTTCAAGACGGTCTGCTTCCGCGCTCCCAGCAGTGCGGTGGACCGTAACCGCGTATCGACGATCAAGGACGCCTTCCGGGCGAGCAACTACAGCATGAAGCGGGTGTTTGCTGAAACCGCTGTCTACTGCATGGGTGAATGATCATGAGCCGCAACATCATCAAGACGAGCCTGCGCAGTTTCGCTGCCCTCGGCATGCTGGCGGTGCTCGCCGCCTGCTCTGGCGGTGCGCCGACCCAGGAGCAACCCGTGACAGTGGCCCCGCCAGTCGCCGACTACACGGGTCCGGCGCCGCGCAATGCGGACGTGCAGGCGTTCAGGGTCAATGTCTGGGAGAACCTGAAGTCGACCAATCGCTGTGGTGATTGCCACACGGCTGCGGGCCAGTCGCCGCGGTTTGCGCGCAATGACGACGTCAACCTTGCCTACGACGCCGCGCTGGCACTGGTCTCGCTGAGCCAGCCGGACCAGTCGCGGCTGGTCTCGAAGGTCGGTGGTGGCCACAATTGCTGGTTGTCGGCCGACTCGGCATGCAGCGACACCATGACGGTCTGGATCCGCAACTGGGCGGGCGCCACGGCGACGGGCGGAACGGTCATCGCCTTGCAGGCACCGCCGATCCGCGACGTCGGCGCGAGCAAGACCTTTCCGGAGAGCTCGGCGCTGTTCGCGTCGACTGTGTATCCGGTGCTGCAGCAGTACTGCGTGCGCTGCCACGCGTCCAACGCAGCGCTGCCGCAGTCGCCGTTCTTTGCCGACAACAACGTCGATGCGGCCTACCAGGCCGTCAAGTCCAAGATCAACCTCGATACGCCGGCCTCATCGCGGCTGGTCGTGCGGCTGCGCGATGAGTTCCACAACTGCTGGAGCGACTGCGGCTCGAACGCGGCGACGATGCTGACCAACGTCAACAACTTTGCCAATGGCATTCCGCTGACGCAGGTGGACCCATCGCTGGTGATCTCCAAGGCGCTGACGCTGTACGACGGCACGGTGGCGGCGGGCGGCAATCGTTACGAAGCGAGCCAGATCGCGCTGTGGCAGTTCAAGACCGGCATGGGCACGGTCGCTTTCGACAGCAGCGGCATCGAGCCTGCGATCAACCTTAATTTCAACGGTAACGTCTCGTGGGTCGGCGGCTGGGGTATCCAGATCGGTGCCGGCGGCAAGGCGCAGGCCTCGACCGCATCGAGCCGACGTCTCTCCGATACGCTGAAGGCGAGCGGCGAGTTCACGATCGAAGCATGGATTGCTCCGGCGAACGTCATGCAGGAAGACGCCTACATCGTCAGCTACTCGGGCGGCACGATGGCCCGCAACGTCACACTCGCGCAGCGTGAGTACCAGTACCAGGCGATGACGCGCAGCTCACGCACCGATTCGAACGGTGACCCGGCGATGCTGACGCGCGCGGCCGATGAGGACGCGCAGGCGACCCTGCAGCATGTGGTGCTGACCTACGATCCGATCAACGGCCGGCGGCTGTTCGTCAACGGTGAGTCCACCGGCGACACCGACGCGGTTGCTGGCGGCGGCACGCTGGCCGACTGGGACGACAGCTTTGCGCTCGTGCTCGGCAACGAGACTTCGAACAACCGGCAGTGGCAGGGTGTATTCCGGCTCGCGGCGATCCACAGCCGCGCGCTGAATGCGACGCAGATCCGACAGAACTTCGATGCCGGCGTAGGCGAACGCTACTTCATGCTGTTCAACGTCAGCGAGCAGGTGAACGTAGCGCAGAGCTACATCATGTTCGAGGCGGCGCTGTACGACAGCTACAGCTACCTGTTCTCGAAGCCAAGCTTCATCAGCCTCGATCCGAATGCCCGACCGGACAACATTCCGATCCGCGGCATGCGTCTCGGCGTCAATGGCACCGAGTACAAGGTGGGCCAGGCCTACATTCCGCTCAACACCACCGTGACAGCGTCCAACTACACGCCGGCGACCGGTCAGCCGCTGGCGAGCATTGGCACGGTTGTGGCGCTTGAGAAGGGCCCGGACAGCGATCTGTTCTTCCTGAGTTTCGAGCGCATCGCAGACCGAACGCATACGCCGGTCGAGGCACCGCCGGTGCCGCCGGCGCCACCGCTTGATCCGACCGAGATCCCGTCGGATGTCGGCCTGCGCACCTTCGAGGAAATCAGCGCGACGATGGCGCAGATGACTGGCGTGTCGCCGAACACCACGGACGTGCGGGCGACTTACGATCTGGTGCGCCAGGCACTGCCAGTTCGTGAAGGCGTCGAGGGCTTCGTGGCCTCGATGCAGACCGGCGTCGCGCAGCTCGCGATCGAGTACTGCAACGCGCTGGCCGAGGACACCTCGCTGCGCGGCAGCTACTTCCCGGGCGTGAACTTCTCGGCTGCCGCCTCGGCACAGTTCGGCACTGCCGGCAGCCGTGACCAGGTGTTCAACCCGCTGCTGGATCGGGTGCTGGGCGTCAATGTCGCCTCGCAACCGAACCGTGCGGCTGCGCGCGGTGAGCTCGATGCGCTCGCTCAGCGGCTGTCGGCCTGCGGCGCCGGCTGCGGACCCGATCGAACCAAGACCATTGTCAAAGCCAGTTGCGCAGCGCTCATTGGCAGCGCTGTCACCCTGTTGCAGTGAGGAACCCGTCATGCTGATTCGCAAGCCCACACCGCGCAAGCTCGGCCTCGACGAGCCCATCCTGCATCGCGATGCCCACAAGCGGCCCCGCACGCGACGCGACTTCATCGCTCAGGGTTTCCAGAGCGGCGGCATCGCGCTGGCTGGGGCTTCGGCCTTCAGTCTGTTCGCGAACCCGCGGCTTGCCCAGGCCGCTTTGTCGCCGGATCTGACGGCGCTCAAGGCGGCGTGTGGATTCTCGGTGCAGGGCGCCGGCAAGATTCCCTTTATAGCGTTCGACCTTGCGGGCGGCGCGAACCTGGCCGAATCGGAAGTGCTGATCGGCGGCCAGGGCGGCCAGCTCGACTTCATCACGACGGCCGGTTACGCCAAGAACGGCTTGCCCGGTGACATGGTGCCGAACGCGCCGAACCCGCAGAGCCCGACCAACAACTTCATCGATACCTCGCTCGGGCTCGCCTGGCATTCGGACGGTGCGCTGCTGCGCGGCATTCTCTCCAAGACCCAGGCGACGACGCGCGCCAACGTCAACGGGGCGGTCATTCCGGCGCGTTCCGAGAACGACACGGGCAACAATCCGCACAACCCGATGTACGGGATCTACCGCGCAGGAGCCGATGGGTCGTTGCTGAGCCTGATCGGCTCGCGCGCCTCCGAGTCCGGCGGCAACTCGATGGCACCGCTGGGGCTGATCGACGCCGGTGCGACACCCACCAAGGTGGACCGCACCAGCGATGTCACGGGCCTTGTTGATACCGGCAAGCTCGTCGGCCTCCTGGATCAGGGTGATGCGGTCGCCGTCATGGAGGCGATCCAGCGGATCTCCGACCAGAAGCTTGCGAACACTCAGCCGCGCACGGCGACACGCGATGAAGTCATCCGCGAGCTCGTGCGCTGCAACTACGTCAAGGCGGCGGATCTGACGGACCGCTTCGGCAACCCGAGTTCACTGAACCCTGAGCTCGATCCGTTCATTCTCGAAGGCGCGCCGGGCGCGACCAATCCGATCTTCAGCCGCGCCGAGTTCGATGGCGACGGCGAGTTCCGCAAGACCGCAGCAGTCATGAAGCTCGTGCTCGAAGGTTATGCCGGTGCCGGCACGATCACGATGGGCGGTTACGACTATCACGGTCAGGGCCGCGCTTCGGGCGAGGTCCGCAACCTGCGCGCCGGGCGCTGCATCGGCGCCTGCCTCGAGTACGCCGCGCGCCGGCAGATTCCGCTGATGATCTATGTGTTCAGCGACGGCGGAATCTCCGCCAATGGCATGGTCGACAACACGGTCGACGGCCGTGGCAAGTTCATGTGGAGCAGCGACAATCAGTCGACCGCGGCGCCGTTCTTCCTGGTTTATAATCCGCTGGGACAACCGGCGCTCTTTACCGGCGACAGCGTCCCGGCGGTGCGGCATCAGCAACTCGGCTTCTTCACGCCGGATGGCTCGGTGGCCTCGGCCGGCACGCCGGCGGCCAACAATGTGAACCTGCTGGTCGAGACGGTGGTTCTGAACTACATGGCGCTGCACGGCGAGCAGGGGCTGTTCGCAGGCCGCTTCCCCGGCAGCGGCATCACGGGCAGCACGGCGCTGATCAACAGCCTGACGGCCTTCAATCCGATTGTGAACGGGACCATTCCCTGACCATTGCCTGAGCATTACCTGGTTTCCAGGCCTGCGATACATTACGGGTCGTGACCACGACCCATGCCGCGCTGCAACGCGCCTCACGTTGCCCGCAATGCCTGCGGGGTTCGTTGCAGTGCCGGTCTTCAGGGCCTCCGCTTGCGGAATCTGCGGCTCACTGGGCCTGCGACGCCTGCAGCGCGCTGTTTCCGTTGCTGGACGGCATTCCCTGGCTGTTCGCCGAGCCTGCGTTCCAGCTGGCGCAGTGGCGGCAGCGATTTCACCTGCTGCTGCAGGAGAATCGTGGCGAGCAGGAGCGGCTCACTACGGCGCTCAAGGACCCAGCCGTTGCGCCGCTGACTGCAGCGCGGCTGCAGCGCCTCAACAGCGGTTACACCCAGCACGCCGCGTCACTGCGAAAGCTGCTTGCGCCGCTGCAGCTCGACCGACAGAGCGCCGTCGAGGCGACGTTGCTGGCGCTGCGCACGCGTGCGCCGCTGGCGCAGGACCTGACCTCGTACTACGTCAACCTGCACCGCGACTGGGTCTGGGGCGCGCGCGAGAACGAAGCCTCTGTGCAGCTGATCCAGGATCTCGCGGCAGACCGCGCCCTTGGAGAGGCGCTGGTGCTGGGCGCGGGTGCCGGCCGACTCGCTTACGATATTCACGAACAGCTTGCGCCGCTCGAGACCGTTGCACTCGACCTGAATCCGCTGTTGCTGATTGTCGCGGCGCGCGTTGCGCGGGGCGAGACCGTTGAGCTGGTCGAATTTCCGATCGCGCCACGCGATGCGGCGTCGATTGCGGTGGTGCAGCGGCTGGCCGCGCCGCGCCCGGCGCGTCCCGGACTGGACTTCGTGTTTGCGGATGCCCTGCGTGCGCCGTTTGGCGACGCCAGCTTCGATACCGTCGTGACACCGTGGTTCATCGATATCGTGCCGCAGAGCCTGTCCGAAGTTGCCGCTCGGGTGAACCGGCTGTTGCGTCCCGGCGGTGCCTGGCTGAACTTCGGCTCGCTGGCGTTTTCGCAACGCGAAAGTACGCAGCGTCTCGGGCCGGCCGAGGTGCTCGCAACGCTGCAGAGCAATGGCTTCGAGATCGTCCAGCAGCGTGATGCCGACTTGCCGTACATGCAGTCGCCTCTGAGCCGCCACGGCCGGATTGAACGCGTGTTTGGCTTTCATGCGCGCAAAGGCGCCGAGGTCGCTGATCCCGATGCGGCCTATAACCTGCCGGCGTGGCTGGCCGACTCGAGCCAGCCGGTACCGCTGTTGCCGCACTTCCAGACCCAGGCGATTGCGAATCGGATTTTCGCGTTCGTGATGGCGCTGATCGACGGCCAACGCAGCATCGGCGAGATCGCGGCGTATCTGGTCGAGCAACGGCTGATGCAGCCCGGGGAAGCGGAGCCTGCGGTGAGGTCGTTCCTGATCCAGTTGTTCGAAGAGAGTCGGCGCCCGATACGCTTCTAAGTTGCGCCGCAATCGTCGCCGCGCGCCGACAGTTTTCGCGGTTTCGGCGCCCACCGTCGCAATTCTGTGACGCATCCGACACGCCATTCCCGAATTGCGATGCGGCTTCGTTGACACCTCTCGGCACGCTGTGCGAGTTTACATTGCGCGTCGCTGCAGGCCTGAGTCGCTTCCCTGACAGGCGCGTGCCGCGCCCGCTGACCGCGACGGTCGGAACCTGCTTGTGCCTATGTCGAACGAACCAAATTTCCGTAATCGTACGCGGTGGTCACGCCGAGTCGCGCTGGCGCTGATCTGCCTCACGGCGTCGTGGTCGCTGGTGGCGGCCGGCAAGTACCCACTTGCCGGCAAGCCCGCGCCCGACTTCGCGCTGCGCTCGACAGCCGGGGTCAATCTGCGTCTGTCCGAACAGCGCGGTGATGTCGTGGTGCTGTCGTTCTGGTCGAGCCGTTGCAATACCTGCCGTGCGCAGCTGGCCGAACTCGATCGGCTGCATGCGACGTATCGGCCAGCGGGGTTCATCGTGTTCGGCGTCAATGTGGATGACAATCCTGGTCCAGCGCTCGAATTTGCGCGCTCGCAGAGCGTCAGTTTTCCGATGTTGATGGATCCGGCGAAGCAGGTTGCTCGCGAGTACCTGGTCGATGCACTGCCGATGCTGGTGGCGATCGATCGGTTCGGCAATGTGCGCATGGTTCGCCGGGACGACAAACCCAATAGTGCGCCTGAGTATCTGGCGGCCCTGCGCCGCCTGATCGACGAATAGCGGCGCGTTCCGAGGCCAAAGATGTTGAAGCTGAAGTCATTGATCACGACCCTGCTGGTTGTGGTCGCCCTAAGCGCGCACACCCTGTGGGCGCAGGACGCGCCGCCGGTCGTCGAACCGGTTGTTGAACCGGTTGGACAAGAGCCGCAGCAGGGCGAACAGCCCGCAGCCGACAGCACCCAGGCGCTCGATGAACAGATCCAGGGTCTCAAGAAGGACGCGATCGATCTGAATCGTGAGCTCTTCATGCTCGAGGAAGAGCTGCTGTTCCCCGCCAACACCCAGGTAGCGGTGTTCGTGTCGATGGACGTGGGCGAGTTCTTCGCGCTCGATTCGGTGCAGTTGAAGGTCGACGGCCGAGAAGTTGCCAATTACCTGTACACGGAGCGCGAGGCCGAAGCGCTGCTCAAGGGTGGCGTGCACCGCGTCTATCTCGGCAACCTCAAGGTTGGCGAGCATGAACTGGTGGCGGTGTTCACCGGGCAGGGGCCGAATACCCGGGAGTATCGCCGCGGCGCATCGCTGCAGTTCACCAAGGCGATCGGCGCGAAGTACCTGGAGCTGAAGATCACCGATCGTCAGCGAAGAGCGCAACCGGAGTTCGAGGTCAAGGACTGGGAGTAGTCCCCAGTCCCGTGTTCCATCCTGTGCTGCCGCAGTTCAAGTTCGCCCCGAGCCTGGTTGCTTTACTGGGTGCGCTTGCTTGCGTGACTTTCGGCGCGCCGACGGCGTTCGGCGCCAAGGCCGACCCGGACAAGCTGCCCGTGACGCGGGTGCGCGATCTTCACTACGGCGATGTGCTGTTTCATTTTTATCAGGGCGAGAACTTCGATGCGCTGACGCGCCTCAACGCGTTCGCAGCCTGGGGCCGGATCCCGAATCACGAGGCCGAGGCGCAGTTGCTGATGGGCGGGCTGTATCTGGAGCTCGGTCTGCACAACGAGGCCGGCGCACGCTTCGAGAAACTGCTGGCCGGCAAGGACGTTCCCCAGGGCGTCCGGAATCGAGCATGGTTCTACCTGGGACAGATCTGGTACGTGCGTGGCTATCTCGATCGCGCCGAAGTCGCGATCCGTCGCGTCGAGGGTCCGTTGCCGCCACAGCTCGAAGCCGAGCGGCTGCATCTGCTGGCCAATGTGTTGATGCGGCAGAATCGTTTTGCGGAAGCCGCGCAGTTGCTCGACGGTTGGCGCGGCTCGGACGACTGGACCTCCTACGCGCGTTTCAATCTCGGCGTGGCGCTGGTGCGGGATGGCAAGCTCGACCAGGCAGAGCGATTCCTGACCGCCGTTGGCACCGCGGAAACCAGCCGACGCGAATTGCTGGCGCTGCGTGACCGGGCGAACCTCGCGCTCGGCTTCGCACTGCTGCAGGCGGGTGAACCCGCGCGGTCAAAGCAGGCCTTGCAGCGCGTGCGTCTGAGCGGCACATATTCCAGTCGCGCATTGCTGGGTGTTGGCTGGGCGGATTCGCAGCTCGGCGACTATCGCGCCGCGTTAACGCCTTGGCTGGAGCTGCAAGACCGCAACCTGCTCGACGCGGCGGTGCAGGAATCTTATCTCGCAGTGCCGTATGCGTTTGCCAGGCTCGACGCCAACGCGCAGGCGGCCGACTACTACGAGAGCGCGGTGCGCTCGTTCGACGAGGAAACCGTGCGCATCGATGACGCCGTGGCCCGCATTCGCAGCGGCACGATGCTCGATTCGATCCTTGCCAAGGAGGCCGGCGGTGCAAGCTATGGCTGGTTCTGGCAATTGCGCGACCTGCCGGATGCTCCCGAGGTGCGTTACCTGTACCCGGTGCTCGCCGGACACGATTTTCAGGAGGGCCTGAAGAACTATCGTGATCTGGCGTTCCTCGACAGTACGCTGACCCGCTGGAACGACAGCTTCGATGCCTACGGCGACATGCTGACCACCCGCGACAAAGCTTTCGCAGAGCGGCTGCCGCGCGCCGACGCGCTGCTCGCTCAGAATGGCGCCGACGCATTGCTCGAGCGTCGGAATCAGGCTGAGTTCCGCTTGAGCGAGATCAGTCGCATGGTGGATATCGCGGCACTCGGCAGCGCGGAGCAGCGCGATCAGTGGGCGCGGCTGCAGCAGATCGAGGACGCGCTCGCGCGCGCGCCCGTCACCGAGGAGACCGACGCGCAGCGCGAGCGGTTGCGCTTGGTCAAGGGCGCCCTGACCTGGCAGCTCGCTGCGGACTTTCGCGGTCAGCTGTTCCAGGAACGCCGCTCGTTGCGTGATCTCGACGCCTTGTTGCGCGGGACGCAGAACCGTTGGGAACGCCTGGCGCGGGCCCGCACCAGTGCCCCGGCCAACACCGGGGAGTTTGGTCAGCGTCTGGCAGCGTCGGGGGCGCGATTGGCAACGTTGCGCGAGCGCCTGACCAGCGCGCAGCTGCGACAGAACCAGTACCTGGCGAATCTGGCGATCCGCGAGCTTGGCGAGCAGAAGCAACGACTCGCGACGTATCAGCTGCAGGCGCGTTTTGCGCTCGCGACCATTTATGACCGTGCGGCGTCGGCTCCGGTTGCCTCACCAGCGCCCGCGACCGCACCGGGTCCTGCGCCGGGTCCTCCGCCAGGCAGCGCACCATGAGCGCGCATCGCACCGTCCTTCGTCTGGCCGTGCTGTGGTGCGCGTTTGCGGCTGTGCCGGCGTCCCTGGCTGCGAAGAAGTCCCGCGCACCGACCATTGGTGATCTTGCGACGCGCGCGATCGAAGTCCGGCCGGATGCCAAGGTGGAAGGCAGCGCGGCGCGTGCCATGGACAACTATCGCCGCTACCTCGAATTGCAGAATGCGGACCCGGCCTCGCGCGCCGAGGCCTTGCGTCGTCTTGGCGACCTGAATCTCGAGACGGGCGAGATCGAGCGCATGGAGAACGAAGTCGCTGCGCTCGATCTGGCGGGCGCTGAAGCGATCAAGCTCTACACGACGCTGCTGCAGGCCTATCCGGACTATCCGCGCAATGACCAGGTGCTCTATCAGCTCGCCCGCGCCTATGAGACGACGGGCCAGCCCGAGCGGGCGCTTGCAACGCTGGACCAGGTCGTTGCCCGCTACGCAGGTTCGCTGCAGATCAGCGAAGTCGACTTCCGGCGCGGTGAGATTCTTTTTTCTGCGCAACGCTATGCCGATGCACAGGCGGCGTACACGCGCGCTTTGCGGGCTGGGCAACAGGGGCCGTTCTACGAGCAGAGCCTGTACAAGCTCGGCTGGTCGCAGTTCAAGCAGGGCCTCAACGAAGACAGCCTGTCACCATTCGGGCTCGTGCTCGACGGTAGATTGCTCGAAGGAGGCAACCCGTCCGCAGCCCGCGCCATCGACAAGCTGACGCGCCCGGAGAGGGAGCTTGTCGATGACACGATGCGCGCGATGAGCATCACGTTCTCGTACCTGGATGGCCCCGAGACCCTGGACGGTTTCCTGGCGCGCCAGGGTTCGCGGGCCTACGAGCATCTGCTCTACGGCAACCTTGGCGATCTCTATGTCGAGAAGCAGCGTTATCAGGATGCCGCGAATGCCTATCGTGCGTTCGTCGCGCGCGACCCGAACAACGACAATGCCCCGCTGCTGGCGATGCGGGCAATCGAAGCTTACCGCACCGGTGGTTTCAGCCAGCTCGTGCTCGATGGCAAGCGCGAGTACATCGAGCGGTACAACTTTGCATCCGACTTCTGGCGCGGCCGTGATCGTGCGCAGCTGCCGCAGGTGGTCGCCGAGCTGAAGACCAACATGAAGGACGTCGCGACGTATTTTCATGCCACCGCGCAGCAGTCGAAGCGTGTCGAGGACTTCCAGGTTGCGGCGCGCTGGTATCGCGACTACCTCGGTTCCTTCCCCGATGATCCCGAGTCCGCCGCAACCAATTTCCTGCTCGCCGAGACCCTGTTCGAGAGCCGCCAGTACGCCGACGCAGCGACCGAGTACGAACGTACCGCCTACTCCTACCCGATCAATGAACGCTCGGCGGCCGCAGCCTTCGCGGCACTCGCCGCGTATCAGAAGGAGCGCGAGCTGCTGACCGGGGAAGCGGCGCTGGCCTGGCAGAAGCGGCAGATCGACGCCAACATCCGCTTCTCGAAGGGTTTTCCCGAGCATCCCGAGAGCGCGAGCGTGATCACGCGCGCCGCCCAGGATGTCTTCTCGCTCGGCGACCTGCCGCGTTCGATCGAGGTCGCACAACTGGTGCTGGCGCATCAACCCACGGTGGACAGCGGCAAGCAGCGCATCGCATGGACGATCGTCGCGCAGTCGAGCTTTGATCTCGGGAAATTCCCGGACGCCGAGGCTGCTTACCTGAACGCGCGGAACCTGACCGCTGCGGATGATCCGCTGCGCAAGGATCTGACCGAGCGGCTCGCCGCCTCGGTTTACAAGCAGGCCGAGACCAAGCGTGATGCGGGCGATGCAGTCGGCGCGGTCGATGACTTCCTGCGGGTCGCCGCCGTGGCGCCCGATGCCTCGATTCGTGCGACGGCACAGTACGATGCCGCCGCGCAGCTCGTGCAGCTGAAGCTGTGGGAGCGGGCAATCGGAGTGCTCGAGGACTACCGGCGCGATTTCCCCGCGGACGCGAAGCAGCCAGAAGTGACGCGCAATCTTGCAGTGGCGTATTCCGAGTCGGGCCGGTCGGGTGAAGCGGCCACGGAGTTTGAGCGCATTGCGGCGACCGCCAGCGAGGATGCCGAAGTGCGGCGCGAAGCGCTGCTGACCGCCGCCGATCTCTACGACAAGTCCGGCAATCAACCCAAGACGGTTTCGATGCTCGAGCAGTTCGTCGCGCGCTATCCGCTGCCGAGCGCACCGGCGATCGAGGCGCGGCAACGGCTGGTCGAGCTGGCTTCCCGGTCCGGCAACATCGAGCGGCAGTTCTTCTGGTATCGGGACATCATCAACGCCTATGGCGCCGCGGGCAGTGATCGTACCGATCGCTCACGGCTGCTCGCAGCGCAGGCGCAGCTGGCGCTGGCGACGCCGCAGCGCGACGCCTTTCGCGGCGTGCGTCTGGTCGCACCGCTGCGCACCAGCCTTGCGGCCAAGCGCAAGGCGCTCGAGGCGGCATTGAAGGCTTATCGCGACGCCACGGAGTATCGCGTCGCCGGGGTCACCAATGCGGCGACGTTCGAAATGGCTGAGCTGTACCGGACGCTGGCCGGCGACGTGATGCAGTCCGAGCGCCCTAAGGGCCTCTCGACGGAGGAGCTCGAGGAATACGACACCTTGCTCGAAGAGCAGGCCTTTCCGTTCGAGGAGCAGGCGATCGCGTTTCATGAGGCGAATGTGCAGCGTGTGGCGGAGGGGCAGTACGACGAACCGATACGCCAGAGCTTCACGATGCTCGCGACGCTGAACCCCGGCCGCTATGGCAAGACTGAACTGCTGTCGGATGCAGTGACGCAGCTCGATGAGCCGGTTCTGCAGCTGCCGATTGCTGCGGCAAATCTCACGACTGATCCGGCAGCGCCGCCGACCGCGGACGCGCCGGTTGCGGCGCCGCGCAGTTTTCCGGCGCGGGCGGTCGCGGATTTCGATCGCGCGCTCGGGCTGATGCGCACGGGGCGCGGGGCGGACGCAGAACTCGAGTTTGGGGCGATGACGGCGGCATACCCCGAGCTTCCGGGGCCGTACATCAACATCGCGCTGCTGCGCCGCAATGCCGCTGATCTGGAGGGCGCGGAGAAATCATTGCGTGCAGCCGTCGAACGCAACTCGCAGCATGCGCCAGCCTGGAACGAACTCGGCGCCACCCTTCGCATGCGTGGCAAGTTTGCCGCAGCGCGCGAGGCTTATCAGCGGGCCATCACGGCTGATCCGTCGCTGCCGGCGGCGCGCCGCAACTTCGCCGTGCTGCTCGATCTGTACCTCGGCGATCCGGCCGGAGCACTGATCGAAATGGAGAAATATCGAGATCTGACCGGCGACGATAAGCAGGTCGCGGGCTGGATCGCTGAAATGCGCCAGCGTGCCGGTCGCTCGGCGCCGGTCTCTGATGTGGCCAGCAGTGCAGGAGCTTCCTAGAATGCGTCATCTGTTGCTTCTGTCGATGCTCGGTGGGCTGTGCCTTGCGGCCACTGTGCAGGCGCAGCAGCCTGCGCCTGCGCCTGTGACGACGCCTGTGCCGACGCCAAAGCAAACACAGCCGCTCGATGCTGAAACCGGCCCGGCGGTGGAGACTTCTGCGCCGCGGCCAGCGCCGCAGACCACCGATCGGGTCGATCTCGATGCGACTCAGATCACTGGTAACCAGGAGTTACCGAAAGTGCTGTATATCGTTCCATGGCGGCGGCCTGAGCTGGGTGATCTGGCCGGCAAGCCGCTGAACAGCCTGCTCGACGAGGTGCTTGCCCCGATCGATCGGGACGTCTTTCGTCGAGAGAATCGTTACTTCGAGTCTCTGCAAGGCAGCGGGCCCGCAGCGTCGCCGGATGCCGACAGGCCGGCACCAGCAGCGCCTGCGGCTGCGGGGACTCCACGGCCTGAGAGCTGAGTCGCAGCTTTTTGGCCGTTCGATCCGCATTCTGTTGAAGCTTGTCTATGCGCCGCGCAGCGCCCCATTAAAGGAGTAAGCGCCTGTGGATTTCGTGACCCTCGTGCTCAATTTTTTCCGCGACGGCGGATTTTTCCTGTACCCACTGATGCTGATATTCTTTGTCGGTCTCGGCATTGCGATCGAGCGTTTCATCTACCTGACCCGCGAGGCGACCAAGAACCGCGCGCTGTGGGAAGAGATCACGCCGCATCTTCGCAGTGGCAACTTCAAGCAGGCGCTGGCGGCCGCCCAGAGTTCGGAAGCGCAGATCGCAAACGTGCTCAAGTACGGTATCGCCCGCGTGCAGAGCGCGCGCCGACGTGAAGATGTCGAGAAGGCCATGGAAGAGAGCCTGCTCGAGATCATTCCGCAGCTCGAGAAGCGTACGCACTTCCTGTCAGCGCTGGCGAACGTCGGCATGTTGACCGGTCTGCTGGGTACGATCCTCGGCCTGATCAAGGCGTTCGCGGCCGTCGCGTCGGCGAATCCAGCCGAGAAGGCCAACCTGCTGTCGGCGGCGATTTCGCTCGCGATGAACAACACGGCGGCCGGCCTCGGCGTCGCCATCACGCTGATGCTGGCGCACATGTACCTGGAAGCGAAGACCACGACGCTGGTCGACAGTCTCGAGATCGCCGTGGTCAAGTTCCTGAACTCGATCACCGAGCGACAGGGTGAGGTGGCCCACACCCCGCCGCTGCCGCCGCGCGCTGCGCCGACGATGGGTGGACCGGCCCGCAACCCGGTCTGATCCGAGGAGCTCCCAGCATGGCCGCATCGAAGATCGCTTCCCGTGCAAGGCGCAACCATGCGCGTTACCACGGGAACGGGCGTGACGATCTGAACCTGATCGCGATGATCGACATGATGGTGATCCTCGTGTTCTTCCTGATTTTCACGGCGGTGTTCTCACGCACCGTGATTCTGGAACTGAACCTGCCGGCGCCGAACTCGTCGGTGCCGGAGCTGCCGGAGGGTCTGCAGCTTGAGGTCATCGTGCAGGCCGACAAGGTGGATGTGTCCGATCGCAAGACCGGCGTCATGAAGTCCTTGCCGAACGGCGCTGACGGCTATGACTTCGTGGGCCTGTCGGAGTACCTGCGCGCAGTCAAGGCGAGGTTTCCGGACAAGCTCGACGCCAGTGTGCTGCTCGCGCCCGAAGTGCCCTACGACACGCTGGTGCAGATCATGGACACGGTACGAATCTGGGAAATCGACGATGGAACCTCCCGTCGCGCGGATTTGTTCCCGGATATCTCCGTGGGTGAGGCGCCGCTGACGGGTGATGCACTGGCGGAATCACTGGCGCGCGCTCCGAGTGCCGCAGGAGTGCGGCGATGAGAACTTCCTATCGACTCAAGCGGCGCAAGCCGGGCCGTGGGGGCATGAGCCACCACATGGCGCTGGTGCCGTTCATCGACATCATGACGATTCTGGTCGTATTTCTGCTGGTGTATTCGTCAGATACCGACATCCTGCCGAACAGCAAGAGCATTGCGATTCCGATGTCGATTGCCGACTCGAGGCCACGCCCGACCGTCGTCGTGATGGTCACAAAGGAAAACCTGTACGTGAACGGGCGTCCGATTGCACGCGTCGATGAAGTGATGGCAGCCGAGAGTCGGGTGATCGAACCGCTGAAGGCGGCGCTGCTCGAGCAGGCAGATCTGGTACTGGTGCAGGCTGCGCGCGAGGAGATCATCGAGCGCGAAGTCACGATCATGGGCGACAAGAGCGTGCCGTTCCGGGTGCTGCAGCGGATCATGGCCACCTGCACCGATGCGGATTACGGCAAGGTTTCGCTCGCGACCATTCAGCGCGAGGGTACGGTCGCAGCACGCTCGGGCGCGGGCGGCGCGGGTTAGGAAGATCCAGCATGCAGATTGCTCCCTACTATCGCAATTACGAGCTGCCCTGGAACGAGCATGCGGCTCTTGACGAGCGCTACCGCAAGATCCAGCGGGGGCTGCTGCTGGCGTTCCTGGTATTCGGCTCGCTGATCCCCTTGCTGCCGCGGGTCGATTCGCCACTGCGCACGCCGGCAGACCTGCCTGAGCGCGTCGTGCAGCTGATCGTCGACCAGCCTTTGCCGCCACCGCCTCCGCCGCCACCGCCGCCGGAAGACAAGCCGCCGGAACCGCTGCAGGATGCGCCGGCGCAGCCGCGCCCATCGCCGGTGCCGCCGAAGCCACAGGATGTGCAGCAGAAGGTGCGTCAGGTGGGGCTGCTGGCGCTGCAGGATGATCTCGCTGACCTTCGGCAGGTGGATCCGAACCAGCTTGCCAAGGCAGACCTGACCACGGTCGGCCCTGACGTACGCTCCGAGCGCAACCTGATCACCTCGCGGGTCGGCACCGCCAGCGGCGGTATCAACACGGCCAACCTGAGCCGCGGTTACGGCGGCGGGGTGGGGGCGATCGGCACGCATACCACCGCGAGCGTTGCCGTACCGACGTCGGTGGTGGGCCAGGGTGACGGTCGCAGCGACGTTCGGCGCAGTGGTAGTGGTAAACCCTCACGTAGCCGTGAGGAGATCGAAACGGTCTTCGACCGCAACAAGGGCGCCTTGTACGCGCTCTACACCCGCGCGCAGCGTGAGAACCCGGAACTCGCCGGCAAGCTGGTGCTGGAGATCACGATTTCGCCGACCGGCGATGTCACTGCGGTGCGGGTTGTCTCCAGCGAACTGAGCGACCCCGAGCTCGAGCGCAAGATCCTCGCCCGGGTGCGCCTGTTCCGCTTCGAGGCCAAGGACGTCGCGACGATTACCGCCAACAAGCCGATCGATTTCTTTCCAGCCTGAGGTTTGCGGTCGTCCGCTTCGGATCGACCGGGCCGAGCGGCTGCAATTGCGTTCGCTGCGCGCGCGTCCTACCGTGGCGCGCATGCTCGAAGAAGGTTTAGCCCAGGTCCTGATCCTGCTCGCGGCGGCGGTGGTCGTGGTCACGGCGGCGCGCCGCCTGAACCTGCCGACGATCTTCGGCTATCTCGCGGTCGGTCTTGCGGTGGGTCCCCATGCCATCGGTCTCGTCAGCGAGTCAGCGGCCACCGGAGCATTGGCCGAACTCGGTGTCGTCTTTTTGCTGTTCACGCTCGGACTCGAGTTCTCGTGGCCGCGGATGGTCGCGATGCGACGCGAGGTGTTCGGGCTGGGCGCCGCGCAGGTGTTCCTGACTGCGGGTGTTGCGGCCCTCGTCGCCAAGCTCTTTGGCGTACCTTGGCTGTTGTCGATCGTGCTTGGCGGCGCGGTGGCGATGAGCTCGACGGTCGTGATCGTGCAGGTGCTGACCGAACAGGCCGAGCTCAACCGCACGCACGGCCGGCTGGCGTTCAGCGTGGTGCTGTTCCAGGACATTGCGTTCGTGCCATTCCTCGTGCTGGCCGGTGCGATCGTGGCCCAGGACGTCAGCTTCGAGCCCGTCAGGGTGGGGGCTGCCGTAGCGGGCGGCGTCGTGGCAGTGGGCGTTGTGCTGCTCGCTGGGCGCTACGTGCTGCGACCGCTGCTGTATGAAATTGCGCACAGCCGGGTGCGGGAGGTGTTCACGCTGGCCGTGCTGCTGGTCGCGCTCGGCGCGGCCTGGACCTCGCACATGGCCGGATTGTCGATGGCCACCGGCGCGTTCCTGGCCGGCATGATGCTCGCCGAGACCGAGTACCGGCACCAGGTCGAGTCGGTCATCAAGCCGTTTCGCGACATCCTGCTGGGGTTGTTCTTTGTAACCGTCGGCATGCTGCTCGACCTGCGCATTCTGCTCGGACAGTTCTGGTTGATCGTGGGCCTGCTGGTCGTAATGATTCTTTTCAAGGGCGCGATCATGGCCGGCTGCGCGCGGCTGTTCGGCTTCTCGGCATTCAAGTCCGTACGCACCGGCGTCGTGATGTCGGTCGGGGGCGAGTTCGGCGTGGCGCTGCTGACGATCCTTCTGAAAGGCCGAGCCGTGGATCTGGCGATCGCGCAGCCGCTGCTGGTCGCCATCATTCTCAGCATGATCAGCAGTCCATTGCTGCTGCGACACAACAAGCGTATAGCCCGCTTTTTTCTGCGGGAGCAGGGTCCGCCGCAGGACACGGCGCTCGATCGGGAGGACCAATCCACGGCGCAGCTCGCGACCCGCGAGCATGTAATTCTGTGCGGCTTCGGCAGGGTCGGGCAGAACGTGGCGCGGGTGCTCGAGTCGCAGGGCTTTGAGTACATCGCGCTGGATCTGGACCCGGCACGCGTGCGGGCCGCGAGGCAGGCGGGCGATCCGGTCATGTACGGCGATTCCACCGACGAGGCGGTTCTGAATCGGGTCGGACTTGAGACCGCCAACGCCGTCATCATTACCTTTGCGAACCCGACCTTCTCACTGGCGATCGTGCGCGCCGTGCGTGCGGAACGCGCCGATGTGCCGATTCTGGTCCGAACCGAGGACGACACGCGCCTGAAGGAATTGATGGATGCCGGAGCGACCGAAGTCGTGCCGGAGACTTTCGAGGCGAGCCTGATGCTCGTTTCGCACACGCTGATGTTGCTGAACATGCCAGTCTCCCGGGTAGTTCGCACCGTCGGCCGGATTCGGGAGAATCGCTATGCACTGCTGCGCAATATCTTTCGGCGCGAAGGCGCCGCTGCCATCAGCGACGACCATAGCTATCGCGAGGAGCTCAAGTCCGTGGTGCTGCCGCCGGGTGCCTGGGCCGTTGGGCGGCGGCTCCGTGAAGTGCGCGAGCAGGGCGCGGAGGTCGCGTTCACCGGCCTGCGCCGCCAGGGAATTCTGGGCCGGGAACCCTCTGCTGACACGCAGCTGCGTGAGGGCGATGTGGTGGTGATCTATGGTCTGCCGGAAGCGCTTGAGCATGCGGAGGCCGTGCTGCTCGCCGGTTGAGTGATGGATTTCGCGTCTCCAGAATTCTGGATTGCCGTCGGGCAGATCATCGCAATCGATATTCTGCTTGGCGGCGACAATGCCATTGTTATCGCACTGGCTTCGCGCCGGCTGCCGGAGAAGCAGCGTAACCAGGCAATTTTCTGGGGCATGTTTGGTGCGATTGCGCTGCGGGTCGTGCTGATTTTCTTCGCACTGCAGTTGCTGCAGATGCCCTTCCTGAAGATCGTCGGTGGCCTGCTGCTGCTGTGGATCGGCATCAAGCTGCTGCGGCCACATGACGATGGAGGCGGCCATGAAATAACCGCCAGCGGTAGTCTGCTCGTGGCGATCAGGACCATCATCATCGCCGACGCCGTCATGAGCCTCGACAATGTCATCGGCATTGCCGGTGCCGCGCGAGGCTCGGTCGGCTTGGTAGTATTCGGTCTGATCGTCAGCGTACCGATCATCGTGTGGGGGAGTCGCTTCGTCCTCAAGTTGATGGACCGTTTTCCGCTGGTGATCCTCGGCGGCGCCGCGCTGCTCGGATGGATCGCAGGAAGCATGATCGTGCAGGACGAACTGATCCGTGAAGACGCCGGGAGACTGGCACCCTGGCTGCCGTACGCGGCGCCGGCGGTGGGCGCATTGCTCGTAATCACGGTGGGCAAGCTCGGTGCACGTGCAGCGCCTGCGGCCAAGTCGGGACCGGTGGATCTGGCGCGTCGTGACGAAACGGAGGACTGACATGTATACGGTGCTGGTGCCGACGGACGGATCGGTTCATGCGGAACGCGCGCTGCAGTACTGCATTGAGCTGGCCGCGCTGCTGCGCCCGGCCTTGCGGGTCGAGCTGCTGACCGTGCAGCTGCCGCTGGCCGGCGTGAACGTGAAGCTGTTCATCAAGCCGCAGAGCATTGAAGAACACTATCGCGAGGAAGGGCAGCGGTTGCTGGACGGTCCGCTCGGGCAACTGAAGTCAGCCGCCATCTGCTGCGAGCCTCACATCGGCGTGGGTGATCCCGCGAGCGTGATCGTCGAGTTCTCGAAGAGCCTTGTCGTCGACCAGATTGTCATGGGCACGCAGGGTCGGGGCGCGCTTGCAGAAGCGGTAATGGGTTCAGTGGCGCGACGCGTCGTGCAGGAGTCGAGCGTGCCGATACTGCTGATCCCGGCGCTACGGGGTGGCTGAAGCGGTTGAGGTCGGCGGCGGCACGATCCGGCCGTCGACAATCTCGATGCGCCGGTCCGCGACGCTGGCGAAATTCGCATCATGAGTGACCGCAATGATGCTGCGATGTTGTTCGGTTGCCAGCGCGCGCAGGATGCTGCGTACGTTGTCACTCGACTTCGAGTCAAGCGCACCGGTTGGCTCATCAGCGAGCACGATCACCGGGTCGTTGGCCAGCGCTCGAGCGATCGCGACCCGTTGCCGTTGACCGCCGGACAGCTGGCTCGGGCGCTTGTATTCCTGTCCTTCGAGTCCAAGATCATGCAGCAGCTGCAGGGCACGCTCCCTTTGCTGCACAGGTGACAGCTTCGCCAGCCGCCGCATTGGCATCATGACGTTGTCGACTGCACTGAATTCGTTCAGCAGGAAGTGAAACTGGAACACGAAGCCGAGTTTTTCCAGACGCAGTTGCGCCATGCGGTCCTCGTCGAAACCGCTGGTGTCCTCGCCATCCAGGAGCACTCGACCGGAAGTCGGCCGATCGAGCAGACCGAGAAGATACAGCAGCGATGATTTTCCCGATCCCGATGGACCCTGGATCACGACGAATTCGCCGCGCGATATTTCGACATCCGCGTCGGCGACGAGGGTAACGGGCACTTCCCCAGTCAGTTTCCGGGTCAGTTTCTCGGCGCGCAGGATGCTCATCTGAGCGCTGCTCGCGCCGTCAGGCCGCGCCGCGCAGAATGTCCACCGGCTGGACCCGACCGCCCTTGCGGGCTGGCAACCAGGCCGCAAACACGGCCGACAGGATTGCGAATGCCGCGGCAAGCAGGAACTGATCCCAGCCCCAGTAGATCGGCAGCGAAATCGACTCCACCGAGCCCGGCGGCTTGATCTCTATGCGCTGTACGCCGCGCATCATCAGACTACCCACCGCAACACCGAGCGCGCTGCCGGCAACACCGATCAGTGCGCCTTCGATGACGAAAATCCGCCGGATATCACCGGCATGGAATCCCATGGATTTCAGGATTGCAATGTCGCGGGTCTTTTCGAGGACTACCGTCGAGATGACGTTGTAGATGCCGAAGCAGGCGACCAGCAGGATCGCGCCGACCACGGAATACATGATGATATTGCGTACCGTCAGCGCGTCGAGCAGGTCCTTGCTCGACTCCTGCCACGAGACCGACTTGTAGCCAGTTGCGGTTTCGATCGTTCGTGCGACATCCTGCGCTCGATAGGCGTCGTCGAGACGAACGATGATCAGGTTTGCAACGTCAGGACGGTTCATCAGCGCCTGCACGCGCGTCAGTTGCGCGAAGGTCTGTGATTCGTCGTAACCGGCATTGCCGGTGGCGAACAAGCCGACGATCTTCATCGTCCTGACATTGCCGACTGGAGAGACAACACTCACGGTGTCGTTCATCGCCAGGCTCAGCTTGCGGGCCAGTGCCTCGCCGATGATGATTCCGTTCGGGTTTGCGTCGATGGCGTCGAGCCGCCCGGCGGTGATGTCATTCTCGATCGCACTGACGCCAATCATCCGCGCCGGCATGATTCCAGACAGCGTGACGGCCTCATCTTGTCCGGCGAAGCTGAAGATTGCCTGGCTCACCAGCAGCGGCGCGGCCTGCACGCCGCGGATCGCATCGATCGTCGCGAGCTTCTGCTTGTACTGACGGATGCCGCGACGCTCGGACCTGGGTTTGACGCCGCGGATCGCCACCGCGCCTTCCGGGTAGAGGGTCCGGGCGGGCTGCGGCCTCGGATCGCGGAATTCATCGCTGACCCTGATGTGCGGCGCCGTATCGACGAGCCGCTCGATCAGGTCGCGCTCAGAACCGCGCATCAGCCCCGAGACGGCCAGAAAGAATCCGACGCCCAGCACCACGCCAAACAGCGAGACGATCGTCTGGCGCTGGCGACCCCGCAGGTGACTCAGCGCAATATCGAAGTGCAGCTTCATGGCGGTTCGACGGCTGGGGAAGGCACCGCTTCATCAGTTGACGCCAGAATCTTGACGCGTTGACCGTCGTGCAGGTCCTTGGGCGGCTCGAGCACGATCTGCTCGTCGGGCCCGAGCCCACTGAGAATTTCAACACGCTCCGGCGAACGTACCCCGACCCTGACGATCTTGCGGCGTACCCGATCGCCGTCCAGTGTCCACAGGATGTCGCCGGCGACGGCGCTCGCCGGTACCAGCAGCGCGTCCTCGCGTTCCTCGATCACGATGTTGATCTCGGTCGACATGCCGATCGGCAACGGATGTTCGCCGACGAAATCGATCCGCACCCGATAGGAGCGCGCCACCGGATCGCCCCGCGGCGTGATCTCGGCGACGAGACCTTCGAACACGCGTTCGGCAAATGCATCGCTGCGGATCAACACGCGCTGTCCCCGCTGGATGCGCGGCACATCTTCCTCGTCCACATCAGCCGTCAGGCGCAGCGGTTCGGGACCCGCCATGTAGAACAGCGGCGTGTTGACCGGAAGGTACTCGCCGATTTCGCCGTCGCGGCGGATGATCCGGCCGGCGGACGGTGCGGTCAGTCGCATCTGGCTGAGCGTGTCACGAGCTCGGCGCAGCGCGGCGTTTGCGGCGTCCAGGTCGGTGCGGGCGCGATCCACCGCATCGTGTGAAATCAGTCCGCTACCGCGTAGTTCACTGTTGCGCTGGTACAGGCCGCGTGCATAGTCGGCCCGGGCTGCGAGCTCCGCGACTGTGGCGCGCAGGTCGTCGTCTTCGAGTCTCGCGAGCAGCTGGCCGGCACGAACAGTGTCGCCCTCATCCACACGCAGCTCGACCAGCCGGCCGGGGGTGCGCGGCGCGATACGGATCTCCAGCGACGGCTCAACGAGGCCGGTCGCGTACACGGCGTCGAGCGCCACGCCGCGGGTCGGCGTTGCGCCCGCCACCTGCGGCGGGCCGAGGCGCTGCCACAGCAGATAGCCACCGCCCGCCACAGCGAGCAACAGCAGGAGCAGCAGCGGCCAGCGTTTCAGCACGTCAGTTCGCGTCACGGCTTACCGCAGCGATCGCGTGGGCGACTCGCTCGACGGTGGTGGTGCGCAGACCCGCAATGTTCAGCCGTCCGTCCGGTGCCGTAAAGACATGATGCTGATCGCGCAGGGCTCGGACGGAATCGGCCGGCAGATCGAGCTTCGAGAACATGCCGCGCTGGCTCTTGATCCAGCTGTGGTCGAGCTGCGTGGCTTCGGTCAGCGCGTCGGCCAGCGCAGCGCGCAGTCCGTTGATCCGTTGCGTCATGGTGGCCAGCTCGCGCTTCCAGCTGTCCAGCAGCGTGCTGTCGCTGAGCACCCGCTCGACAATCGCGGCGCCGTGATCGGGAGGCATCGAGTACAGCGTCCGCGCCACACGGCCCAGTTGCGCCGCGACGATCGAGCTGCGCTCGCCGGACGGGGTCAGCACGATCAGCAGTCCCGTGCGCTCGCGGTACAGGCCGAAGTTCTTCGAGCAGGACACCGCGATCAGCGCTTCCGGCACGAGCGCGCACATCAGGCGCAACCCGGCGACGTCAGTCTCCAGATCATCGGCGAGTCCCTGATAGGCCAGATCGATGAACGGCAGTAGTTCGCGTCGCATGATGATCTCGGTCAGCGCTTCCCACTGCGACAGCGTCAGATCCGCGCCGGTCGGGTTGTGGCAGCACGCATGCAGCACGATTGTGTTGCCGGCGGGTTGCTGCTCAAGCTGCGCCAGCATCGCGTCGAAATCGACGCCGTGGGTGTGAATTGCGTAGTACGGGTAGGAGTCGATCGCAAGCCCTGCGCCGCCGAGCAGCGGAATGTGATTGGCCCAGGTGGGTTTGCTGACGAGCAGGCGCGTATCCGGCCGGGCCAGCCGCAGCAGCTCGGCACCGAGTCGCAGCGCGCCACTGCCGCCCGGACCCTGCACACCGATGGCCTGTGCGCCCCGCGACGCGCCGACTGCACCGAGTACCAGAGAGGTCAGCCGTTGGTTGAATCCGGGATTGCCGATGGGGCTCAGATAGGTCTTGCTGGTCTGAGCCGCGAGCAGCTGGCGTTCCGCCTCCTGCACGGCAGCCGGCACCGGCGTGTTGCCCGAGTCGTCGCGGTAGACGCCGACGCCGAGGTCGATCTTGTCCGCGCTCGGGTCGGTGCGAAATGCGGTGGTGACAGCCAGTAGCGGATCTTCGGGAACGCGCGCGAGGGCTTCGAACATGGTTGGCCTGAAACAGCGGCAATGAGGGACGCTATTTTACTGCGGCGCGCGGTGGCGTGCGGCGCCGCCAGGTTACCCGCCGTTCGAGCTCGATGCCCGCGAGCTCGAAACCGCGGCGGAAGTCGCGAATATGCTTGCGCATCCACTCCGCGGCGCGAACGGCGTCCCGCGCCTCGACGGCAGCGAGCAGCTCACGCTGCGCGGTGATAATTCTCGTTCGCGCCTGCGGTACGCGGTCGATCATCATTTTTAGCGATTGTTCCAGCAGTCGCAGCGTTGGCGAAAATGCGAGTGACAGCGAACGGTTACCCGTCGCAGCGACGATGGCGCGAAAGAACTCGCTGACAGCCTGTACATCCGCGGCACCGCGCCCGCGGGTCTGCACGAGAGTCTGGTTCGCGGCGCTCATCGCCGCGATATCCCCTGCCGAGCGGCGCCGTGCAGCCGTCTCGGCGGCAGGCGGCGCCAGCATGGTCAGCGTCTCCCACAACTCGAGCACGGTCACCTCGTTGAGTGCCAGATCACGGCTGATGCGTTCCGTGACTGCGGTGGTCTGCGGGCGCGTGACGACCAGGCGCTTCGTGCCGCGACGCCTGCCGACCA
The DNA here is from genome assembly GCA_038210215.1 of Steroidobacterales bacterium. Lineage (GTDB taxonomy): Bacteria > Pseudomonadota > Gammaproteobacteria > Steroidobacterales > Steroidobacteraceae > UBA964. The sequence goes on from JBBQWY010000002.1 coordinate 49,297, forward strand.
GGCCGTCGCTTTCGAGCTCGCGCAGCGCTTCCCGCAGCGTCGAGCGGTTGACGCCGAGTTGCGCGGCGAGGGCGGTCTCAGTGGGCAGTGCTTCGCCCTCGGCCAGGCGTCGATCGAGAATGCGCGTCGCGATCTCCGTCGCGACCCGGCGATAGGCGGGTTCAAGCAGCAGCGGCGAGAACCCGGCACTCATCCGGCGTCGAACAGTTCGCGGCCAATCAGCATCCGGCGGATTTCCTGGGTGCCCGCGCCGATCTCGTACAGCTTGGCATCGCGCAGCAGCCGTCCGGCCGGATAGTCGTTGATGTAGCCGTTGCCGCCGAGGATCTGGATCGCCTCCAGCGCCGCGCGGGTGGCGCGCTCGGCGGCGAACAGGATGCAGCCGGCGGCGTCGCGGCGCTGCACGCGGCCGGCATCGCAGGCGCGCGCGATCGCATAGACGTAGGCGCGGCTGGCGGTCAGCTCCGTGTACAGATCGGCGATCTTCGCCTGGATCAACTGGAAATGCCCGATCGGCTGACCGAACTGCTGGCGCTCCCGCACATAGGGGAGCACCAGGTCGAGCGCCGCGGCCATCAGTCCGAGCGGACCGCCCGCGAGCACGACCCGTTCGAAATCAAGACCGCTCATCAGCACCGCGACGCCCCCGTCCACCGTGCCGAGCACGTTCTCGACGGGAACTTCGCAGCCTTCAAACACCAGTTCGCAGGTGTTCGAGCCACGCATGCCGAGTTTGTCCAGCTTCTGTGCGGTCGTGAAGCCGGCCTGGCCGCGTTCGACGATGAACGCGGTAATGCCGCGTGCACCGGCGGCAGGCGTCGTCTTTGCATAGACGACCAACACGTCGGCATCGGGGCCATTCGTGATCCACATCTTCTGGCCGTCGAGCACGAAGTGGTCGCCGTTGCGCCTTGCGGCCAGCCGCATCGAGACGACATCGGAGCCGGCGCCGGGCTCGGACATGGCCAGTGCGCCGACGTGCTCGCCACTGACGAGCTTCGGCAGGTAGCGATCACGCTGGGCGTCGGTGCCGTTCAGCGCCAGCTGGTTGACGCAGAGATTGGAGTGGGCGCCGTAGCTAAGACCCACCGAACCCGATGCCCGCGAGATCTCCTCCATCGCGACCGTGTGCGCCAGATAGCCGAGTTCAGCGCCGCCCCAGCGCTCCGCGACCGTGATGCCGAGTAGGCCCTGGGCGCCCAGCAAGGGCCACAGATCGCGCGGGAAGTCGTTGCTGCGGTCAATCTCCTCAGCGCGCGGCGCGATCTGCTCGGCGGCGAGCCTCGTGACGTGGTCGCGCAGTGCGTTCAGGTCATCCCCCAGCCCGAGGTCCGGTCCGAGGTCTGTGAATTTGCCCATTGAGTCTTGGTCCTGCAGTCCCGTATGATCCGATTGTCGGACAATTATTGAGAGGCTGCAATGGGCTCGAACGTGTCGGAGACCGCTCCGCTCGGTTCAGCACTGGACCGCAAGTCCAATGCTTTCAGGGCCAATCGCGCTGCCATGCTGCGGCTCGTCGATGAGCTCCGGCAGCAGGTTGCGCGCATTGAGGCAGGGGGGTCGGAGACGGCCAGGGCGCGTCATCTGCAGCGCGGCAAACTGCTGCCGCGCGAGCGCGTGCAACGTCTGCTCGATCCGGGCACGCCCTTCCTTGAGCTGTCGCAACTCGCGGCACTCGATGTCTACGATGAGCCAGTCCCCGCTGCGGGCCTCATTACCGGCATCGGCCGCATTGCCGGGCGCGAGTGCGTGATTGTTGCCAACGATGCAACGGTCAAGGGTGGCACGTACTTTCCGTTGACGGTCAAGAAGCATCTGCGCGCACAGGAAATTGCAGCGCAGAACCGTTTGCCCTGCGTTTACCTGGTCGATTCAGGCGGTGCGCATCTGCCGCACCAGGATCAGGTGTTCCCGGACCGGGACCACTTCGGCCGGATCTTCTTCAACCAGGCGAATCTGTCCGCAGCCGGTATCGCACAGCTGGCCGTCGTGATGGGTAGCTGCACGGCTGGCGGTGCGTACGTGCCGGCGATGGCGGACGAATCCATCATCGTGCGTAACCAGGGCACGATCTTCCTCGGCGGCCCGCCGCTGGTCCGTGCCGCAACGGGCGAGGTCGTCAGTGCCGAAGAGTTGGGCGGCGCCGAGGTGCACGCGCGTCGTTCCGGAGTCGTCGATCATGTGGCCGATGACGATGCGCACGCGCTCTCGCTGGCGCGACGGGCAGTCAGCTTTTTCTCGCCACCGGCACCCGCCTTGCGTCCCGCTGCATCCGCTGAGCTGCCGCAACTCGATCCGCAGGATCTTTACGGTATCGTCCCGACCGACTCCCGCCAGCCGTTCGATGTTCGTGAAGTCATCGGCCGCATCGTCGATGGCAGTCGTTTCGCGGAGTTCAAGCCCTTGTACGGCGCAACGCTGGTGTGCGGTTTTGCGCGGCTGTCGGGCTACGAGATCGGCATCGTTGCCAACAACGGCATCCTGTTCAGCGAGTCCGCGCTGAAGGGCACGCACTTCGTCGAGCTGTGCTGCCAGCGGCAGATTCCGCTGGTGTTTCTGCAGAACATCACCGGCTTCATGGTCGGCAGCCGTTATGAGGCCGGCGGCATCGCCAAGGACGGCGCCAAGCTCGTCACGGCGGTGTCCTGCGCGCAGGTGCCGAAGCTTACGGTGATCATTGGCGGATCCTTCGGCGCCGGCAACTACGGAATGTGTGGCCGAGCGTTCTCGCCGCGATTCCTGTGGACCTGGCCGAATGCGCGGATCTCGGTCATGGGCGGTGACCAGGCGGCGGCGGTGCTCGCGCAGGTGCGGCGCGATTCACTGGAAGCGGCGGGCAAAAGCTGGAGCGAGGCCGATGAGCTGGCTTTCAAGGCGCCGATACGCGACCAGTACGAACGGCAGGGCCACCCCTACTATGCGAGCGCGCGGCTCTGGGACGACGGCGTCATCGATCCACTGGACACGCGACGTGTGTTGTCACTCGGGCTCGCAGCAGCGGCGCACGCTGAGGTCTTGCCGACGCGCTTTGGCGTGTTTCGCATGTGAGGTCAGCATGAGTGCAGTCGCAACCCAATGGCATGCAAATGGTCGCCTCGATCTGGTCCTGAATCGAGCGGAAGTCCACAACGCGTTCGACGATGAGATGATCGCCGAGCTCGATGCGGCGCTGGCCGCCGCCGAGCAGGATTCCAGGGTGCGCGTGCTGTTGCTGCGCGCAGCGGGTCGCAGCTTTTCGGCCGGCGCCGACCTGCGCTGGATGGCGCGGATGGCCGAGGCGTCGACCAGCGACAACTACAGCGACGCGTTGCGCTTTGCGCGCATGCTGGAGCGGCTCGACCGCTTCCCGCACCCGGTCGTCGCGGTGGTGCAGGGGCCTGCCTACGGCGGCGGCGTGGGCCTGATCGCGGCCTGCGATATCGCGATCGGGATCGACAGCGCGCGGTTTGCCCTCAGCGAAGTCCGTCTCGGTCTCGTGCCGGCGGTGATTTCGCCGTACGTGATTCGCGCGATGGGTGAGCGCGCGAGCCGCCGCTATTTCCTGACTGCCGAAACCTTCGATGCGCGCGAAGCCGTGCGTCTCGGCCTGCTGCATGAGGTGGTCGAGGCAGCCGGATTCGAGGCACGCCTGACAGAACTGCTCGCAAGCCTCGCGGCAGGCGGGCCGCAGGCGCACAGCGCCGCGAAGCTGTTGCTGCACGACATCCGCGATGCCGGCAGCGATCTTGATCTGGGTGCGCTGACCGCCGGTCGCATTGCGGACCTGCGCCGTTCGCCAGAAGGCCAGGAAGGGATTCGCGCCTTTCTCGACAAGCGCAAACCCATCTGGACCAGCGATGTTTGATTCGTTGCTGGTCGCCAACCGCGGCGAAATCGCCGTGCGCGTGCTGCGCACGGCGCGACGGCTTGGTTTGCGGACGGTGGCTGTCTATTCGGAGGCAGATGCGCATGCCATGCATGTGCAGCTGGCGGACGAAGCGCTGTGCATCGGCCCGCCACCGGCCAGCCAGAGCTATCTGCGTATCGATGCGATTCTGGCTGCCGCAGAACGCAGCGCAGCGGCGGCGATTCATCCCGGCTACGGATTTCTGTCCGAGAGCGCCGAGTTTGCCGCCGCCTGCGCCGAGGCAGGGCGGATCTTCGTCGGGCCGCCTGCCGCCGCCATTCGTGCGATGGGCTCGAAGTCCGAATCGAAACGACTGATGGCCGCCGCGGGCGTGCCACTGGTGCCGGGCTATCACGGCGAGGATCAATCGTTCGAACGACTGCGCACCGAAGCGGCGCAGATCGGCTATCCGGTGCTCGTGAAGGCGTCGGCCGGCGGCGGGGGCAAGGGAATGCGCATTGTCGATTCCGCCGCAGCCTTGCGTGAGGCGGTCGAGGCCGCGCGCCGCGAAGCACAGGCGGCCTTTGGCGACCCGACGCTGCTGCTCGAGAAGTATTTCGAGCGCGCCCGGCATGTCGAGGTCCAGGTATTCGCTGATCAGCAGGGTCAGTGCATCGCGCTGTTCGATCGCGACTGCTCGATGCAACGCCGGCATCAGAAGGTCATCGAGGAAGCGCCGGCCCCCGGTATTCCCGATGCGCTGCGCGCGCAGATGATCGAGGCCGCCGTCAGTGCGGCCCGCGCGGTCGACTACGTGGGGGCTGGGACCGTCGAGTTCCTGTATGCCGAGCAGCAGTTTCACTTCATCGAAATGAACACGCGCCTGCAGGTCGAGCACCCGGTAACCGAGATGATCACGGGGGTGGACCTGGTTGAATGGCAGCTGCGCGTTGCGGCGGGCGAAGCGCTGCCCGTGGACAGCCTGCCGACGCGACCACGCGGCCACGCGATCGAGGCGCGCATTTATGCGGAAGACCCTTCGCAGGGTTTTCTGCCGTCGCCCGGACGACTGCTGCACTGGAAATTCCCCGAGCCGGATCCGCAGCTGCGGATCGACACCGGTGTGCGCAGCGGTGATGAGATCACCGTGCACTACGATCCGCTGATCGCCAAGCTGATCGTCCATGATGCCGATCGGCCCTCTGCGTTGCGGCGCCTGTTGCGCGCGCTGGAGGCTTGCGAGATCGCCGGGGTCACGACCAATCTGGCGCTGCTGCGGCAGATTGCGCTGGACGCCGATTTCACGGCGGGTGCACTGGATACGCGCTTGATTGCGACGCGAGATCTGGCCGCCAAGGCGGCGCCCGGTGATCCGCCCGCAGCGATCGTGGCGCTTGTGATGCTGCATGCGCTGAACGGCGCGGTTGCTGATGAAGCGTCAGCCTCGCCCTCGTACTCTCCCTGGTACTCTCCTTGGGCCGCTCGTGATGGCTGGCGCTTGAATCAGCCGCCGCGGATTGAGTGCCAACTCGAATCGGCCAAACGCCTCTGGTCGGCACAGATCGCGCCTACGTGCCAGGGTGCCAAAGTGCAGATCGACGCTCAGACGCTGGTCATCGAACAGTTGGCCATCGAACAGCTGGCGATCAACGCTGCGCAGATCACCGCGACGATCGACGGCAGCCATTTTGCGCTGACTTGCCTGGCACGACCCGACGGTGCCGTGATTGCAATCCAGGGCTATCGCAGCTGGACCCTGCGACCTCGGCAGGCGCTGGCCCGACCGCGCAGTGCCAGCGGCGATTCGGGCTGCGCCCGGTCACCGATGCCGGGAGTCGTGGTGAGCGTGCACGTCGCCGTCGGTGAACAAGTCGCTGCCCATGCGCCGTTGATCGCCGTTGAAGCGATGAAGATGGAGCACACCCTGCGCGCCGCCGCGGCGGGCACGGTGCTGGCCGTTCACTTCTCCGTTGGCGACCGGGTCGAAGAGGGCGTGGAGCTGGTGACGCTTTCCCCCAAGTAGTCCCGGTTGTGCTCGCCGAGTTTCGGCAGCTTGAAGTTCACGCGACCCGGTTCGCGGGCAAACTTGATCGGGATGCCGATATGCTCATGGCCGTCGCTGTCGACCAGATGCATCTCGCGCGCGGCGGCCTGCGGATGATCGAAGGCTTCGCGCAGATTGAGTACTGGTGCAAAGCAGATGTCCCGCCCTGCAAACCACTCCACCCATTCGGCCTGTGACTTGGTCGCGAACACGCCACCAAGATAGTCGATGACCGGTTTCTGATGCGGGCCAGGGCCACGCTCGCAGAGCTCGATGAATTCCGGCCGCCCGAGCTCGTTGAGCAGATTGCGGATGAACTTCGGCTCCTGTCCGCCGAGCACGATGTGGCGGCCGTCGCGCGCTGCATAGATCTGGTAGAACGCGCTGCCGCCGAAGGTGCGCTCGTGTTTGACGACCGGAGGACGTTTGTTCGCGAACACCTCGCCCAGCACATTGGGCGTCCAGGCGAGGATCGAATCGTGCATTGCGATATCGAGGTAGTCGCCCAGCCCGGTTTTCTCGCGGCGATACAGCGCCATCATGATGCCGCCAAATGCGAGCATCGAGGCGGCCATGTCGGCCGCTGGCACATGCGGCATGGTCGGCTGGCCGTCATTGCCGAGGTTCAGGCTGACGACTCCGGCGAGCGCTTCGGTGGCCAGGTCGTGCGCTGGCACATCACGGCAGGGGCCGTTCTGGCCGAAGGCGGCGATCGAGCAGTAGACGATCCGCGGGTTGCGCGCCGCGATGTCCCGGTAGCCGACGCCGAGGCGGTTCACCACCCCGGGCCGAAAAGCCTCGACGAACACATCGGCGGTTTCGCATAGTTTCAGCAGCGCTTCGCGCTGTGCGCTGTCCTTGAGGTTCAGGCACAGACTCTTCTTGCCGCGATGCGTGTTGCGGAAGTAGACGCTGAACTCGTGCTCGCCCTGGCCCTCGCGCGGACCGAGATGCCGGTTGGGCTCGCCTTCACCCGGCGGTTCGACCTTGATGACCTCGGCGCCGTGGTCGGCCATCATCATGGTCAGGTGCGGTCCCGGCAGGAACAGCGACAGGTCGATCACGCGCAAACCTTCCAGCTTCATCTCAGATCACCAGGTCAGATTACTTTGGCAGCGCGCAGCTGTTGCAGGTCGATGTCCGAGTAACCGAGCTCGCTCAACACCGCATCCGTATCGGCGCCAAGCGCAGCCCCGGGTCTGGCTGGCAGACGCTGACCATCGAGCTTGATCGGGTTCGCGAAGCTGCGAAAGTCCGCACGCGTCGGGTGGGGTGTGCTGCGGATCATGCCGATCCGGGTTGGAAAATCGCTGTTGAGGGCCTGCTGCATGTCATAGACCGGTGCCGCCGGCAGCACGCCGCGCAGCTTCTGCAGCCACGCGGCGGTGCTGTAGGTCTCGAACAACGCGTCGAGTACCGGTGTCAGCGCATCGCGGTTGAGGCGACGCTGCTCGAGGTTCGCAAAGCGCGGATCGGTCGCGACCTGTGGTGCTTGGAGCACTTTCATCAGCTCGACCCAGAACTTCTCGGTCATGCACATGATGAAAATCCAGCCGTCCTGTGTCCTGAACAGCTGCACCGGGGTTGCAGAGGGGTGCGCGCTGCGCGCCAGCCGGCCGGTCGCGAGCCGCTCATTCAGGAACCAGGTGCCGGGATAGCTCAGCTGATGCAGTGCGACGTCGAACAGGCTGACGTCGAGGTCGCGACCGTGCCCATCGCGTGCCACGCCGAGCAGCGCGGCCAGCAGCGCCACTGCGGTCGTGATGCCGGTCATGAAGTCGATGATCGACAGGCCCATGCGTGCGGGCGGCGTGCCGGGCTCGCCGGTCAGGTGCAGGTAGCCGGCCTCGGCCTGCATCAGGTAGTCGTAGCCGGGCCAGGCCTTGCGCTCGTTGTCGCGGCCATAGGCCGACAGATGCGCGCAGACCAGCCGCGGGTTGACGCTTTTCAGCGCATCGTAGGTCAGGCCGAGTTTCTCGGGCTGATCGCCACGCAGGTTGTTCATCACGGCGTGGGAGGTCGCGGCCAGCTTGTGGAACACTTGCTGGCCGCGCGGCGTCTTCAGGTTCAGCGTGACGCTGCGTTTGTTGAGATTGAACGTCTGAAAGAAGTGGCTGTCGTTCTCGCCGAGAAAGAACGGACCCATGCCGCGCGTCGCGTCGCCCCCTTGATCGCGATTCTCGATCTTGATGACCTCGGCACCGAGGTCGGCGAGATACATCGACCCGAACGGTCCGGCGCCAAAATTTTCGAACGTCAGGATCCTGAATCCCACCAGTGGCAGGGTCGGCGCGGCGGCGGTCTTGGTCATTGCGGGTCTAGATTGGGTTTCGTTCGAGCAGTTGGCGCGCAATGATGATCCGCTGCATCTCATTGGTGCCCTCGCCAATGCACATCAGCGGCGCGTCGCGATAGAAGCGTTCGATGTCGAAGTCGGTTGAATAGCTGTAGCCGCCGAAGATGCGCATGGCTTCGAGACTGTTTTCGACACCCGCCTCGGACGCGAACAACTTGGCCATGCTCGACTCGAGATCGCAGCGCTCACCGGTGTCGTATTTGCGCGCTGCCTGCTCGATCAGCAGCTTGGAGGCTTCGACACGCGTCGCCATGTCGGCAAGCTTCAGCTGGATCGCCTGGTGCTGCGCAATCGGTTTGCCGAAGGTTTCGCGCTGCTGTGCGTAGCGCAGCGCCTCGCTCAATGCACCCTGCGCGATGCCGGCGCCACGTGCCGCAACGTTGATGCGGCCGAGCTCGAGGCCCGCGATGGCCTGCTTGAATCCCTGGCCTTCTTCGCCGCCGATCAATTGACTGGCCGGAACACGGTGGTTGTCGAACACCAGTTCGGCACTGTCGATCGCCTTGTAGCCGAGCTTGCGGATCTTCTTGGTGGACTCGAAGCCCGGACCCTTTTCGCACAGGAACATGCTCATGCCCTTGTGCCGCGGCGTCGCGTTGGGATCGGTCTTGACCAGCACGCCGAACACGCTGCCGTAGACGCCGTTGGTGATCCAGGTCTTGGTGCCGTTGATCAGGTAATGATCGCCATCGCGGCGGGCGGTGCTGCGGATACTCTGCAGATCGGTGCCCGCGTTCGGTTCGGTGAGTCCGATGCCGCCGCGCAGCTCGCCGGTCGCGAATCGAGGCAGCCAGTGCTTCTTCTGCGTTTCAGTGCCGTGGCGTTGCACGCAGGCCGCCATGATCAGGTGCGAGTTGAAGATTCCGACGGGCGCCATCCAGACCGACGACATCGACAGCACGATCCTCGCATAGGTCGAGGCAGAAAGACCGAGGCCGCCGTATTCAGTTGCGATGGTGGCGCCGAACAGGCCGAGTTCCTTCATCTGTTCAACGATGTCTGTCGGATACTCATCACGGTGGTCAAAGTGCTTCGCGACGGGACGTAGCGCCTTCTCGACCCAGACATCGATCGCAGCCAGCACGTCCGACTCGAAATCACTTCGTTCCTGTTCCAGAGCTGCGGCCATGGTGATCTCCTCAGTAGCCGATCTTGTCTTCGATCGAGTGGCCGCGCTTGGTGACCAGGATCGTGCGGTCGAATACGCAGACGACTGTGCCGTCCTGGTTGCGGCCCGTCGTGCGCACTGTCACGAGGCCAGCCGTGGGGCGCGATTTCGATTCCCGCTTCTCGAGCACCTCCGACTCGCCGTACAGCGTATCGCCGGCGAATACCGGTGCGGTCAATTTGATATCGCGCCAGCCCAGATTCGCGATCGCTTTCTGGCTGACGTCCGTCACGCTCATGCCGACCAGCAGCGCGACCGTCAGGGGTGAGCAGACGATGCAGCGGCCGAACTCCGAAGCCTTGGCGTACTCGGCATCGAAGTGCATCGGATGCGTGTTCATGGTCAGCAGCGTGAACCAGGTGTTGTCCGCTTCGCTGATCGTCCGGCCCGGTCGATGTTCGTAGACATCGCCGACAGTGAAGTCTTCGTAGCAACGCCCGAAGGACTCGCGGAAGCGCTGCGGGCCGATCTCTTTGGCAGTGTGGGTCACGGGGCCTCGGGATGGACTTGGAGGAGTGGGCACTTGGGGGGGAGTGGGCAAATGTCCGGACAAATGCTAGGTTCGCGCCATCGTGATGTCAACGCGCTACCGACAGATTGCCAATGAGTTGATCAGCCGCATCCGCCGCGGGGACCTTGCTGTCGGCGAACGGCTGCCCGGCGAGCTCGAACTGATGCAACGCTTTGATGTCAGCCGGCACACGGTGCGTTCGGCGCTCCAGGTCGTGGAAAGCGAAGGGCTGATCGAGCGGCGTGCAGGTGTCGGAACGCGGGTTCAGGCGCGCCGGCCCAGGCGTCCCGGTGCCAGGGCCGCCAGCAAGGCCTATGTACAGCAAGTCACCTCGCCAGCAGCGCTGATGCAGTACCCGCGTCAGAGCAGGCTGGTCGTGCAGGCGAGCGGCGAACTGCGTGCCGACCGGCGGCTCGCGGCCCTGCTTGAATGTACTCCCGGTACGCGCTGGACAAAGATCAGCGCACTGCGGCGCGTCGCCGGCACTGCCCGCGCGCTGGCGTGGACTGACATCTATCTGTTGCCGGAGTACGCAGGTGTGGCGTCCAACGTGGGTCGGCAGGGTGGTCTCGTCGCCCAGTTGGTCGAACAGCAGTTCGGTGAACATGTCGAATCGGTTCGCGTCGACCTGCGCGGCGACGTGCTGGGCGGCGAGATCGCCGCGGCGCTGAAGGTCAAGGAGGGCACGCCCGCACTGACGACGATCCGCCGCTACACCGGCCGCGGCGGCAAGGTTTTCGAGGTCACCGTGTCGCGACACCCGGCCGACCGGTACAGTTATTCCATGCAGCTGGAGCGCGACTGGCGCTGAATGAGGGGGCGATTATGGATCAACGCGTCATGCCGATGGGACTCAGGAGTTTTCTGTTCGCGCCGGGGAACCATCCGCGCAAGGTCGACAAGGTTTTCGGCACCAAGGCCGACGTCGTGATCCTCGATCTCGAGGATGCCGTGGCCGTCACCGAGAAGGAGGCAACGCGCGCCGTCGTCGTCGCGGCGATGCAGCGGTCGCGCAGCATGCTGGGCTATATCCGCGTCAACAGTTTCGACTCGCGCTGGTGCCTCGGCGATCTCGATGCCGTGGTGGGGCCGTGGCTGAACGGCATCGTATTGCCCAAGACAGAATCGCCAGAACCTTTGCGCATTGTCAGCGAGCGTCTCGGTGAGTTGGAGCGACAGCAGGGCATGAAACCCGGTTCCATCGATCTGATGCCGCTGGTCGAAACTGCGGCCGGCGTCGAGAACGCTGCTGCGATTGCGGCAGCAGGCCAGCGCGTGCGCAGGCTGGCATTTGGTGGTGGGGACTACACCAATGATCTCGATCTGATCTGGACGTTTGAAGAACACGAACTCAGTTACGCCCGTGCCAAACTCTCGCACGCCTCGAGGATCGCAGGCATTGAGCCACCCATCGATACGGTCGTGATCCAGATCCGCGACCCCGAGCGGTTCGTGCGCTCCGCGCTCAACGGCCGGCGGATGGGATTCGCCGGCAAGCTTTGCATTCACCCCGACCAGGTTGAACCCTGCAACTCAGCGTTCACCCCGAGCCCCGAGGAGATCGCGCACGCGCGCGCCGTGATCGCGACCTTCGAGGCCGCCGAGGCCGAGGGCTCGGCTTCGATTCAGCTCAATGGGTTCTTCATTGATTACCCGATCGTCTACAAGGCGCGACGCACGCTGGCGTTTGCGGCGCGCCTTGCCTTGGACGAGATGCGCTGAACTAGAGGCCGCCCGGTCCGCAGTCGCGTGCCAGATAGGTCTCGAGAATCTCGAGAACCTGCGCCTGCTTCGCGATGGATAAAGACGGCCCGTGTCCATAGTCGTCGATTTCGATGTACTGGACGTTCTTGCCGGCTTTCTTAAGCGCAGCGTAGTACTTCTCTGATTGTTCGATCGGCACGATCTGATCACGGTCGCCGTGGAAGATCATGATTGGAATCGAAGCCTGTTCCACGACATCAAGCGGCGACAATCCTGCGATGGTCGGATTCTGGAACTCGCGCCCAAAGCGCGTTTCAAAGGTGATCTTGTCAAAGGTCCGCAGTTCCGACAGTCCCGCGCCGGCAATCGCGCACTGATAGGGTGGGTTGGGCCGCACGATTGCCGCCATTGCCGCATAGCCGCCGTAGGAGAAACCGTACATCGCGATTCGATCCTTCGCGACGAGCCCCTGGTCGACGAGCCACTGGGCGCCGTCGTCCTTATCGTCCTGCATCTTCTGGCCCCATTCGCGATCCCCGGCCCGCCAAAGCGTCTGGCCCCATCCGTCTGAGCCACGATACTGAGGCTGCAGGACGACGTAGCCGCGATCGGCCAGAAACTGCCGCCAGGTATCGAAACCCATGTCGTCACGTGCCCACGGTCCGCCGTGGGGCATCACAACCGCTGGGAAAGGCTTGCTGCCGGTTTTCGGGATCGTCAGGAACGCCGGGATGGTCAGTCCGTCGCGAGCTTGGTAGGAAACCAGTTCTGTGCTGGCGAGTTTTGCGGGGTCGAGCAGCGGTCGCGGTCGCCCGAGTGCGGTAAGGCCCTTCGCGGCATCGTAGAGGTAGTAACTGCCGGGGTCATTTGAGCTCGATACAAAGATGATCGCGCGGCTTTCATCATCAGAGAAACTACCCAGCGAGACAGTCATGCCGGGAAACGCTTCGTTCAAGCCGCGCTGCAGCGCAAGGCGATCGGCATCGACCCAGTACGTGGCAAGGTCGGCGCCGTAATATCTGAATCCCAGCAACTCGCCGAACTTCTTCTTTGTCTGCCCTAATAAGACGCCTGTTGCATCGTACTTCTGATGCGCAAAGATCGGTTCACTCAACTCTCCAGTGTCGAGACGGTACTCGCGGACAGCAGCGACTTCCCGGTCCTTGTTGTCGCTCATGTAGAGCACATTTGGGTCCTTGGAGAAACCGAGGGGTTGCGGTCCCTGACGGTCGCGCGCGAAGAAACTTCCAGCTGGCGTCCAATCGTTACTGCCAACCTTGCGAACTTCGAACTCGATTCGCGCTGTTTCGCCGTCTCCTTCGAATTTCGTGCGTCCGCGCACTTCTCCTGAAAGGTCTGTAAACGCTGAGCTACCCGTCGCGCCGCGGAAGACGCGCTTGAGCCGGTAAGATTTGAGATCCATCTCGTAAATGTCAGTCGCGCCCTCGAAAGTACCTGCCGCAACCAGCACTTTGGTATCGTCCAAGGGCAAACGATCAATGATGGTCAACGAACTGATCAGATCGTCTAGCGAACTGCCGCCACCCCCAAAGGGCTCCAGCAATCGGCCCTTGCCGAGATCCCATACAAACGCCTTGGCACGAAACGTCTTGATCGTGCGCGCCCCGACATTGACGTCGAACGTCTGCACGCCGGAAACATAGAGCGACTCGCTGTTCAGCCAGAAAGCGCCCTGGGGTTTCCAGCGGCCGCCGTCCTTCGCCTTGAGGTCAAACCGTAGCGGAGGCTGAGAGAGGTCGTCGGCTTTCCAGACTGCGACCTGCGGGACGGCATCGATGGAAGGCGGAGACACGGCAGACAGATGCTTTCCGTCCGGTGACAGGGCCACGCCCGCAAACACCGGGTCATGCACCCAGGCCTGAATTGCTATCGGCGCGGCTTGGCTGTGCGTCGGCAGCCCGAATGCTGCGACAACTGACAGCGCAGCGAGCAATGTGAAGTGTGGCAGCGAGCGGTGATTGCGCTTTGCCGAAGCGGAATATGAGCTGAAGCACTTGATCTTCAAGTCCATTTGTCCGGCTCCTCGTGGTTGAGCGTTTCCAAGGCCAGCATCCAGCGTGAATTTCGACCGCCACTCAGTGTTGCAGAAATGTAACAAAAATATGAAGAAATTTTGACCGATATTTGTCAGTGCGATTAAGCTTACACGCAATCGATGCTCGCGCTTTCGACAGCAACCGCCATCGTTATCTTGGGGAGGGCGGGAAGCGACATTCAACGCCTTACCGGGAGCTTGATGAACATGGTTACATTTTCGCTGGCGCGAAAGCGTCTTGCCGCACTCGTATTTGGACTCGCGTTGGCTGTCCCTTTCGCAGCAGCGCAGCAGACACCGACACCTTCCGAACCTACGCCCACCGTCGAGAAAGACGAGCCGGAGGCCGCGGAGGTTGCTGAAGTAGTCATCACCGGCTCGCGCATTCGCCGAACTGAATTCACGAGCGCGTCGCCGGTGACAATCATCACGGCCGAGCGCAGCGCGCTCGCTGGTCTCATTTCGACCGAGGAAATCCTTCGTGGTTCGACGGCAGCGGCTGGCCAGCAGGTCACCGACGCATTCAGTGGCTTCATTACGGACGGTGGGCCGGGCGCGAACTCCATCTCCCTGCGTGGCCTGGGTGCGCAGCGCACGCTCGTGTTGGTCAATGGCAAGCGTTGGTCACCCTCTGGTATCCAGGGCCGCACCAATACGGTCGATTTCACAGCCATCCCGAGTTCGACGATTTCTCGCATCGAGATTCTCAAGGACGGCGCATCCTCGGTTTACGGCGCAGACGCGGTGGCCGGCGTCATCAACATCATTACCAAAGAGTCGCTCGACGGATTCCAGCTGAACGTGCAGACGAGCACCAGCGATGAATTAGACGGCTCGCGCTACTCATTCGATGGTTCCTTTGGACAGGTCTTCGACCGCGGTTCGTTCTCGATTTCCGCGAACTACGCGGAGCAGCAGAACCTGACCCGTACATCGCGTGACTGGCTCTCCTGCGATCGCGATCCGCGCATCACGGACCAGGATGGCGACGGCGTCATCGACAACACGGATCCGTTTACCGGCGAGCCGCTGTGCCTCGGCTTCATTTACGGTCTCGCGAATACCGCTCTCGGTTTTCTGCGTTACGAACCCTCGCTGGCCACGCCCACGCCAGCCAACCGTTATTTTGACCCGCGCGTCAACGGCGTGTTTGGTATCCCGTTCTACACCCGCCTGCCGCTGAACGGCCTCAGCCCGATCTCGCCCCCGGCGACAACAATGAGTACGCCTCCCCTGAACCCGCTGTTCGACAACGACGGCGCCTACTACAACGATCTTCGCAGCCCGGCAGTCGAAGACCTGCAGCCGAAGAGCAAGCTGTTCTCCTTGACGTCGTTTGGTCAGCTCGATTTCGATCTCGGCGGCGGCCAGAGCACGGCGTATTACGAGGCTTACTGGAACAGCCGCAGCACCGATATCCTCGGCGGCTATCGGCAGTTTTTTCCGTTTGTCGAGGAACTCGGTCCGAATGGCGCGCCGAATCCGCTCAATCCGTTCAATGCAACGGGCCTGCCGCCAGGTTTCCGTTTTGCGCAGCCGGTGTTGCCTACCTATGAGATCCTCGACCCGAGCACGAAGATCGATATCAGTCGTTACAACGCCTTCGCCGGCCTGCGCGGCGACTTCATCGGCGGCTGGGAATACGATGCGTTCATCGGCTATGGCCGATCCGAAGGCAGTTATCGTGACCAGCAGCTGCTCGACGACCGCGTTGAGGCGGCGATCAATAATGTGATCGTCGATCCGATGAGCGGGCAGATTCGCTGCAGCGATGCAGCGCTTGCGGCCCTGCCTGGCTGCGTGCCGGCCAATCTGTTCACGCGGGATGCTCTGCTGAATGGCCGGCTACCGGCCAATGTGCTCGCGTTCCTTCGTAAGGACACGCGCGGCGAGACCGTCTACTCCGGCACAACCGCTTCGGCATATCTGACGGGCTCTGTGTTCACGCTGCCGGCGGGTGATGCAAAGGCCGTGTTTGGCGCGGAGTGGCGTCGCGAGTCCATCGATGATGTGCCCGACGAAGACGCGCAGAACAACAACTACTGGGGCTTCTCGACCGCTGGAATCACGCGCGGCACCGACTCGGTTCGCGAGGCGTTTGTCGAGTTCGAAGCGCCACTTCTCAAGGGCAAGAAGTTCGCGGAGTCGATGACTGTCAACCTGTCTGGCAGATACACGGATTACGACTCTTACGGTGCCGATGAGACCTACCGGGTGTCGCTCGATTACGTGATCGCGCCGCTCGTCAGCGTTCGCTCGACTTACGGCACGTCCTTCCGGGCACCGGATCTTTACGAGCAGTTTCTCGCCGACCAGATCGGTTTCGTCAGCAACCTGTCCGACCCCTGCGTGAATTACGGCAACCGGTCGAATCCTGGCGACCCATTGTTCGACAATTGTGCCTCGCAGGGTCTGGCTCCGGACTTCTTCAATCCGGAGAGCATTGTCAGCATCACGGGGGGTGCGGACGATCTGGGAGCGGAAACTTCGGACGCCTTTACCTTTGGCATTGTGCTGAAGCCGGAGGCTCTGAATGTCTCGCTCGCCGTCGACTACTTCGACATCTCGATCGCGGACACCGTGGAGTCTCCCGGTGTCGGGTTCATCCTCGGGACCTGCTACGACTCGGCGAATTTCTCGAGCCCGTTTTGCAACCGCGTCGGCCCGCGTGATGCGCTCGACGTGCTTTCGTTCGTCGATGCGTCCTTTGTCAACGTGGGCAGACAGATCTCGCGCGGCGTCGACATCAACTTCCTGTTCGACAAGGAATTTGAGATTGGGCGGCTGATCGTCGATCTGGACGCAACCTACCTGATCGAGCAGAACTTCGAGCTGTTCGGGGAGACGACCCAGCTCGCCGGGCGCTGGGGCTACCCGCGCTGGTCGGCACAAACCGAGACGCGCTTCGACTGGCGCGACTGGCGCTTAGCCTGGTTCATGGACTTCACCGGCGAGAGTGCCGAGATTCCGGTTAGGGATCCGGGCACGTCAAACATCGACCGGACTTTCAGAACCCCGAACACGCTCTATCACGCGTTCTCGGTGCGCTATGCCGCGGCCGACTGGGAGATCATCGGCTCGGTCCGCAACGCGTTCGATAAGGACCCGCCGTTCGTCTCCGGTGGCCAGAATGCTGACGGCGCAACGCGGTTCTTCAATACGCTGCCGGGCGTCGGCTACGACCTGTTCGGTCGCACCTTCGTGCTGCAGGCGTCGACCCGCTTCTGATCGTTCACGGGCTTCGCGCGCGGCGTTTGCCGCGCGCGAGGTCCAGCACGACGATCCCGCCGAGGATCAACGCGACCCCGGCGAACTGCCACGCCGTCATGCGTTCATCCAGGAAAAACCAGGCCAGCGCGATGGTGGTCGGCGGTCCGGCGGTCGAGACAATTGCGGCGCGCTCGGCGCCGATGCGCTTGACGCCTTCGGCCTGCAATAGTGCTGGCACGAACATCACCATCGTGCCGAGCGCCAGCAGCACCCACCACGATGCCGCGTCGATGCGGGCCAGGTCCGAGAGCGGATGTCGCGCCACGTAGTGCAGGCCGAGCGCCACGGCGGCGCTGCCCATTGCATACAGCGTAAAGCGCGCGCTGCCGAGTTCGCCGAGGAATCGCTCGCCGATCATGAAGTACACCGCGAACGTGAGCGCTGACAGGATTACGAGCGTCGCGCCGAGCGCATTGGCACGCGCAACACTGTGGTCAAAGCCACCGACCGCGAAGTAGATGCCGGCATAGGTCATCGCGCAGGCCACGAGCACGCGGGTGGCCGGTCGCCGCTTCGTCAGCAGGGCCGAGAACACGACGACAAACGCTGGATAGCTGAACATCAATACGCGCTCGACGCTCGCATCGATCATGGTCAACGCATAGAAATCCAGCAGCGCTCCGCCGTAATAGCAGATGAGCCCGGCGAGGCAGGCGGCTGCGATGGCCTGCGGGCGGGCGGGTGCGGGCGGCGCCTGGCGGGCGCGCACGGCGGCAAAGGCCCAGAAGAACGGCACCGCGACAAGCGCGCGAATGGCGACCAGCGGCTCGAAGCCAATGCCGCGGGCGTAGAGGTCCTTGGCCAGGATGCCCTTGGTCGCGAACAGCATCGCGCCGAGCACGACGAACACGGTGCCAAGCAGCCGGGCACGCTGCGCGCCCGTTGCGCCGGGCGCCGTCAATTGCCGGGGCTCAAGTTGTCGCGCTGGCGATCTCGGTGTGCCGTCGCGCAAGTGGCTCGCGGCGCTTGGATGCGAAGCGGTCCATCGCGAGCACGACGCCAAACACGATCAACACCTCGCCGAAGTTGTCGAGCTTCCACGGTCGCAGGGGCGGTGTAGCACTGACAAACATCAGTGTGCCGCAGATGGCCATCCATGGAAACTTGTGCCGGACCCACAGCGCGATGCCGCTGCCGATCACGACAATGCAGGCAATGATCGGCGCGAGCGCGCCGGTCGAAGGCACCGCAACCTGGCCAGGGAAGCAGAAGTCGGCCGGACTCACCGAAGTGGAGTAGCGGATCAGGTCGAGCTCGCACACAGGATGCAGCGACGTCGTCCAGAACAGCGGCAGCTCCTTGATCATCAGTGCAACGGTGAGCAGGCAGAATCCACTCATGACCCATTTTTTCTGCGCCCATTGGAATCCTGCCAGCCGCAGGACTGCGCCACTGGCGATGATCAGCCAGGTGCCCATCAGCCAGTGGATCCAGAAACGCGGCCAGGACAGCGCTTCGAGCGTGGGACCGAATCCGATCCACTGCCCGCTGCCGACGATCAGGTTGTCCCAGACGAGTCCGAGCTGTGGAATCAACAGCATCGCAAGCGCAGCGAGCCCGGTGCGCTGATAGACGCGGACCATCCACACGAACAGCCCGAGTTGCAGGCCAGCCTGAAGCAGGAAAATCGTCGAATACACGTGTTGCACTCCGTTGCGAACGATTCCAAGGGGGCATATAGCGCTAAAAAACCGCTCTGGTCGCGACGTATCGTCGGGGCTTGCCACTGTGCGGAGGTCGGCTTACCTTGCCCGGTCTTTGAGGGGAGCTGCCATGTCTGGACCCTTGCACGGCGTCAAGATCGTCGAAATGACCAGCGTCGTGCTGGGTCCCTGGGCCTGCCAGATGTTTGCGGACATGGGCGCGGACGTGATCAAGATCGAGCAGCCGCGCGGCGACAGCAACCGTACGCTCGGCGCTTCCCAGAACCCGGGCATGGCGGCGCTGTACCTGACCTGCAATCGCAACAAGCGCAGTCTCGTGCTCGACCTGCGTCAGGACGGTGCGCGGGATGCCCTGCTGGCGCTGGTCAAGGATGCCGACGTGTTCGTGCACAACAACCGGCCGCAGGTCATGACCAAGCTGCGGCTCGAGTACGCCGACATGAAGAAGGTCAATCCGAAGATCATCTACTGCGGCGCTTATGGTTACGCCAAGAAGGGTCCGTATGGCGCACTCGGTGCGTTGGACGATTCGATCCAGGCCGTCAGCGGCATCGCGTCGCTGAGCACGATGACGCTCGGCGAGCCGCGCTACCTGCCGACCATCGTCGCCGACAAGACCACTGCCCTGACGGTCGTTTACGGCGTGCTCGCCGCGCTGTTCCATCGCGAGCGCAGCGGCGAGGGCCAGGAACTCGAAGTGCCGATGTTCGAGACGATGGTCAACTTCGTGATGGCCGAGCACCTCTGGGGCATGACCTTCGATCCGCCGAAAGGCGCGCCGGGCTACACGCGGCTGATGAGCCATCATCGCAAACCGTACAAGACGCTGGATGGCTACATCGCGATCCTGCCGTACCTCGATGCGCACTGGGAGAAATTCTGCCGGCTGACGGACCACCAGGATCTGATCGATGCGCCGCAGTTCAAGACGCTCGCTGATCGGGTGCGCAACATCGACGACACTTACCGGATCACCGGCGAAATCATGGCGACGCGCAAGACCCGCGAGTGGCTCGACCTGTTCGACAAATCCGGAGTGCCTACGATTGTCGTCAACAGCCTCGAGGATCTCGCCAACGATCCGCACCTGAACGCGACTGGCTTCTGGAAGTTCTACGATCACCCCACCGAGGGTCGGCTGCGGATGCCGGCATTTCCGGTGAACTTCAGTTCGACTCCGGCGGACATTCGCCTGCCCGCGCCACGGCTAGGCGAGCACACACGCGAGGTGCTGAGCGCTGCCGGACTCAGCGAGGCGCAGATCGAAGCGCTGCTGGCGAACGGCGCCGCCATGACGGCCGAACAGGCTGCCTCGACAGTCGCCGAGGGCGGTGACTGACGATCAGGCCTTGAGGCCGTAGACTTTCAGCGCGTTCGTGCGCAGGAACTTCTCGAGCGCCGCGGGACGCAGGTTCAGTGCGAGCACTTCGTCCATGGTCCGCTTGAAGCCCAGCACCGGGAAGTCGGTGCCGAACAGCACTTTGTCCTGGCCATACGAGTTGATGTATTTGACGAACGCCGGCGGCCAGTACTGGGGGCTGTGCGCGTCGGAGCCGATGAAGACGTTCTCGTGCTTCCAGGCCATCGCGATCATCTCGTCGGTCCACGGAATGCCGACATGAATGCCGATCAGTTTCAGCTCCGGGAAATCACAGGCAATGCCATCGAGCAGGATCGGTCGGCCGACGCTGCGCATCGGCGCCTCTTTCGAATAGACCATCGACTGCCCGACCTGCATCTGGATCGGCACGCCGAGCTCGACGCACTTCGCATAGAACGGGTAGTACTTCGCGTGATCGGGTGGCAGATCGAACCAATGCGGGTAAACATGCGCGCCGATGAAACCCATGTTCCTGACGGCGTCTTCCAGCGCACGGACGCCGTTCATGCCTTCGTACGGGTCGATGCCGGCCATGGCGTAAAAACGTCCCGGGTGTTTCTCGACCGCTCGGGCGATGACTTCGTAAGGCAGGTGGAACGATCCAGGCAGGCCCTTTCGGCCAACCTTGGGTGCGAACAGGAAGGCCCGCTCGATACCGGCTTCGGCCATCTGTTCGAGCTGCGCTTCGAGCGTGACGCCCTGCATATTCGTCTTGGACTTCATCTTGCCGGCGAAGAACTGCTCCTGCCAGCCGGGCCGGAAGGCCAGCGCCTCTTCGGTCCAGATGCCGCAGACGATATCGACAGCCTGCACAGGCGCTTTGCTGGCGGGACGTGTTTCTTTATCAGTCATCGGAAGCTCCGCCTGAACTCGAACAGGCGGCGAGCATGCCAGCGTCACGCGAGTTCGCCAAACTGAATCATGTAGCGTGACCGCAACAGAAAACGCCGATTTTTTGATCGCAGTGCGGAGTGCTGTGGTTGTATCAATACCACTGTGCTAGCATTCGCGCGCTTTGGTCCGGGCAGCCGTTGTCTGCTTCGCACCAGACCCTCAACTATTCGGGAGTTTCTGATGTCCAGCAATCGAGCCACACCGCTCTCACGTCTGATTGGCCTTTCGGTCGCCGCTGCGGCCACCAGTCTCGCCGGCCAATCGGCCCTGGCACAGGAAGTCGTTGCGGACGTTCTCGAGGAAGTCATTGTGACGACCGCCCGGCAGCGCGCAGAGAACCTGCAGGACGTGCCGGCGTCGATTACGGCGTTCTCGGCCAGCACTCTCGAAGCGGCTGGCGTTGATCGCGCCGGCGATTTCATCCGGCTGACCCCTGGCGTGTCGCTGGTGCAGGCTGCAGAGGTCGGCGACGCTCAGGTCAACATCCGCGGCATCAACGGTGCGCGCGATGCCGAGAACAGTTTCGCGCTGATCATCGACGGCGTGCTGCAGACGAACCCGGCTGCGTTCAACCGCGAGTATTCGGACCTCAAACAGATCGAAATCGTCAAGGGTCCGCAGGGCGCCATCTATGGCCGCAATGCGGCGGCTGGCGCGATCATCATCACGACGACGCTGCCGCGCGATTCCTTCGGTGGTGACTTCAAGGTCGGTTACGGCGAGGACAACACGCAGACGGCGCAAGCCGTGATCAGCGGACCGCTGACGGATCGCTCGGGCTGGAAGATTGCCGCCGACTACCGCAAGACCGACGGGTTCTTCCGCAATTCGTTCCTGAACCAGAAGAACGTCGACGACTACGAAGGCTTCAATGTCAACGCGCGTCTGATTTTCGAGCCCAGCGACTCGTCGACTCTCGACGTCAAGGCGCACTACGGCAAGGTCGACGCGGCATCGATATCGTTCAATGCGTCGTTTGCGTTGCCTGCGGTCGCCGCGGCCTTCGGTGCGCCTGCGTTCGATGAGGACCCGAACGATCATCCGTTCGCGTTCATCAACAATGTCGATCCGCAGAACGACCAGGAAGTGAAAGACATCTCGGTCAAGTTCGACTCGGATCTGGCGTTTGGCAGGCTGACGGCCTGGGCGCTGTACAGCGATATCCAGAACTCGCTGTCGGCGGACGGCACCTCGGGTGCGTTCGGCTTTTTCTTCAATGATCCGCAGTGCCTGTCGAGCGCAGCGGCGACGTTCAACTCGATGTTCCCGTGGCCAGCGCCGCAGTTCCAGGCAGTGCCTGACCCGCGGGTGCCGGGCGCGACCGTGTTTGGCGCCTACACGCCGGTTGCCTGCGACGGGACGCAGTACCAGGAGCGCAACCAGAAGGACTACAGCTTCGAGCTGCGCCTCGCCTCGAACAACGACGGCCGGCTCGACTGGCTGACCGGCCTGTACTACCTGAACATCGATCGTACGGTTGGCATCAACACCGGCATCGACAACAACAATGGCCGAGTGACGCCGCAGCTGTTCGTGCCACTCGGCCAGCCGAACGGCACCGAGGCGCTGCTGTGGGACAACTTCACCAGCGATGTCTACGCCGTGTTCGGCTCGTTGAACTATGACGTCTCCGATACCCTCGAGGCGGGCCTGGCGCTGCGCTACGACCGCGAGGAGCGTTCGGTCACGAACCTCGTGCCGGTCAATGCACGCACGCAGTACATCGACACCAACCCGGCTGATGGTTTCACGGGCAACGCCGCGTTGAACCCGGGTCTGTTCCCTGGCATCGGCAACCCCACCGGTATCCCTGACAAGTCCGAGACGTTCAGTCAGATCCAGCCCAAGGTCACGCTGACCTGGGAGCCGTCCGAGGACTGGACCTGGTTCGCGAACTGGGGCATTGGCTTCAAGAGCGGTGGTTTCAACAACTCCGGTTCGGCGGCGACGGTCGACACTTATATCAACAGCATCACGGGTGCGGGCGAGCCCGGCGGCCGTTCGGTCATCATCCGCGACGTGTTCGACAAGGAGAAGTCGAGCGCAGCGGAGGCCGGCTTCAAGGCCAGGCTGATGGACAACCGCCTGTCGTTCGAAGGCGCGATCTATCACACCAGTGTCGATGACATGCAGTTCTTCGAGTTCCTGGTGGGTGCCTTCGGCCTGCTGCGCGTCGTCTCCAACATCGACAAGGTCGAACTCGACGGCCTTGAGCTGGCGGCGAACTTCCGGGTGACCGACGAGTTCCGTCTGTCCGCCGGCTACAGCCGCATCCAGAGCGAGATCAAGGCGAACACGTCGCGGCCGAAGACGGTCGGCAACAAGTCGCCGTACACGCCGGACTACACCGCGACACTCGGCGCTGAGTTCGACGTTCCGGTTGGCGATGTCTGGTCGCTGCAGGCCGGTGCGTTCTACAACCTGACGGGTCCGACCTGGTTCCACACGATCCAGGACAACACGAACCTGACGCTGTTTGCGGCGAGCTTCGGCCCGGTGCTGGGCCGCGCTGACTACTCGAAGTTGCAGCGCAACAAGTACAGCACCGTCGACATGCGCCTCGCGCTGGTCAGCGATACGTTGTCTGTTGCACTGGTGGGCAAGAACGTCACCGACGAGACCTTCCTGCAGGAAGTCATCCCGGCGCCGGAATTTGGTGGTGCCTTCATCCACCCGAGCGGCGAGCGGCGCTTCTCGGTTGAGGTCGGTTACAAGTTCTGATCGAGCTGTGCTCGATGACGAAGCGAGACGCCGGCCTGTGCCGGCGTTTTGCTTTGGAGTGTCATGAACCGCAGTGAGATCCAGTTTCCGCCGAAGCATGCCGCGCTGCGCGACGATGTGCATGCGCTCGGTGAGCTGATCGGCCATGTGCTGCGGGAGCAGGGCGGTGATGCGCTGTATGAAGCCGTCGAGGCAGACCGGCGGCTGGCGATCCAGTGGCGCGCCGATGGCGGTGAGATGGCCGCGGAGCTGCGAGCGCGGACCAGTGATCGCCCGCCCGCGCTCGCCAGTGAACTGACGCGAGCGTTCTCGATGTGGTTCCAGTCGGTGAACCTCGCGGAGAAAGTGCATCGGGTACGGCGCCGGCGCGAGTACTTCCTGCATGACCAGGCCAGGCCTCAACCCGGCGGCATCGAAAGTGCGCTGGCGCAGCTGCGCGACCAGGGTCTGTCGCTGCCGGATGTGCTGGCCTTGCTGCAGCAGTTGCGGATCGAGCCGGTGTTCACGGCGCATCCGACCGAGTCCACCCGCCGCACGATCCTGCGCAAGCAGCAGCGCCTCGCAGAACTGCTGTTCGACCGGCTCGACCCGACCCTGACGCCGTATCAGCAACGCGGCATCTGGGCTCGCGTAAGAATGGAGCTGACCACAGGCTGGCAAACGGCGGATCACCCGCGTGAGCGGCTGACGGTGTCCGATGAACGCGAGCATGTGATCTTCTATCTTTCGGAAGTCCTGTACCGGATCCTGCCGGCACTCTACGACGAGATCGAGCAGGCGCTGCTGAAGCTCTACGGCCCGCAATCCGCACCGCTCGATCTGCCAACCATTTTCAGGTTCGGCACTTGGGTTGGCGGCGACATGGACGGCAATCCGGATGTCCACGCCAAGAGCATTCGCGAAACGCTGGCGCGCCAGCAACAGGTCATCGTCAACGCGTATTTCAACGAGTGCCAGTCGCTGTCGCAGCAGCTGTCGCAGAGCGCGAGTCGCATCGGCGTGTCACCCGAGCTGCAGCAGCGGATCCAGGACTACGGCACGCTGGTGCCGGCGGCGCGTGCGGCGGCCCCGTCACGCCATGATCGGATGCCGTACCGAGTTTTCCTCGGTCAGGTTGCCGAGCGGCTGCGTATGACCTACGAGGCACGTCCGAACGGCTACGAAAGCCCGAGTCACCTGCTTCGCGACCTCCAGCTCGTTGCCGACAGCCTGAGCTGCAATCGCGGCGAACATGCCGGGCTGCTGCCAGTGCGGCGACTGATGCGGCGGATCCGGACGTTTGGCTTTCATCTTGCTACCCTCGACGTGCGCCAGCACGCTTCGATTCACCATCGCGTGATTGCGCAGGCGTTGGATGATCCTCAATGGGAACATTACGGAGCAGCCGAGCGCCATCGGCTGCTGGTCGATGCGATTGAACGAGACCTTGGCCCCCGCGGCGAACTCGATGCGCTGGCCCGCAGGACACTGGGCGTTTTCGAAGCCATGCTGCAGTGTCGCCATCGCTATGGGCCTGAGGCGGTCGGGTTCTATGTCGTCGGCGGCGTCGAGGATCCGTCGGATGTGCTCGCGCCGCTGCTGATCGCGCGCTGGGCCGAGGCCTATGACAAGCGCACCGGTGAGGTGGCCCTCGACATCGCGCCGCAGTTCGAGAGCATCGATGCGCTGGCGGGCTGCGGCCAGACGATGCGCGAACTGCTCGATGATCCGCTGTATCGTCGCCATCTCGAAGCACACAGCCGCACGCAGTGCGCGCTGCTCGGTTATTCGGAGAGCAGTCTTGAGGGCGGTATCGTTGCCTCAAGGGTTTCGATCCACCGCGCCCAGCTGCAGCTGGCCGATGTGCTACGGCAGGCCAACGAGACCCACGTGATCTTCCACGCTCGCGGCGCCAGCATCGCGCGCGGCGGTGGGCGAATCGATTCCGTCGTGCAATCGAGCCCACGCTCGACGATCACGGGTCGACTGCGCCTGACCGAGCAGGGCGAGGTCATCAACCAGAACTACGGCCTGCGACCGATTGCAATGCGCACTTTGGAGCGCGCCTTCAATGCGCTGAGCCTCGCGGTGCGCGAGGCGGGCAGCGGCGCGGCGGGAGGTGCGTCTGCGGAAGAAGGCGGGGGCGAGGTCGCCACCACGTTGCTTGTGGCCAGCCAGCAGCGGTACCGCGGCCTGGTCTGGGAGAATCAGGATTTCTTTCGCTATTTCTCGGCCGTGACACCGATCGATGTGATTGAGCGCATGCAGATCGGGTCGCGTCCGGCGACGCACCCGGATCGGACC
Source organism: Steroidobacterales bacterium (assembly GCA_038210215.1). Classification (GTDB taxonomy): domain Bacteria; phylum Pseudomonadota; class Gammaproteobacteria; order Steroidobacterales; family Steroidobacteraceae; genus UBA964. The sequence goes on from JBBQWY010000002.1 coordinate 75,175, forward strand.
GGGCTGGCTGCGTTGCGGGCGGTCTCGTGGGTGTTTGCGTGGACGCAGACCCGGGCGCTGCTGCCGGGCTGGTTCGGCGCCGGTACGGGCCTGCGGTCCGCGATCGAGACGCATGGGCTGGAAACGGTGCGTGAGGCGCTGCGTGCCAGCCCGTTCCTGCGCAGTCTGGTCGAGGATGTCGAGGCGATGCTCGGCCGCACCGATCTACAAGTGGCCGCCTGCTACAACTCGCTGGCGGGCCCTGAACTGCAGCATTGCTTCGCAGCCTTGCAGCAGGAGTTCGCGCTCGCGCGCGCTGCGGTGCTGGAGATCCAGGACACGCGCGAGTTGTTGACGGGCAATGCCACCTTGCAGCGGGCGATCCAGCTGCGCAGCCCTTATGTCGACCCGATGAACCTGATGCAGATCGATCTGCTGCGACGCTGGCGCGCCGGCGGGCGGCAGGATCGTGATCTGTTCGAAGCACTGCTTTCGACCGTGGGTGGCATTGCGCAGGGCCTGCAGAGCACGGGCTGAGGTCTGGTCTTCAGGATTGCGTTCGGCGCTGCTGTCCGCTTACCCTGATCGCATGAAACTCCACCGATCCTTACTCATGGCCGGGCTCGTCAGTCTCGTTGGTTGCGCCGCTGGCGGCGCAGCGGAATCCCGATATTCGGCCGCAGACGAAGCGGTTTATCAGGCTCGCTACGAGCAGCTGGTGGCAGCGTTCCGGCTCGGTATCGGGCTCGAGACCTATGATCCGCTCGAGGCGGTTCCCGGCACGCAGCGCCATCAACCGTTGCCGGATGCAAAGCCGGGGCAGCGCACGATCTCGGCGGCGGTGCTCGAGGCGGCGCGCGATTACGCGGCAGCGAATCGATCCACAGCGCTGATCGTCTGGCGCAAGGGTCAGATTGAACACGCCAGCTATTTCGGTGCTCTGACGCCCGAAGGCACGTTCGCATCGCGATCGCTGGCCAAGCCGATGACGGCGGCCGCCATTGGCCGTGCGATCCTGCTCGGCAAGATCCGCTCGCTCGATCAGCCCGCAGCCGATTTCCTGACCGAGTGGAAGGACGATCCGCGCCGCTCGAAGATCCTCATTCGCCACCTGCTCGACATGCGTAGCGGCTTCCTGCCGCAAGCCGTTGCGACCACCCCATCGGACATCCTCAACCGTGCCTATCTGCATCCCCGTCACGAGGAAGTCATCCTGTTCGATTACCCGGTCGTCGATGAGCCAGGCACCCGCTACGAGTACAACAACGCGACGTCGGAGATCGTCGCGCTCGTGATCGAGCGCGCCACCGGTGTTCGCTATGCGCAGTTTGTCGGACGCGAGATCCTGCAGCCGATCGGCGCGCTGGGCGGTGAGGTCTGGGTCAACCGACCTGGCGGACTTGCTCACTCCGGTTGCTGCATGATGGTCCCGGCTGAGAGCTGGGTTCGTCTGGCAGTGCTGTTGATGCAGGATGGCCTTTGGGAGGGCCGCCGCCTGCTGCCCGAGGGCTATGTCGCGCAGATGCGTCAGGGCACGGTGCAGAATCCGTACTACGGGCTCGGCGTTTACGTCCCGGGACCGTTTATCGAGCGGCGCGGATTCGCGAATCCGGAGCGGACCACGGCAGCGCAACGGGTGCTGCACTCCGAGCCCTTCGTGACCGATGATCTGTTCATGTTCGACGGCAATTCAAACCAGATCGTCTACATCTTGCCATCCGAGCAACTCGTGATCCTCAGAGTCGGAAACTCTCCGCCGCGGGTCGAGGGCGGTGCCGAATGGGACAACAGTTTCTTGCCGAACACCGTGCTGCGCGGCATCGCGCAATCCCCCGGGGCAGCGCCGCGCACGCCGCAAAAGCGCTGAGGCCAGAAGCGCAATCAGAAGCGCTATAATCTGCGGCATTCCCCCTGCCGGCGTGCGCTGTCCCCCGGCGAACGCCTCGAGTTTTCTGTAGATGGATGCTGACAAACCCTCGTCGCTGTCGCGCGCCGACCCACCGGTCGTGCTGCTGACGCCGACCCGTCGTTTTCTGGCCGGCGTCGGCCTTGTCGTCCTCGCCATCTCGATCTGGGGCGTCTACCGCTCCGTGGCTGCCAGCGCCCCCGACGAGCGCGAGCCGTCTTTGCCGCTCGTCAGCATCGTCGTGCCAGGGCTGCAGGCGATCAGCGATGTCGTGAGTTTCACCGGCACCATTCGTGCCCGCGACGAGCTGCCGATCACCGTCGAGGGGGAAGGTGGCCGCGTCGCAGCGGTGCTGGTCGAGGCCGGCGATCGAGTACAGCGCGGACAGCTGCTGGCCCGTCTGACCACCACGGTCGCTCAGCCGCAGGTCGAGAGTCTCGCGGCTGGACTCGAACAGGCGCGTGCGGACGCGGAACTCGCCGCCGCGGAGTACGCGCGCGCCCGTGCGGTGGCCGACTCCGGTGCACTGTCGGCACAGGAGATCGAGCGACGACGCTCAGCGCAGTTGAGCGCTGCGGCGCGGGTCAAAGTAGCGAGCGCGCAGCTGAACGAGGCCCGCGCACGTCTGAGTCGTACCGATATCCGCGCGCCGGCCGCGGGTCTCGTGCTGACGCGTGCCGCTGAAGTGGGCCAGACGGCAACCGTCGGAGGCGAGCCCCTGTTCCGACTCTCCCGCGGCGGCGAGATTGAAATGCTGGGTAGTGTTGCGGAGCAGGATCTGCCGCGGCTGGTCGTCGGTCAGCCCGCGTCGGTTCGAATCACCGGTGTGGAGACCGCCTTTGTCGGCAAGGTCCGCCTGCTCGGGCCGGTCATAGATCCGCAGTCGCGGCTGGGTTCGGTGCACATCTCATTGCCGAGTGATGCGCGGCTGCGCCCCGGCGCGTTCGCGCGCGGTGAGGCCGAGGTCGGTGTGGCGCAGCGCGCCTTGCTGCCGCAGACGGCGATCATGGCCGATGGCGACGGCACCTACGTGCTGATCGTCGATGCCGAAGATCGCGTGCAGCGTCGGGCCGTGCGCGTGGCCGCGACCCGCGACGCCGGCGTGGTCGTGGAACAGGGGCTCGACGGCACTGAACGGGTCGTGACGACGGCGGGTGCGTTCCTGCGCGCCGGCGAGAAAATTGCCGTGCTCGACGCTGCGTCATGAACCAGATCTCCGCCTGGTCGATCCGCAATCCGATCCTGCCGATCGTGCTGTTCGTGGTGCTGACGTTCGTCGGCGCGGTGGCATTCGTGCGCTTGCCAATCAACCTGAACCCGGACATCACCTTTCCGCTCGTCAACGTTCAGGTCACGCAGCCCGGCGCTGCGCCGACTGAGATTGAAACTCAGATCACACAGAAGATCGAAGGTGCGGTCGCGAGCGTCGGCAATGTGCGGCGAATCACCTCGCTTGCGGCCGAAGGGCGCTCGAGCGTCACGATCGAGTTCCAGATCGGCACGCCGCTCGATCGTGCGGTAGCGGATGTCCGCGATGCGGTGTCCAAGGTACGCGGGGACTTGCCCGATGGCGTCGAGGAGCCGGTCGTGCAGCGCGTCGACGTCGAAGGCGGCGCGATCGCGTACTTCGCCGTTGGCACGACGCAGCGCACGCTTGAGCAGCTGTCCTGGTTTGTGGACAACACGGTCACGAAGCGCTTGCTCGGTGTAGCGGGCGTCGCGCAAGTGTCCCGCGGCGGTGGCGTGGATCGCGAGATCCGGGTTGAACTTGATCCGGCGCGGATGCAGGCGCTCGGCATCACTGCTGCCGAAGTCAGTCAGCAGATCCGTCAGCTCAACCTCGACTCTCCCGGTGGCCGAGCCCAGCTCGGTGGTGGCGAACAGTCGATCCGGGTCCTTGCGGGCGCGCGCACGGCAGGTCAGCTCGGAGATCGCCAGCTGCGCCAGAACGACGGGCGGGTCGTGCGGCTGCGGGACATTGCCGATGTCCGCGACGATGTCGCCGAGGTGCGTTCGATCTCGCGGCTGAATGGCCGCCAGGCAACCAACTTCGGCGTGTTCAAGGGGCGCGGTGCCTCGGATGTCGCGGTGCTGGCGCTGGTGCGCAAGGAGCTCGAGGCGCTGGCGCAGGAGTACCCGGATGTACAGGTCACGCAGGTTTTTACGACGGTCGACAATACCCAGCGTGCCTATGACTCGGCGATCCGTGCGCTGCTGGAAGGGTCTTTGCTCGCGGTTCTGGTTGTCTGGCTGTTCCTGCGTGACTGGCGCGCGACGCTGATTTCTGCGGTCGCGATTCCGCTGTCGGCGATTCCGACTTTCGCCTTCATGTACGCGATGGATTTCACGCTGAATACCATCAGCCTGCTGGCCCTGTCGCTGGTTGCCGGCGTGCTGGTCGACGATGCCATCGTCGAGATCGAGAACATCGTGCGGCATATGCGCATGGGCAAGAGCGGCTACCAGGCGGCGCTCGACGCGGCCGATGAAATCGGGCTTGCGGTGGTCGCCACTTCCGCAACGATCATCGCGGTCTTCATGCCCGTGAGCTTCATGGGCGGTGTGACCGGTCAGTACTTCAAGCAGTTCGGCCTGACTGTCTCGGCGGCCGTGTTCTTCTCCTTGATTGTGGCGCGCACCATTACGCCGCTGATGGCGGCGTATTTGCTGAAGCCGCATCCGGAGCCGGACAAGCCCCAGAGCCGGGCGATGCGGCTGTACCTCAATCTGCTTCCCTGGTGCATCCGGTATCGCTGGCGCACGGTAGGCGCCGGCGCGGCGTTCTTTGCGCTGTCACTGGTACTGCTGGCGGTCATTCCGAAGTCGTTCTTTCCGCCAGCGGACTTCTCCAGCTCGCAGTTGACGCTCGAGTTGCCCCCTGGCGTGCAGCTTGTGGAGACGGCGCGGATTTCGGCGCTGGCGGCCGATATTGTCAGCCGCTATCCGGAAGTGACCGACGTGATCGAGTCGATCGGTGCCGACGACTTCGGTGAGGTGCGAAGCGCCACGCTGTACATCACGCTCGTGCCGCGCGCCGAACGCAAGCTCTCGCAGCGCGAGTGGGAGCTGATGGTCTCGCCTGAGCTTGCGAGGATCCCCGACGCGCGCGTCGAGTTCAGCGGTGGCGGTGGCGGCGGCGGCGGCTCACGCGAGATCAGCTTCTATCTGGTCGGCGATGATTCGGCACTCGTGCAGCGCACGGCCTTGCAGGCCGTCGAAGCGATGCGCGCCTTACCCGAGATTCGTGACCCGCGCATCAACGGCGATCTGCAGCGCCCCGAGATTGTCGTGCGACCGCGGCTCGATGTCGCGGCCGATCTGGGTGTATCGGTCGCGAGCATCAGCCAGACGATCCGGATTGCGACGCTCGGCGACATCGCGCAGAACGCGCCGAAGTTCTCCGCGGCAGATCGGCAGATCCCGATTCGCGTCAGCCTTGCCGAGGGTTCGATGCGCGAGCTTTCCACCATCGAGAACCTGCCGGTACCGACGGCGAATGGGGGATCCGTGCCGTTGCGGACGGTTGCGGATCTGAGCTTCGGGCAGGGGCCGTCGAAGATCCGCCGCTACAACCAGAGCCGGCGCGTGATGATCGACGCCTCGCTGAACGGCGTGGAGCTCGGCACTGCGGTCGACAAGCTGTTTGCGATGCCGGTGCTGACTGATCTGCCGTCGGGCGTGCGGGTCGTCAAGGTTGGTGAGGCGGAGTTCATGGCGGAGCTTGCCGCCAATTTTGCACTCGCGATGTTCACCGGAATCCTGATGGTGTTTGCGGTGCTGGTGCTGCTGTTCGCGCGGGTGTTCCAGCCGATCACGATCCTGTGTGCCTTGCCGCTGTCGGTGGGCGGTGCGGTGCTGGCGCTGATGGTCGCGGACAAGGCATTCTCGTTTCCGGTGGTGATCGGCTTCCTGATGCTGATGGGAATTGTCGGCAAGAACTCGATCCTGCTGGTCGATTTCACGATCGAGGAAATGCGCACGGGACGCGATCGCCTCTCGGCGCTGCTTGAAGCCGGCCAGAAGCGCGCACGACCGATCATCATGACGACGGTTGCAATGGTGGCCGGCATGCTGCCGGTCGCGATCGGTTGGGACGGCGACAACTCGTTCCGCGCGCCAATGGCGATTGCCGTGATCGGCGGCCTGATTACCTCGACTGCGCTGACGCTGGTGGTCGTGCCGGCGGTCTTTACGCTGATTGACGACCTGGAGCGCTGGCTGGCGCCGCAGTTTGGCCGCTTCCTGAATCAGCGGAGTGTGCATGTAGCCGAGCCTCCGCTGCGGGAGCCGCTGTCGCAGCCGCGCGGCTGACTGCGCCGTACAGCGTTGTTCGCTGCTGCGGCTCGCGGCCGGCGCGCGAAATAAGGGCATGCATTGCCGCCGCGTCGAACTCCTGGCCGTGCGCAGCGCCTGCGGCCCGCGAGATCGACTCGTTCATCAACACGCCGCCCAGGTCATTGACGCCGGCATCGAGACAGCGTGCAGCGCCCTGCGGACCGAGTTTGACCCAGGACGCCTGGATGCTGGTCAGATGCGGGTGCAGGGCTAGGCGCGCGACCGCATGCATCAGCAGCGCCTCGCGCCAGGTGGGGCCGCGTCGCGCGAGACCGCGCCGGTACATCGGCGCTTCCATGTGTACGAACGGCAGCGGCACGAACTCGGTGAATCCGCCGGTGCGCCGCTGCAGTTCGCGAATGGCGAGCAGGTGCTGCGCCCAGCTCGCCGGCGCCTCGAGATGCCCGAACATGATCGTCGCGGTCGTGCGCAGACCGACGTCATGAGCCGCTTCGATGACACCGAGCCACTCGGCCGTATTGAGCTTGTCGGGGCAGATCTGCGCGCGGATCGCATCGTCGAGAATCTCGGCGGCCGTGCCAGGCAGACTGCCGAGTCCGGCTCGCTTGAGCTGTTCCAGATAGGCGCTCACCGATAGGCCGAGCGTGGTTGCGCCGTGCTGAACCTCGAGCGGCGAGAAGGCATGCACATGCATCTGCGGCACCGCAGTCTTGACGGCGCGCAGCAGTGCAAGATAGGTCTCGCCGGTGAACGAAGGGTGGATACCGCCCTGCATGCAGACTTCGGTGGCGCCGCGGGCGGCGGCCTCGATCGCGCGTGCGGCGACTTCGTCGCAGTCGAGACGGTAGGCAGGACCACGCAGGTCAGCCGCGCCCCGACCTTTCGAGAACGCGCAGAAACTGCAGTGATAGAGGCAGATGTTGGTGTAGTTGATATTGCGGTTGACGACGTAGGTGACCGCGTCGCCGCGCGTTGAGCGACGCAGTTCATCAGCCGCCTCGACAACGCGGTCGACTTCGGTTCCGCGCGCATTGAACAGTCGCTCGATGGCCGTCTGGCCGAGCTCATCGCCGCGCGCCGCGCTGTTGAGCAGGTTCGCAATCGGATGCGCGCCGCGCCTCGTCGTGCTTCGGCCCACGATGCGCACGACAGGTTCCGCGCCCCGCTCGGCGCCGGGGCGTGCCGGATGCTGACTGGCACCCGCGCACCAGTCATCGGTGCGCGCCAGTCCGCTCGCATCGGCGAGTTTCAAAACTGCAGGCGCGAGGCCCGCATCGAGCCAATGCGTGCGCGTGGCGATGAATTGCGGATACACCGTCAGGCGCGGTACCAGCGCGCGGCCCGCCGCGGCCGTGACGCGCGCGAGCCCCGAGATCGCAGGCCACGGCGATTCCGGATTGACATGATCGATCGTGACCGGTGACACGCCGCCCCAGTCGTTGATGCCGGAGTCGATCAGGCCGGAGAGCTGACTCGGATTGAGGTTCGGCGGGGCTTGCAGGCTCATGTGCGGACCGAAGATCAGCCGCGCCATCGCAACGGTCCACTGCAGCTCACTCGCTGGAGCCGTCGGATATTCAGCCATCAATGTGCCGGGCTTCGGCACGAAGTTCTGCAGGATCAGCTCCTGCAGGTGGCCGTGTTCGCGCTGCAGGTCTCGCAACGCGAACAGGCTCTCGAGGCGCTCATCGCGCGTCTCGCCGATACCGATCAGCAGGCCCGTTGTCAGTGGGATCCGCGCGCGGCCTGCGGCAGCGATCGATTCGAGGCGCACCGCCGGATGCTTGTCGGGGCTACCGAAGTGCGGGCCGCCGCGCTCGCTGAGCCGGCTGGCGGCGGTCTCGAGCATCAACCCCATCGATGCTGCGACGGGACGCAGGCGACGGTACTCGGATTCGCTCAGCACGCCGGCATTGATATGCGGCAACAGCCCTGTCTCCCTGATGACCGCATGGGCGGCGGCTTCAAGATAGGCAACAGTCGAGTCAAAGCCCTGTTCAGCCAGCCAGTCGCGCGCCACGCGGTAGCGCGTCTCCGGTCGGTCGCCCAGCGTGAACAAGGCTTCGTGGCAACCGGCGTCGCGACCGGCCCTGGCAATCTCGAGTACCTCTTCCAGTCTGAGATAAGGTGCCGGCAGGTGTCCGGGGGTCGTCGCGAAGGTGCAGTAGTGACAGACATCGCGGCACAGGCGCGTCAGTGGAATGAAGACCTTGCGCGAATAGCTCAGCGTCGACGGAAAGCCCCGGTCACGGCAGAGCGCCGCCGTGTTCAACAGCTCGTGCAGCGGCAGTGCGGCGTCGAGTGCACGCGCCTCGGTGAGGGTTTCGAGTTGTGTCGAGCGCCCGAGCGGCCCGCTCTCGATCGGTGGCGGATCCCCTGGAAGATCCTCTGGCAGATCGACATCCTGGGCCAGATCCGGGTCATCGATAACTCGCAGCGAGACTCCCGCTGCTGCGGCAAGTGCCGCATGCCGCGCCGCGCTGCCAGCGCCAAAGTCGAGCGCAAAGCGGCGCGGCAGATCAAGCAGCAGCGCGTTGCTGCCGCCGTCCCGGCGCGCGCGGGCCAGGGTTGCGCCAGCCGTCGTCGCCGCGTGTCGTGCGATCAGCCTTTGCAGCGACGCGCAGCTCAGCCGTGGCAGGTCGGTGGCGAGATACAAGGCCTGCCGCGCGCCGCGCGCTGCCGCCTGATCCATCGCATGTTCGAGGATCCGGCTCAAGGCCCGTTCGCCGGATTCGCTCGCGACTTCGTCGACCGCCATCGCGCCAAATTCCCTGGCCAGCTCGCGCGCAGCCGGATCGTTCGAGACCACGACGACTTGCTCGATGCCAGGGCAGGCCCGCGCCACGCCGAGCACGTGCCGCGCACTGCGCATCGCAAACTGCTGGCGTTCAGCTGGACCCAGCGCCGGGGCAAGCCGCTGCTTGGCTTCCGTAAACCGCTTGATGGGTATCAGCAGCCACAGTCCGTTCATGTCGCAGCAGCCACCAACACCTGACGCGCGAGCGCCTCGCGGCTGGCGTCGTCGGTCATGACCGTCTGCGTGACCATGCAGCGCATACCGAGCGCTTCGATTTGCGGTGCGAGCGCGGCATCACGGCTATCGATGCACAGCACATCAATGAGTCCCGCGTAGTGGCGGGCAATGGTCGTCGCCGCCACGGGCTGGTTGAATTCGCGCATCAGTTTGGCTGCACATCCTTTCAGCGCCTCGCCGCCAACGATCGGGCTCACGGCGACAATAGGGCAGGCTTGCTCGCGAAGCCAGTCACGCCAGCCTGGCACGGCCAGGATCGGATCAATGCTGAGGTAGGGATTGGACGGGCACAGGACGATGGCCTGCGCACGGCCGCCTCCCATCAGCGTTGCAAGATCCTCACAGACCGCAGCGGTTGCCGCGCCTTCGAACTCGATGCCGAGCACAACCGGCTCGCAGCGGCGGCGCACAAAGTAGTGCTGGAAATCGAGCAGGCCCTCCGAGGTCCGCAGCCGGGTCCGCACCGGGGCGTTGCTCATTGGCAGCAGGTGCTGCTTGAGCCCGAAGGCTGTCGCGAGCTCGCGCGCGACAGCGCCGAGCGTTGCGCCGCCACGCAGCCGCTCGCTGCGCCACAAGTGCAGACCCAGATCCCGGTCACCCAGCGCAAACCAGTCGGGCCCGCCGAGGTTGCGCAGCGTTTCGAGCGCATGCCAGGTTTCCGCCGCGCGCCCCCAGCCGCGTTGAGCATCCGACAGGCCCGCGATCGCATACAGGATCGAGTCGAAATCCGGGGCAATGGTCAACCCGAGATGCGTGAAGTCATCGCCGGTATTCGCGATCACGCACAAATCCCCGGCCGGCAGCACACGCGCCAGGCCGCGTGCCAGCTTCGCACCGCCCACGCCGCCGGACAGCGCAACGACGCTGGGCGCCCGTGCCGCCACGGTCACCGGAACAGATCCTCATGATGTGCGCGCTGCAGGGCCACCGCGCGGTCTGCGTCGTTCGATACCGTCAGTCCGCGGACGATCACCACGGGTCGTGCCTCATCCGCCTGACCCATCAGCAGCGACGCCGCCGCAGCCACTTCGTCAACCAGCGCCAGATCCGATGCGCGCAGCCGCCGCCTCTCAAGGTCTTGCCGACCGCGCAGGTCGACCACGACTGGCAATCCGGCCGAGCCCAGTGTCTGGCCGACGGTACCGCGCCGCCAGGCACGCCCGATGCTGTCGATGATCAGCACTGCAGGCGCGTGCCCGCAGGCGGCGGCGAGGGCTTGCCGCAGCTTGAGTGCCGAAGCATCGCAGTCGATCGGCAGCAGCAAGGCATGCGTGTCTGGCGTGTCAGTGCCGACATTGGACTGATCGATACCGGCATTGGCCAGCACCCAGCCGCTGCGATGCTCGACGATCAGCACTTCGCGGCCGACCCTCAAAACAGAGTTGGATTCGCGCAGGATCAGTTCGACCAGGCGCGGGTCCTTGCCGGTCCGTGCCGCCAGTGAGGTGGCTTCCGCGCAGGCCGTGACATCAGCCAGTCGCACCCGCCGGCCTTCGGCTTTGGAGACGATCTTCTGTGCCACGACGACGATATCCCCCGGCAGCAGGCCGCAACCCGGCCGCTCGCAGGCCGCCAGGATCAGCGCAGCGAGATCCGCCCCGGGTGTGACTTGCGGCAGGCCTTCGAGCGCAAACAACTCGAGACGCTTGGGGGCTTCATAAGCCACGGCATCAATGTGCGTGGCCGTCGGTGATGCGGATACCGGCGCCCTTGAATTGGTAGCGCCGGTTCATGCCGATCAGGATCGAGGTCAGGGCTTCCGCGGCGGCGGAGTTTGCGAGCGGCCCGGCATGCCAGGCACGCAATCCGCCGCTGGCGAGCAGGTCGATCACGAGCTGCCGGGCAGATTCGTCGTCGCCCGTCACCAGCACGTCGCAGTCGGGCGCCGTACCGGCCGCGAGATGCGCGGCCGCAATGTTCTGCAAAGCCGAAACGACGCGCACCTGCGCACCGAGCAGCTGCTGCGCTTCAACCGCCGCGCTGCCGGCTGCCGGCAGCTGCACGCGCATGACTTTCGGCGGCTTCAGCGGCACGGTGGCGTCGATCAGGATCTTGCCCTGCAAAACCTCGCGCACCGCGGCCAGTGTCTCGGCATGGGCGGCGTAGGGCACGGCCAGCGCGACGACGTCAGCCTGCGACGCGGCGGTAGCGAGGTCGGCGCCGCGGACCCTGGCATCCGGGAGCTCGCTGCGGATTGCCTGCGCGGCTTCCTCGGCGCGCGCGGCGGTACGCGAACCAATCACGACCTCGATCCCTTGCCGTACCAGAAAGCGGGCGAGGCCGCCACCGAGATCGCCGGTACCGCCAAGTACGGCGATGCAGCGCGGTCGCGGCAAGGGCGCCAACGTTTCAGTAGAGCCGGCTGCCGTCATGCGCGCAGCGCCGGAATGACATGAGTGCCAATGAGCTTCAAGCCGTCCATCGGATCATCATGCAGGCGCAACGCGACTTCGGTGAGTCCGGCCTTGCCGAACATCTTGAACCTTTCGATCTCACGGTCCAGGTCCTCGAGTCCACCCGTCGAGGTGAAGTACTCGCACAGGCGGTTCGGGATCGATTCGGGCATCCCCTTGATGTTGCCGCTGCGATCAAACCAGGCGGCCACACACTTGTCGTAATTGTCGCGGACCAGCTGCACCTCATCGGCAGGCAATACATGCGCGAGCAGCTCAGGATCGAGCTTGCGGGCGCGCCAGGCGAGTTCGCGCCGCGACTCGCGGTAGCCTTCCTTGCGGTCGCGCTTCAGGTGCCAGGCCCAGAACGTGTTGCTGCGCAGCGGCGGAAGGTTGGCCTCACGCTTGGCCGCGCCTTCGTTGACCTCCTGCATCGCCGCGGCCATCACTTCCGGTGGCGTGCAGCCGATGAACACGCCGTCTGCGACGCGCGCAATCATCCGCATCATCTGCTCGCGATAAGCCGTGCCGTAGACCAGCGGTGGCTGCGACTTGGCCCAGGGATAGGCGCAGGGCAGGTTGATCTGGAAGTCCTCGCCCTTGAAGCCTTTCTCGATGGCACCGTAGGCGGCGCCGCGAACGATCTCCAGCGACTCACGCACGGCGCGCACGATCTTCGGTGGCTTGGTCAGATTCATCGCATCGACGTTGCCTTCGCCGGCACCGACGGCGATCACCGCGCGACCGCCGCTCATCTCGTTCAGCGACAACAGCGAATTGGCAATCTTCAGCGGATGCATTTCGAACGGGCTGACTGCCAGCGGACCGAACAGCAAGCGGTCCGTGTGTCCGGTGAGCACCGAGGCCGACAGGAATGCGTCCCAGTGGGCAAAGAAGTTCGATGTCCAGAGTGCCCGCACACCATATTTTTCCGCCTCGACGCCCAGTTCGCGGATCTGCGAGGGCGTCAGGTCTGGTTCGAGAATAATGTCAACTTCCACGGCGGGCCTCTGGTTCAACGCGTTCAGGCTCAAATACTACTGAAAGCCGCTCACCGACGGCCCGAGCACGGCAAAACTGTCCGAAATTCAGGCAGGAACGCGCTTTTGGACGTAGAATATTCGGCCATTCAAAGCCTCTTGCGGTTCAGCCGTGACAGGCCCTTGCCGCACTCAGCAGGAGCGCATCATGGCTCGTCCCGCCTCCAAACCGGCCGTCACGGCCGAAGCCCAACGTCAACGCCGCCGGGAACTATGGCAGCGCGATCGCTCGCAGAGCGACCCCTTGCGCGCCACGCACCCGGAAGTCGAGCACGTCAAGATTGACCTCGTGTTCGATGACGGCTCCGAGCAGCCTCCTTCCGCACAGATCCATATGCTGCATCCGCCGGCGAAGTCGTTCTTCCGCTTTCCCTGCCCCTATGCGGGCTGCGATGGCGAGTATGACCTCGGCACGGCGATCAATGGCGCGCTGGCGAGCCACCGCCGCGAGACGACCGGCAAACTCGTTTGCGAGGGCGCACGCGTCCGGGACCGGCAGCCGAACCAGAAGTGCGGCCTGCAGCTGCGCTATCACGGTGTTGCCAAATATCGCCGCGAAGAGAGCTGAGCGGCTCTAGCGCGCCTCGGCGTCGACTCGCACCAGCTGCTTGCCGATATTGCGGCCGGCGAATAGCCCGATCAGCGCTTCGGGCATCTTCTCGATGCCATCAAGAATGTCTTCCTGATAACGGAGCTGGCCAGCGGCGATCCAGGCCGCCAGCTGCTGCTCCGCCCGCGGAAAGTGCTCTGACATTTCGTAAATGAAGAACGCCTCCATGCGCGCCATCTTCTTGAAGATCGCGAACGCGTTGTGCAGTGGCCGTGGTCGCTCGACGCCGTCGATGTACTGAGAGATCGCTCCGCAAAGCACGACGCGAGCATGACGCCTCAGGTGTGCCAGGCTCGCATCGAGAATCTCGCCGCCGACGTTGTCGAACACGACGTCAATGCCCTCGGGGCACAACGCGGCCAGGCGCTCGTTGAGCGGTTCAGTCCGATAGTTGATTGCCGCGCGGTAGCCGAGCTGATCGACAAGCAGCTGGCACTTCTCGTCGGTGCCGGCAAGGCCGATTGCCGCGGCGCCGAGATTGCGGGCGATCTGCCCGACGTTCGAGCCCACGCCTCCGGCTGCTCCTGAGACCAGCACGACGTCGCCGGCATGCACCGCGCCGATGTCAACCAGCCCCAGATAGGATGTGAAGCCGGTCAGGCCGAGCACCCCCAGCGCCGTCGACAGCGGCGCGACTCGCTGCTGAACCTTGTACATCAGGAAATACGGGCTGCCATTGGCCATCGCATACTCGCGCCAGCCCAGCTTGCCGTGCACGATGTCGCCCACTGCATAGTCGCCATGACGCGAAGCGACAACGCGTCCGACCCCGCGACCATGCATGACGTCGCCGATCGCGAGCGGCCGTTCGAACTTCTCGGTGTTCAGCATGTAGCCGCGCATCACCGCGGCGACGCCCAGGTACAGGGTCTTGATCAGGAACTGCCCGGGCTCGAGATCCGGAACGGGCGCTTCGATCAGGCGGAAGTCGCTGGCGCGCACCGCCCCTTCCGGGCGGGCTGCCAGCACCCATTGTCGCTGCCTCACTGTGCCCAGCTCGACGCTCGCTGTACCGCTCGAGCCCAGTCAGCGCGCTGCGCGGCGATTTGATCGTTGCCGGTATCAGGCTCGAAGCGCCGATCGATCTGCCAGTTTGCGGCGACCTCTGCTTCGGATTTCCAGAAGCCGACGCCGAGTCCCGCCAAATAGGCAGCGCCGAGTGCCGTCGTCTCGGTGACTTTGGGGCGCACGACCGGCACGCCCAGCACGTCGGCCTGGACCTGCATCAGGAAATCGTTGGCGGCCGCACCGCCGTCGACCCGCAGTTCGTGCGGCGGCGTGGTCGCATCCTGGCGCATCGCGTCGAGCACTTCGGCGACCTGGTAGGCGATTGATTCGAGCGCCGCGCGGGCAATGTGGCCGGCGGTGGTGCCGCGAGTGATGCCGATGATCGTGCCGCGCGCGTGAGGATCCCAGTGAGGGCTGCCAAGACCGGTGAACGCCGGAACGAAGTACACGCCGCCGTTGTCGGGTACCGAGCGGGCGAGCGGCTCGATGTCCGCCGAAGACTTGATGATGCCAAGGCCATCGCGCAGCCATTGCACGACGGCGCCACCGATGAAGACGCTGCCTTCCATGGCGAATTCCCGTGCGGCGAATTCGCTTGCGGCGCGCTCCCAGGCGATCGTCGTGACGAGCCGATGGCGCGAACGCAGCGGTTTGGCGCCTGTGTTCATCAGCATGAAACAGCCCGTGCCATAGGTGTTCTTGGCCATGCCGGGCTTGAAGCAAGCCTGACCGAACAGTGCCGCCTGCTGATCGCCGGCGATGCCGGTCAGCGGTACGGCAGTGCCGTCGATCTGCGCTTCGATACCACCAAAGCTCGAGGCGACCACGCGCGGCAGGCATTGTCGCGGAATGCGCAGCAGTTCGAGCAGTCGGGGATTCCAGTCCACGTCGCTCAGCCCGAACAGCATCGTGCGGCTCGCGTTCGTGACGTCAGTAATGTGCGCGGTGCCGCCGGTCAATCGGTACGCGAGCCAGCTGTCGATCGTGCCGGCGCACAACTCGCCGCGCTCGGCGCGCTGCCGGGCTCCCGGTAGTTCGTCGAGCAGCCACGCGAGTTTCGTGCCCGAGAAGTACGGATCGAGCGGCAGCCCGGTCAGCGATGCGATCTCTTCGGCATGGCCACGGGCGCCGAGTGCCGCGCACTGGGCGGCGGTGCGGCGATCCTGCCAGACAATGGCCGGGGCGAGCGGGCGGGCGGTGGCGCGATCCCACAGCAGGATGGTCTCGCGCTGGTTCGTGATGCCGATTGCCGCGACATCGCGCGCGCTGCAACGCTGCTTTGCGAGGCAGTCGCGGATGGTGCCAAGTTGAGCGGCCCAGATCTCGTCCGCGTCGTGTTCGACCCAACCGGGCTGCGGAAAGTATTGCGTGAATTCACGCTGCGCGATCGCGCGCGGCGTGCCCTTGGCATCGAACAGAATCGCGCGACAGCTCGTCGTGCCGGCGTCGAGCGCCATCACGTAGTCAGCCATGAATGCGATTCCTCAGCCACATGTCGAGGGTCTCCATCGATCCGGCTGGCACATGCAGCTTGAGCTTGGAGCGCCGCCAGAGAATATCCTCGGCGGTCTGCGCCCACTCATGCTCGACCAGGTATTCGATCTCGCGCTGGTGCAGTCCAGCAACGATCTCGGGTCCAAGGTCACTGAGGCGCTGAGCGCCGCGTAGCAGGGTGTGCAACCGCGTGCCATAGGCGCGAGCATAGCGGTGCAACAAGGCCGCTGGCACCCAGGGGTAGGCGCCCTGGGCGCCGTCCAGATAGGCATGGAAGTCGGCGCGCGGCATGTCGCCGCCCGGTAGCGGCTCAGTCGCGGTCCAGTGCCGCACCCTGGGAGTGCCGGTGCGTTCGCCGATCCGCTCGCTGATCTGGTCCACGGCCTCCTCAGCCAGGCGCCGGAAGGTCGTGATCTTGCCGCCAAACACTGAGAGCAGGTCGCCGTCGGTGTTGGCCCACTGCAGCGAATAGTCACGCGTGACACTCGCTGGATCCGGCGATTCGTCATCGAGCAGCGGCCGCACGCCTGAATAGCTGTAGAGCACGGACTGCGGCGTCGTGTCCGGGCGCAGGTAGCGATTGGCCATCTCGCATAGATACTGCGTCTCATTGTCATCGATGTGCGCCTCGGCCGGATCGCCACGGAACTCGACATCGGTCGTACCGATCAGCGTGAAATCGCGTTCGTACGGAATCGCAAAGATGATGCGACCGTCGGGGTTCTGGAAGATGTAGGCATATTCGTGTTCGAACAGCCGCCGAACAACGATATGGCTGCCTTTGACGAGCCGCACGTGCTTGGCAGCTTCGCGACCCGCGACGAGCTTCTCCATCTCGCCAGCCCAGGGGCCAGCCGCGTTGACGATTACGCGGGCGCGTACCGTGCGTTCGCCGCTGCGCTCGGCAAGTGTCGCGATCCAGCCCTGTCCAGCACGCCGCGCACCTGCGAAACGTGTTCGTGTCAGGATCGTCGCGCCGCGCGCTGCGGCATCCATCGCGTTGAGCACGACCAGGCGCGAGTCCTCGACCCAGGCGTCGGAGTACTCGAAACCCCGGGTGAAGTGGGCGTCAAGCGCGGGGCCGGCAGGGTGATCGGCGAACCGTATTGCTCGCGACGCAGCGAGATGCCGGCGCTTTGCGAGGTGGTCATACAGGAACAGGCCGGCGCGGATCAGCCAGACGGGGCGCAGATGCGCATCATGGGGCAGCACGAAACGCAGCGGCCAGATGATGTGCGGCGCCGCTTGCAGCAGCACTTCGCGCTCCTGCAATGCTTTGCGGACCAGGCTGAATTCGTATTGCTCGACATAGCGGAGCCCGCCGTGGATCAGCTTCGTGCTGGCGGATGAGGTATGCGCGGCGAGGTCGTGCTGCTCGCACAGCAGCACGCTGAATCCACGGCCGGCCGCATCGCGGGCGATGCCGACGCCATTGATCCCGCCACCAATGATCAACAGATCTACATCCACCGCGTTTACATCCACCATAAGATCAGGCCAAGGCTCCAGCCGCCGATCACCAGCGTGGCCAGCGCTCCAAGCAGCAGCGGCCGCCAGCCGTGCGCAATGATGCCGCGGAAGTTCGTTTCGAGACCGACTGCAGCGAGCGACAGCGCCAGCAGCAGCTGGGTCGCCAATGCCAGCATCGGTTTGCTCGCCTCTGGGATCCAGCCCAGTGTCGAGGCGATCACCAGCAGCAGAAAGCCAAACACAAACCACGGTACCGGCGCGCGTCCCTGCGGGGTCGCTCCCGGATCACGCGCGCTGAGCAAGGGCAGCAGCAACACCATCGGTGCGAGCAGCAGCACGCGCGCAAGCTTCGAGACGGTGCCCGCTTCGCCGGCCGCCGTGCCGTGAGCGAACGCTGCTGCGACCACCTGCGGTACCTCGTGCACCGATGCGCCGATCCACAGGCCATAGGCGCGATCGAGCATGTCCCAGGCCGCGCCGAGCAGCGGGTAACCGAACATCACGAACGTGCCGAACAGCGTGACGACGCCGAGCGCATACGCAACGCTTTCATCGCGGGCGCGCACGGCCGTGTTGGCGGCAATGATCGCCGAGGCGCCGCAGATCGAAGTGCCCGCGGCGATCAGCTGGGTCAGTTTGCGGTCCACACCGAGCGCCCGTCCGAGCATCACAGTCGCAGCGAAAGTCACCGCGACGCTCGAGACGAGGATCACAAGCCCCACGCCGCCGATCGCCAGCACGTCGGTCAGGGTCAGCTGCACGCCGAGCAGGGCAATGCCGAGTCGCAACGGACGCCGCAGACTGAAAGCCAGACCGGGGTGTGCTGCGGCCGGAATGCGCCACAGGTTGCCGACCAGCATGCCGACGATGATCGCCAGCAGCAGTGCGCTGAAGGCGTTCAGCAGTGGCAGCTGCCGCAGGCCGAAGGCGGCTGCGGCGACGGCCGCGGCCAGCGCGATGCCGGGGATCAAGCGTGGGATCACTGCAGCAGAACTGCTCATGCACGCAGCGCGCGCAGCACCGCCTGCGCCGTGACGGCGCTGACTCGCACGTTGGACTCGACGGTCACGCCGGCGACGTGCGGCGTCAGCAACAGATTCGGCACGCCTGCGAAGCGCGCGCCGGTCGCTGCCGTGACGGGTTCGCTATCGAAAACGTCGAGCGCCGCGCCGCCCAGGCGGCCGTCCCGCAGTGCCGCTGCCAGAGCAATTTCGTCGACGATGCCGCCGCGCGCCGCATTGATCAGGATCGCGTCGCGTCGCATCGTTGCCAGACGCGCGGCATCGACCAGCCCGCGCGTTTCTCGGCTCAAGGGCACATGCAGACTGATGACGTCGCTGTCCGTGAACAATGCATTCAGATCGACGCGCTCGACCTGGCTCCATGCCGGATGCGAGGCATCCAGATGCGGATCATGCGCGCGTACCTGCATACCGAGCGCGCGAGCGCGGCTGGCGGTTTCGCGCGCAATAGCCCCGAGTCCCAGCAGTCCAACACGCTTGCCGTGTGCCTCGCGCCCGATCAGGGACATGCGCGGCCAGGTGCCCGCTACGACAGCGTCGGTCGCGAACCAGGCGCGGCGCAGCAGCACGAGCATGGCCGTGATCACGTACTCGGCCACCGCGACATCATTGGCGCCCGTAGCGGGCAGCACGCTGATGTGGCGCGCCGCGCAAGCCGGAACGTCGATATTGTCCAGGCCGACGCCAAGCCGGCCCACCGTGCGCAACAGCGGCGCATGCGCGAGCAGGGCGGTGTTGACCTGGGTGCGATTGCGCACGATCAGTGCGCGAGCGTCCGCCAGCGCAGCACGCAGTGCCGACGGCTGGTCGACGAGGCCTGAGTCATAGAGAACGTGATGGCCTGCGAACGCCTCGGCGATGACGCTTTCGTCCATGAACTCGCTAATGACGATGTCAGCCATCGAGTCGGGTCCTCAACAGGAGGGCGTCGCTGCTGCAAGCTTCGCAATCTGCTGGTGCAGCGAATCAGGGATCGAGAGCCCGTCTGCGGCGGCGCGGGCGCGATTTTCGAGGCGACGCATGCCTGGCATTCTAACCGCGGGCTCAGCCGCGAAAGCGGCCAGAAGTTCCCGCATTCGTTCCGGATATGCGCCACCACTGGCGTGACCCGGATCCACCGCGATCAGCAGCTGTCCGACATGGGGCGGACCCCCCGCCGCATCGAACATCGAGCTGGCTTCCCAGCCGAACGCGCTACCGGTCAGGGCGCCGGCCAGGATCTCGATCATCAGCGCGAGCGCGGCGCCTTTGGCTCCGCCAATCGGTGCCAGCGATCCAGCCAGCGCCATCTCGGGGTCAGTCGTGGGCTTGCCATCCGCATCTGTGGCCCAGTCGGACGGAATCGATTGTCCGGATTGTTGTGCGGCGACGATCTTGCCGCGCGCCGCGACGGTCATGGCCAGATCGATCACGAGTGGAGGCTGCCCCGCTGCGGTCAGCGGCGCCGCAAACGCCAGCGGATTGGTCCCGAGGCGTTGTTGGCGCCCGCCGAAGAAGTTCATGGCTTTCGGCGTGTTACCGAGCACGAGGGCCACGACGCCCTGTGCTGCCAGTCGCTCGGCATGGGCGCCCGCGACGCCGAAATGATGCGAGTGATGGATCGCCGCAGCGGCAATGCCCTGCTGTCTGGCAAGTCCGGGCAGCGCATTGATTGCCAGATCGAGTGCGGGGTACGCGAAACCTGCAGCAGCGTTGATCCGCAGCAGGGCGGCTGCGACCTGCTGCATCTGCGGGGTCGAGAAACCATCGACCTTGCCAGCCTGGGACTGCAGCGAGTAGCTCGGCACCCGCGACAGGCCGTGACCGGACTGGCCGTCGGCTTCGGCCCGCACCAGCGCACGCGCAGTGGCCAGCGCGTTGTCAGGTCGCGTGCGGCTTGCACAAAGCGCGCGGGTGGCCAGCACCTCGGCGTCCGCGACCGACAGAACGACAGGCATGAACGCCGTTCAGGCGCTGCGGTAGAGCTTGGTCATCACGAACTCGCGATGACCGAGCGCCTCGGCTGCGGTCAGACGACCGTTGGCCGTCGCAACGATCGCGTCGATCAGCGACTCACCGGCCTGGTCGATGGTGATTTCGCGTCGAACCACCCCCGAGACGTCAACGTCCACGTGCTCGGACATCAGCCGCACGGTGCGGGGATTTCCGGTGACCTTGATCACAGGCATGATCGGGTTGCCAATCACGTTGCCCTGGCCAGTCGGGAAAATGTGCACGACATAGCCGGCGGCGGCCTGCAGCGTGCAACACTCGGCTGCCGCTGAAGACGTGTCCATGAAATACAGACCGGGACCCTGGGCGGGTGACTCGGCCGGCTCGAGCACGTCGATAAAGGAGATCTGCTTGCCGATCTTCTCCAGATTGCCGAGCGCCTTCTCTTCGATCGTCGTCAGGCCTCCGGCGATGTTGCCCTTGGTGGGCTGGCTTTCGGAGAGGTCGGACGTCTTGTGTGCCTCGATGACGTCGCTCTGGTACGCCTGCCAGGTCTTCATGAACTTGTCGCGCACCGCCGGCGAGGCCGCCCGTGCCGCGGCGAGATGTTCCGCGCCGGTCAGCTCCGAGGTTTCGCCAAAGCAGCCGTAAAGACCGTGCGGCACGAGTTTGTCATACATGTTCCCGACGGTCGGGCACGAGGCGAGCCCGGTCGTGGTGTCGCTTTCGCCGCACTTCGCGGCGACCCACAGTTCAGTCAGATCGCACTCTGTGCGCAGCAATCCCGATGTCAGATGGACGAACTCTTTGGCCTTGCGCGAGGCGGCAGCGATGGTCGCGATATCGCCATTGCCTTCGATCCAGAAGCCTGCGACGGGCTTGCCGGTGCGCGCGATCCCCTCGACGATGCGCTGCGTCCAGCCCGGTTCGATGCCGATCACAATGCACGCGGCGACGTTCGGGTTCGAACCGGTGCCGATCATCGTACGAAAGTGCAGCTCCAGGTCTTCACCGAACTGCAACCTGCCGTAGGCGTGCGGCAGGGCGAGCGTCCCCTGGATGTTGGCGGCGACAGATTCGCAGGCAGCGTTCGAGATGTCGTCGACAGGCAGGATCGCAACATGGTTGCGCACACCCACCCGGCCGTTCTCGCGGCGCCACGCCCAGATCTTGCGCTGCGCGGCGCTCGGTTCGGCAGAAGCTTGCTTGGAATGAACGTTCATGGGGCTACCAGCGCTTGGTCTTGAGGTTGTGGACATGGACGTGCTCGCCGGTGGCAATGTCTGCGACGACCTTGCCGATATCCTGGCCGTACTTGATGACCGCGTCTCCGGGTTTCAGATTGCGCAGCGCGACCTTGTGACCGATCGGCACGTCCTGGCGGACGCTCAGTCGGAAGTCGCTGTTGTCGGCAGTCACGACGCACAACATGTCGGTTCCGGCGGTGAGGCCCTCGACGACGACCACGCCGACGTTGTCGCCACGGTCGTGAACAAGCAAGTGGGGGGCAGACAAGGGGAACCTCCGGCTAGTGCTTACTCTTGTATAAGACACTATACAGCAGAGCATAGACACCCGCACGAACTGTCCGTAGCATCCGCGCATGGACGAGGCACCGCATTATCGCCCGCTGTATCGGCAGGTCTACGATTCGCTGGTGCGGCAGATCGTCGACGGCGCCTGGCGCCCTGGTGAATCGCTGCCAAGCGAACAGGCGCTGGCAGCGAAGCTCGGCGTCAGCCAGGGCACTGTTCGCAAAGCGCTCGATACGCTGACGGTCGAGAACCTCGTTGAGCGCCGCCAGGGCAAGGGCACCTATGTGGCCGAACATACCCAGGAGCGATCGCTGTTCCGGTTTTTCCGGCTCAACAACCTGGACGGGAGCCGTGCGGTTCCGACCAGTGGCGGCGAGACGGTCAAGCAGCGCGCGGCGCGCCGCGACGAAATCGCCAAGCTCAAGCTGGAAGCCGACGAGAAGGTCTTTGAGGTGACGCGCACGCGGTTCGTCGAGGGTGTGCCGATGATCCTGGAGAAGATCGTGCTTCCGGCAAAACTGTTTCCCGGATTTGAGCGACGTTCGCCGCTACCGAACGCGCTGTATTCGATGTACCAGCACGACTACGGGCTGAACATCGTTGCCGCCAATGAGGAACTGCGGTCGGATCTCGCGCGCAAGGACGAGGCGCGGCGGCTCAAGATCGCACCGGGTGCGCCGCTACTGCATATCGAGCGCGTCGCGATCGCGCTCGACGGGACTCGAGTCGAGTGGCGTACGAGCCGCTGCAACACGCGCCATGTCACCTACGCCGTCACGCTCTCCTGAGCGTCCATGCCGCGGGTTCTCTGTGTCGGCCACGCAGTCCACGACTTCGTCTTCTCGATGCCGGAACTGCCGCTCGGCGGCCGCAAGCATCGCGCCGACGGTTTCACCAGTATCGGTGGCGGGCCGGCGGCTACGGCGGCCGTTGCGATCGCCCGCCTCGGCGCTGAGGTGTGGCTGGCGGCGCGGCTTGGCGACGACGCAATCGCAACGCTGATTCAAGAGGAACTGCAGCATTTTGGCGTGCGCTGCGAGCACCTCAGGCGGCACCCCGGCTGCCGCTCATCAGTGTCGGCGGTGGTCGTCGATCGGCATGCGGAGCGAATGATCGTCAACTATCTGGATCCCAGCCTGCCGGAGGAGGCGAGCTGGTTGCCGGATCCCGGCACACTGGGCGTCGCTGCGGTGCTCGCCGACTCGCGTTGGCCGCAAGGTGCCCGGTTCGCGCTCGATGCGGCGCGCCGCGCCGGCATTCCGGCGGTGCTCGATGCGGATCGACCCGTGCCGCCGGATCAATCACTGCTGCGTGCGGCATCGCATGTCGCGTTTTCGGCCGATGCGCTTGCCGATCTCACGGGCGAGGCGGATCCGGCAGCAGGGCTCAGAGCCGCGGGCCGCATGACCGATGCCTGGTGCGCGGTGACGATCGGAGCGGGCGGGGTATTGATTGCCGCAGGCGATCGGATCGAGGTGTCGCCGGGATTTGCGCTGCAGGCGGTCGATACGCTCGGTGCCGGCGACGTCTGGCATGGCGCATTCGCGTTGCGCCTGGCCGAGGGTGCGAACGAGCAGGATGCGTGCCGGTTCGCCAGTGCCGCCGCGGCTTTGAAGGTGCAACGGGCCGGTGGGCGAGCTGGTGCTCCCCTGCGCAGCGACGTGCAGCAATTGCTGGAGCAAAATGGATGACCATCTCGGCTGGAAAATACTGGGGTATGCGCCGCATGGCCGATCAGGCTGGCCGCTTCAAGATGACTGCCGTCGATCAGCGGCCCCCCATCAAGAACCCGATTCGTGCCAAACGCGGTACGGCTGAAGCGCCGTGGGCGGATGTTGCCGGCTTCAAGGAGATGCTGATCGCCGAGCTGCAACGCAGTTCGTCTGCGATGTTGCTCGACCCGCACTTTGCGTACCCGCGAGGCGTCACACTGCTGGATCCGCGTATCGGCCTGATCCTGACGCTGGAGGACTCGATCTTCGAGGAAACGGCTGGCGGGCGATTGTCTGGCGAGATCGACCATTGGTCGGTCGAGAAGATCAAGCGCTGCGGCGGAGATGCCGTCAAGGTGCTGACCTGGTATCGGCCTGATGCGGACGCAAGCATCTGTCGCGCACAACAGGATTTCACGGCGCGGATCGGTGACGCCTGTGCGCGCTATGACCTGCCTTTCGTCTTCGAGCTGCTGGTCTATCCGCTGCCACGCGATCGCGAGCAGACCCGAGACTACATCGAGATGCAGAGCAAGCATCCGGAACTGGTGCTGGACAGCGTGCGTGCGTTTGCCGACGCGAAGTACGGGGTCGATCTGTTCAAACTGGAGAGTCCGATACCGGCTGCCGGCGTGCCCGGCGTCGGTGCGGAAGGCTGGGAGGAAACCCAGCGCTGGTTCGACGCCATGAACGAGGCTGCCGGCCGGCCCTGGGTGATGTTGTCCGCCGGTGCCGGCATGGAGGAGTTCGAGCGCGTGCTGAGCCACGCCTATCGGGCCGGTGCTTCGGGCTACCTTGCCGGACGCGCGATCTGGTTGAAAGCGTTCGAGCATTTCCCGGACTGGGATGCCATTCGAGCTGGCCTGCGCGGCGAGGCGGTTAGTTATATGCAGCGCCTCAACGATTTGACCGATGCCGCGGCGCTGCCGTGGTTCCGTCACCCGGTGTATGGCGCGCAGGGCCCGCGGGTGGCACCTGCCGATGCCAGCTTCAGGTTGAACTACCCGGGATTCGGAGGCTGAGATGACCCTGACCTATGGCGTTGCGGTGCTGGCCCGTCCGACTTTCGATGTGCCGTTCGCCGAGCAGATGCGCGACCGGGCCTTTGCGGCGCTCGATGCCGCAGGAATCGTTACGCGCGGATCACGCGCGCTGTTGTTCGATCGCGCTGCGGCGGAGTCCGAAGTCGCTGCCATCGCGGCGGCTGGCCCGGTCGATCTGTTGCTGATCCTGCAGCTGACGTTCACGGATGCGACGATGACGGTCAAGCTCGCCCGCGAGTCCTCAGCGCCGCTTGCAATCTGGGCCGTGCCTGAACCGCGCAGCGGCGGGCGCCTGCGGCTGAATGCCTATTGCGGTCTGAATCTTGCCGCGCATGCGCTCGGTCTGGCCGGCGTTGCGCCTGCCTGGCTGTACGCCGATCCGCAGTCAGACGACATCGGCGCGCGGCTGCGGGCTCTGGCCAATCCCCCAGAGCCGCGGCTGTCGATTGCCGAGCGAATTACCCATGGCACGAGCCCGGCGGCGCGCGAGGCCGCGGCGCGCGTTCGCGCGAAGCTCGCCGACGCTGGCATCACAGTCGTCGGGAAGCATCCGGATGGTTTCGATACCTGCGAGTTCGATCCCGAGACGCTGCACGACCTTGCTGGCGTGCGTGTTTCGTCGTTGCCGCTGACCAGTCTGTTCGATCGTGCGCGTGCGATCGACGCTGCGCGGGTGGCCGAAGTTCGGCGCGGCGTCGCAGCGGATCTCGACAAACTCGACGACGTCGATCCGCAGCAGCTCGACCGCTCCATGCGGGTGTTCTGCGCGCTGCAGGACGTGCAGCGCGAATCGGGCGCCCGCGGCCTGGCCGTGCGCTGCTGGCCCGAAATGTTCACCGAGTACGGCTGTGCGGCCTGTGGACCGATGGCGATGATGAACGAGCTGCGCGTGCCGGCGGCCTGCGAGGCCGACGTCAACGGCGCGTTCTCGCAGCTGATGCTGCAGGAGCTGGCCGACGAGCCGGCGTGGATGGCGGACCTTGTCGATATCAGCACCGCCGACAACACCGCCGTGCTGTGGCACTGCGGTCTGGCGCCTTTGTCGATGCGCGATCCGGAGTCGCCGGCGCAGGCGACCATCCACACGAATCGCAAGATGCCGCTGCTGCATCAGTTTCAGATCAAGCCCGGTCGCGTGACGCTGGCGCGCCTGTCACGGGCCCGCAACCAGGTGAAGCTGGTCATCGGCGCCGCGGAAGTGATCCGGGCACCGATGGCGTTTACCGGTTGTTCCGGAACGGTGCGATTCGATCGCCCCGCCGGCGATGTGGGCGCAACGATCATGGCCGAGGGACTGGAGCATCACTTCTCGCTTGCCTATGGCGAACACAAACCGGCTTTGCGTGCGCTGGCCCTGCAGTGGGATCTGCCTGTACTCGAGCTGTGCTGAGTGGCTGCGCCTCCGGTGACCCCGCTCGCTGTAGAGATTCCCCACTGGGGATGCATGGCGCCCGTGGTCGTGATCGGCGCGGCGGAACCGCAGGCCGATGGCAGCATTCGGATCCCGACCGATGCGGGGCCGTTGCTCGTCACCCTCTACGACTGCGGTGTGCGACTGCGGATCGGCGCAGCGATCCGGGACTACGGAATTCTGGCCGCTGTGCCGCCGGCGCGCGACGCGTCCATCGAAGTGCAGACCAGTTCCCTCCGCCTGGCCGCAGGGCAGCAGGTGCTGCAGATGGGGTCGGATCCGTTCAGCCTCGAGCTGCGGTGCGGTGATCGCCTCGTGCAGCGCTCAGCGTCCGACGGCCACTTTGTCCGCGAGTTTCGCCTGCCGCCACTGGCGCGGCTCGGCGAAGGCTGGCTGCTCTGCCTGGAGCTTGGGTCTGCCACGCCCGTCTACGGACTCGGCGAAAAGTCGAGTCGACTCGACAAACGTGGGCAGTACATTCGTTCGCACAACCACGATGCACTCGGTGTCAACGCCGAAGCCAGTTACAAGAATGCGCCGTTCGCATGGAGTCCGGAAGGCTGGGGTGTGTTCGTGCACACGCCGGCGTCGGTGACCCATGGGGTTGGTTTTGCGCCCTGGTCGCAGCGCGCCTACGTCCTGCAGGTAGAGCAGGGTGGGCTCGATGTGTTCCTGTTCAACGGCGAAAGCGGCTCTGAGCTGCTCGAGCAGTACACGGCGCTGACAGGACGGGCACCGATCCCGCCGCGCTGGAGTCTGGGCGTGATCCTCTCCAAGGCCTACTACCGCGACGCTGCGGAAATCCTTGCGGTCGCGCGCGAGGTGCGTGCTCGTGAGATGCCTTGTGATGTGATCACCTTCGACGGCCGTGCCTGGCAGGACACCGACACGCGTTTCGCGTTCG
Organism: Steroidobacterales bacterium; assembly: GCA_038210215.1. Taxonomy (GTDB): domain Bacteria; phylum Pseudomonadota; class Gammaproteobacteria; order Steroidobacterales; family Steroidobacteraceae; genus UBA964. Next base: position 101,964 of record JBBQWY010000002.1, read on the forward strand.
AATGGTGCCCGAAACGCTATCCGGATCCTCGACTCACCATCGACGCGCTGAAGGCGCTGAACTTCCGGATCTGTGTCTGGGAATATCCGCTGGTCTCGGTCCGCAATCCGCTGTTCGCTGAACTCGAACGCAAGGGTTGGCTGTTGCGCGACAGCCGCACACAGGCGGCCTATCGCTACCAGTGGGATCTGGAGCCATTCGGCGCCGTGCTGACGCCGCTGCCGGAGTCCGGCCTGATCGACTTCACTCACCCAGAGGCCTATGCATTCTGGCGCGATCAGCATCGCCCGCTGTTCGATCTCGGCGTCGACATGATCAAGGCCGACTTCGGCGAACAGGTCGAGCCGGACATGCTGGCGCATAACGGAGCCAGCGGAGACGAACTGCATAACGTCTACGCGTTGCTCTACAACCGCTGCGTCTACGAGGCCGCCGAACGCTACAGCCGCAGCGGCGCGTTTCTGTTCAGTCGGGCCGCCTGGGCCGGATCGCAGAGGTATCCATCGCAGTGGGGCGGCGATCCGCAGGCCGACTGGGGCGGTCTCGCCGGTAACCTGCGCAGCGGCCTGTCCTGGGGCATGACCGGCGGCCCGTTCTTTGCGACCGATGTCGGCGGCTTCTACGGCGATCAGCGCGACCCGGTGCTGTATGTGCGCTGGATCCAGGCCGCGGTGTTCTCGGCGCATATGCGCCTGCACGGAATTGGCGCGCGTGAGCCCTGGAGCTACGGCCCCGAGGCCGAGCGGGCGGCGATGGCCGCGCTGGCGCTACGTTACCGGCTGATCCCGTATCTCGAGCGCGCAGTCGCGCAGGCCAGTGAAACCGGCTTGCCGGTCCAGCGGGCCATGGTGCTCGCGTGCCCGCAGCAGCGGGCGGCCTGGGCGTTCGAGGATCAGTTCTTCTGCGGCGACGATCTGCTCGTGGCTCCATGCCTGAGGTCGGATGGGCAGGTCGAGCTCTATCTGCCCGCGGGCGAATGGCGTCGCTTTCCGGATGGCCCCTGCCTGTCCGGCGGTCGTGCCTTGCGGCTTGAACTGCGCCTGGACGAAATGGCGGTGTTCGCGCGGGCGGATGCGGTCCTGCCCGCCGGCGACGCGCGGCAGTTCCTCGCCTGAGCTTGTTGCGAAGGCGCAACTCAGATGTCTTATATAACTGTTGTATGACATCAGCCCTGTGATATCGTCGCCACTGGGAACTTTAGAGGGGGACCCGTCATGACGATGCTGAAGTGGAACTCACGTTCGATGGTGCTGGCGCTCGGCGCCGTGGCCTTGCTCGGTGGCAATGCCACCACGCTGGCGCAGCAGCAGGACGCAGGGGGCGGCCTGGACGAGATCGTGATCACCGCGCAGAAGCGCGAGCAGCGCCTGCAGGACGTGCCGATCGCCGTCAGCGTGGTCAGCGGCGATCTCGCCGAATCAACCGGCGGCTTCAACATCGAGGCACTCCGGCAGCTCGTTCCCTCGCTGAACATCCGCAAGACCAACACTTCGCTGAACCAGTCGCTGTTCCTGCGCGGCGTTGGCACGATCAACTTCGCGATTGCCGCGCAACCAAGCGTCGCAGCGGTGCTCGACGGCGTCGTGTTGTCCTCTGCCGGTGAGGCGTTCGGCGATCTCTACGACATCGAGCGTGTCGAAGTCCTGCGCGGGCCGCAGGGTACGCTTTTTGGCAAGAACTCCTCCGCGGGCGTCGTCAACATCATCTCCAAGCGTCCGGGGGCGGAGTTCGGTGCCTATGTCGATCTTAGCTGGTACCAGGACGATGAAAAGCGCTTCAAAGCTGCAGTGGACGCGCCGATCTCCGATCGACTGCGCACTCGGACGACCGTCACCTGGGGCGAGTTCGACGGCTACATCAACAACATTTCGGCCACCGCAGCTGGCGGCAAGCTCAACGGCTACGAACGCAAGGGCATCCGCACGATGTGGGTCGCAGATCCGTCCGACAACCTGCAGCTGACCTTCATCGGCGAGTATCGCGAATCGGACGACAATTGCTGCGTGGAAGTCATTGGCACGCGGCCGGCGCCCGGTGCCAATGCGGCGGCACTGACGTCATTGTTGAACGGCGTTGATTTCGCCGGCGATGAGAGTCGGCTGGTGCGCCAGAATCTCGAGATGCGTTCCCTGGAAGAAGCCTGGGGTGGTTCCGTGCAGGCGGACATCAGCATCGGTGATCGCACGCTCACTTCGATCACTGGGTATCGAACCTGGGACTCCACCGAAATCCGCGAGGGCGATTGGCTGGATCGTCCGGCCGCCTACGTCGGCAATGCTTTTGCCCAGCTGCACGACTTTGGCCCGCAGACCCAGGATACGCTCTCACAGGAGCTGCGTATCGCCTCGGCGGGCGGTGAGTTCATCGACTATGTGGCAGGTCTCTTCTACTCGAAGACCGATGCCGAGCGGTTCTTCCGCCGCGACACGATCGTCTGCACGGCGACTACCTCACCAATGGACGCCACGGGCCTCGCGCCATGCTTTCCCGGGACGTCGACCGTCGTTCAGCCTTCGGCGAATGCATTGTTCAGCGCGGACTTCGAGAATATTGCCGCGTTCATCGACGGCACGTTCAACTTTGCGGATCGGTTCCGCGTACTGGCAGGACTGCGCTGGACCCAGGACGACCTGAGCTTCCAGCACACCTATAACTTCTCTCCGATTGCTGGACCGGGTATCCGCAACCAGGTGGGTGGAGGGCAGGCGTTCCTCGAAGGCAGCAACAGCTCGGACAACGTGTCGGGCCGCATCGGCGCGCAGTTCGACATCACGGACGACATGATGAGCTATGTCACGTATGCCAAGGGCTACAAGGGCCCGGCCTACAACGTGTTCTTCAACATGACCGTCAACAATACCCCGGTCATCGCCGCTGAGACCGCCGATTCCTACGAGATTGGGCTCAAGAGCACCATGCTCGACGGTCGGATGCTGTTCAACGCCGCGGCGTTCTGGGCCGAGTACGACGACTTCCAGGCCAACAACTTCCTGTTCCTGAACGGCACACTGATCACGACCCTGACCAACGCGGGCAAGGTCACGACCGGCGGCGTGGAACTGGAGATCCAGGCGAAGCCGACTGACCGGCTCACGATCAGCGGCGGTCTGGCCTATACCGACGCCCGGATCGACAACTTCTTCACGCCGCCGGGCCAGACACCGCGCTTCATCGCGGGGTCCGCGCTACCCCTGGCGCCGCTGTGGAAGGCTTCGGCATTGGCGGAGTACACGATTCCGTTCGCGACCTTCGACATCGTGCCGAATATTCTGATTGCGTATCAGGACGAGCAGTTCAGCGATCTGAACGAGCCCGCCGCGCTACGGATTCCCGGCTACACCACGGTCGATCTGTCGGTCGCGATCCGCGACCAGAATGACCGGTTCCGGATCGCGCTGGTGGGTCGCAATGTCACCGACGAGAACTTCGTGGCGCTGAAGACTGGCGGCGGACCGGGCGGCGCACCGCGGCTGCAGATTCCGCGCGAAGCCGATCGCTACTTCGGCGCGCAGTTCCGCTTCAACTTCGGCGCGAAGTGACCTGAGCGCGCTGCTCGGCCCGCCGATCAGGGCACTGGCGGCCCTCAACGAGCCATTGTGCCGTGGGGGCCGCAACCTGTCGGCGGTGCTGCTGGCCGCAATGGTGCTGCTGGCGGTCGCACAGATTGCCTCGCGCGCCGCGTTCGACTACACCCTTGACTGGGCCGAGGAACTCGCGCGGATTGCGCTGGTCTGGTCGGTGCTGCTGGTTGCTCCGTACGCCTACCGTGCCGGAGCACATGTCGCGATCGGCTCCTTCGCCGAGTCGCTGCCGCGAGGGCTGCGGGTGTGGCTCAGCGCCGCCATCAATCTGCTGGTGATCTGGATCTGCAGCGTGTTCCTGATCGAGAGTGTTGCGTTCGTGGAGCGGGGTCTGACGATCGTCGCCTCGACGATGCCGTTTCGAATCGCCTGGGCCTACCTGGTCGTGCCGGTGGCCCTCGCGGCGCTGATCACCGTCGGCATCGAACTGGTGCTGCGGCTGATTCGTGCCGGACTGCGCGGTGGCGATGATGGCTTGCTCGCGACCGGTGTGGTTTCGGTCCACACCGAGTTGCATTCGGATTAGTGCCTTGTCCACCGCGTTCTTCTACATCTTCATTCTGCTGCTGGCACTCGGGACGCCGGTGGTGTTTGCGTTGCTGATCGGACCGGGACTGAGCCTGCTGCTCGATGAGCAAACCCGCTACTTCCCCGCACTGCTGACGCGCTTCTACAACGGTATCGACAGTTTTCCGTTGTTGGCGGTGCCCTTCTTCATCCTGGCCGGCGAGCTGATGAATTCCGGCGGTATCACGCGTTCCATCGTCGGGTTTGCGCAGTCGCTGGTGGGGCATGTGCGCGGCGGACTCGCGCAGGTGAATATTCTCTCGGCGATGATGTTCTCCGGCATTTCCGGCTCGGCAGTCGCCGACGCCTCCGCCATTGGCAAGATGCTGATTCCGGCGATGGAACAGCAGGGGTATCGACGTGATTTCTCGGCGGCCGTGACCGCAGCCGCCGCGGTGATCGGCCCTGTGATTCCCCCTTCCGGGATCATGGTGCTGTACGGCTTTGTCATGAACGTTTCGGTCGGCGCGCTGTTCGCGGCTGGCGTGGTACCGGGTGTCATGATCGGCCTGGGTCTGATGCTGATCGTGAGAGTGCTCGCCAAGCGCAACGGCCTGCCGCCGGCGGCACCGCGCGCCAGCTGGCGTGAGCGCGGCACGGCCCTGAAGGGCGCCTACCTGGCGCTGCTGATGCCGGCGATCCTGCTTGGCGGCATGCTCAGCGGCATCTTCACCGCGACCGAGGCTGCTGCGGTGGCCGTAGCCTACGCGCTGGTAGTCGTGCTCTTTGTGTTGCGCACCGTCGGCTTTGCGGATCTGCGCCGGATCTTCGTCGCAACCGCCGTGCAGTCGGGCGTGATTCTGCTATTGGTCGGCGCAGCCGTGACCTTCGGTTGGCTGGTGACCGTCTCGGGCATGGCGACCCGCATTGCGGAGACGCTGATCGGCATCAGTGACGATGTCTACCTGCTGCTGTTCCTCGTGAACCTGCTGTTGTTCCTGATCGGCATGTTCCTCGACGCCGGCCCTGCGATCCTGATTCTGGGCCCGGTGCTGGCACCGATCTTCATTGAGCTCGGCGTCGATCCGGTGCACTTTGCGATGATCATGTGCGTCAACCTGACCGTCGGCCTCGCAACGCCACCGATGGGGCTCGTGCTGTTTGTGACGGCCTCGGTGTCCGGTGAGCCCGTCGGGCGCATCGTACGCGCGATCCTGCCGTTCCTCGCGGTCGAATTCGCAGTGATCTTCCTGATCACCTACTTTCCGGCGCTGACGCTGACCCTGCCGCGCTGGCTCGGTCTGATGCAGTAGGGTTCGCCATGGACAATCCGCTGGTCATGCGAATCGTGCTGCTGCTGATCATCGCGGGCTGCGCGTTCGGCATCATTACGGCAACGGCCGAGCGACCGGAGCTGACGATCCGTGTCGCGTTCCTGGCGTCGATCGACGACGAGGACTATATCGGCGCCGAGGCCTTCAAGCGGGTCGTCGAACAGCGACTTGGCAGCCGCGTCTCGGTGCAGATCTTTCCGTCCGGCCAGTTCTGTGGCAGCGAGCGCGAGTGCATAGAAGCCCTGCAGAGCGGCATTCTTGAAGTGCATCAGACCACCGTGGGCGGCCTCGCGGGGCTGTTCGGTGCCGCTCAGGTGCTCGATCTGCCGTATGTCTTTCGGGATGACGCAATTGCCGAATGCGTCGTGGATGGTCCGATCGTCCGCGAGATGGGCAGTGAGATTCTCGGCACCGGGCTCGGTCTGCGCTTGATGGTCGTGGGCAACACCGGCGGCTGGCGCAGCTTCGCGACGACGCGGCAGCGTATCGCGGCGATCGGCGATCTGCGTGGCCTGCGGATCCGGACTCTGCCGTCCGCAATGGAACAGGAGATGGTGCGGGAGCTCGGTGCGAATCCGATGCCGCTGCCGTGGTCGGAAGTCTACGGCGCGCTCGGTGCGGGTCTCATCAACGGCATCAAGAACAGCGTCCAGGACGTGGTTGGCATGAAACTCAATGACCATATCCGCCACCTGCTCGTCGATCGTCACAGCTACATGGCCGCGATCTGGTGGTACTCCGAAGTCGGTTGGCAGCGTTTGTCCGCTGAGCAGCAGGAAGCCGTGGCAGCAGGTTTCGAAGCGCTGGCGATTGCGACACGAAAGGCAGCGCGCGAGCGGGAGCTGCCGGCGCTGGCTGAATTCGAACGGCGCGGCGGCACAGTGGATGTCGTCACTGATGCGCAACGCGAACAGTTTCGTGCCGCCACCGTCGATCTGCGCCAATGGTACGCGGCCCGTTTTGATCCGCGCTGGCTGCAGCGGCTCGATCGCGACATCGCGCGCTGTGAGGCATTGCATCCGCCTGGAGCGAGTCTATGAAGGTACTATTCGTCGACGCGGGCAACTACTGTCGATCACCGGCCGCAGCGGTCGTGGCGACGAAACTTGCACGAAATGCGGGGCACCGCGACTGGCTGTTCGACTCGGCGGGCCTCAAGGACAAGCATGTCGGTGACTCAGCCGACCCGCGCTCAGCCGAGGCCTGTGCGGCGCGCGGTTATGATCTCACTGCGCATCGCTGTCGCGAGCTCAGTGCGGCAGATTTTGCCGCCTTTGATCTGATCCTGGCGATGGACCGCGATAACCTCGCGCAGCTCGAAGCGCGGCGTCCTGCGGACAACACGGTGCCGATCCGCCTGTGCCTGGGCGATGCGGAGGTTCCTGATCCGTACTACGGCAGCGAAGATGGTTTTACGCTGATGATGGATCAGATCGAAGCCGGCGCCCGGCGACTGATCGCCGGCTAGCCCGCAGCCGCGGATTGGGTTGTCATCGAAGCCAGCAGGCCCGCGATCTCGCGCGGGTTCGTGACCATCGCGTTGCGCGCAAACGGCACGTTGATCATCTGGAAACCTGGATCGGTCAGCGCTATGCCGACCATGTTGTCGCTGGTGGGGCTGTAGATCTGGCCAACGCAGCGAATGAAGCTCCGCGGCAGGCCCTCGTAGCCGCCATTACGCAGCACGAGTGCATCGGACCAGCCGCGTGATGGGTGAGGCGTGATGCGCCGGCGCATCCATTCGATGTCTTCGATTCGATCCTCGGGCATCAGCATGGCCATCGGATACTCGGAAAAGAAATCCATCTGATAGCCTTCGATGAACTTCTCGCGGCGCTTATCCCAGTATTCCGGAAAGCTGCCATCGGGCTTGCGGGCCACGCCGCTCATCCGGCCAGCGGAGGGCACCAGCGCATCGAAGTACACCAGGTGCGCGATCCGCTCGCGCATCCGGTCGGCAACGCCGGTGATGGTCAATCCCGCGAACGAATGCCCGACCAGCACCACGCGCTCGAGTTCTTCGAATTCGATCACGTTGGCAATGTCGGTGATGTGCGTGTCGAGCCCCACGTCCGGGCTCATCAGATGTCGCCGTTCGCCGCAGCCCGTACAGGTTGGCGCGTAAACGTCGTACCCCGCAGCCTGAAGTTCGCGCCGCACCCGGCGCCAGACCCAGCCGCCGTGCCAGGTGCCGTGCACGAGCACGATGGCTGGCGACTGCGGCGTTGCCCGCGCGATTTCAGTGGGCAGCGCAACCGTGGACGCCGCCGCGGCGACGCCGCTGGCCATTGCGGCAGGGGCGAGGCTTGCAGCGGCTGCACCCGCACCGAGCGCGCCAAGGATCTCGCGACGAGTCCGGTCCCGATTCGCCATGGGTCAGGCCGCTCCGTTGGGCAGGGGTTTGGTTGCGTTCAAGACTCCGAAGCCGGCGAGCGCCACGGGTCCGGTTTCATTGAGTTCGAAGCCCACGTCGCGGATCTGCTGCGGCGTGCCGTTCTGACGGAACTTCAGCGACCAGACCTCGTTGTTCCAGCGGTGATCCCACCACAGCCGGTAGAGACCCGCGGCATTGCGCCGCACCGCGTTGGTCAGGCGAAAGTCGATCGGATAAAAGACGCCGCCTGGGCGCGTGATCCGGTAGGCCTCACGGATCAGTGCCGAGGTTCCTTCCGGTGACACCTCGTGCATCATGATGTAGCTGGTCACGAGATCGAAGTGATCGTCCGGAAAGCGCGTGTCTTCGGCCAGCCGCTGCACGAAGTTGATGTCGAGATTGCGCTCGACGGCACGCAGGTGCGCATAGCGCACCATGGGTCCGCCGGCATCGAGGCCCCACACTTCGGCTTCCGGAAAGCGCTCCTTGAGCGCCATCGCAAGCTGGCCGACGCCGGTACCCAGGTCGAGGATGCGGCGCACGCGGCCATCGTTCGGAATCGGCAGCTTCTGCGCCGCGCCGATATGCAGCTCGTCGTTGGAGTTGCGGCCGCTGTAAAAGCCATTGGTGCCGTAGTGATAGAGATGTCCGGCGAATTCACTGCCCACGTATCCGCCCGGCTGGATATGGATCTCGTGACGGGTGTAATCAGGTAGCTTCAGATCCGGGTTCAGCTCGAGCGTGCCGGGGCCGCGCCGGTCGACGGCTTCCATTTCGGCGAGATACCGGTCGGCGTTGCCCTCGAACTCTTCCAGCAGTCCGTTCCAGGACAGCTGCTGGCAACTGATCCAGGCACGGGTGCTGGTTTGCAGCAGCGGATCGTCCTGCAGCATGGCCAGCGCCTGTGGCAAGGGCAGATCGGCGTCCTTCGGAACGCCCTTCTCAGCGAGAATCGCGTCGGCGCGGGCCGACGCCGCGCGCGTCAGATCACGGTTTGCGAAAGCCCGGAATGACAGCAGGAAGTCCTGCCGGCTCTCGAGCGCAAGGGTTGGCAGACGCTCGAGCCGGTCGAACCGGCCTCGTGGCGCGAGGGTGCCTGCAGGGAGTGCGGGCTTTGTGCCATTGCCGGCGGGGATCCCGGGCTTGGCGGCGGCGTCAATGTCTGTGGCGGCCGCAAGCGCCGCAATCGCGGTGCCGGTGCCGATCAGGGTGCGACGATCCATCAGCGTCGCTCCTCGGCAAATGGACGAGCGCCGCTGGCGTCGCGGGCCAGCACGTCGTAGACGCGCCGGACCATCGCCTCGCGTTCCGCCTCCCAGGCCTTGCGTTCTTCATCTGAGGGCACGTACTGCTCGATCATCTCGCGCGTGACCTTGCCGTGCGTTTCGAGCAGCCGCTCGACAATCCGCGCGCGCTGGCGATCGGACCAGATCTCGGCACCCATCGCGATCACGACGGTCATCAGGTTGTCGAGGTGTGGGTTGCCGAGGAACACCGCCGCGCCTGCGTCGGCAGGGATGGCAGTGGCGGCGAAGCTCGGACGCTTTGCGGCTGCGGATTCGGCCATGGGTGCCTCTCTATGAATACGGATGGGTAGCCCGTGAACATATCTCATTGCGGCCACGGAGCGCGAGGCTGAGATGACCGTACAGCGACTGTTCGTCGCAGTCGGGTCCGGGCAAGTGCATTACCGCCGTGCCGGCGAGGGTCCGCCGGTCGTGCTGCTGCATCGGCTGGCGCGGAACTTCACGGTGGTGGCGGTCGATACGCCCGGATAAGGCCTGTCTGCCCCTGGCGGGCAACGACCGCGGCACGACGGCTGCCGATCGACCTGCCCGAGCCGCGTGTGATCCACGCCACGCTGCTGGACTATCTGCGCGCCGGAACCCAGTACGCCGCAGCGTATCGACCAGCGTTCTATACCGCCAAGCATGCGCTGATCGCGCGCGTGCGGGTGCCGGCCACGCTGATGCGCTGGGAGGGCAAGCCCGATCTTGCCGAAGTGGATGAGCTGATCGGCCGTGGTCTGCCGCCTAACTTCACTGTGCTGCGCGCGGGCCCCAGCATGGACGAACGTCTTGCGGTCAACGAACAGCATCTTTTGACGCACTACCTGCCCACAGGCGTCGCGCCGCCGCCGCCCGTGCCGCAGCTGCGGAACCGGTCGCCGGATGTCGAACGCCTGTTTTTCGATTTGCCGGCAGCATCGATTCTCGCCCATGCGAACACGGTGGGAACGGGCCGGCCGCTGCTGCGGCCGCGGCTTGGCAGCCGGCACGGAGCCGAGGATTCCGCGCATCGCGACGATCGAGTTGCCGCATATCGAAGCGAGCGCGCGCGAGCGCTGGCGGCGAGCGCTCGCCGCCTCCCTCGAGCTTCGCTGGGACGGTGGCCATCTGGCAACTGCGTGGTCGATCGCGCGCGATGCGGCCTTGTTCCGACCCTGGTTCGAGCGTAGCCGAGGTGCATCGCGCGCCGATGAAGCGCTGCTTGGTGCTGAGGTGGTGCATGCGCGGGCGGTCGATTTGCTCAAGGCCTGGGAGAGCTGGCCAGTCATGGCAGAAGGTGTCACCAAGCTTGCGGGCGCGCTGTCGAAGACACGGCTCTTGCCGCTGGTCGAATTGTTGTTGCCAGCCTGGGCAAGTGCCGCGCCGGGTTTTATCGGCGTATGATATACATCTGTTTTGTATATCCATGGGTGATCCGTGCGAGTCGCGAAGTGGGGCAATAGTCTGGCAGTGCGGCTTCCTGATGCCGTCGTCAAGGCCTTGAAGCTCAAGACCGGCGATGAGATAGAGATCGTGGTGTCCGGTGCGCGGCGGTTTGCGGTCGGGCGCGACCCGAGTCGGGAACGTGCGCTGGCGCAGCTGCGCAAACTCAGGAAGCCGCTTCCGAAGGGGTTTCGCTTCGACAGGGAGGAGGCCAATGCCCGGTGAACGCTTCCTCGACACGAACATTCTGATCTACGCGTTCGCGGCAGGCGACCGGCGCAGCACGACCGCCGAGCTGTTGCTGGCTGAAGGAGGCGTGATCGGCGTGCAGGTGCTCAACGAGTTCACGAACGTTGCCCGTCGCAAACTGCGCTGGGACTGGCCGCGGATCGAGTCCGCATTGGCGGTCATCGCCGCGCTGCTCGGGCCGGCACGTCCCATCACTGCCGATATCCGCACCCAGGCAGTGAAGCTTGCCCGCAAAGACGGGCTGTCGTTCTACGACGCCCTGATGGTCGCGGCTGCTGTCGAGGCCGGTTGCCGCGAACTACTCAGTGACGGTCTGCAGGAGGGCCGTGAGTTCGGCGGCGTGACGATTCGCAATCCGTTCCTCGCCTAGCGCGCCAACTGATTGCGCAGAGCCTGGGTCTGGCAGTTCAAGAATTCGACTACGGCTGCGGTCCAGGGCCCCGGCAGTTCGTCGATCACATCATGCGTGCCGCCCTGCAGTTCGCTGTAGGCGAAAAAGTCGGGGCGCAGATCGCGCGCCCGTTGCGTCGACTGGTAAAGATCTTCGCCCGTGTTGGTCAGCATCAAGGTCGGCACGGTGAGCCTGTGCAGGACGGCTTCGAGATCAGCGCCAAGCACCAGTGGAAAGGCTCTCCAGTTGGTCGCGCCGCGGTACAAGCCTTCGACGGTGTAGCGATGCATCAGCGCCAGATCGGTCCAGCCCGGCGTTGAGCGCAGGCGATTGTTCCAGGCGGTCAGCAGATGCGAGCCGTCGGCCTCTGGCGTCTTCGGGCCGAAGTAAAAGCTCGCAAAGTGATCGCGTTCGGTCTGGGTCAGGATCGGAAAACCGTTCAGCACGAGTCGGGTCACGCGCTCGGGCGCAGTAGCCGCAAACAGCGCCGCGATTACGGCACCGGTGTGATGCCCGACGATGGCGGCGCTTGCTGTCTCGAGGTGTTGCAACGCCGCCGGCAGGATCGCCGTGAAGTGTTCGAACTGTGCTGGCTCTGGAGCCGCGTCCGACATGCCGAAGCCTGGCATGTCGAGCGCGAGCGCGTGAAAACCGGCAGCCACGAGCCGCGGCATCACGGCGTCGAACTGCGTTGAGGACAGCGGTGACTGATGCAGCAGCAGCAGCGGTCGCGCAGCACCCTGAGCCGGACGCGCTTCGCGGTAATGAATCTGGCCCGTTTGGCCCGCGCCGAACTCGACGTCGAAATAGCCGCGACGAATCGGTGCGGTCATGCTGGAATCGCCAGCGCGGAGTCGCGCTCGAGCCACTTCTTGATCTGGATCGCCGGCGCATACGGAGCTTCGATGTAGTGCACGAGCCGCCAGTCCTGGTCGCGGCGCCTGAAGACTGCTGAGACCCGCACGTTGCCCCCGATGGGTCGGTCCCAGTGCGGATGTCCGGTGAACGCAATGCGCCAGTGCATCGGATAGCTTGCAAGGATGACATCCGGCGCGAGCCGACTGAGGTGCGGCGGCTCAGTCGTGATCGATACGTCGAGGCCATCGAGCGTTGACCAGTAGGCTTCGATGGTCGGCCAGCCGCGCATCACTTCGGCTTCCTCGGCGACGTAGACCGGCTCGTCCAACGACGCATCCCAGAAATCCCTGAGCTGCGAAACTCTCCCTGAGTTCCAGGTGTCGATGTAGGCGCGCAGCGCATTTGCGACGACTACGAAATCCTTATCCATTGTCATGGCGTTCCCTTTTTGGGTTCAGCTGCAGCGCGGGCCGCGGCAGCCAGCAGCTCACGTTTGCGATCAAGGCCTACACCTTTATTCACGAAGCGGGTGTCGGCGACCCGGCGCAGATCGACATCGCCGGCCTTGTACAGGCCGGCCTTGGCCATCCGCGCGTAGAAGTCGGCGATCCTCGCTGAGTTCATTGCGCCGATGCCGATGCGCAGTGCTTCGCCTGAGTCGACGATGCCGAACTCGCGCATCAATGCCACCGAGGCCTCGAGTTCGGCCACGTCGACATCCGGGTTATCCGCAAGCATCCGCTTGTTCGCGGCCTGCCGATCGCCGTACAGATAGTTGACCCAGCCGATGATCGAGGCATCGACGAAGCGCTGCACCATCTGCGGCTGCTTGGCGATCGTCTCGGCGCGCGTTTCGATCAGTGTCGAATAAGTGTTGAAGCCATGATCGGCAAGCAGATGCACCACGGGCTTGAACTTCGCCTGCCGCTCGACGTAGATCGGCTCTGCGACGGCATAGCCTTGCTGGACGGAGCGCGGATTGCCGAGGAATGTGCTGAGGCTGAAGTTGTAGGGCCGCAGCTGCTCGTCGCGAAAGCCATGCTCGGCCTTCAGCCATTGCCACCAGGTGAACTGCGCGTCCTTGGCGATTAGGATCACCGGCGCGCGTTTAAGGTTGGCGAAGCTCTCGTAACCCTGGCCCGGGTGCGCGATCAGCGCCTGCGGGTCCTTCTGGAACAATGCCGCGACGGCCACGGTGGGCACGTCATTGCGAACGTTGTCGAAGCCGTGCAGCAGATTGCCGGCCATCAGGAAGTCGATGCGTCCGGCGGCGAGCAGCGGCCGGTTGTTGACCTGCGGGCCGCCCTGGCGGATCTCGACGTCAAGCCCATGGCGGCGGTAAGTGCCGTCGACCTGCGCCTGATAGAAGCCACCATGCGCGCCCTGCGCTTTCCAGTTGGTCGCGAACACGACCCGCTGCGCAGTCGGGGGGGTCGATGATTGCGCGCTCACGACCGGTGCTGTGGCGCTGCCCCACAGCCCAATGAGCGTCACCGCGAAGTTGCGCCAGAAGATTTTGCTTGCAGGCATGCTCGATTCCTTGTTGTCTACCGCGCGATCCGTCGCGCCGGGCGTCCATACTGACCGCAGCCTTCAGGACCGTGCAACTTCGCCCTGCCAGCGCACCAGCAGGCGTTCAGCAAGGAAGCCAAACGTCAGATAGATCGCGATGCCGGTCAGCGAGATCAGCACCAGCGCGGCGTACATCTTCGGAATCTCGGTCCGGAAACTGGCCTCGAGAATCCGCGATGCGAGGCCGGTTTCGCGCCCCGCAGCGCCGGCCGCAAACTCCGCGACGACGGCGCCGATCAGCGCGAGCCCGCCGGAGATCTTCAGCCCTGCGATGAAATACGGCAGCGCAGTGGGCGCCAGCAGCCAGCGCAGTCGTTGCAGGGGCGTCGCCGCGTAGAGCTGGAACAGCTCGCGCAGATTCGGATCGACGGCGCGCAGACCGGCGAGCGTGTTCGCGAGGATCGGAAAGAACGCGACGATCCAAGTGCAGATCAGCAGCGCGGTCGTGGTGCTTTCGATGTAGATCAGCAGCAACGGCGCGATTGCCACGATCGGCGTGACCTGCAGCACGATCGCATACGGCAGCAGCGCGCGCTCCAGGGTCTTCGACAGCGCAAATGCCGCGGCGATCAGCACGCCGCCGAGTGCAGCCAGCGCCAGCGCCACGAAGGTGATGCGCACCGTAAACCACCAGGCTGGCAGCAGGTTGTCGAGGTTGTCCCAGAGCGTGATCAGGACCAGCGACGGCGTCGGCAGGATGAACGGCGGAATCCCGGCGGCTCGCACGCCGAACTCCCACACGCCGAGAATGCCGAGCGCCACCAGCAGCGGTGACAGCCAGCGCGTGATGCTCATGCTTCGGCTGCCTGTTCGAGCAGAGCCGAAAGTCGGCCGCATTGATCGGCATACTGCGGGCTGCCGCGCCAGATCCGTGTTCGTTCGTGCGGTCCCTCGATGCGTACGTCGGCGTGCAGTCTGCCGGGGCGGGCGCTGATCACGAGCACCCGGTTGCACAGATACACGGCCTCGAACACGCTGTGGGTCACGAACAGCGTCGTGAACTGCTGCGCCGACCACCAGCCACGCAGATCATCGTTGAGCCGGAAGCGCGTCAGTTCATCGAGTGCCGCGAACGGTTCATCCAGCAGCAGCAGGTTCGGCTCGGTGACCAGCGCGCGCGCCAGCGACACCCGCATCTTCATACCTCCAGAAAGCTCGCGTGGCAGGGCACGTTCGAACTGCGCCAGCCCAACGCGGGCCAGCACGGCCTCGATCGCAGGCCGCGCCTCGGCGCGCGAGATGCCGCGGACGCGCAACGGCAACCAGACGTTGTCGAACACGCTGGCCCAGGGCAGCAGGGTCGGCTCCTGAAAGACGAAGGCAGGGCGTAATTGCGCTCGATCCGTGATCTCGAGTGCACCGCTGCTGGGCGCCGCCAGTCCTGCAACGATCCGCAATAGCGTGCTCTTGCCGCAGCCCGACGGGCCGACCAGACCGACGAACTCGGCGGCGGCGATGTCGAACGATACGGCACGAAGCGCCTCAACGCCGTTATCGAAATACTTGCCGATGGCAGCGCTGCGCAGCGACTGCGCTGCCGCGGCAGCCGGCTGGAGCGGCAGCGCGGGCACCTAAGCCACCGCAACCGACGCGACCTGGACGCAGTTGCGACCCGAGCGCTTGGCGGCGTAAACGGCGGTGTCGGCTTCCGCGATCAACCGCTCGCCCCAAACGCCAAGCGTGTCAGTGCTGGCGACGCCGATGCTGCAAGTCAGCTGGATGGGTGCACCGAATCCTTCGATGAGCGCCTCGGACACCCGGCGGCGAATGCGTTCGGCAATCAGCTTTGCCGCGGCCGCGTCGGCGCTGCTCAGGATCACGACGAACTCCTCGCCGCCATAGCGGCCGATCACATCGGACTGGCGCAGCTCAGCTTCGATCGGTTCAATCACTCGTGCTAGGCAGGCGTCGCCGGCCGCGTGTCCACGGCTGTCATTGATCTGCTTGAAATCATCGAGGTCGATAAACAGCAGCGACAGCGGCAAGCCACGCGTCTGAGCGCGACTGCAGGCGGCCTCAAGCCGTTCCAGCAATGAGCCTCGGTTGAGCACGCCGGTCAGCGGATCTGTCTGAGCGCGCCGCTCGGCATCGCTGAGGGCGCGGCGTTGTTCCTGAAGCCGGTCCGCGACGCCGAGTGCGACCAGTATCGATGCCGCGACCATCGACATCGGCAACCCGTAGTACAGCAACAGCTCGGCATCCATGCCATCGGAGAACAACAGCTCCAGGGTCGTCGCAATCGTGAAAGCCTCCAGCAAGCCCCATGCGACCAGGAACCAGCCCGCAGCGCGATTGCCGCGTCGCCAGGCCAGCACGCAGACAACGATCGTAAACACGGCGGTGCCGAGAAACAGCAGGTTGCCGAGTGTCGCCACGGCGGCTCCGAGCCCAACCAGCGATGCGACGTTGGCGACCGCCATCACGACGAACGCAACCGACATCCAGCCGAAGATCCGATAAATACGCGGCGAGTATCGCTTCAGGTCCGCGATCTCACGCACGAACAGGCAGGCGATGGCGCCGCTCAGCGCTGCCGGCACATTCCAGGTGTGCGAGGTCAGCGGCTCCGCCGCGGCCAGCCATGGCCATTCGAAACCCTGACCCGACAGGTAGGCGATGTACAGCGCCTGCAGCCCGAACAGCCCGGAATAGAGAATCAACAATCGATCCCGCAGCACGAACCAGAGTAGGAGAGCCGCGAGCGTGACGGCCAGCAGCGCACCGAAGGCGATCGCAATCATCCGACTGTGCGCGGCACCGACCGCGAGCGCCTGATCGAGTCGATCGATCCCGAACGCGAGCGTGTCCGAGCCGCGACCCTCGGCCTGCAGCCGCAGATACAGCCGCGTGTCTGGGTTCAGCGGCTCTGGAAGCACATAGACGAGATCCTGGATCCCCCGGAAGCCGGGTAAGCGTGTCGCGACTTCCAGTTTGCGAGTCGACTGTGTGTTGACGACAAACAGCTGGGTGCGGGTGTTGCGTCCCTGTCGGACGATGAAGGCACTGCCCTGTGCGAGCCCGGTGCCATTCGTCGCGCGCAAGCGGTACCAGTTGAGGCCGTCTTTCGGCGGTCGGAGGTCGCCCTCGGGTGCGCTGAACCGACTGCCATTTGAGTCGCCGGTGAGGTCCGCCGCCGTCAACGCCGGGTCAGCGGCCTCGAATACCTCGACATCGAGCAGCGGCAGATCCGTGCCGAACGCGTTAGCGCCCAGTGTTCCTACCAAGGCCAGCACGACCGCGATGCGCGAAACCCACACGGATGGGACTCCCGGAGGCGCTACAACACCGCGCAAACGGTCTTCAGTTCCAGGTAGTTCTCGACCGCCTGCGCGCCCGAGTCCCGGCCCCAACCCGACTGCTTCATGCCGCCGATCGGCAATGTGCAGTCGTACATGCTGTGCGTGTTGATCCAGATCGTGCCGGCGCGAATCCGTGCCGCCAGACGATGCGCGTGGCTGAGGCTTTCGGTCCAGATGCTGGCGGCGAGCCCGTAGGCGCTATCGTTGGCCCAGGACACGACTGAGTCGAGATCATCGTAGGGCGTGGCGACCAGCACCGGTCCGAAGATCTCTTCCTTGACGACGCTCATGTCTTCGGACACGTTCGTCAGCACCGTCGGGCTGATGAAAGTTCCGGCGTCACCGAACTGCGTGCCGCCCACGAGCACGCTTGCGCCGGCCTTCTTGCCCTCGGCGATATAGCTCGCAACCCGGTCCGCCTGCTTCTTCGAAACGAGCGGTCCCATCTGTGTTGTCTGATCGAGACCGTGACCGAGCTTCATCGACTTCGCCTGATCGACAATGCCGCCGACGACTTTGTCGAAGATCGAGCGGTGGACGTACAGCCGCGAACCGGCGACGCAGACCTGGCCGCTGTTGAAGAAGATCGCATTGGCCGCGCCCGGTATCGCCAGATCGAGATCGGCGTCGGGCAGGATCACGACCGGGCTCTTGCCGCCGAGCTCCAGCGACACGCGCTTCAGGTTGCCCTTGGCGGCATCGAGAATCGCACGACCCGTGGCAGTCGAACCCGTGAATGCCACTTTGTCGACACCGGCGTGCGCGGCCAGCGCAGCGCCGGCTTCATGTCCGAAGCCGGTGACGACATTGACGACGCCGGGCGGAAAGCCGGCGGTCTCGAACAGCTCGGCGAGCATCAACGCCGTCAGTGAGGTGTCCTCCGCGGGTTTCAGCACGACGGTACAGCCCGCCGCGAGTGCCGGCGCGAGCTTCATCGCCGTCAGCACCAGCGGCGAATTCCACGGCACGATTGCCGCCACGACACCGACCGGCTCCTTGACCGTATATGCGAACACCTGCTTGCCCGGTGGCTGGTACGTGACGCCGGTCGGAATCGTCGCCCCTTCGAGCCGTGACGCGGCCCCGGCGAAGTAGTGAAACTGCTCAACGGCGCCCGGGATCTCGGCCCAGCGGCCGACGAAGAGCGGCTTGCCCTGGTCGAGCGTTTCGACTTCGGCGAACGCGTCGATATCCGCCTCCAGCAGCTCGCCGACCTTCCATAGCAGCCGGCTGCGTTGGCCCGGCGTCATGGCAGGCCAGGCGCCCTCGGTCAGCGCCGCACGTGCAGCCTTGACGGCCTCATTGACATCGTCAGCGGTGGCGCGCGCCAGTGTGCCGATGCTACGACCGGTCGCAGGGTCGATGGTCTCGAACGTACCACCCGCGGCCGATCCGACCCACTTGCCTCCGATGAGATGTTGATGCGCGCGTTTGCCCAGGAAGCGCTTGGCGGTCGTGGTCTGGGGGGTCGGAACGGTTTCGGCAGCCATTGCAAACTCCATTTGAGGCCAGACGCCAGTCTAGCAGGCCAGATGCGTTAGGCCGCTGCGTGGATCGCTGTCTGTTCCGCGGGCTCGCTGGAGCGAATCAGATGATCAAACGCTGACAGTGCGGCCGCAGAACCTGCGCCCATCGCGATCGCGATCTGCTTGTAGGGCACCGTGGTCGCATCCCCAGCGGCAAACACTCCCGGTAGAGATGTCTGGCCACGCGCGTCGATGATGATCTCGCCACGCGGCGACAGGTCCACGACACCCTTGAGCCAGTCGGTGTTTGGCAGCAGTCCGATCTGAACAAAGATGCCGTCGAGTTCGAGCTGCCGCGGCTCACCGCTGCTGCGATCCTGGTACGCGAGGCCGGTGACCTTCTGGCCATCGCCCAGCACCTCGGTCGTCTGCGCGCTGACCCGCACGTCGACATTTGGCAGGCTGCGCAACTTGCGTTGCAGCACGTCATCAGCCCGCAGCTTGCTGTCGAACTCCAGCAGCGTGACGTGACGCACGATGCCGGCAAGGTCGATGGCCGCTTCAACGCCCGAATTGCCACCGCCGATCACCGCAACCCGCTTGCCCTTGAACAACGGACCGTCGCAGTGCGGGCAGTAGGCAACGCCATGATTGCGGTACTCGTCTTCGCCGGGGACATTCATGGAGCGCCAGCGCGCGCCCGTCGAGATCACGACGGTCCTGGCCGCAAGGCTCGCGCCGCTTTCGAGTTGTACCTCGATCAGACCCCCTTGTGACGCCGGTGCAATCAGCTTCTGCGCACGTTGCAGGTTCATGACGTCCACGTCATGCGCGCGTACGTTCTGTTCCAGGGCGTTGGCGAGTTTCGGTCCTTCGGTCTCGCGGACCGAGACGAGATTCTCGATGCCGAGGGTGTCGAGCAGCTGACCGCCGAAGCGCTCGGCCGCAATACCGGTACGGATACCCTTGCGGGCTGCATAAATCGCCGCCGCCGCACCGGCGGGACCACCGCCAATGATCAGCATATCGAAGGCATCCTTGTTGCTGATCTTATGCGCCTCGCGCGCGGCGGCGCCGGTGTCGAGTTTGGCCAGTATCTGCGCTAGTTCCATCCGGCCCTGCGCAAACGTTTTGCCGTCGAGGAACACACTCGGCACCGCCATGATCTCCCGCGCGGCGACCTCGTCCTGGAACAGGGCGCCGTCGATCGCGACGTGTCGAATCCGTGGATTGATGATGCTGATCAGGTTCAGCGCCTGCACGACGTCCGGGCAGTTCTGGCAGGACAGTGAGAAATAGGTTTCGAAGCTGTGTTCGCCCTCGAGCGCCTTGATCTGCTCGAGCATGTCCGCGTCGACCTTCGGCGGATAGCCTCCGACCTGCAGCAGCGCCAGCACCAGCGACGTGAACTCATGGCCCAGCGGGATGCCGGCAAAACTCACGGACACGTCGCTGCCGCTGCGCATGATGCGGAAGGACGGTCGGCGGCGGTCCTCGTCCCGCCGCACGACCGTGATCTTGTCGGATAACGTCGCTATCTCATTCAGCAAAGACTCGAGTTCCCGCGACTTGTCACTGTCCTCCAGCGACGCGACGAGTTCGATCGGCAGCACCAGCCGTTCAAGGTAGGTCTGCAGCTGAGACTTCAGTGCGGGATCGAGCATGGCTTAGATCTTGCCGACGAGATCGAGCGAGGGAGCGAGCGTCTTGTCGCCTTCCTGCCACTTTGCTGGGCAGACTTCGCCCGGATGAGCCGCCACGTACTGCGCGGCCTTGACCTTGCGCAGCAACTCGGACGCGTCGCGACCAATGCCGCCGGCGGTCACCTCGACAATCTGGATCCGGCCCTGCGGGTCGATCACGAACGTGCCGCGGTCCGCCAGTCCGACGTCCTCGATCAGCACTTCGAAATTGCGGCAGATCGCGTGCGTCGGGTCGCCGATCAACGGGTACTGAACCTTGCGGATCGTGTCCGAGGTGTCGTGCCACGCCTTGTGCGTGAAGTGCGTGTCGGTCGAGACGCCGTAGATCTCGACGCCGAGCTTCTGGAAATCGCCATAGCGATCTGCGAGGTCGCCAAGCTCCGTCGGGCACACGAACGTGAAGTCGGCCGGATAGAAGAAGAACACCGCCCACTTGCCCTTGACCGCAGCTTCGGTCAATTCGACGAATTTTCCCTTGTGAAAAGCCGTTGCCTTGAACGGCTTGATTTCCGTATTGATCTGAGACATCAGAAACGCTCCTTGTCGGTCGGCGAAAGTGCCGACACGCCACAAGCATACGGAGTGGGAGTGAATAGGGGAAATAGATGGATTGAATCCTGTTGATAGATTATATCTATATGGCATCCCAGCGAGTTGATATAGAGCCCTGATTTTGCTATTTTTTATTTGTTGAAGGCGGTGAGCACAGTCACTACTTCCTCGGCCCACCGCTCTTTGCCTGCTGGCTTTGGTCCCGTCAGGCCCTCATACGCGAATCCGTCGCTTTGGCGACCGCCCCAAAACTTCACCGGGCCCTGGCGTGTTCCATTCAACCCAATCGGAGCAACCCACAAGATGGACAGACAACAGATCGTTGAGAAAATGAAGACACAACTCGATCACTGGAACGCGGATATCGATGCGCTCGAGCGCAAGGCGGATGGCGCGCAACAGTCCGGACAGCAGGAGATCCACGCGACACTGGATTCGCTACAGCGCGTCCGGGACGCAGGCGATGACGCGTACCAGGACCTGCATCAGGGATTCGAGAAAGGCTGGGAGGAGGTCTCCGCGGCGTTCCGTCAGGCGCCGCAGCGATTCAATTGACAGCCGCACTGCACCCCGCCGCGACGTCGCGCTAGGATGCCGGCAGGCGTTCGAGGTGGCACCGGGAGTGCATGATGAGCGAACACGAGGTATCGAGGCGGGCCGTGCTCGGCACGGCTCTTCTTGGAGGCGTGCTGGGGTCGAGCCCGTGGCGAAGCGCGAACGCGGCTGAGGCGCGTGGCACTCGCTTCGCCGGCCGGGTCGCGCTGGTTACCGGTGCCACTTCCGGAATGGGAGCTGTCACCGCGGAGGCGCTCGCTGCCGCTGGCGCTCTGGTCGTGTTCTGCGGCCGGCGTGAAGTCGAGGGCCGTAAGGTGGAACAGCGCATCAACGACGCCGGCGGGCGCAGCAGCTTCGTCCAGACGGATGTGACCGACGAGGCGCAAGTCCGCCGGCTGATCGAGACCATCGAGACTGACTACTCGCGACTGGATTTCGCATTCAACAATGTCGGGACTTCCGACGGTAGCGGTTTGCTGCATGAAATCAGCACGGCCGACTTCGATCTGGTGTCGCGCACCAATCTGCGTGGCAATTTCCTGCAGCTTAAGTACGAGATCCCGCTGATGCTCAAGAGTGGCGCTGGCTCGATTGTCGGCAACAGTTCAATTGCGGGCCTGCGGTATTTCCCTGCCAAGGCGCACTACAGCGGCGTCAAGCATGGCGTCAACGGCATGTACTGCGCGGCAGCGCTTGCCTATGCGCCACAGGGGTTGCGGATCAACGTGATCGCACCCGGATTGATCAAGACCGAGAAAGCGCTGCGCGTGCTCGGCGGTGATGAACACAAGCTTGATGCACGCATTCCGATGGGCTACATCGGCCAGTCAGAAGATGTGGCGGCAGCCGTCATGTGGCTGTTGTCGGAGGAGTCGCGCTACGTGACCGGCGCAGTGCTGCCGCTCGATGGCGGCCAGTCAGTCGGCTGAGGCGCCTGCGGCGCGCGCATACCCGAGCCGCCAGCCAAAGGCCCGCGCGGCGCCGAACAGCACGAGATATGCGGCCATCGACACCAGCAGTCCCCACAGCCCCGACGCGATCCATGGCGGCGAAAACGCATTGGCTGCAACGACGCCCGCCGCGAACGATGCAATGGCAACCGGATTCCAGGCTGGCAAGCGATCCAGCAGCGATGTGTCGTAGCGCCGACCATGGAACACGTAGTAGTCGACGATGATCGGGCCGATCAGCGGCGGCACCAGGTTCGCAATCTGGTCGATCCAGGTCATGAAGTGCTGGTAGATGCCAAGGCCCAGGATCGTGCCGATCGTGCCGCAGATCACGATCGTGACGCGCTTCGGCAGCCGGAACACGCTCGCCGTCTGGATCGAAGGCAGGTAGAGGTTCGTATCGCCAGTGGTCCACAGCGCCAGACTCATCGCAATCAGCCCCACCGCAGCAATGACCGGGCCGGCCGTGCGCAGGTAAGCGCTGAAGTCGAAGCTGCCGGAAACGACGCCACCCATCGCGCCGATGATCTGCAGGAACAGCTGCGTGACCACCAGCACCACGAACGGAATCGCGATCGCAACCCAGGCGCGCCTCGCGAAGCGTGTGTACTCTGACATCACGACGCCGCCGACGATCCACGAGCCGATCACGATATTGATCGCGGCCGTGTCGCTCAGCGGTTGCTTCGCCGCCGCGGCGCTCGATAGTTCGAGGAAGGCGGCCCAGCCGCCAGCGCGGTCGATGTTGAACCAGGCCGCATAGGTACCGACCACTGCCAGCACGATCGTCGACGGTAGCGCCACGCGTTCGAGCCAGCGCACACCGTTGTAGGTCGTCACCGTGTAAAGCACGCCGGCGAACAGTGCGAGCGGAATGAACAGCGGGCTGTCGAAACTGCCGGCCCAGACCAGGCCGAACGCGCCGACGACGATACCCTGCCAGCCGATCGTCAATGCCGCGAGGAACAGCACCGGCAGGTAGGCACCGACGTTTCCATACGTGAGCCGGTACAGCAGGCCGCTGTTGCAGGCGGTCTGATAGCCCATGTAGCCGACCAGCGCGCCAACGACGAAGTTCGCAAGATTGCCCCAGATCGCATTGCGGACGAGGTCTGGAAAGTACAGCCCGGCGCCGAGCGAGCTGCCGACCAGCAGGCCCGTCACGAGAAAGCCCCAGCCGAATGCGAGCGTCAGCAGCGGCAACGTATCGCGGCGTTGTTCAGGACGCAGAGGCGTCAGCGGGTTGTCGGCGCTGGCCGCTTCTTCGGCGGGATCCAGCGTGAACCAGTTCTTGAGCGTAGACATGTCTACTCTATTACGCTGTGCGGGACGAGCAGGCAAGCCCGGCAGGAGTGGCCAATGCAGGACTGGAAGCATTCCGGCGTCAGGGTAATTCGCGGCGACCGGCTCGATCCGAACACCGCGCGGACGCCGGGCATGAATCGCGCTGCGGCGATCAACGCCGCGCGCGTTGGCGCGCAGAAGATCTGGGCCGGTACCGTGACGATTCATGCTAACGCCAAGACCGGCGCGCATCATCATGGTGCGCTTGAGAGCGTGATCTACATCGTTCGTGGTCGCGCCCGGATGCGTTGGGGTGAGCAACTCGAGTACGTCGCGGAAGCGGGCGCCGGGGACTTTATTTTTGTTCCGCCGTATGTGCCGCATCAGGAGATCAATGCCAGCACGACCGAACCGCTCGAGTGCGTGCTGGTGCGCTCGGACAACGAAGCCGTGGTCGTGAATCTCGATATCACGCCGATCGAACCGCCAGAGACGGTCGCCTGGATCGATCCGATCCATCGCACGCCCTAGCCAGTCGTGGGCAGCTCCTCGGCGAAGTGGCACGCCGAAGGATGCGGCGCCGCGCCTGCTCGCGACAGCAGAGCGGGCTCGTCGGTTTCGCACCGAGCCTGGGCTTTCCAGCAGCGCGTGCGGAACCGACACCCTGAAGGCGGGTTGGCCGGGGACGGCACGTCGCCGTCGAGCCGGATGATCTGCCGCTGGCCCCGCAGGGCCGGGTCGGGCAGCGGTGCCGCCGACAGCAGCGCCTGGGTGTAGGGATGGGTCGCGTGTTCGTAGATCTGCTCTTCGGTGCCGATCTCGACGAACTTGCCGAGGTACATCACGGCAACGCGGTCCGAGATATGGCGCACCACCGACAGATCGTGCGCGATGAAAATGTAGGAAAGCCCGAGTTCGCGCTGCAGCTCCTCGAGCAGGTTCACGACCTGCGCCTGGATCGAGACGTCGAGCGCTGAGACCGGTTCATCGCAGACGATGATCTGCGGGTTCAGCGCGAGCGCACGCGCGATGCCGATCCGTTGCCGCTGGCCGCCCGAGAACTGGTGCGGATAGCGGCTGATGTGCTCGGGGTTGAGACCCACCAGATCCAGCAGCTCGCGCACGCGGGCCCGGCGACCGGCCTTGGGCATGACTTCCGGATGGATTTCGAACGGCTCGCCGATGATGTCGCCGACCGTCATGCGCGGATTCAGCGAGGTGTACGGATCCTGCATGATCATCTGGAAGTTGCGCCGCAGCGCGCGCAGGTCCTCGCCGTTCATCTCGAAAATATCGCGGCCGCCGAGCAGGGCGCGCCCGGCGGTCGGCGTTTCGAGCCGCAGCAGCAGCTTGGCCAGAGTCGATTTGCCGCAGCCGGACTCGCCGACGATGCCGAGCGTTTCACCGCGATGCAGATCAAAGCTGACGCCGTCGACCGCCTTGACGCTGCCAGTGGGTGTTTTCAGCAACACGCCGCTGGTGGTCGCGAAGTGCTTGACGAGGCCTTCGACTCGCAGCAACGGCGCGCCGCCTGGCGCACCGGTCTCAGTCGCGGGCATCGAGCTGCTCCGGAGTCAGATGGCAGGCACTGGTGCGTCCCGCGCCCAAGTCGCGCAGGGGTGGCAGATCGGTCAGACAGATGGCTTCGGAGTAAGGGCAGCGCGGATGGAACGGGCAGCCGCGCGGAATCCGCGTCAGGTTCGGCGGCAGTCCCTCGATCGTCAGCAGCTGCTGGCCGCGGCGGTTCTGGCGCGGGATCGAATTGATCAGCGCACGGGTGTAAGGATGCGCCGGCTTCGCATACAGACTGTGCACGTCGGCGTGCTCGACGATGCGACCTGCATACATCACGGCAATCCGGTTAGCGACGGTGGCGACGACGCCAAGATCGTGCGTGATCAGGATCATTGCCATCCCCAGCTCGCGCTGCAGCTCGGCGAGCAGGTCCATGATCTGCGCCTGCACCGTCACATCGAGTGCGGTGGTGGGTTCGTCTGCGATCAGCAGCTTGGGGCCGAGCGCCAGGGCCATCGCGATCATGACGCGCTGGCGCATGCCGCCCGAGAACTGGTGCGGGTAATCCTTGATCCGTGACTTGGCTGCCGGGATCTTGACGCGATCCATCAGTTCGATCGCGCGCCGTGTCGCATCGCTGCGCGAGGCGCCCTGGCGCAGCCGGATCGCCTCGGCGATCTGCCAGCCGACCGGAAACACCGGGTTCAACGCCGACAGCGAATCCTGGAACACCATTGCGATCTCGGCGCCGCGGATCGCGCGTCGTTCGGATTCCGACAGCGTCAACAGGTCCCTGCCCTGGTAGAGGATCTCGCCCGCGCGGATCTTGGCCGGCGGTATATCGAGGATGCCCATGATCGCCTGCGCAGTCACGGATTTGCCCGAGCCCGACTCGCCCAGCACGGCAAGCGTCTCGCCGGCGTCGACGTGATAGCGCACGCCGTTCAGGACACGCGCGACGCCATCGCGGGTGTGGAACTCGACGTACAGGTCGCGCAGTTCGAGCAGATGCGTCACGCGTGCATCACCGTAGTCTCGGGTCGAAGGCTTCGCGCACCGTGTCGCCGAGCATGATGAAGGCGAGCACCGTCAACGTCAGGAAGCCGGCCGGGAACAACAGCGGGAACGAGGCCTCGCGGATCCACCGCTGCGCTTCGGCAATGTCCGTGCCCCAGGAGACCGTGTTGCGCGGCCCGACACCGAGGAACGACAGCGTCGCTTCGACCGCAATAAACGAGCCGAGCATGATCGTCAGGATCACGACGGTGGGTGCGAGGGAGTTCGGCAGGATGTGCCGCAGGATGATGCGCGCGTTGCCGGCGCCGAGGATGCGCGCGGCATTCACGTAGTCCTGGTGGCTGGCCGCGATCACGGACGAGCGGATCACCCGCGCCGGTGTCGGCCAGCCGAGCAGACCGAGTGCCAGCACGACCGGCCAGATGCCGAGGTCCTGGCCTGCCAGCGCTTTCGCGACCACGATCGCGCCGAGCAGCGTCGGCACGCCAAGGAACACATCGACGACTCGCGCCAGCAGCGCATCGACCCAGCGGCCATAGAAGCCGGCGACCGTGCCGACCAGTACCGCAACAAAGCCCGCGATCAGAGTCGAGAATACGCCGACGATCACCGAGGAGCGCGCGCCGTAGATCACGCGCGAGTAGACATCGCAGCCCTGCTTGTCGAAGCCGAACCAGTGCTGGGCACCGGGCGGACGCAGCGAGTCAGCCAGCGAGCAGGCCGCAGTGCGCGCGTCGATCGAACTGAACAGCCCCGGAAAAAGCGCGATCAGCACCATCATCAGCACGATGAAGCCTGCGATCCAGAACACCGGGTTGCGGCGCAGGTCGTACCAGGCGTCGCCGGCCAGACTGCGCGGCGGCGCGATGACTGCGTCGTCGGTGGCGTCACTCATGGCGGATCCGCGGATCGAGCACCGCATACAGCAGATCGACCAGCAGGTTGACGAAGAGATAGATCAGGATCAGGAGGCTCACGATGGTCACGACCAGCGGTCCGTCTTCGAGACGGATGCCCTGGAAGAGCCTCCCGCCGACACCGGGTATGTTGAAAATTCCCTCGGTCACCATCGCGCCGCTCATCAGCGCGCCGAACTCCGTGCCCAGGAAGGTCAGCACCGGAATCAGCGAATTGCGCAGCACATGCACGCTGACCACACGCCGCCACGGCAGGCCTTTGGCATTCGCAGTGCGGACGTAATCGGCGCGCAGATTTTCAACGACCGACGTGCGCGTCAGTCGCATCGCGGTCGCCAGCGACAGCAGGCCGAGCACGATCGCCGGCAGGATGTAGGTCGCAATGCCGAGTTCGGGTGCAAAGCTCGGCCGGAACCAGCCGAGCTCGACGGCGAACACGGTCTGGAACACGGTTCCGAGCACGAACACCGGTGTGCCGATCACGACCAGCGTCAAGGCGAGACTGGTCTGGTCGAACACGCCGCCGCGCCTGAGACCCGCGAACACGCCGCCGATCACGCCGAACACGATCACGATCGCCATTGCGATCGCAGCGAGCTGGATCGTGCGCGGCCAGGCCTCGGCAAGCACATCGGCAATCGGCCGGCCGGTGATCGTGCGACCCATGTCGCCGGTCAGCAGACCCTTCATGTAGTAGCCGTACTGGACGACGAACGGTTCATCGAGGTGGTACTGCGCGGTCAACTGCGCGCGCTGGCTGGCGCTCAGAGGTCGCTCACCGGCCAGTGCCTGCAGCGGGTCGTCCGCAATGCTGAACATCAGCGCATAGACGATCAGCGTCGCGCCGAAGAACGTCAGCACGGCCTGCAGCAGGCGCCGGATGATGTATTGCGACACGCGCGAGGCCCTTTGCGATCAGGGCGTGGCGGGTTCGAGCTTCAGCAGGTTGACGCGATTGAACAGCGTCAGCTCGACGTTCTTGACGCGGGTCGAATGACCGTAGACGTTCTCGGCATAGCGCAGCGGCAACACCGGCAGGTCACGGACCAGGATGTCCTCGGCCTGCTGGTAGTACGGAATCGCTTCCTCTGCAGTCGGAGCGCTGAAGCCTTTGGCGAGCAGCGCATCGAACTCGGGGTTGCTGTAGCCGTAGTAGTTCGATGAGCCGCCGGTTGAGTACAGTGGTCCGAGGTAGTTCTCGATCGCCGGGTAGTCGAAGATCCAGCCGAGGCGAAACATGCCCAGCGGCTCTTTCTTGCGCGCCTTGGTCAATAGCTCCGAAAACTTCGGCTGCGGGTTACCGACGCATTCGATACCGAGGTTGGCGCGCAGCTGGTTGCAGGTAGCGTCGATCCACGGTTTGTGGCCGCCGTCGACGTTGTAGGCGATTTCGACGCGACTGCCGACGGCTTTCGCGCCGCCGTTCGCCTCGAACAGCGCCTTGGCCTTCTGCGGGTTGAACTGGCAGGCCTCACCGCAGGTGTTGGCGCGGTAGCCCGGTACGATCGGCGAGACGAACGACCGCAGCGACTTCTGCGAGCCGAGGAACAGCGTGTTGATGATCTCATCGCGATCGATCGCCATCGAGATTGCGCGCCGGATCTCCGGCTTGCTGAAGCGCGGATCGAAGGTCGGGAAGGCCAGGATCTGGATGGTCGACGTCGGGCTCTTCTTGAGTCGCTCGCCGAGGTCGGCCGCTGCGCCACCCAGGCTTTCGAGCGGGATCTGCGTCACGACGTCGAGCTGACCTGCAAGCAGGTCCTGATACTGGGTTGGCTGAGTCTGATAGATCTTGAACGCAATGCCGTCCACCTTGGGCTTGACGGGGCCTGCGTAGTTTTCGAAACGCTCCGTTTCGATCAGCTGGTCGTGCTGCCAGACGCCCTTCATCTTGAATGGCCCCTGGCCGATCGGGGCTTCCTGGAACTGCGGATCAATGACGTTGTTGTCGAGATCCGAGAATGCAGCGCGGGGCAGCGGAAAGAACGCTGTATAGCCGAGCATCGACTTGAAGTTGTTGTAGGGCTCGTTGAGCGTGACTTCGAAAGACAGATCGTCGATGCGCTTCAGACCGGAGAGCTTTTTCGCCTTCGGCGCAGAGCGCCCGTCTGCGGGGTTCAAGTCCGCGTAGCCCGCGATCTTGGTGAAGAAGTAGTTGGCGTTGTGGGCATTGGGGCCCCAGGCGCCTGCATTCCAGGCGTTGATATAGGCATCCGAGGTGACCGGCTCGCCGTTGTGGAAAGTCCAGCCGGAACGTAGCTTGACTGTCCAGACGCGATTGTCGGCGGTTGTGATCGATTCGGCGGCGAGCGGAATGGGCTGGGCGTTGTCGTCGTAGTCGACCAGGTCCGTGAACAGGGCATTCAGGACATCCGCACCATTGGACTCAGTGGCGCTGCTGGGGATCAACGACTGCGGTTCGCCGATGCCGATGCTGACAATCAGTTTGCCGGGCTCGGCCTCGCTCGTGCCGCCGCTGCAGCCCGCAAGGACGAGTGCAATCGGGATGAGGGCGTAGCACGCCAGCCTGAGACCGTTCTTCATTCGTCACCTCCATGTGCGGGTGTTTCAGCCCCGAAGTATGCCGCAATGGGCCCGATGCCGCGTCAAATCAGCTGCCGCGTCAGTCCCGGTGCTTGGGGTGCTCAGCGATGAATTCACTGATGATCTTGACGTATTCCGCAGCGCGCGCCGGGTCGTGCACCGGGTGGTTGCCGGGGAACTCATGCCCAACGCCGTCGGGCACGAGCCCGAGCACGGTGTCGTGCTGGTCGCGCAGCGGATCGGTCGCTGCGGTCAGCGCCAGCGTCGGCACGGTCAGTTGGGGCAGGCAGTCCGCCATCTCGAATTCCGCAAGCGCGCGCAGCCCGGCAAACTCGAACCGGCCCTGCAGGTCGTTCAGCAGCACGCGCGTCGCCTGCTCGCCGCCGCGCGCATCGAGCGTGAAGTCCGGCTGCCACATGCGCATCTCCCACAGGATGTGCTGCCACCACTTGACCAGATGCGAGCCATCCTCGACCGGTACCGGCGCGGTGGGTTTGATGTCCTTCAGCAGCTTCAGACGGAATTCGCGTGGCCAGGTCGGGCTGCCGTCGATGATGAGCTGCGCGATGCGGGCTGGCGCGCTGACGGCCATCTGCGCGGCGATCTCGGCGGACAGATGTCCGCCGACCAGCGTGTACGGCAAGGGCGCGAACATCTGGGTCGCCTCGAGCATCACCGCGGCGAAATCTTCGACCAGAAACTCGCGCGCCCCGCCAGCCGAACTGCCATAGCCCGGCAGATCGGGTGCGAAGGCACGATAGCCCTGGCGTGCGAACTCATGCAGGATCGCGTCGTACTGCGCGCTGCTGCCCGGCGTCCAGTGCAGCAACACGACCGCGCGGGTCAGTGCTTCGCCAAGCCCCGCAGCCCGGTAATGGATCTGGCCATGCGCGGTTTCGACATAGCCGAAGCGCAGCGTGCCGCTCATTGCGCACCTCGACGCGCACCCTGACGCCAGACAATCGGAAACAGCGACTCAGGTGCCGGCTGGCCCTCGTGCATCTCCGGATGGCCGTGATCGTAAGGGTTCAGGCGCGTCAGCACGTTTGGTCGCCAGACCACGTCGTCGCCCATCCAGCGCACCGAGAAGCCGAGCCTGCGACCGGGCTGCGAGGTCGTGCGCGGCAACGAGCCGTGGATCGTCTTCGGGTGCAGCAGCACCGCATCGCCGCGCCGCGCAGCCCAGATGCTGATCGGTGCATCGGGCGCCGCGACGCGCTCGAGCAACTCACTCCACGGTCGATAGTCGGGCGGTCTTCCGACATCCTGCGGCGAGAACGCCGAGTGATAACGCCACCGATCGTGGTTCGAACCGTCGAGCGTCGTCAGCGGCGAGTTGTCGGCATCGACATCGGTCAGCGCAATCCATAGCGACGGGCACTGTTCGCCGACCAGGCTGTAGGTGCATTCATCGTTGTGCCAGGGTGTGGCCGTGTCTGCTGACTGGCCTTCCTTCATGAACGTGCCATCCATCCACAGGCGCAATGTAGCGGCGCCGGTCAGCTGCGCGACAATCTCGGGCGCTGGCGAATCGAGCACCATGGCTCGCAGCGCAGGTTCGGCGGCCAGCACGTTCAGCATGCGCAGATAGCCGTCGTGATCCTCGCAGGTCGGCACCGCATCGCGGCGCTTTGCGCCCGAGTCGGTGCGCCCGGCCCGCACGGCTTCGCGCTTCCCGGAGCGGATATCCGCGATCAGCTGGTCGAGGCCCGCCGTGAAGCGTTCGAGCCATTCCGGCGCAAACGCCTGCTCGATCCGTACGGCGCCCTTGGCTGCATAAATTGCACGCAGTTGGGGCCAGTCGCGGGGGGGAGGGGTATGGCTCATCGGTGCACTCTCGGGCGTGGCGGTCTGGGTCCAGTGGGCAACGCCTGAATCTAGCGCAATCGGCGCGGCGGTTCGAGTCGCTCGGTGGCTGCGCGCTGTTCGCGACCCGCCGCCTGGCGCGTTCGCTGTCGCGCGTGTTTGACGCTTCGCTCGCGCCGCTGGGGCTGCGCGGCACGACGCTGACCGCACTCGGTGCGGCGCTCGGAATGGATCGCACCACGCTGACCCATGCGCTGCGACCGTTGCAGCGGGAGGGCCTGGTCCGTGCGCTTGCGACGGCAGACCGCCGCGCGCATGCCGTGGAGCTGACGCCGCTCGGGCGGCGGCGCGTCGCCGCGGGCGTCACGTTGTGGCGCGCGGCGCAGCTTCGCGTGCAGCAGGCAGCCGTTGAGACCGACTGGCCGACTTTGAATCGGCAGCTACGCCGGTTGGACCGATCCTTGAACGACCATGGCACGGGGGGTGCGTGATGGATACGACACAGGCGATGGGTAGCCTCAACTGGCTGGCAGTCTTCGTGGCTGCGATCTCGGGTTTCGCGATCGGAGGCATCTGGTATGGCCCGCTGTTCGGCAAGCCCTGGATGGTGGCTGCCGGCATGACCGAGGAGAAGATGCGCGCGGTGAATCCGGCCAAGACCTACGGGCTGACGTTTGGCCTGAGCCTGATTGCCGCCATCAGTTTGGCGATGTTCATTGGAGCAGGAAACTGGCGTTTCGCCCTGTTCGCGGGCTTCATGACCGGGCTCATATTTGTTGCCGTGGCGCTCGGGATCAGCTACTTGTTCGAGCAGCGGCCGCTCTCCCTGTGGTTGATCAACTCGGGCTACCAGGTGTTGTTCTTCAGCGTGATGTGAGCGATCCTCAGCGCCTGGCATTAGAGGAACAGCATGAGCACAGTGACGGTCAGGATGCGGGTGTGCCCCGAGCGCGAGGCGCGTTTCCTTCAGATTCTCGACGACGTCACAGCGAAGGTTGCGGCACACGAACCGGACTGCATGGTCTACGCAACCTGGGCGACGCAGGAACCGCAGGTGTATCTGATGGTCGAGGCCTATCGCAGCGAAGCCGGGCGCGAGCTGCACAATCAGCTGCACGCGGCGATTGCGCCGGAGTTCTTTTCACTGCTGGCCGAGCCGCCGGTTGTTGAGACACTCGGCGCCGTGGTCGCCGGGCATCCGCGCTGACTCAGCGCTTCCGAAACACGATCACGTCCTGCCACGGCAGCGACTTGCCAACCCGTTCGAACTCGAACGGATGCGGTGCGGCTTCGAGCTTGACCTGCTCGACGCTCATCGTATGCAGCGGTTTGATCGGCACGCGCAGATCGTTGGCGCGGTATTCGACGAACACGACCCGGCCACCCGGCTTCAGCGCGCGCGCCACGCTCGCGAGCATTTCGAACGGGTACTGCAGCTCGTGGTAGACGTCGACCATGATCGCCAGATCAATCGATTCGGCTGCGAGCTTCGCGTCCTGCACCGAGCCCAGCACCGGGCGGATCTGCGGCAGCTGCTCGCGCTCGGCGAGTGCACTCAGCATCGCGATCATCTGCGGTTGCACGTCGACGGCATAGACAATGCCTTGCGGGCCGATGCGCTCGGCGATTCGCCGTGCAATGTAGCCGGTGCCGGCGCCGATATCGGCGACCGTCATGCCGGGACTCAGCGGTAAATCCTTGATCAACAGATCCGTGCGCTCTTCCTGCAGGCGCTCCGAACGCTCCAGCCACGCTGCGCCCTGCCAGCCCATGACCTGCGCGATCTCTCGACCCATGTAGCGCACGCCGATGCCGTCGCGCGAAGGTGCGATGCGTTCGTATTTCGGCGCGGGCGTGTCGGCGTGGAGCGCGCTGGCAGATAGAGCGAAGCTCAGTGCCAGCCCGAGCAGCGGGAAACGGAATGCATAGGCAGTCATTGCAGATCCTCGATCCATGCCGCCCACGATACACAACTGGTACGCGGGACGCAGTCGGCTTGGGGTGGGCTTGCCCACCGCAGTACCTTACATTAAAGTAAGGGAAATGGAGAGTAGTAATGGGCACGGCAACCGTCACCAGCAAAGGCCAGATCACCATTCCTGTCGACGTCCGTGAACGCCTGAAAGTGGAGGCGGGGGATAGGGTCGAGTTCGTCGAAGTGGCACCGGGTCGCTTCGAGCTGATCGCAGCCACCCAGTCGGTACGGGCACTCAAGGGCATGTTCGGACCCGCCAAGCGAGTGGTGTCTGTCGATTCAATGAACCGTGCGATCGCAAGGCGCGGCGCTGGCTCACGCTGATGATTGGCCTCGATACCAACATCGTCGTTCGCTATCTGCTGCAGGACGATCGCGGGCAAGCCAGGATCGCCACTGGCGTGTTTGAGCGGCTTACCGCAGAGAGTCCCGGATTCCTGTCCGTAGTGACGATGGTCGAACTCGTCTGGGTGCTGGAGTCAAGCTACGAGTTGGCACGCGAGCAGGTTGCTCAAGCCATCGCGGGTTTGCTGGCCGCGCGCGAGCTAGTCGTCGACCGCGCCGAGACGGTCGGTCGAGCGTTGCGCGTGTACCAGTCTGGTAAGGCGGACTTTGCCGATGCGCTGGTGGCGGGCAT
>JBBQWY010000003.1:0-122701 GCA_038210215.1 Steroidobacterales bacterium
GGCCTGCTCGATGACCTGCGCCTCGCGCGCATGCTGCTTGGCGTTGAGGACCTGATGCGACAGATTCTGCTGGGTCAGCAGGTCCGAGATCAGCTCGGAGTTCTCGATCGAGGTCGTGCCGACGAGCACCGGTTGGCCGCGTTCGCGGCAGGCGCGGATGTCGGCGATGATCGCCTCGTACTTTTCCTTGGCCGTGCGGAAAATCTGGTCGTTGTGGTCGACGCGGACCATCGGCAGATTGGTCGGGATGACGACCGTCTCCAGACCGTAAATCTGCTGGAATTCGTAGGCTTCGGTATCGGCCGTGCCGGTCATCCCGGCAAGCTTGCCGTACATCCGGAAGTAATTCTGGAAGGTGATCGAGGCGAGCGTCTGGTTCTCGTTCTGGATCGCCACGCCCTCCTTGGCTTCAACCGCCTGATGCAGGCCGTCTGACCAGCGACGCCCTGACATCAGGCGACCGGTGAATTCGTCGACGATGATCACTTCGCCATTGCGGACGATGTACTCGACGTCGCGCTTGTAGACCGCATGCGCGCGCAGCGCGGCGTTCAGATGGTGCATGAGCCGGATATTCGCGGCGTCGTAGAGGCTGTCGCCCTCGCGCAGCAGGCCCGCTTCGGTCAGCAACTCCTCAACGCGTTCGTGACCGTTCTCGGTCAGATGCACCTGCCGCTGCTTCTCGTCGACGGTGAAATCGCCCTCACCGTCCTCGGCTTGCTGCCGGACCAGTTGCGGCACGACCGTGTTGATCGACAGGTAGAGCTCGGTGCTCTCTTCGGCCGGGCCGGAAATAATCAGGGGCGTGCGAGCCTCGTCGATCAGGATCGAGTCGACCTCGTCGACAATCGCGAACGCGAGGCCGCGCTGCACACGGTCTTCGAGTCGAAACGCGAGATTGTCGCGCAGGTAGTCGAAGCCGAATTCGTTGTTGGTGCCGTAGGTGATATCGCAGGCATAGGCAGCGCGCTTATCCTCGTTGCCCTGCGAGTTGCGGATCACGCCGACCGTGAGCCCGAGGAAGCGGTAGATCGGGCCCATCCATTCGGCGTCGCGCTGCGCCAGGTACTCATTGACGGTGACCACATGCACGCCCTTGGCAGGCAGTGCGTTCAGATAGGCGGCAAGGGTCGCCACCAGCGTCTTGCCTTCGCCGGTGCGCATCTCGGCAATCTTGCCCTCGTGCAGCACCATGCCGCCGATCAGCTGCACATCGAAGTGGCGCATTTTCATCGTGCGGCGCGCTGCCTCGCGCACCACCGCGAACGCCTCGGCGGCCAGATCATTGAGGGCAGTGCCGGACGCGAGTCGGGCGCGGAACTCGTCGGTCCTGGCGCACAGCTGCTCGTCCGACAGCGCCTGGGTCTGCGGCTCGAAGTCATTCGCCCGGCGAACGACGCTCGTGTAAGCCTTCAGGACGCGATCGTTGCGGCTGCCGAATATGCTCGCCAGAAAATTGGGCACGAAGAAAACCTACAGTTGCTGGTGCGTCCAGCGACGCGCGCGGGGGGCCATATTGTAGGCATCAGGGCAGATCAGGGCCAGCGCAGGTGCGGCCGGAGCCTGCCGCGCGGATTCAGTCGTTGATATAGGTCAGCGGGTTGACCTGCCGGCCGTTGCGCAGCACTTCGAAGTGCAGGTGGGGTCCGGTTGATCGGCCGGTCGATCCCATACGCGCCAGCAAATGCCCGCGAGTCACGGTTTCGCCAAGCTGGACGACATTGCTCTTGTTGTGGCCGTAGCGCGTGACGTAGCCGTCCCCGTGGGTAATTTCGACGACATTGCCGTAGCCTGCGCGCTCGCCGGAGAAGGTCACCACGCCCGCCGCAACGGCGATCACGTCGTCGTCGAACTGGCCGGCGAAATCCACGCCGCGGTGAAAACTCTGGTGCCCCGAGAACGGGTCCTGCCGGTCGCCAAAATAGGACGAAATGAAACCGCGCCGCACCGGCCGGCCGTCCGGCATGATCTGCTCGCGCAGTTCGCGCTGCATGATCAGCTGCTCGAGGGTGGACAGCTGCGCGTCGCGCAGCGACAGGCGCGCTTCGAAATTGGAGATCAGCGCTGAAAGGTCGGGGATCTCGGCGCCGATACCGGCCGCCTCCGGTCCGCCGGTGGCCGGTTCAACGTCGAAATTGAACTCGCGGTCATCGATGTTCGCGATCTTGGTCAGCCGCTTGCCGAGCGCGTCGAGTCGGATCACGTGCGCGTTCATCAGGCCGAGCCGCGCCGCGAGACCGTCGATGCGCTGCTGCACCTGGGCGCGGACCTGCTCGACTTCCAGCTGCTGCTCGGCGATGCGCTGCGACCAATGCGCCGGCAAACCGCCGGCGCTGGACTCGATGCTGCGTTGCCCGAACTGCATTCCGAACGTGAACGCGAGGCCGAGCGTCATCACAAGCCCGCCGACGATCAGGCCCTTCGCGAGCGGATGGCTCAGATTCAGATGCGTCACGCCGCGAATCCGGCGAGAAAACAGGATGATGTTCATCTCGGCAGCCCTGCGTTGGCCTGGCCCACGCGACGCGCAGGAATTATTCTTGAGGAGGCCTTGTGCCCCGCTGGCAACCCCGCTGTCATAGCACCTCTCGCTGTAGACCGGTGGCTTTGCGTCCCCGACTTTCGCCGGGTTTGCCTAGAATCAGCTGAATGACTATGCCTAAAGGCCCACCACGACACAAGAAATTCGGCTCCCGCTTGTCGCAGCGCCGCGACAAAATCGGCACAAAGCCTTTTATTGTCAAAGACTTACTTCACAAGTTTCGAATCGCCGGGAAAAGCCTGCCCGACACGGCGGCAGCCAGCGACAGCTGGGATGCGTTCCTGCGTCACACGCTGCCCGCGCCGCTTGGCGAGCAGATCCAGGCCACCCATGTGCAGGCCGACACGCTGACGGTGTTTGTAGCGACCGCCGGCTGGGGCGCGCGACTGCGGTTTGCGCTTGAAGAGCTGAAGCCCGCGATCGCGGCGCGCTCGCCCGCCGTGACCCGCGTTCAAGTCAAAGTGCAGCGCCCCAGTTAGATCAGCTCAGCTAGCTCGCCGCAGCCAGTAGCGGTCGCACGTAGGAGATCGGCGCGTCTTCTGGTTTCTCGAACACCACCGCTTCCCAGGCGCTCGTGTCAGCCAGCAGCATGCGCAACAGGCGGTTGTTGAGGCCGTGGCCAGACTTGTGGCCGCTGAACTCGCCGATCAGGCTGTGGCCAAGCAGGTACAGATCGCCGATCGCATCGAGAATCTTGTGTTTGACGAACTCGTCCTCGTACCGCAGTCCGCCTTCGTTCATGACGCCGGCGTCGTCGAGCACGATGGCATTGCCGAGGTTGCCGCCGAGCGCGAGGTTGCGTGAGCGCATCGTCTCGAGATCCCGCATGAAACCGAACGTGCGCGCGCGGCTGACTTCCTTCAGAAAGGTCGTCGTTGAAAAATCCATGGTCGCCGTCTGCGCGCGGCGCTTGAACAGCGGGTGATCGAACTCGATCTCGAAGTTCACCTTGAAACCGTCGAACGGATCGAACTGGGCCCACTTGTCGCCGTCGGTGACCCGCACGGTCTTCTTGATGCGCACGAAACGCTTCGGCGTGCGCTGCTCCTCGATGCCGGCCGACTGCAGCAGAAACACGAAAGGTCCGGCACTGCCATCCATGATCGGCACTTCGGCAGCCGAAACCTCCACCAGGGCATTGTCGATACCAAGGCCCGCAAACGCCGACAGCAGATGCTCGACCGTCGACACGCGTGCCTCGCCATCGACGAGCGTCGTCCCGAGCGTGGTCTCGCCGACGTTTTCCGCCAGCGCCGCCACTTCGGGAGTGCCGGGCAGATCCATGCGGCGGAACACGATGCCGGTATCGGGGCCTGCCGGCCGCAGGGTCATCAGGATCTTGGTGCCGGTGTGCAGGCCGACCCCCGTCGCGCGGATCGAGTTCTTGAGCGTGCGTTGTCCAACCATGTACTTACACCGTCGGCGAGGGAAGCGGGCGGGATCTGCGGGAGCGATGCCGCGACCCCGCCCGTTCCGGGTCGATCAAACTACCACAGGTGCGGTTCAGTCCGCTTGGCGCCGCAGGAACGCCGGAATATCCAGCAACTCCTCGCTGTCGGCGTCATGCCGCAGTCCGTCGCCGACCGCAGCGCGCCGCTGAATCGCCGGCTTGTCCAGCGCCGCATAGTCGTTCGAGCTCGGCGCCTGCCGCCGGACCACGCGCATCGTCGGCTCGGCATTGCCGCCATGCTGGCCGCCGTGCTGGCCGGCCTGCGAGGCCGCAACCGAGATCCGCGGGCCCGCTGACGCAAACGAGCGACCGCTCGCGGTCGCCATTCTGCCGAGACCCGTGGCCACGACCGTCACGCGCAGCTCTTCGCTGAGCTCCGGATCGATGACGGTGCCGACCACGACGGTCGCGTCTTCGGAAGCGAACTCCTTGACGATGTTGCCGACTTCCTCGAACTCGCCGATCGACAGGTCCATGCCGGCCGTGACGTTGACGAGGATGCCGTGCGCGCCGGCGAGGTTCACATCCTCGAGCAGCGGTGA
Organism: Steroidobacterales bacterium; assembly: GCA_038210215.1. Taxonomy (GTDB): domain Bacteria; phylum Pseudomonadota; class Gammaproteobacteria; order Steroidobacterales; family Steroidobacteraceae; genus UBA964. The sequence continues at coordinate 4,535 of JBBQWY010000003.1, forward strand.
GGACACCGCCGCCTCGGCTGCCTCACGCGCGCGCTGTTCACCGCGCGCCGAGCCCGAGCCCATCATCGCCATGCCGGTCTCGGCCATGACCGTGCGCACGTCGGCAAAGTCGACGTTGATCAGCCCTGGCCGCGTGATCAGCTCGGCAATGCCCTGTACTGCGCCCTGCAGCACCTGGTTGGCGCTCTTGAACGCATCGAGCAGGGTCGTCTTCGGACCCAGCACCGTCAACAGCTTCTGGTTCGGAATGGTGATCAGCGAGTCGACATGCTTGCCGAGTTCAGCCATGCCGTGATCGGCGACCAGCGCGCGCTTGCTGCCTTCCATCAGGAACGGCCGCGTCACGACGGCCACCGTCAGGATGCCGAGCTCCTTGGCCAGCTGCGCAACCACCGGCGCCGCGCCCGTGCCGGTGCCGCCGCCCATGCCCGCCGTGATGAACAGCATGTCGCAGCCTTCGATCATCTCGATGATCCGGTCCCGATCTTCCATCGCAGCCTGCCGACCGATCTCGGGGTCCGCACCGGCACCCAGACCCTTGGTGATGTTGCAGCCGATCTGCAACGCGGTCTTGACCTTCGAGTGCTTCAGCGCCTGCGCGTCCGTGTTGATGCACATGAATTCCACACCGTCGATTCCGCTCGCCACCATGTGCGAGACAGCGTTGCCGCCACCGCCACCGACGCCGAGTACTTTTATTACAGCGCTCTGGCTGTATGCATCCATCAGTTCAAACATAGGTCATCGCTCCTTTTCGCCAAGTTGAGTCTGTCAGCTCAAAAGTTTCCGTCGAACCAGCTCTTCATCCGCTCGAGCATGGTCTTCGCGTTGCCAGCGAGGCTGCGGCCCCGCCTGCCCGGCAACGCGTTGTCGCGCGCGTAGAGCAGCAGCCCCACGCCCGTGGAATAAATAGGATTGGAGATCACATCGCTGAGGCCGCGGACACCGCCCGGGATGCCGAGCCGTACCGGCACGTGGAAGATCTCCTCGGCAAGCTCGATCGCGCCTTCCATCTTGGCGCTGCCGCCTGTCAGCACGATGCCCGCCGCGATGACTTCTTCGAAGCCGCTGCGCCTGAGCTCATCGCGAATCAGACCGAACAGCTCTTCGTAGCGCGGCTCGACGATCTCGGCCAGGGTCTGGCGTGCGAGTCGCCGCGCCGGTCGATCGCCGACGCTCGGCACCTCGATGCTCTCGTCCGGGTTCGCCAGCTGTGACAGCGCGCAGGCGTAGCGGATCTTGATGTCCTCGGCGTACTGGGTCGGCGTACGCATCGACACGGCGATGTCATTGGTGACCTGGTCACCGGCGATCGGAATCACGGCGGTGTGGCGGATCGCGCCGTTGGAGAACACCGCGATGTCGGTGGTACCGCCGCCGATGTCGACGATGCAGACGCCAAGCTCCTTCTCATCGTCGGTCAGCACCGCAAAACTCGACGCGAGCTGCTCGAGGACGACATCCTCGACCACCAGCCCGCAGCGCTGGATGCACTTCTCGATGTTCTGCGCGGCGCTGTCGGCGCCGGTCACGATGTGCACCTTCGCCTCGAGACGCACGCCCGACATCCCGACCGGGTCGCGGATGCCTTCCTGGCCGTCGATGATGAATTCCTGCGGCAGCACGTGCAGGATCTTCTGATCGGCGGGAATCGCCACCGCCTTGGCCGCGTCGATCACGTGCTCGACATCGGTGCTGCCGACCTCTTTGTCGCGAATGGCCACGACGCCGTGCGAGTTCAGGCTGCGCACATGACTGCCCGCGATGCCCGCATAGACGGAGTGGATCTCGCAGCCGGCCATCAGCTCGGCTTCTTCGACCGCGCGCTGAATCGACTGCACGGTCGATTCGATGTTGACGACCACGCCCTTCTTGAGTCCGCGCGACGGCTGCGAGCCGAAGCCGATGATCTCGATGCTGTTGTCGGCAGCGATTTCGCCCACCAGGGCCAGCACCTTCGACGTGCCGATATCGAGGCCGACCACGACCTGTCTGTCAGTTTTCTTGGAGCTCACGCTTCGGGTCCATCATCTGTTGCGAAATTACCGGCCGCGATTCGCGTCGGACCATTGCTGGAACGCCAGCCGACGGCGAAGCCGTTGGTGTAGCGCATGTCGACATAGGCGATGTCGCCGGCGCGCTGCGCAACGAGCTTCAGCGCTGCGACGACGAAGCGCTCGAAGCGCTCGTCGACCTGGCGGCGACCGAGCCTGACGGTCACACCGTTGTCGAGATCGATCTCCCAGGCACCGCGCGCATCGAGGCGCAGCGCGGTGATCCGCATGCCGGCCTCGATCAGCCGCCCGTTGACCGCCAGGTAGCGCTGCGCCACGCCCTCCTCGGCGCCGATGGGCCCTGACAGCTTGGGCAGCTCGGCTGGAATGTGCCGTGCTTCGCTGGCGAACAGCTCGCCGCGCACGTTCAGCAATCCGTTCGCGCCCCAGCGCGCCGCGGCCACCTGCTCCCGAACCTCGACCCGCAGGCCGCGTGGCCAGGCGCGCTGGACACTGGCGGCATCGACCCAGGGCAGCTGCTCGATCGCGCGCTGCACCGCCTGCAGGTTGACCGTCACCAGACCGACACCGCGCACCCGCGCCTTGACCGCCTGCTCCACATCGAGCGGCGAGACGCGCTGGAAGCTGCCGCGCACGGCGACAGTCTCGATCGGCTGGTCGAGCGAAATCGCAATCGCGCCGGCCACACCGAACACCAGCGTGACGCTTGCGACCGACAGCCCGACGCGGCGCCAGTCGAGCGCCGGCAATCGCCACCCGGCCAGGCGACTTTGCTCGCTCCTGCGGCGGTTGCGCGGCTTGCCGATCGCGACCATCGTTCAGCCTCCCGTCCGCGTGCGCGCAAAGCTCGTCTCGAGGATCCGCCAGGCGAGATCTTCGAAGCTGAGACCGGCCACGAGCGCCGCCATCGGCACCAGACTGTGGTCGGTCATGCCCGGCACGGTGTTGATCTCGAGCAGCAGCGGTCGGCCGGTCCGATCGGACATGAAATCGACGCGGCCCCAGCCAGAAGCCCCGGCAACCTCGAACGCCGCGAGCGCGAGCGCGGCCAGATGCTTCTCAGCCTCGGGCGCGAGGCCTGAGGGGCATTCGTAACGGGTGTCGTCGCGGAAATATTTCGCTTCGTAATCGTAGAACGCCCGCGGTGTCTCGATCCGGATCGAAGGCAGCGCCTCGCCATGCAGGAGGCCGACCGTGTATTCACCACCGGTAATCCACTGTTCCGCAAACACGCTGCTGTCGCTGCTGGCGGCGAGCTCGTAGGCAGCGGCGAGATCCGCGGCGCGCTCGACGCGGCTCATGCCCACCGACGACCCTTGCGTTGCGGGCTTGACGATCAGCGGGAACCCAAGCTGCTCGGCGGCGGTGGGCAGGTCTTGCGGCCCCGTGAGCACCACCGTCGGCGCGCTGGCGATACCGATGGCCGAGGCGAGCCGCTTGGTGCGCAGCTTGTCCATGCCGATCGCCGAACCGAGCACGCCGCTGCCGGTATACGGCACGCCGAGGCACTCGAGCGCACCTTGCACCGTGCCGTCCTCGCCCCCCGGTCCATGCAGCGCAATCCAGACGCGTTCGAACCCTTGCTCGAGCAAACCGCCAAGCGCCTGCTCGGCAGGATCGAAACCCTGCGCATCGACGCCGCGACGTTGCAACGCCGTCAGCACGGCCTGTCCGCTCAGCAAGGAAATCTCGCGCTCGCTCGAGCTGCCACCGAACAGCACCGCCACCTTGCCGAATTCAGCCGTATCCGCGGCGCGGCGGCGGCAGCCCGGATCATGAACCAGGCGCATCAGAGCCGCTCCCCGACAACTTGGACTTCGGTACGCAAACGTACGCCGTGCGCCGCCTCGACGGCGGACTGCACGTGCGCGATCAGTCGTTCGAGATCGTCGGCACTGGCATCACCGTCGTTGACGATGAAATTGGCGTGCTTGGGCGAAACCTGCGCACCGCCGAGGCGAAAACCCTTCAGTCCGGTCACCTCGATCAGACGCGCGGCATGATCGCCCGGCGGATTCATGAACACCGACCCGCAGCTCCAGTCGCCGATCGGCTGCGTTTCCTTGCGGCGCAGCAGCAGCGCCTTGACGGCCTCGGTGTTCGCACCCGGGCGCTGCTCGAAGCGCAGCGTCGCGCCGAGGAACCACTCCGACGCCGCGGGTGGCGCAACATGCCGATACGAAACGCGATACTCGGCGGCGTCGCGGCGCCGGATCCGGCCGCCGCGATCGATGACTTCGACGTCAACGACATGGTTCCAGGTCTCGCCGCCGAAAGCGCCCGCGTTCATGGCCAGTGCGCCGCCGAGCGTGCCGGGAATGCCGGCGAAAAAGTCTGCCGGGCCCAGGCCCCAGCGGCTGCACTGCCGGGCAATGCGGGCGCAGGGCACGCCGGCATCGCAGTGCACGCTCGTGTCGCCGTGCCGTTCCAGTCCGTTCAGCGCACCATGGATCGAGATCACCGCGCCGCGCAGTCCAGCGTCGCGGACCAGCAGGTTGCTGCCGAGCCCGACCCAGTGCACGGGCAGGCTCGCCGGCAGGGACTGCAGGAACGCGGCGAGGTCGGCGCGATCCTCTGGTTCGAACCAAAGATCAGCCGGACCGCCGACGTGCCATGAAGTATGGCGTGACATCGGTTCATTGCGCTTGACGCGCGCATCGAACTGCGGCGGCAGCGCGATCGGCTGCGCAGCGCTCATGCCGACCTCCGTGCCAGACGGGCGGGAAGTTCCTGCGCGATGGCGCCGATATGGCCCGCGCCCATCGTCAGCACCACATCGTCGGCGCGGATCAGTTCGACGAGCGCATCGGCAAGCTGCTCGGGCTCCTCGACGAATACCGGTTCGAGTTTGCCGCGGCCGCGGATCGCCCGGCAGATCGCGCGTCCGTCAGCGCCGGCAATCGGCGCTTCGCCGGCCGCATAGACCTCGGTCACGAGCAGCGCATCCGCCATCGACAACACGCGGGAGAAATCGTCAAGCAGATCGCGGGTGCGGGTGTAGCGATGCGGCTGGAACGCGAGCACGATCCGCCGTTCCGGATACGCCTGGCGCACGGCATCGAGTGTCGCTGCGATCTCGGTCGGATGGTGGCCGTAGTCGTCGAGCAGCACGACGTCGCCGCCGTTGACGCTGACATGCCCGACGAGCTGCAAGCGTCGGTCCACGCCCTGGAAGTTCGCCAGCGCACGCGCAATGTCCTCATCCGGCACACCGAGATCTGACGTGACGCAGATGGCAGCGAGTGCATTGAGCACGTTGTGCAGACCCGGCAGGTTGACCGTGAAGGCGCGCAATTCCATCTCGCCGCGCCGGCGCACGTCGAAGTGCGTGCGCAGTCCGTCACGCCGCAGGTTCACCGCGCGCACGTCGAGCGTTTCCCCAAAGCCGTAGGTCAGCAGCGGCCGACTGATCCTCGGAACGATCTCGCGAACATGTGCGTCATCACCGCAGACCACCGCGAGCCCGTAGAACGGCAGGTTGTGCAGGAAGTCGACGAAGCTGCCCTTGAGCCGCTCGAAGTCGCCGTCATGCGTTGCGAGATGGTCGTGATCGATGTTGGTGACGATCGCAACCATCGGCTGCAAGTGCATGAACGATGCATCGCTCTCGTCAGCTTCGGCAACCAGATAGCGCCCGGCACCGAGCCGCGCGTTGGTGCCGGCGCTCTTGAGCCTTCCGCCGATCACGAAGGTCGGATCCTCGCCGCTCTCGGCGAGAATGCTTGCGACCAGACTGGTGGTGGTCGTCTTGCCGTGGCTACCGGCGACCGCCACGGCGTACTTGAAGCGCATCAGTTCGCCGAGCATCTCGGCGCGCGGAATAACCGGGATGCGACGCGCATGCGCTGCGACCACTTCCGGATTGTCGGCCGCGACGGCGCTCGAAGTCACGACGACGTCAGCCTCGGCAACGTGCTCGGGCCTGTGGCCGATCTGCACACGCGCACCGAGCTGCTCGAGGCGCATCGTGACGTTGCTCGACTTCAGATCACTGCCCTGCACGCGATAGCCGAGGTTCAGCAGCACCTCGGCGATGCCACCCATGCCGCTGCCACCAATGCCGATGAAATGGATCACGCGGGTGCGCCGCATGCGTTCGCCGACGCTGCTCATGTTGCAAGCCCCGCCGCGGCAAGACATTCGGCGACCAGCTCCTGCGTCGCCGCGGGACGCGCCTGGGCCCGGGCCCGCTCGGCCATCTGCAGCAAGGTCGCGCGCGCCGCGCAAAGTTTTTCGATCTGCTCTGCCAGCCCCTCAGGCGTCAGCGAGTGCTCGGGCAACAGCACTGCGGCGCCCGCGTCGACGAGAAAACGCGCGTTGCGGGTTTGATGATCATCAACGGCAGCGGGAAACGGCACGAGAATGGCACCGACCCCGACCGCTGCGAGTTCCGAGACCGTCAAGGCTCCGGCGCGGCAGACCACCAGATCCGCCCAGCCATAGGCGGCTGCCACATCGTCGATGAACGGCAGCACCTCACCCGCGACGCCGGCCGCAGCGTAGGCCGCGCGCGCCGCCTCGAGACCGCGCTCGCCGGCCTGATGCCGCACGAGATAGCGACCGACATGGGTGCGAGCGGCGAGCAGCGCCAGCGCTGCGGGTACAGTACTGTTGAGACGCGCCGCACCCTGCGAGCCGCCGATGACCAGAATGCGGATGCCGGCATCGCGCAGCGCGAATCGCAGCACCGGTGCCGGCAGCGCAAAGAATTCCTCGCGCACGGGATTGCCGATGTCGCGCGCCACGACGCCGGGTCCGAAGCTGCCCGGAAACGCCTCGAGTACGACCTGCGCGCAGCGTGCGAGCTGGCGGTTGGTAAACCCGGCGACGGCATTCTGCTCGTGAATAACCAGTGGCCGACGCGTCAGCCAGGCAGCCACGCCGCCCGGTCCGGTCACGAAGCCGCCCAGTCCCACGACGCACACTGGTCGATAGCGGCGCATGACCCGCAGCGATTGCCACAACGCCCGCAGCAGCGAAAACGGGGCTTGCAACAGCGTCGCGACGCCCTTGCCACGCAGCCCGCCGATCGTGATCCACTCGATCGGCAGCTGCGCCGCCGGCACGAGTCGCGCTTCGATGCCGCGCCGCGTACCGAGCCAGACGACATCCAGCCGACGCTCGCGCAACTGCTGTGCCACCGCCAACGCCGGGAACACATGCCCGCCCGTACCGCCCGCCATGATCACGACGCAGGGCGCACTCATGCGACCCCCTCCGCGGCAACGTTGTCGCGGCGCGACTGACCCGCGCCGCGCAGCACGGGTGCCGCTTCGTGATAGACGCGCAACAGGATGCCGATCCACGCGAGAGTCACGATCAGGCTGGAGCGGCCGTAGCTCATCAGCGGCAGCGTCAGTCCCTTCGTGGGCAGCACGCCCATATTGACGCCGATATTGATGAAGGCCTGCAGGCCCAGCCAGAAGCCAAAACCCGCCGCAAGGTAGGCCTGGAAACGCAGTCCGCCATCGGACGCCATGCGCGCGATGTGGAACGCGCGCCAGACCAGCGCCAGGAACAGCGCCAGCGTCAGCACGACGCCAGCGAGGCCCAGTTCCTCGGCAAGCACCGCGAACAGGAAATCCGTGTGCGCCTCGGGCAGATAGAACAGCTTCTGCACGCTCTCGCCGAGTCCGACACCAAACCACTCGCCGCGTCCGATCGCGATCAGCGACTGCGTCAGCTGGAAGCCCGAGTTGAACGGATCCGCCCAGGGGTCGAGAAATGCCGTGAAGCGCCGCACGCGATAATCGGAACCAAAGGCAATGAAGCCGATCAGTACGGCACCGATCGCGGCGAGGCCCAGCACGTAACGCAGGCGCGCGCCGGCCACGAACAACACGGCGAAACCGCTCACGAACAGCACGACCGCCGCGCCGAAATCCGGCTCGAGCAGCAGCAACAGGAAGAACAAGGCGAGCACGCCGAGCGGCTTGACGAGACCCGCGAAGGTCTCGCGCAACTCCGCTTCACGGCGCGCTGCGTAGCTGGCGATGAAAATCAGCACCAGCACGCGCGCGAGTTCGGAGGCCTGGAAGTTGAACCCCAGCAGGCGGATCCAGCGGCGACTACCCTTGACCTCGTAGCCGATGCCGGGAATCAGCACCAGCACCAGCAGCACGGCCGCAAGGACCAACAGCGGCACCGCCAGCCGATCGAGTACATCGGTACGAATGCAGAACACCACGGCCGCGAGACCCGCGCCCAGCAGCATCAGCACGAGCTGCCGTTCAAGATAAAGGAAGGGCTCACCGACCTCCCGTGCGGCTATCGAGATCGATGCGGATGTGACCATCACGAGCCCGATCAACAGCAGTGAAAGCACCAGCGCGACCGTGACCCAGTCGATCCGGATGCCCGCCGATCGCGACCCCGAGCGCGCGTGGTTGCTCATGCCGCGAGCCCCTGCACGCTGTCGCTGAACACGTCACCGCGATGCGCATAGTCGCGGAACATGTCAAGGCTTGCGCAGGCGGGCGACATCAGCACCGTATCCCCGGGCTGCGCAGCACGTGCCGCGGCCAGCACCGCGGCGGGCAGTGAGTCGCAGATTTCCAGCGGGCAGATGCCGTGCAGCGCGCGGGCAAGTTGCGCTGCGTCGCGGCCGATCAGCACGATGTGGCGCACTCTGTGCCGGAGCACGTCCCGCAGCGGTGCGAAATCCTGCCCCTTGCCGTCACCGCCGGCGATCAATACCAGCGTTCCTTCAAGTCCGCGTACGGCGGCGAGCGTCGCGCCGACGTTGGTCCCCTTCGAGTCATTGATGTAGCAGACGCCGCGAATCTTGGCGACCCACTGCGAACGATGCGGCAGTCCCGCAAAGTTCTGCAGCTCATCGAGCATCGCCTCGGTGGGAAGCCCCAAGACATCGCCCAGCGCGACTGCCGCCAGCGCGTTTGCTGCATTGTGCAAGCCAGCGAGTTTCAGCGCGGACTGTGGCAACAGGTTCTTGCCGTGACGCTGCAGCTGCCGATTTCCATCAGCGCCACCGAGCACGTACTCGGCATCGCTCGCCGGATCGAGCGAGAAGCGCACGACCTTCTGGCCATCAGCCGGCATGCTTCGCACCCACTCGTCGTCGGCATTGATGATTGCAGTGGTGCAATGGCGAAACAGGCGCGCCTTCGCCGCGGCATAGGACTGCATGTCCGGATAGCGATCGGCATGATCGGAACTGAGGTTCAGCACCGCCGCGGCGATGACCTGCAGCGAATGCGTCGCTTCGAGCTGAAAGCTCGACAGCTCCAGCACGTAAAGATCTGCGGGCTCATCCTGCAGCAGTTCGAGCGCCGGCGGCCCGAGATTGCCGCCGACGCGCACCCGCCGGCCGCTGCGCGACGCCATGCGACCGAGCAGGCTCGTCACCGTGCTCTTGCCGTTGGTGCCCGTGATGCCGACCACGGGCGCGCGGGCCGCGCGCGCAAACAACTCGATATCGCCCACGATCTCGATGCCCGCCGTGCGCGCGCTGGCGAACAGCGGTTCCGAGAGCGACAGCCCCGGCGAGGCGACGACCAGATCCACACCGCGCAGCGCCTCGACCGACAGGCCGCCGAGCGCCAGACGCGCCGCGGGCGCGCATTCACGCAGTGCGGCGAGACCAGGCGGTTGCGCGCGGCTGTCGGTGACCGTCAGCTGCCAACCGCGCTGCGCGAGGTGGCGGGCACAGGCAACGCCCGTCTGGCCAAGACCTGCGATCAAGGCCTTGCTCATCTGAGTTTCAGGGTGGCGAGCCCTGCCAGTACCAGGAAGAAGGTGATGATCCAGAATCGCACGATCACCTTGGGCTCAGCCCAACCCTTCAACTCGAAGTGATGATGAATGGGCGCCATCCGAAACACGCGCTTGCCAGTCAGCTTGAATGACGCGACCTGCAGGATCACTGACGCGGTTTCGAGCACGAAGATGCCGCCCATCACCAGCACGACCACTTCTTGGCGCACGATCACGGCAATCACGCCGAGCGCCGCACCGAGCGCCAGCGCGCCGATGTCACCCATGAACACCTGCGCCGGATACGTGTTGAACCACAGAAATCCGAGTCCCGCGCCGCACAGGGCGGCACAGAAGATCAGCAGCTCACCCGCCTGCGGCACCGGCGGAATGGCCAGATACTCGGCGAACACCGCATTGCCGCTGGCATAGGCGAACACGCCGAGCGCTGCTGCGACCATCACGGCCGGCATGATCGCGAGCCCATCAAGGCCATCGGTCAGGTTCACGGCATTGCTCATGCCGACAATCATCAGATAGGTCAGCAGCACGAAGCCGGCGAGGCTCATCGGTAACGCAAAGGACTTCAGCAGCGGCAGGTACAGCGTCGTGTCGGCCGGAGCCTTGGCCGTGAACCACAGCACCAGCGCCGCGCCCAGACCTGCGATTGATTGCAGCAGGTACTTCCAGCGCGGGGTCAGACCCTTGCTGTTTTTCTTCACGAGCTTCAGGTAATCGTCGTAGAAGCCGATCAGCCCAAACGCAGTAGTGACCCCGAGCACGATCCAGACGAAACGGTTCTGCAGATCGGCCCAAAGCAGTGTGCTTACGATGATCGCAACCAGGATCAACAGACCGCCCATCGTCGGTGTGCCGGCCTTCTGCAGGTGACTCTGCGGACCGTCGCCGCGGATCACCTGACCGATCTGGTAGCGCGACAGCCGCGCGATCATCCACGGACCTACCAGCAACGAGACCAGCAGCGCCGTGGCCGCCGCCAGAATCGCGCGCAGCGTCAGATACGAGAAGACATTGAAGAACGAGGCTTCTTCAGTGAGCTGCCGGGCAAGCCAGAAGAGCATGGGTCAGTGCCCGTCCATGCGTTCGTTACGCTGCGGCTCGTCGCGGCTCACGGCTGTAGGGGCAAACAGCAGCTGATCCACGACGCGTTCGAGACGGTTGGAGCGCGAGCCCTTGACCAGCACGCGGACCCCGTCACCCAGCTCGGCACTGACAGCGCGCGCCAGTGAGTCGGCATCCGGGTACCAGGCCGCGCCCTTGCCGAAGGCTTCGACGCTCAGCGCCGACAAAGGTCCGGTTGCAAACAGACGCTCGACTCCGCGCTCGCGCGCGAGTTCGCCTAGCTCGACATGACTCTGCTCGGCATAGTCGCCGAGCTCGCCCATGTCGCCGACCACAAACCAGCCGCGCCCACCGAGCGCTGCCAGCACGTCGAGCGCAGCCCGCATCGAACTGGGGTTGGCGTTGTAGGAATCATCAATGATCCAGACGCCGTCGGGCCGGGCACGAAACTGCAACCGGCCGCTGACGGCTTCGACCCGGGCAAGCCCCGCTGCAACCTGCGACAGCGACGCGCCAGCGGCGAGCGCGACGGCCGCGGCTCCCAGTGCGTTGACGACGTTATGCATACCGGCAAGCTTGAGCACCACGCGGGTACGCCCTTGAGGCGCAATCAAGGCAAATTGTGTCCGCAGACCGTCGGCATCGAGTCGCGCGCTGAGCTCCTCGGCGCGCACGTCGGCGTCGTCCGAGAAGCCAAACGAGCTGACCGGTGCGGCGGTCATGCCGCGCCACAGCGCTGCAAACGCATCGTCGGCGTTGAGCACCGCCACGCCGTCGCCGGGTAGAGCCGCGAACAGTTCGCCTTCGGCGCGCGCGACCCCCTCCAGGCTGCCGAAGCCTTCGAGGTGTTCAGCTCCCGCATTGGTGACGATGCCGATCTCCGGTCGCGCCAGCTGCGCAAGATTGGCGACTTCACCAGGATGATTGGCGCCAATCTCGATCACCGCGAAGCGCGCCGCAGGCGTCAGCCGCAACAAGGTCAACGGCACGCCGATATGGTTGTTCAGGTTGCCGAGCGTCGCGAGCGTTGAACCCGCTTCGCCCAGTATCGCGGCGATCATCTCCTTGACCGTGGTCTTGCCGTTGCTGCCGGCGACGCCGACAACCGTGCCCGCAAAGCCCGCGCGGGCGGCAGCAGCGGCCTGCATCAATGCGGCTTGGGTATCGCCGACGACGATCTGCGCGAGCGGTGTGTCGTTTTGTGCATCGACCACCGCACCGGCCGCACCGGCCGCTAGCGCAGCGCCGACAAACTCGTTGCCATTGAAACGCGGTCCGCGCAGCGCAATGAACAGCTCGCCGCGGCCGATCCGCCGACTGTCGGTCGACACGCCGCTGAACTGGCGATCGGTACCGACCAGCACACCGCCGCAGGCCTGCGCGAACTCCCGCAAGCTGCGCACTAGTGCGGCGCTCCGAGCTGGCTGCGGACCACGTCGGCGTCACTGAAGGCACGCACCTGGTCACCGTAGACCTGTTCAGTCTCATGGCCCTTGCCGGCCACCAGCACGACATCGCCCGGGCGTGCGTCGCGCATGGCCAGGCCGATCGCTGCGGCGCGATCATGCACGATCCGGTACTGAACACCGGTACCGAGGCCGCGTGCGATGTCGGCGGCAATCGCTGCCGGCGCTTCGCTGCGCGGATTGTCATCGGTCAGGGTCACGCGATCGGCAAGCTCCGCGGCAACGGCGCCCATCAACGGCCGCTTGCCCGCATCCCGATCGCCGCCGCAGCCGAACACGACACTGAGACGCCCGGAGCAGTGTGCCCGTAGCGCGCGTAGTGCCTTGCGCAGTGCATCCGGCGTGTGGGCATAGTCCACAACGATCAGCGCGCCGGTGTCGCCGACGACCTGCATCCGCCCAGGCGGTGCGCAACAGGCGGCCAGCGCCGCGCAGGCCGCCTCGAGCGGGTGACCCATCGCATACAGCAGACCGAGTACGGTCAGCGCATTATCGGCGTTGAATTCCCCGATCAGCGCGAGCCGCAGATCGGCGCGCTGATCCACCGCACGCACGTTCAGCGTCATGCCCGACGCATCGAGACGCAGCTCGCTGGCGTGCAGCCACTGGCCCTCGCGGCCGGCGAGCGCGCCCAGAGCTTCGATCGACAGCTCGCGCGCCGTCAGCAACAGGCGTCCCGCGCCACGCCGCGCGCCGAGCTCACGCCCGAAGGCATCGTCTGCGTTGATCACGCGACTCTCGAGTGACGGCCACGCGAACAGTCGCGCCTTGGCAGCGCCGTAAGCTTGCATGTTCAGGTGGTAGTCGAGATGTTCGCGCGTCAGGTTGGTGAACGCGGCGCTGCGAAAGCGCACGCCCGCCACCCGATCCTGGTCGAGCGCGTGGGACGAGACTTCCATCGCGACGCAGGTTGCGCCCGCGTCGCGCAGGCGCGCGAGCTGCCGCTGGACAGTGCTGGCGTCGGGCGTCGTGTAGGCGGTCGTATCGAGCGACGGCAGCAGGCCGGCGCCGAGCGTGCCGGAATAGCCGGCAGGCGTTCCGAGCTGCTGCAGCGCCTGCGCGAGCAGCCAGGCGCAGGTCGTCTTGCCGTTCGTACCGGTAATGCCCGTCACCTGCAGCTGCACCGATGGCGCGCCGAAGAAGCGACTGGCGATTTCGCCGGCCAGCGGCGTCAAGCCGGGCACGGCCGCAGCGAAAATGCCAGCCGGCACCCGCGGCTCGGTCAGCTGCTCGTCCGGCTCCCACAGCACCGCGCCGGCACCGGCGGCCAGCGCTGCGTCCAGATGCCGCAGACCGTGACTGCGCCGCCCACGGCAGGCCAGAAACAGTGCCCCCGCTGTCACCTCGCGGCTGTCCTGCACGACGTCGCGAACTTCGCTGGCGGGCGCGGCGACGATTCCGGTCAGCAAGGTTTGCAGATCGCGCGCCGGCGTCATCGCCGCAGCTCCGCGATCGCGGCGGGAGTCGCGATTGCCGTGGCGGGCATCGCTTCGCGCGGTGGTGGTGGCTCCGGAATGAACGGCGTCGTGGCGGGAATCTCTTCGATGGGCGCACCGATCGGCGCATCCGGCGCGACCGCCAGCAAGCGCAGTGCGCCGCCCACCACCGAGCTGTACACGGGAGCCGCGACATCCCCGGCGTAGAACAGGCCGGCGCTCGGTTCGTCGATGATCACGACGGCCGCCAGGCGCGGGTGCGTCGCGGGCGCCACGCCGCCGAACACCGCCATGTAGCGATCAGTCGAATAGCCGCCGGCGTTCGCCTTCCATGCCGTGCCCGTCTTGCCGGCGACGCGATAGCCGGGGATCGACGCGCGCACACCGGTGCCGGTACGCTGCACGACCGCTTCGAGCATCTGAATCAGCTGCTGCGCCTGGGTCGCATCGAGCACCCGTTCGCCGACCACCGGCGCATCCACGCGCCGGAAGGACACTGGCCGGGATATGCCGCCCGCGCCGAGCGTCGCGTAGGCATGCGCGAGCTGCAGCGGCGTCACCGACCAGCCGTAGCCGTAGGCCAGCGTCGCGATGCCGATCGGTCGCCAGTGCGAATAGTGCGACAGCACCCCCGCCGATTCACCTGGAAAGCCACTGGTCGTGACCTGCCCGAAGCCAAGTCGTGTCAGCACGTCATGGATTCGTTCGGGTTCCAGCGACAGCGCGATGCGCGTCATGCCGACGTTCGAGCTCTTGGCGAGCACGGTCGCAATGTCGATCGGGCCGAGGTTGTGCTTATCCTCGATGATCTTGACGCCGACCTTGTAGAAGCCCGGCGAGGTGTCGATGATGCTCGCGGCGTTGTACTTGCCGGTGGCAAGCCCCGCCGCGACGATGAACGGCTTGACCGCCGAACCCGGCTCGAGGATGTCGGTCGCGGCGCGATTGCGAAACCCGGCGGGCTTCAGCTGGCTGCGGTCGTTGGGGTTGTAGGCCGGCTGGTTGACCATCGCCAGCACCTCGCCCGTCTGGACGTCGAGCACCACAACCGAGCCGGTGCGCGCGCGGTGCGTACGGATCGCCGCCTTCAGCTCGCGGTAGGCGAGGTACTGGATCCGCAGATCGATCGACAGCACCAGGTCGCGACCCGGACGCGCCGGGCGGATGCTCTCGATGTCTTGAACAATGCGACCGAGATTGTCCTGGATGACACGCTTCGCACCATCCTCGCCAGCGAGCCAGTGATCGTAGCCAAGCTCGAGCCCCTCCTGGCCGGCATCATCGATGTCCGTGAAGCCGACGATGTGGCCGGCGACCTCGCCCGCCGGGTAGTAGCGACGGTACTCCCGCACCGTGTAGACGCCGGGCACGCCGAGCGCCCGGATGCGCGCTGCATCCGCCGGCTGCAGATGCCGCGCGAGATACAGGAACTCGCGATCGAGATTGCTGGTGATCCGTCGCAGCAGTTCGTTCTTGTCGCGCTTGAGCGCCTTCGCCAGCGCCGGGACCTGTTCCAGCGCAGCCTTCAGCTGCGACGGATTGGCCCAGATCGAATCGACCGGCGTGCTGACTGCGAGCGGCTCACCGAATCGGTCGGTGATCGTGCCGCGATGCGCGGCGACGGCGTTGACCCGCGTGAAGCGCTGGTTGCCCTGGCTCTGCAGAAAATCCTGATCGATCAGCTGCAGTTCGATCGCGCGCCAGACCAGCCCCGCCGAGGCCAGCGTCATTGCACCGACGACGAAGGCTGAGCGCATCCGGAACGACTTTGGCGCAGCCAGCGGCGACGCGGAGCGGCCCTTGCCGCGCGCGCCGCTGGTCTTGCTGGCGAAAGACCACTTCACGGCGAGACGACCTCGATCTCGGCCGGCCGCGGGCTGCGCATCTTGAGCTTGTTGGCCGCGACATTCTCGACGAACGCATGGGTCGACCAGGCGCTCTGTTCGAGCTGCAGCTGACCCCACTCGATCTCGAGGTTGTCGCGACGGCGGTTCAGCTGCTCGAGCTCGACGAACAGCTCGCGGGCACGATGCTTGGAATAGATTGCCCCGGTCGCCGAGGCGAGCGTCAGCAGCCACAGCACCGGTACGGCCACGATCAGCAGACGGGCGCTGGACTTCATCGCGATGGGTCGCCGTGGTCTGGCGGCGCAAGTTTCTCCGCGACGCGCAGCACCGCGCTGCGCGCGCGGGGGTTGGCACGCACTTCGTCTTCACTGGCGCGACTGCGGCGCCCGATCAGCCGCATGGTCGGCCGCGCATGCGCGGGCACGACAGGAAGTCCGGCATAGACCGGATCCTCGGAGCAGCGGGCGCGCAGGGTCTGCTTGACGATGCGGTCCTCGAGCGAGTGGAAACTGATCACTGCGAGCCGCCCGCGCGGTGCAAGCACGTCGAAGGCCGCGGCCAGGGCCGCACGCAGCTGACCGAGTTCATCGTTGATGAAGATCCGCAGCGCCTGAAAAGTACGCGTGGCCGGGTGTTTGCCCGGCTCACGCGTGCGCACTGCGCTCTCCACAATCGCCGCGAGTTGCGCCGTACGAGCGATGGGGGTCACTCGTCGGGCGGCATCGATGGCCGCAGCAACTCGCCGCGCAAAACGTTCCTCACCCAAATCAGCAATCACCGCGCGTATCTCTTCGACGCGCGCATGCGCGAGCCACGCCGAGACCGGCTCGCCACTCGTCGGGTCCATCCGCATGTCGAGCGGACCGTCTTTGGCAAAGCTGAAGCCACGCTCGGCCTGGTCGAGCTGCGGCGAGGAAACACCCAGATCGAACAGCACACCCTGCAGCGGCGTGCCGCCCGCGTGATCGCGCACGACGGCACGTAGGTCGGCGAACGGCGCCCGCACAAGCGTGAGCCGGTTCTCGCCGGCAAAGCGCGCACGCCCTGCCGCGATCGCCTGCGGATCGCGATCGAGCGCGAGCACGCGGCCTTCTCGACCCACGGCTTGTAATAACCGTGCCGTGTGGCCGCCGCGCCCGAACGTCGCATCGACATACAAACCACCCGCCGACGGATCCAGGGCTTGCACCGCTGCGTCGACAAGCACCGGCACGTGCTCATCCACTGTCAGTTCGCCCGATCCACCTGAAGTCTGCCTCTGACCAATGCGCCGCCTGCACGGACGACACATCCCCCTTGTTGTGATCCGCCGGCGCCTTACAGCGACAGCGAATCAAGCTCAGCTGAAAGATCCGACGCGGTTTCTTCGCTCTTGAGCCAGAAGTCGCGACGTTCGCTCCAGCGCTCGTCGTTCCACAGCTCGAGTCGATTGCCCTGCCCGATCAGCATCGCGTGGCGCGTCAGCCCCGCGAAGTCGCGCAGCTCCGGCGGCACCAGCATTCGTCCCTGACCGTCCAGCTCGAGTTCGGTCGCGTGGCCCACCATCAATCGCTGCAGACGACGCGCACGCTCGTGCAGCGAAGGCAGGCTCATCAGCTTGCGTTCGATCTGTTCCCAGTCAGGCAGCGGATAGATCAGCAGACACTGGTCGCGATCGACCGTGATGACGATTCGGCCCTCGGCCCGCTCCAGAACGAGCTGGCGATGGCGTGTCGGCAGGACCATTCGGCCCTTGTCGTCGATCGTCAGTTTTGTTGCACCGCGAAACATGGCCAATGGGGCGCTGGGCGCCCATTTGCCTCCACTTTCTACCACTTGCCCCCACTATAGAAATCCGGGCGCAGCAGTGTCAACGGTGCTGAGAGAAAAATTTGTCGGTAGACCAATAACTTACGCCGAATGCGGGCTGTATGCAATTGCAGGGGTTGGGCCAACTACCAGAGGTATCAGGGACTTGAGAGCGATACCTTTAAGCTTGGGTGATGTTGTGTCGGCAGCAGGGCCCGTGGGAGCGTCCCACTCGCATGCTGCAGACCCAAAACGCTCGGATCACGGCACTCGATACGCTGCGCGGCTGCGCAGTGCTCGGCATCCTGCTGATGAATATCCACGGCTTCGGCGCACCGCCGCCCGCCTATCTGCGACCCGACGCCGCGGCGATCGCTGCCGGCGGTGCCGATCTGTACCTGTGGTATGCAGAAATGCTGCTGTTCGAAGGCACGATGCGCGGCCTGTTCACGCTGCTGTTCGGCGCGGGTGTGCTGCTGTTCATCGCGCGCCGCACGCGGCAGTTCGGGGCGCAGCAGGTCGCGTCGCTGCACTATCGTCGCGCCGCGGCGCTGATCGGTTTTGGCCTGCTGAACGCCTACGTGCTGGTCTGGTCCGGCGATATTCTGTTCCTGTACGGCATCGCCGCCTGCGTGCTGTACCCGCTGCGCGATTGCACGCAGCGCCAGTTGCTGAAGCTCGCCATTCCGCTGCTGTGCCTGCAGCCGCTGATCGGCACGGTCGGCTTTCTCGGCTACCTGCAGGCGCGCGCGGATAGCGCGCCGCTGCTCGCAATGGAGGCCGCCGGTGCGACGCTTTCTGCTGCACAGCGCGCTGAGCTGGCCGACTACCGAGCGCTGCTGGCCGATGTCGAACCGACGGAATCGATGACCCGTGAAACCGTCGCGGCCATGCGCGCAAGCTATCTTTCCGCCGTTCGGTACAACGCCCCGATTGCATGGTCGAACCAAACGGTGTTCCTGCCGACCCAGGCACTGTGGGAAGCGCTGGGCATGATGCTGCTGGGCATGCTGCTGTTGCGATCGGGTGCACTCGATGGTCGCTGGTCAACGCGGCGCTATCTGTTGCTGCTGCTGTCCGGTTACGGCATCGGTCTTGCGGTGAATCTGGCCGAGATCAGCTGGGTTCGCGACGGCGGCTTCGCAACCGAACGGATTCTCGCGATCTGGTACGTCACGTACGACTTCGGACGCATCCCGATGACACTGGGCCACCTCGCGCTGATCATGCTCGCCATCCGCGCCACCCGGGCCGGCGCGTTGCAGCGTGCGCTGAACGCGGTCGGCCGCATGGCGCTGAGCAATTACCTGGCGCAGAGCGTGCTGTGCCTGCTGCTGTTCACGGGTGCAGGCTTCGCATGGTTCGGCCAGCTCGAGCGTCATGAACTCTATTACGTCGTGTTCGCGATCTGGATCCTGCAGCTCGGCTTGAGCAGCGGGTGGTTGCGGCATCACGCGCAGGGTCCGGCCGAATGGCTGTGGCGTGCGGCGACCGAGAGAAAAAAAGGAGTCGGCCTGTAAGCCGGGTTCTGTCGAGGGCGATCATTCCTCTAGGACGGCCGTCACCGGACGCCTCAAGCGGCCTACCCGGAAGTCACGCTCGCACTACGCGCTGCAGGTTGCCCTGCGAACTTCCCTATTTGGCCTTGCTCCAGGTGGGGTTTGCCGTGCCGCGGTGTGTTGCCACCCGCGCGGTGCGCTCTTACCGCACCCTTTCACCCTTACCGGCATGCTTGCGCATGCTTAGGCGGTTTGCTCTCTGTTGCACTTTCCGTAGGCTCGCGCCCCCCAGGCGTTACCTGGCACCCTGTCCGAAGGAGCCCGGACTTTCCTCCCCATTTCCATAAGAAATGCGGCGATCACCCGGCCGACTCCGCAGGCACGATACGCCGCAGTGACGTCATTCACAAATCCGCCTGCTTCAGGCCTCGCTTCAGGCCTCGCTTCAGGCCTCGTTGCGGCCCGCCAGCCGCAGCGCTGCTTGGTAGGCATCGCTTCGCCGCGCGCCCGTGAGCCGCGCCGCCACCGCCGCCGCGCGCGACGGGGGCAAGGCCTCGAGCAGCACCGCCAGGGTTGTCGCCAGGCGCTGGGCGGCTGCCGCATCGTTGCTGGCTGCGGCCGGCGCACCACCGATGACGAGCGTGATTTCGCCGCGCCTCAGATCGGGATCCGACGCGGCACGTTCAGCCAGCTGCTGCAACGAACCGCGGTACACCGACTCGAACACTTTGGTCAGCTCGCGCGCGACGCAGCCCGGTCGCTCGGCACCGAAGCTCTGCACGCAATCCTGCAGCGATTCGGCAATCCGATGCGGCGCCTCGAAAAAAACCATCGTGCGTGCCTCGCCGGCAAGATCCGCCAGCTGGCGACGCCGTTGCGCGGGCTTCGCTTCGATGAAACCCTCGAAGCAGAATCGACTGCCGCCAAGTCCGCTGACCGCGAGCGCCGTCGCGAGCGCGGTCGCGCCCGGAATCGCCCGCACCTCGATATCGGCCGCAATGGCCAGACGCACGAGTTCGGCGCCGGGGTCCGACAGCAGCGGTGTACCGGCGTCGCTCACCAATGCGACCGTCTGACCGGCTTGCATCAGGTCGATCAGCGCGCCGGCTCGCTCACGCTCGTTGTGCGCGTGCAGCGAGCGCAGCGGCCGCTTAATCCCGAAGCTACTGAGCAGCAGCCCAGTTCGGCGCGTGTCCTCGGCGGCAATCAGATCTGCCCCGGCAAGCGCCTCGCGGGCGCGCGGCGACAGGTCACCGAGGTTGCCGATTGGCGTCGCGACGATATCGAGCCGCCCCGTTCTCAGCCGCCCCGTTCTCAGCCGCGCCAGGGTCGCGGGCCGATCGTCAGGACCAGCTCCGTGCTCAGTCACTTTATACTCACGCTTCGACTGGATGTCCCGACGACGCGCGCCAGGCTGCGAGCATCGTGCCGCCGCCCTGCCAAGGTTTCAAGCCGAGGTTTCAAGCCGATGTTGCAAGCTCCCGCCATCGTGCGCCTGACTGGTCCTCGGTTGCTGATTGCGCTGCTGGCGCTGTCGGTCAGCGGCTGCGAGACGCTCGGACCGAACACTCGTCCTGCGACGCTTGAGCGCGCCCAGACGTTCGCCGAGCGCGGCGACGCCGCCGCGGCGGCCCGCGAGTATGCCGGTCTCGCACGCGACAACCCCGGCACCGGCGGCAATGAGTTTTTGCTGGCGGCCGCCCGACAGTGGCTGCTCGCGAACCGGCCTGAGGACGCCGCGCGCGCGCTCGGCGAGCTGCGCGAGCCGCTGCGCGCACCACAGGATTTTGCCCGGCGGCTGATCAACGTCGATCTGAGTCTGGCCCGGGGGCGCGGCCCCGAGGCCTGGAGCACGCTGGAAGCGATGGATGCACCGCCGGCGGGCGGCGAAGTTGCCTTCCACGAACTGCGACAACGCGTGGCGTTCGCAACCGGACGCCCGGCCGAGGGCGTGCGTGCGCAGCTGGCTGGCGAGCGTTTCATGGCCACCGAGGAACAACGCTTTGAGAGCCGCCGCCTGCTGTTCCGTCAGCTCCGTGACGCCGGGGAGCGCGGCATCAAGCTTGAACCGCAGGCCGCGGCGCGGGAGCCGATCGTGCAGGGCTGGCTGGAGCTGGGCCCTATCGCAGCACTGGCTGCTTCGCGTGGCGGCGTAGCGCCGGCGCTGGCTTCGTGGCGGGCGCGTTATCCGAAGCATCCGGGCGCAGCGCTGATTGGCACGGAACTGACCGATTCGGCAGGCGGCAGCGGCTTTGTGTCCGGATCGCATGTCGCGGTGCTGTTGCCCCTGGGCGGTCGTACGGCGGGGGCTGCGGCACAGATTCGCGACGGCTTGCTCGCAGCGGTGTACGGCAGCGCCCTATCGCCGCGCCCGACCGTGCGCTTCTACGATACGTCCACCACGTCGATCTACGATTCGTTGCGCGAGGCGACGGTCAACGGCGCCGAATTCATCATCGGCCCGCTGACTCGCGATGAAGTGATCGCGGCCGCGGACTTCAATGATCGCCGCCCAGCGCTGCTGGCCCTGAACTACCTGCCAGCCGATCGCAGCGGCCCGCCCGACTTCTATCAGTATGCGCTGTCACCCGAAAACGAAGCCCGCAGCGTCGCGCAACGTGCGCTCAGCGAAGGGCGTCGCCGCGCGATCGCACTGGTACCCGAGGGTGACTGGGGCCAGCGCGTCGCCGCAGCCTTTCAGGATGAGCTCGAGCGTGGCGGCGGCCGCGTGCTGAGCACGGTCGAGTATTTTTCCGGCGGCAACGACTACTCCGAGCCGATCCAGAGTGCGCTGCGGCTCACGGACAGCCGCGCCCGGCTGCGACGCCTCGAGAACGTGCTCGGCACCTCGCTGGAATTCCAGCCGCGACGACGCTCGGACATCGACTTCATCTTCGCGCCGGCGCAGGCGGGCATCGCGCGCCAGCTGCGGCCGCAGTTGCGGTTTCACTACGCGGGTGACATCCCGACCTACTCGACCTCCGACGCCTACGACCCCGGACTTGCCGTCAGTCGCGATCTCGATGGGCTGATATTCCCCGACATGCCCTGGATGCTGGCAAGCGATGCTGACTCGAGCCGCCTGCCCGCAAGTTCGCGGGAAGCCTGGAGCAACCGCACGCAACGAACCCGTTTGTTCGCGTTCGGACATGACGCCTGGCTGATTTACGAGGGCCTGCGCTCGCGCACCCTCTCGGCGGGTGCCGGCAGTCTGGCCGGCGTCACCGGCAGCCTGTCGCTCGACCCCGAGCGGCGCATCGTACGCGGGCTCGACTGGGCGCAGATCCAGGGCGGTAGCGTGCGGCTGCTCGACTGAAGCAACCGATGGATCCGCGGGCCCGGATTGGCGCGGACGCCGAACAGGCCGCCGCGCAATGCCTCGAATCGGCCGGCGCGCAGATCCTGTTGCGCAACTATCGACGTCGCAGCGGCGAGCTCGACATCGTAGCGCGGCTCGACGACACGCTGATCGTCGCCGAGGTGCGTTGCCGCAGCAGCCAGCAGTTCGGCGGTGGTGCGGCCAGCGTCGATCGGGCCAAGCAGCGGCGCATCGTTCGCACAACGCAGCAATTGCTGCAGCAACGCCCAGACCTTGCGCGGCTGCGAGTTCGATTCGATGTGCTCGCCCTCGACGGCCACTCAGGCGTCGACTGGATCCGGCACGCGTTCGAGGCCTGAGCGCAGCTCGCGCCAGTTCCGCCAACGCTGGCCAAACTGCGCCTGCAACAGCAGCAATGCCGGGGTAAACAGCAGCGTCAGCATGGTTGCGAAGGCGGCACCGGCCACCACCGCAGTCGCGAGTTGTGACCAGAAGGCACCGGAGTTCCCACCCACCGCAATGTCCCGGTGCAGCAGATCGACATTGACTTCGAACACCAGCGGCAGCAGCGCCAGGATGATCGTGATCTTGGTCAGCAGCACCGGTCGCGCCCGCTGCACGCAGGTGCGCAGCACGGCATCCAATGCGTCGTGGCCCTGGGCGCGCAGCGCGTTGTAGGTGTCGATCAGCACGATGTTGTTGTTCACGACAATACCGGTCAGCGTGATGATTCCAACACCGCCCATCACGAGGCCGAATGGATTGCGGGTGACCAGATATCCTAGCAGCACGCCGCCCGCCGCGAACACGATCGCGGTCAGGATCAGCAGAGTCTGTGAGATGCTGTTGAACTCAAGCACCAGGATGATCGCGATCATCGCCATCGCGATCAGCAACGCGATCGACAGGAACACTGAAGATTCACTTTGATCGCGCGCCGTGCCCTCGAACTGCACGACAACATCCGGATCAAGGTCCAGCTGCGGAACCCGTTCACGCAGCGCGCGGATTGCCTGGTCCGCCAGAAAGCCGGGCGCGAGATCAGCCTCAAGCCGCATCGTCGGCCGCGTGTCGGTCTTGCTGATCATCGAGACTTTCTGCTGTGCGCTGCGCTTCACGAAGGTGCTGATCGGTACCATGCCCTGGTTGGTCATGACCCGCATCGCGTCCAGCTGTTCCAGCGTGCGCGCGCCGTAGGGCAGCCGGACACGGATGTCGATCTCGTCGTCCGCATCATCGGGCCGGAACTCACCGACCTTGACGCCGTTGGTGACCAGCTGCACGGCGCTGCCGATCAGGCTGACATCGGCACCGAAACGCGCGGCGAGCGCGCGGTCGACATCGAGTTTCCACTCGATGCCGGGCAGCGGTCGGTTGTCCCGCACGTTGATGACGCCGGGAATCGCTTCGAGCTCGGTGCGCAGCCGATCGACAGCCGGCAGCAGTTCGTCGACGGAGCGCGCGGCAACCAGAAGATCGATCGGCCGTTTGCCGCCCGACATCCCCTCCGAACGGCGCACGTCGGTGGCCGCACCGACCATGCCTGTCAATCGTTCGCGGGCGAGTTCCACCAGCCCATCAACGCTGTGCTGGCGATCCCGCCAGTGGACGAGAATCAGCTGGACCGTACCAATCTGATCGGTCTGGGCAGCGGCCGTACCGCCGCCGGTCGCACCGGTCTTGGCGAAGTGGTACTTGACGTCTGGCAGGCCGACCAGCCGCGCCTCAGCCTGCCGGACCAGCGCGTCCTTCTCGAACGCTGACAGATCACCGCGGACACGAACATCCACGGAAATGAACGAAGGATCCGTCCTTGGCATCACATCGACGCCCGGATTGAACATGCCGAACAGCACGAAGATCCCGAGCAGCAGCCCGCAGACCGCGAGCGCGACACGCCCCGGGCGGCGCAGCACACGCTTCAGGAATCGGTAGTAGCGCCCGGTAAGCCCGGTCAGTTGATCGAGATCTCCGGTCTCAGCAATCGCCAGATTGCGCGAGCCGACGTGGTGCCGTGCACCTCCGCCAAACGCCGCGCCCATCACGGGCACGTACAGCAAGGCCATGACGATCGACGCGGCCAGCACGGCGACCAGCGTGATCGGCATGTACATCATCATCTTGCCAATCTGGCCAGGCCAGAATGCCAGCGGAATGAAAGCGACCAGGGTGGCACCGATCGAGCAGACGACCGGCCAGAACATACGCCGCGCAGCCACGGCATAGGCGTCGCGTGCTGCCAGGCCCTCGGCCATCTTCCGGTCTGCGTACTCGACCACGATGATGGCGCCGTCGACGACAATGCCGACCGAAATGATCAGCGCGAACATCGTCACCATGTTCATGGTCATGTCGAGCGCAGCCAGCACCAGAATGCCCACCAGGAAGGATCCGGGGATCGACACCGCGACGAGTGCGGCGTTGCGCACGCCAAGCGTCGCAACGATCAGGATCACGACCAGCAGCACGGCGGCCAGGATATGGCTCTGCAGTTCGTTGAACTGATCCTGGATTTCGTTGGAGCGATCGGTCGAGATCACAATGCGAGAACCGGCAGGCGAGGACTGCTGCGCGGTTTCCACCAGGCGCTTGACCGTCAGCGCGGTCTCCAGCACGTTGGAATTGCCGCGCTGGATCACTTCGAGCGAAATCGACTGTTCCCCATTGATCCGCGAGAACGTCTCGGGATCCTTGAACGTGCGTCGGACGCTGGCAATGTCCGACAGCCGCACGACACGGTCGCCATGCGTCTTGACCGGCAGCGCCAGCAGGTCGCTGGCACCCTCGACGACGCCGGGTACCTTGACAGGGAAGCTGCCCTGCGCCGTCTGCAGCGAGCCGGCCGCTATGATGCGGTTGTTGCGCTGTACGAGCTGCAACACCTCCGCCTGCGACAAGCCGTAACTCTCCAGCAGGCGCGGATCGATCGTAATCTCGAGCAGCTCTTCGCGCGCACCGGCAATGTTCACCCGCAACACGCCCGGCACTGCTTCTATCCGATCGCGCAACTCGCGCGCCAGCCGCGTCAGGGTTCGTTCCGGAGCACTACCCAGCACGTTCAGCACCAGGATCGGTTGCTGCTCGGCAATCGACGAGGCGGCGACGACCGGCTCCTCGGTATCGACCGGCAGCTGGGACTTGGCAGCATCGACGCTCGAGCGCACATCGTTGAGCGCGACGTCGGTATCGCGGCCCGCATCGAATTCCACGACGACGTTGGCGCCATCCTGGTAGGCGAGCGAGTTGATCGTCTTGATGCCCTGAAGTTTGCGCAGCTCCTGTTCGATCGGACGGATCAGCAGGCGCTCGGAGTCCTCCGGCGAAATCCCGTAATACATCAGCCGGACGTTGACGAGCGGAACCTCGACGTCAGGATAGAACTCCTTTGGCATCTGCTGATAGACGATCACGCCAGCGAGCAGCAGGGCCAGCAGAGACAGCAGCACGGCGCGATTGTGCTGCATCGCTCGGTCAATGAAGCTCATCGCACGGCCACCGGCGTTGATTCGGCCGGCGCGGCCGTACGCGAGACCTGCACGGCATCTCCGGAGCGCACGAAGCCCTGTCCGCCAATGATCACATCGGCTGGATCTGGCAGGCCCCGGATCCAGACGCCCTCGGCGGATGACCGCACTACCTCTGCGGCGACGAACTGCACGCGACCGTCTACGCCCAGGATCTTGACCCCGATGACGCCGGCGTCATCGAGCGCGAGCAGCGCTGGCGACAGGCGATGCGCGAGCGCCTCACCGACCGGCAGCTCGATGTCCGCCGAAATGCCGACAGGCAAGTCCCCTTTGGCGTTGGCAATCTCGAGTTCAATACTGAATGTCCGGGTTGCCTCGTCAGCGACCGGTGCCACGTAGCGCAGCTGCCCCTCGACGACCTTGCCAGTGGGCAGGCGCGCTTGCCCTTTGAGGCCACGGACGACGCCAGCGATTTGCGCCTCGGCGACACTGCCGGCGACGATCAGGGTTCGATCGTCAATGAAGGTCACCACAGCTGTGCCCGGCGCGACATAGTCGCCAATCTCCACGCTGCGTTCCTGCAGTGCACCGGCAAACGGCGCACGGATGGCCATTCGCGCGAGATCCAGCTGCGCGCGGGTCAGCTCCGCGCGCGCAGTCTCCAGCTGCGCATTGGCCTCGGCGAGCTTCGCATCGGAGATATAGCCCTGCGGCTTGAGCTTCAGCTGCCCGTCGTACTCGAGTTCGCGCTGCCGCAGCACCGCCCGCGCCTGTGCCAGCCGCGCCAGCCGGTCGCCCGAATCCAGTCGCAGCAGCAGCGCGCCGGCTTCGACCCGCGTGCCACGCTGGGCACCGATCGCGACGATGCGGCCGCTGGTTTCGGCCCGTACTTCGACGATCCGCGCCGGTGCGGTCCGACCCGACAGCATGACGACTCGAGCCACTGTTTCAGCGGCAAGTCGCTCTACCTGCACAGGGCTCAGCGTCCTGGCGGGCGTGGCAGGTGCGGGCAGATCGATCGGGCGCCGCTCGGGACTGAACAACCCGGATGTGAGCCACAACAGGATGATCAGCAGCAGGGTGGCAGCGATCACCCAAGGGCGTGCGACCCACTGGCGCAGCGTCGCCGCGGTCGAAGACGCGCTCATGCCGAGCGCCGGTCGGGCGCCGCGAGATCTGCCGGGCACTGGCCCGGTTCGCCGAGCAGCAGGTGGCGGTTCTCCTCTGTGTAGCGCGTCGCGGCTTCCAGCAGCGCGATACCGAAACCCTGCACGAAGCGCACGCTGTTCGGCCAGCGATGCTCGGCCGGGCAGCCGGTCTGACGCATCCGCGTGAGGCTAGCCTGCATGCGGGTGAGCTGCTCGTCGAGCAGCCACTGCAATCGCAGCGGCGGAACCAGATTCGAGAAGTACAGCAGGGCCAGGAATTCGGAACGCAGCTTGTGGCTCGGTTCGCTGCCGGCGAGGGTCGTGCGCAGTTTTTGCTCGCCCTCGGCCGTGATCCGGTAGACCTTGCGGTCCGGACGGCCATCCTGAGCAACGGCTGAGCAGTCCGCCAGGCCCTCTTCGGCAAGCGATGCCAGCGCGGGATAGATAGATCCGTACCCGGCGGGGAAGAAGTGCTCGAAGCTCGCTTCGAAATGCTTCTTCAGGTCGTAGCCGGAGGCTTCTCCGAAGGTCAGCAATCCGAGACAAACCGTCTTGACATCCATGGGAGCCGCTCCTTATACATCGTACTGATATATATCAATACGATATAAATGAGCGTATCGAGGTGATATATAGACTGCCTGTCGGTCAGTCCTCGGCGCCGGAGGCGCTACTTGACGATCTTGAGCTGCGGACGCTTGGCGGAATCCTCGCCGTTCTTCGCAGGGTCCGGCTGACCCGGCGGCTCGGGTTCCTGTTCGTCAGCGGAGAACACCATGCCCTCGCCGGTTTCGCGCGCATAGATGCCAAGCACCGCACCGGGCGGAAACCTGACCCGCTGGATCACACCCGAGAAACGCGCATCGAACTCGATCCAGTCGTTGCCGAGCTCCAGCCGCTGGGTCGCCGAGTAGCTGATGTTCAGGACGATCTTGCCGTCGCGGACATACGCGGCAGGCACCTCCGCGCCGGGGGCCTCGGCACTGACGATCACGTGCGGCGTCAGGCTGCTGTCGGTCAGCCACTGATGCATCGCCCGCAGCATGTAGGGTCGTCGCGAAATCGTCTTCGAATCCTGCATCGTCACTGCCTCGTCCGCGGCTAGGCCCGTCGCCGCTCCCGCTCGACTTCCGAAAGACTCGCTCGAAACGCCGGCCTCGAAAACACCAGTGAGGCGTACTTGAGGATCGGCTGCGCCTGGGAAGGCAGCTCAACTTCGTATTGCGGCAATCGCCACAGGATCGGCGCAATGGTCGCATCCACCAGAGAGAAATCGTCGCTGAGGAAATACGGCTTGACCCGAAACAGATCCGCGCTCTGCGCAATCGTGTCGCGCAGTTCCTGGCGCAGCTGCGTGCGCCGACGCGGATCGCTTTGCTGTTGCAATGCAGTTGCAGCACCGTACCAATCGCGTTCGATGCGGTACATGGCCAGACGCATCTTGGCCCTGGAAACCGGGTCAATGGGCAACAGCGGCGGATGCGGATAGCGCTCGTCGAGATACTCGATGATGACCCGCGAGTCGTACAGGGTCAGGTCCCGATCCACCAGCGTCGGCACGCTATGGTAGGGATTCAGGTCGAGCAGATCCTCGGGAAGCCGTCCAGAAACGACATCGAGGATCTCGATCTCAACGCCCTTCTCCGCGAGCACGAACCGGGTACGGTGGCTCCATGGATCCGCGGGTGCGGAGAACAGCGTCATGACTCCGCGGCGACTCGACACGCATTGAACTCCCGCCGCTGCCGGCGTTACTTGACGTCCTTCCAGTATTCTTGCTTGAGCAGGAAGGCGATGCCGGTAAAAAGCATCAGAAAAAGAATGACCCAGACGCCGAGGCTCTTGCGCACCAGTTGTGCGGGCTCACCGACGTAGTCGAGGAAGTTGACGATATCGCGAACGAACTCGTCGTACTGCTCGGCGCTGAGCGTACCCGCTATGGCGGGCTTGAACTCGACAAACTCACGGCCCGCCACGATCTCCCCGCCTGCACCCTTGCGTTCGATGTTGCGAAACACCGCCTCGGGCACGCCGCCCAGCGACGCCAGGACGTGCGGCATGGCCGTACCGGAGAGCTGCAGATTGTCGACGCCAGTGACCGAGGTCGGGTTCGGATTGAGGTAGTAGCTCTTCAGGAACCGGTAGACGTAGTCCGGCCCCTTCGAGCGCGTGATCAACGAAAGGTCGGGCGGCGCCTTGCCGAACCAGGCCTCGCCGTCTTCGGCTGCAAGGCTGGTCTTGATGTAGTCGCTCCGCTTGTCACCCGGCAGCACGATATTGGCCTCGAGCTGCTCGAGCGGGATGTCCAGGTCCTCGCCGAGGCGCGAATAACGTTTGTACTTCAACGAGTGACAGGCCACGCAATAGTTCATGAAGGCGCTGGCACCACGCTGCAGCGACGCGGTATTGCTGATCTCGTTGTGCGCTTCCCAATCCTGCCACGGACCTGGCGGACCCTCGGCAGCGCCCGCAGCCGGTCCCAGCAATGCGGAACCCAACAGCAACGGGCCGAACAGGGCCGCAAGCAGTGCAGCCGGCCTGGCAATCGACCTAACCATCGTAGCTGACCCTCGTCGGCGGCGAACTGGTCTTCTCGATGCTCGTGTACCAGGGCATCAGCAGGAAGTACGCGAAGTACAGCACCGTGAAGATCCGCGCCAGCAGCACATAGACGCCATCTGCCGGTTGCAGCCCGAGGTAGGACAGCACGATGAACGTGATCGCAAACACCGTCAGCGCAATCTTC
Organism: Steroidobacterales bacterium; assembly: GCA_038210215.1. Taxonomy (GTDB): domain Bacteria; phylum Pseudomonadota; class Gammaproteobacteria; order Steroidobacterales; family Steroidobacteraceae; genus UBA964. Next base: position 34,062 of record JBBQWY010000003.1, read on the forward strand.
GACAGGATGCCCTTGTAGCGGATCGAGTTGACTTTCGAGCGATCGAGCCACGGCAGGAACAGGAAGATCAGCACCGCCGCGAACATCAGCAGCGCGCCCAGCTGTTGGCTCGGCACGGCGCGCAGGATCGCGTAGTAGGCGGTGAAGTACCATACCGGCGCGATGTGGTCAGGCGTCGACAGCGGATTGGCGGGCTCGAAATTCGGCTTCTCGAGAAACAACCCGCCAAAGGTCGGCGCAAAGAACACGACCGCACAGAACAGGGTCAGGAACACGCCCACGCCGACGACGTCCTTTACCGTGTAATACGGATGGAACGGAATGCCGTCGAGCGGCTTGCCATGGGCGTCCTTGTTCTTCTTGATCTCGATACCGTCAGGATTGTTCGAGCCGGTCTGACGCAAGGCGACCAGATGCAGCATGATCAGCAGCGCAATCGCGAACGGCAGCGCAACGACATGCAGCGCGAAGAACCGGTTCAAGGTCGAATCCGCGATGCCGTAATCCCCGCGTATCCATTCGACCAGGCCCGGCCCGACGACCGGAATCGTGCCGAACAGGTTCACGATGACCTGCGCACCCCAGTAGGACATGTTGCCCCACGGCAGCACGTAGCCCATGAAGGCCTCGGCCATCAGCGCGAGGTACAGGAACATGCCGAGCAGCCACAGCAGCTCGCGTGGCGCCTTGTAGGAGCCGTACAGCATCGCGCGGAACATGTGCAGGTAAACGACCAGGAAGAAAAACGACGCGCCGGTCGAATGCATGTAGCGGATCAGCCAGCCCCACTCGACTTCGCGCATGATGTATTCGACCGAGTCGAACGCCGCGACGTCGCTCGGCTTGTAGTGCATCGTCAGGAAGATGCCGGTGATGATCTGCAGCACGAAGGTCAGCAACGCGAGCGAGCCGAAGTAGTACCAGATGTTGAAATTCTTCGGCGCGAGGTAGCCTGTCAGCTGCTCCTTGACGAACTCGTCGACGGGCATGCGCTTGTTGAGCCATGCGCGAAAACTGCCATCCTTGGGAATGCCATTCGGGGTCGTGGCGGACATCGGGGTAGACCTTGGATTTAAGCGTCGACGCCGACCACGAGGGTCTGGTCGTCAACGAAACGATGAGGGGGAATCGCCAGGTTCAGCGATGCCGGCGAGCCCGCGAACACACGGCCCGCGAGGTCGAACTTCGAACCGTGGCAGGGACAGAAGAATCCGCCCGGCCAATCGGCACCGAGCGCTGCGTCTCCGGGCACGAAGTGCTGCTTCGGCAGGCATCCTAGGTGGGTGCAGGTCGCAATCACGACCAGGATCTCGGGCTTGATCGAACGTTGTTCATTGCGTGCATAGTCGGGCTGGGTCGACTCGCTCGAGGCCGGATCCTTGAGCTGCGAATCCACCTGCGGCAGCGCTGCAACGGCCGACTGCGAACGCCGTACGATATAGATCGGCTGCCTTCTCCAGCTCGCGATGACCATCTGGCCCTCTTCGAGTTTCGAGACGTCGATTTCCGTCGGCTCGCCAAGCGCCCGCGCGCGTTCCGAGGGTTTCCACGAGGCAATGAACGGTACCGCGGCGAAGGCCACGCCCACCGCACCAGTTGCGGTCGTCGCAGCGGTCAGGAACTTGCGTCGATTGACGTCGACCTCTTCCTGAGGTTGGACCTCACTTTGACTCATTGCAGGCTCTCTCCGCACACCCGCCTGGGCGAGGTGCTATTCCGGTTCCATGGGACTAATGCATTATACACGGCAGTGCAACATGTCGGTTGCGATGCGTCATCGGCCGCTGGATGAAAAACCTACAGGGCAGCCTGATATTCCTGGCCGGATCGATCGTCGGCGGGCTGGCGCTCGCCTTCCTGCTGGTGCTCTGGAAGCCCGAGCTGCTGAGCCAGGGCCTCGCGCCCGATTCGGCCGTCGAAATGGCGCCGCACAGCGTCCCGAGCGACAGCGAGACAACGCCGACTGCGTCGCAGGCCGCAGCGACTGCAGCGGCTGCAGCGCCGGCAAGCTATCGGGGCGCGGTACGACGCGCCTCGCCGGCGGTCGTGAACATTTATACGGCCCGACTGGTGACCGAGCGCCTGCCGCGGAACCCGCTTGCAGAACTATTCGGCGATCTCGGCCCACGCTACCGCCAGCGCGTCGAGCGGGCGCTCGGTTCAGGCGTCATTGTCGATAGCAGCGGCCATATCGTGACCAACCATCATGTGATCGCCCAGGCCGATTCCATCCGTGTACAGCTCGAGGACGGTCGCGTCGCCGAGGCCCGGATCGTCGGCCGTGATCCCGACACGGATCTGGCGGTGCTGCGTGTCGATCTGCCCCGACTGCCGGTAATGCCGCTCGGACGCTCGGACGCGCTGCAGGTCGGGGACATCGTGCTCGCCATCGGCAACCCCGTGGGGCTGAGCCAAACAGTGACCCATGGCATCGTCAGCGCAACTGGCCGCGGACAGCTCGGTGTTGCGACTTTCGAGAACTTCATTCAGACCGACGCCGCCATCAACGTCGGCAACTCCGGCGGTGCGCTGGTCAATACCGACGGCGACCTGATCGGCATCAACACCGCGATCATCGCCAAGAACCTTGGCGTCGAAGGCATCGGCTTTGCGATCCCGGTCAATCTGGTCCGTGGCGTCACGCAGGAGATCATCGCGAACGGCCGCGTCGTGCGTGGCTGGATTGGCATCGCGCCGGAAGACGTCGATGACAGCCAGGCCGCGCAGCTCGGCCTCGCGCGTGGCGGCGTGGTCATCACCAATCTCTACCTGAACAGCCCGGCGCAGGCCAGCGGCCTGCAACCCGGCGACATCGTTCTGGCGCTGGACGGCGCAGAGGTGCGCAGCGCGCAGGACACGCTGGCACGAATCGCACGCAAGACACCGAGGGAATCCGTGCGGCTGAAGATCCAGCGCGGCACGCAGCAGCGCGAGCTCGAACTTGAAGTCATCGAGCGACCGCGGGGTCGCGGTTAGCGCGACGCGCAGGCCGTCAGTTCGGGACGCGCCGGATTTGCGCGCCGAGCTGCTGGAGCTTTTCCTCAATCGCTTCGTAGCCCCGGTCGATATGGTAGATCCGCTCGATGACAGTGCGCCCCTCTGCCACCAGGCCCGCCAGCACCAGCGACGCCGAGGCGCGCAGGTCGGTGGCCATGACCGGCGCCGCCTGCAACTTGGGGACGCCGCGGATGATCGCCGTATTGCCTTCGAGACGGATCTCCGCACCCAGGCGCCGCAACTCGAGCATATGCATGAAGCGATTCTCGAAGATCGTCTCGATGATCGTGCCGACGCCGTCGGCCACGGCGTTCAATGCGGCGAACTGCGCCTGCATGTCGGTCGGGAAGGCCGGATAGGGCGCGGTGCGAACATCGACCGAACGGGGCCGCCGGCCGCGCATGTCGACCTCGATCCAGTCGACTCCAGTCTGGATCGTCGCCCCGGCTTCCTGCAGCTTCGCGGTTACTGCCTCGAGATGCTCGGGCCGCGTGTGCAGCGCGCGGACCCGGCCGGCAGTAATCGCGCCAGCGACAAGATAGGTTCCCGTCTCGATCCGATCAGGCAACACATCGTAGTGAGTGCCGCCGAGGCGCTCGACGCCCTCGATCGTGATCCTGTCCGTGCCGGCACCGCAGACCTTCGCGCCCATCGCGTTCAGAAAGTTCGCGAGATCAACGACCTCGGGTTCGCGCGCCGCGTTCTCGAGCACCGTCTCGCCCTCGGCCAGTGCAGCGGCCATCATCAGGTTTTCGGTACCCGTGACCGTCACGGTGTCGAGCACCAGTCGCGCGCCCTTGAGCCGCGCCGCGCGCGCGCGGATGTAACCGTTCTCGATATTGATATCGGCACCCAGTGCCTGCAGGCCGGCGACGTGGATGTTCACCGGCCGCGCCCCGATCGCGCAGCCCCCGGGCAGTGACACGTCAGCCTTGCCGAAACGCGCCACCAGCGGCCCGAGCACGAGGATCGAGGCGCGCATCGTCTTGACGAGCTCGTAAGCGGCGAACGGCTCGCGCAGGCTGGTCGCGTCGACTTCGATGCGCATGCGTTCGTCGACCGTGACCGAGACGCCCATCCGACCGAGCAGTTCGATCATCGTCGTGACATCGTGCAGGTGCGGCACGTTGCCGATCGAGACCGGCCCGTCTGCGAGCAGCGTCGCAGCAATGATCGGCAACGCCGCATTCTTCGCGCCGGAGATGCGCACGTCACCGTCGAGTGCGATGCCGCCGGTGATCTGCAGCTTATCCACGGGCCGCGTGTTCCTCCGGCGTCAGCGTCTCGAGCGCCAGCGCATGGATCTCGCGCCCCACGCGACTGCCCAGCGCCGCATAGACCATCTGGTGGCGGGCGATGCTTCGCTTGCCGACGAACTGCTGCGCAACGATCCGTGCCGCGTAATGCGTCTGGTCGTCGGACTGCACGTCGACGATGGCCTCGGGCAAGGCAGTGCGAATCAGTTCGGCGACTTGTTCCGGATGCATGCGTTCGGTTCCGTGTGACAGGACGCGCAGCGCGCCGGGGCGCTATGATGCCAGAACCATGAGCGCCGCACGCCCGCCCGCCTCTGCCGCACCGCAGCTCGCAGCCAGCGCCGCCGAACAGCGCGCCGTTCTGGCGGCTGCCGCGCGGCGTGCGCTGACGATCGAATCGCGCGCGCTGCTGGCGCTCCAGAGCCGCATCGACGACCAGTTCCTGGCCGCCTGCGAGCTGTGCCTGCAGTGCACGGGGCGGGTCATCGTGACCGGCATGGGTAAGTCCGGCCACATCGGCGGCAAGATTGCCGCGACGCTCGCCAGCACTGGCACGCCGGCGTTTTTCCTGCACCCGGCCGAGGCAAGCCACGGCGACATCGGCATGATCACGCGCGCCGATGTCGTACTGGCGCTGTCGAACTCCGGCGAGACGCCAGAGATCATCGCCTTGTTGCCGCCCATCGCGCGACTCGGCGCGCCGGTCGTCGCCCTGACCGGCAACCGCGACTCGACGCTGGCGCGTCACGCAGCAGTGCACATCGACGTCAGCGTGGCCGAAGAGGCCTGCCCGCTCAATCTCGCACCGACCGCGAGTACCACCGCAACGCTTGCGATGGGCGACGCGCTGGCCGTTGCGCTGCTCGAGGCACGCGGCTTTACGGCCGAGGACTTCGCGCGATCGCATCCCGGTGGCTCGATCGGACGGCGGCTGTTGCTGCATGTCGAAGACGTCATGCGCCGTGACAGGGACATACCGCGCTCGTTGCCGGAACACTCCCTTGCCGAGGGGCTGCTGGAGATGTCGCGCCGCGGACTCGGCATGACGGTCATTGTCGATCCCGAGAATCGGGTCATGGGTGTGTTCACCGACGGCGACCTGCGCCGCGCGGTCGACCATCGCGTCGACCCTCATCAGACCCTGATGCGCGACGTCATGACACATCCGTGCCGCACGGTCGGGCCGCGCGAGCTGGCCGCCGACGCGGTGCGGCTGCTCGAGCAGTTCCAGATCACGGCCCTGCCAGTCGCGGATCACGAAGGCCGGCTGGTCGGTGCGCTGAACGTGCACGACCTGCTGCGCGCCGGGGTCATGTAGCCATGGCCGCGCGCCGCCGCCTGCTGCGACTGCTCGTACTCGACGTCGACGGCGTACTGACCGACGGCCGCCTGCACTACGGAGCGCGCGGCGAGACATTGAAGGTATTTCATGTTCGCGACGGACACGGACTGAAACAGCTGATCGAGCGCGGCGTCGCGGTTGCCGTGATCTCCGGTCGGCGCTCACCGGCGGTGCAGCGACGCTGCCGCGAACTCGGTATCCGCCACGTGTTCCAGGGCATCGATGACAAGCTCGACTGCCTGGCACGGCTGACCAAACGACTGCGCATTACGCTGGCCGAGACGGCATTCATCGGCGATGACACGCCGGATGCGGCAGCGTTGCGCGCCGTGGGGCTGGGTTTCGCCGTTGCCGATGCGCATCTCGACGCGCAGGAAGCGGCGGGATACATCACCCGCTCCGGCGGTGGCCAGGGCGCGGTGCGCGAAGTCTGCGACTGGTTGCTCGAACGCGAGCTGCAGCTCGGCGCCAAATGAAGCTGCTCGTGACAGGCCCCGCGATAGGCACGCTGTTCGCGCTGGTTTCGGCAGGCTGCGACATGGCCGGCCCGCTGGCACCGCAGGCTGCGGACCCGGCGTTGCGCGACCCGGGCTATTCCGCGAGCGGCGCACGCATCATCGAAACTGGCGTCGACGGCCGCCCCCGCTACGCCGTGCGTGCCGCCACCATCCTTCAGGATCCCGCCGATGGCAGCATCGCGCTGCAGGACATCGACATGCGCGTGACCCGCGCCGATGACGAGGACTGGTTGCTCAGCGCCTCAGCAGCGACCATGCCGGAATCGGCGCGCAGTGTTGCCCTGACCGGCACGGTACGGGTCACCGGAGCGGTCGCCGGCGGCCGCCAGTCGCTCGAGATCCGCACCGAACAGCTTGCCTACGATGTGGAGAGCGAGATTGCGCGCGCCCCCGGCGAGGTGACGATCCTGCTCGGCGGCCGGCGACTCGATGCGGTGGGCATGGTCGCGAATTTGAAGGACCAGCGGGTCCAACTGGAATCGAAGGTCAATGGCCGCTTTACGCCCTGAACGGTTTGCCGGCATGCTGTTTGCGGGTGCGCTGCTGTGCGCCGTGGCCATTGCGCAGGGTGTCGAGCCCGGGCCGAAACCCGGGCCGAAACCCGGGCCGAACAGAAGCGCTGACGTCTCCGTCGATGCGGCCTTTTCAGAAGTGGACTACCGCAGCAACACCGTGTTTTTCCGGGATGTCGTCGTGAGCCAGGGCGGCATGCGGGTCGCGGCCGATGAAGCGCGCGCGACCGGCCTCAATTTCGACAATGCGACCTGGACGTTCAATGGCAACGTCAGGATTGCGGTTGAGGGTGGCGGCCTGACCTCAAGCAGCGCCCGCGTGGACTTCCGCGGCAATCGGATGACGCTCGCGACGGTCACCGGCACGCCGGCGCAGTTTGAACAGCAGCGCAGCGTCGATGGCAGCATGGCACGCGGCCGCGCCGGGTCGATCCAGTATCAGGTCGACGCCGGCGTCGTGACGCTCTCCAACGAGGCATGGCTCAGCGACGGACGCAACGAAATCAGCGGACAGGTGCTGGTCTACAATATCCGCGACCAGCAGGTACGGGCCGGACCGCAACCCGGGCAGTCGGATCGGGTCCGGATCACGATTCGGCCGGGGGAATCGGCGCCCGCACCATGAGCGAGCTTCGCGTCGAGAAGCTCGCGAAGGCCTACAGGTCGCGCACAGTCATCACCGATCTGTCGCTGACGGTCGAGTCTGGTGAAGTGGTCGGCTTGCTGGGTCCGAATGGTGCCGGCAAGACCACCGCCTTCTACATGATCGTCGGGCTCGTCCCGGCGGACTCCGGGCGTATTTACCTCGATCAGCGCGAACTCACGCACTTGGCGATTCACGAGCGAGCGCGACTCGGGATCGGCTATCTGCCGCAGGAAGCCTCGGTGTTCCGCAAGCTCAGTGTCACCGACAACATTCTGGCGATACTCGAAACCCGCGCCGATCTGGATCGCAAAGCCCGCGGGGCACGGCTCGAAGTGCTGCTCGAGGAACTGCGAATCGGGCATGTCCGCGACAGCCGCGGCATGGCCTTGTCGGGTGGTGAGCGGCGGCGCGTGGAGATCGCCCGTGCCTTGGCGGCCGAGCCGCGCTTTCTGCTGCTTGATGAACCGTTCGCGGGCGTCGATCCGCTGTCGGTGGTGGATATCCAACGCATCGTGCGCGAGCTGGCGGCCAAGGGCATCGGAGTGTTGATTACGGACCACAATGTCCGGGAAACGCTCGGCGTCTGCACGCGTTCATACATTATTGGCGATGGAACTGTGATCGCTGCCGGATCTGCCGAAGAAATTCTTGCCAATAGCCGAGTTCGTGAGGTGTACTTGGGCGAGGGATTCCGCCTCTGACCGCACGCCTCCCGCCAACATGTTGAAGCCTTCTCTGCAGCTCAAGCTGGGTCAGCAACTGACGATGACCCCGCAACTGCAGCAGGCGATCCGTTTGCTGCAGCTGCCCGCACTCGAACTGCAAGCGCATATCCGCGAGCTGCTCGAAAGCAATATCATGCTCGAGCCCGTCGAGGACCTCGAAGCCACGGGGACGTTCGAGTCACTGGCGCCGATGCTCGAACCGCGGCGCGAAGGCGCACTGGACAACGACACTGGCGAGCGCGCAGACAGCGACTCCAGCAATGACGTTGAAGTCGAAGTCATCGAAGACTCGTGGGCGGACCGCAGCGTAGGCACGGCGGACACGCCGTACAGCGGCCCCGACGACCGGGAGCAGGACTACGCGGACGAATCGGGCCAGACGCTGCAGGATGATCTGATCGCGCAGATCGAGCTGGCGAGCCTGTCGCCGCGTGACCTCGCGATTGCGTCGGCCATCATTGATGCGATCAACGACGACGGCTACGTCACCGAGACGCTGGCCGACATCGCCACGACGCTGCAGCCCGAAATCGAATGCGATGTCGAGAATATCGAACGCGTGCTGATGCTGGTGCAGATGCTCGAGCCCGTCGGCATTGGCGCACGCTCGGTCAGTGAGTGCATCGGTCTGCAGCTGAATCAGTTCGACGCCGCACTGCCCGGGCTCGCCGCCGCCAAGCAGATCGCAGCGCATCATCTTGATCTGGTTGCGCAAAGGGATGTCGCGCAGCTGCGCCGCGCGCTGGCGACGAGCGATGAAACCGTCGAGCTTGCACTGGCGCTGGTGCGCTCCTGCCATCCGAAGCCCGGCTCGGTCGTCAGCGGCAGCGCCGCGCAATACGTGATCCCCGATGTGTTCGTGCGACGCACCGAGCGCGGCTGGTCCGTCGAGGTCAACCCGGCCACCGTGCCGAAGGTACGCCTGAACGAGGGCTACGCCAGCCTGATCGGCCGCAATTCAAGCCATGCGACGATGCGAACCCAGCTGCAGGAAGCGCGCTGGCTGCTCAAGAGCCTGGAGATCCGCAACGACACACTGCTTAAGGTGGCGACCGCCATCGTCGAGAGGCAGGCGGACTTTCTCGAACACGGCGAAGAACTCATGCGGCCGATGATCCTGCGCGACATCGCCGCAGCCATCGAGATGCATGAGTCGACCATATCGCGGATCACGTCCGGCAAGTACATGCACACGCCGCGCGGCGTGTTCGAACTCAGGTATTTCTTTTCGAGCCAGGTCGAGGGCGGCGATGGCACCGGCACCTCATCGACAGCCATCCGCGCCAAGATCCGCAAGCTGATCAAGGAAGAAGACGGCGCCAGCCCACTGTCCGATGCCAAGCTCGCCGAGATTCTGTCCGGCGAAGGCATACCGGTCGCACGCCGCACCGTCGCCAAGTATCGCGAGGCCATGAATCTCGCGTCGTCTGCCGAGCGCAAACGCGCTCACGCCCGCTAAGCCCAACTCGATAACAGGAGTCGACCATGCAGCTATTCGTCACGGGGCATCATGTTGAAGTTACCGCCGCGCTGCGCGCCTACATCGAAAAGCGCTTCGAGCGGATCGTCAGGCATTACGACCACGTGATCGACGTACACTGCACGCTGAAGGTGGAGAAGCTGCAGCATCGGGCCGAGGCCATCCTGCGGGTACCCGGCAACGACATCCACGCCGACGCCCGCGATGGCGACATGTATGCCGCCATCGACATGCTGACGGACAAGCTCGACCGACTGGTCGTCAAGCGCAAGGAGAAGGCGGCCGACCATCGCGCTGCCGAGGGTCGCGCCGCGCGTCACTAGATGTCAGCCATGCGTCTGATCTTTGTCAGCGGCCTGTCCGGGGCAGGCAAGAGCGTGGCCCTCAACGTGCTCGAGGACCTCGGCTTCTACTGCATCGACAACATGCCGGCGGCGATGCTCAATCCGCTGGTGTCCCACGCGGTGCGCAACAAGGGACGGGACTACGAGCGCATGGCGATCGGAATCGACGCGCGCAACACCGCTGCGGAGATCGGCTCCGTGCCGGCGCTGATCAGCGACCTCAAGCGCAGCGGGATACGCTGCGAGATCGTCTACCTGCTCGCGCAAGAAGACGAACTGGTGCGGCGCTTCGCCGAAACCAAACGCAAGCATCCGCTCGGCAGTACCCGTGTCGCGCTGCGCGAAGCGATTGCGATCGAACGCGGTCTGCTGGAGCCGATCATAAACGCCGCGGATCTGGTCATCGACACGTCGCGCATCAGCGTGCACGCTTTGCGCGAGATCATCATTTCGAAGCTCGAACAGCGCGCTGTGGGCAGGTTGTCGATCACTTTCGAGTCCTTCGGCTTCAAGCACGGATTGCCGGGAGATGCAGACTTCGTGTTCGACGCACGCACGCTGCCGAACCCCTATTGGGACCCGGCGCTGCGGCAGCTGACCGGACGCGACCCTGAAGTGATTCGTTATCTGGAATCCCAGCCCGCCGTCCAGCGGCTGCTCGACGACATTGCCGCCTTTATCGAGGCGCGGATCCCAGAGCATCAGACCGCCAATCGACTGTTCATGACAGTTGCGGTCGGCTGCACCGGCGGCCAGCACCGTTCGGTGTACCTGGTCGAGCGTCTGGTCGAGCGCTTTGCCGACCGCCACCCTCACGTCAGCGCGCGCCACAACTCTCTCTCCCGCTAAGATCGCTCTGCCATGAATGCAGAGCTCAATCCAAGGCCGGAAGGTCGACTCGCCGCGCTGCGGGCCGCGCTGGCGGCCGGCACGATGCGCCAGGCGCACCGCATGGTCAATTCTCTGCATCCGTCCGAGATTGCGCTGCTGATCGAATCGGTGCCGCCGACGCAGCGCGAGATCATCTGGGAATTTGTCGACCCGGAACTCGAAGGCGATGTGCTCGTCGAGCTCAGCGAGTCTGTTCGCCACGACCTGATCGAAGGCATGGAGGCCGATGAGCTGCTCGCGGCAGCCGAGGACATGGAAGTCGACGATCTGGCGGATCTGGTCGGCGATCTCCCGGAGGCCGTGACGCGGCGGCTGCTGCTATCGATGGATCAGCAGGATCGCGACCGATTGAGGTCCGTGCTCGCCTACGACGAGAATACCGCCGGCGGCCTGATGAATACGGACACGGTCAGTGTCCGCGGTGACGTCACGATCGAAGTCGTGCTGCGCTACCTTCGAATGCGCAAGCAATTGCCGGACCGCACCGATCGGCTGTTCGTGGTCGACCGCAATGATCGCTATCTCGGTGCGGTGTCGCTGACCCGGCTGCTGACCGAGCACGAAGAGTCGAGCGTCATCGAGCTGCTGGACGAGCAAGCGCCCAGCATCGATCCGCAGACGACCTCGCACGAGGTGGCGATGCTGTTTCAGGATCGTGACCTGGTCTCCGCGGCGGTCGTCTCCCCAAGCGGCAAACTGCTCGGTCGGGTCACGATCGACGACGTCGTGGACGTGATTCGCGAAGAAGCCGAGCACTCGGTCCGTTCGATGGCCGGCCTGCGCGGCGAAGAGGACATCTTCGCCGGCGTGATCCCCTCGACGCAGCGGCGCCTGGTCTGGCTGGGCATCAATCTCGCCACGGCATTTCTCGCCGCCGCGGTCGTGCACAGCTTCGAGGCAACGATCGAGAAGGTCGCGGCGCTCGCCGCGCTGATGCCGATCGTCGCATCGATGGGCGGAATCGCCGGCACCCAGACTGTGACGCTGATCATTCGCGGGCTCGCGCTGGGTCAGGTGCAGTGGGAGAACGCCCGCTGGCTGCTGTTCAAGGAGATCGCAGTCGGCGGGCTGAACGGCTTGATCTGGGCGATCGTCGTTGGGGCCGTCACGATACTGTGGTTCGACGCCTGGCAGATCGCGGCGATCATTGCCGCGGCCATGTTGATCAACCTGCTGGCGGCGGCAGCCGTCGGGGTGCTGGTGCCGCTGGCCCTCCGGCGCATGAGCATTGATCCTGCGCTGTCGGCCGGAGTCATCCTGACGACCTTTACCGACTGTATCGGTTTCGCAACCCTGCTAGGCCTCGGCGCATTGTTTCTGGTCTGACGCCGCAGGGTCACCCAGCATGAAATTCTGCAGTTGCTCGCGCTGCGCCATCGCATCACGGTAGCCGAGGTCGATCAGCTCGCGGGTGAACGGGGCTGCAAACATCAGGTAGCTTGCGAGCAGGCTGCCGGCCGCGCCGCGCGCACCGATCACCGACAACAGTGTCCGCAGGCTGCGCGGCAGACAGCCGAGGTGTCGCGCAGCGACATCTCGCAGATCGACGCTCGGGGATACCATCAGTGCCTCGATCACGCGCAGATTCTGCGGTGGACGCAAAGCATTCTCGACGACGCGATTCAGCCGTCGCAGCTGCTCGACGTCGGCATCCAGCTGATCGCTGAACAAGGTGTCCAGCATGAACCCGAACAGCTGGCCCGCCGACGGCGCAGCGTCGCGCCCGACCAGACCGCCCACGCCTGCGCTGCCAACCGGGCGCACGCCAAGAATCAGCAGCCGATCGGCACCGAGGTGGATCCCCGGAGACAACGGCGCACTCTGGCGCATCGCACCGTCGCCGAAGTACTCGTTGTCGATCGGCACCGCCGGAAACAGAAACGGAATCGCCGAGCTTGCCATCAGGTGCTGCAGCGTCAGCGAGGTGCGACGCCCGCAGCGCGGCGCACGCGTCCACTCTTTGATTTCCGGTGCGCCGTCAAAGAACGTGTTCGAGCGACCGCCACCGTAGGCCGTCGCGCACAGCGCGACCGCGTGCAGGTGACCGGCGGCGACATTGCCCCGCACCGCTTCCCAGTCGACGTGGTGCGTCAACAGCTCGTGCAGCGGTGAATTGTCGAACAGCGACTTGGGCGCCGACATCGCCCGACCTCCGCTCAGGGCCGAGACCAGCCAGCGACCGCCGGCGCGCAGCATCGCCGCGGAATCAGAGCGGAACACCTGCTCGACCTGAAAATTCGCCCAAACCCGGGTAAGGTCCCGCACGGCTTCCGGCCAGCGATGCGCGCCGGCGGCGACAACCGACGCGGCGACCGCCCCGGCTGAGGTGCCCACAATGATCGGGAACGGGCAGGTTGGCTGCGGCAGCAACTCGGCCAGCGCCTTCAGCGTCCCAACCTGGTAGGCGGAGCGGGCGCCGCCGCCAGACAGCAGCAAGCCGACCCGCGGCTTCGCACGGGCTCCGGCATTGGTACTATGGGCGGAGCTGGTCACCATGGGGAACGAACATGTTACGCACACGCCGCACGACTGTCGCGCTGACTGCAGCGCTGCTGATACTACTGACCGCGGGCAGCGGCAGCGCGTTCGCCGCGCCTGCCGTCGGCAAGGCGGCACCTGCTTTCAAGCTGCAGGATCAGAACGGCAGTTGGGTCAACCTCGAAGACCATCGCGGCAAGTGGGTCGTGCTGTATTTCTATCCGAAGGACAGTACACCGGGCTGCACGACCCAGGCCTGCGAATTCCGCGACAACATCTTTGCGTTCCGCGCTGCCAACGCGGTGATTCTCGGCATCAGTGTCGATGACGTGGAGTCACACGCGAAGTTCGCCGAGGAGCACAGCCTGCCGTTTCCGATTCTGGCGGACTCCGGCAAGACCACGGCCACCGCCTACGGCGTGCTCTACAAGGCCATGGGCATCATGGAACTCGCGCGCCGCGAGACCTTCATCATCGATCCGAGCGGAAAGATTGCCCGGCACTACAAGGACGTGAACCCGAAGGGTCACTCCGAATTGATATTGGCAGACCTGCAGGCGCTGAAACCCAAGGCCTGAACAGCGAAGCTCGCCGTGAAATTGCCACCAGGCTTTCTCGGCACGCGAGCGGACCTGCTGCTGGACCTGGTCATTGTCTCGCTCGTGGTGGTGGTGCCGGTGCTGTTTTATTCGTGGCGGCAGGCACGCCGCGGACTATACTCGACTCACAAGCGTGTGCAGCTGACGCTGCTGATCGTGCTGGCCGTGGCGGTTGGCGCTTTCGAAGCGAACATGCGGATGCTCGGCGGTATCTTCACGGCGACGCAGACCAGCAGCTACGCGGGCACCGGCACCCTGAACTTCTGGATCTACTTCCATACGCTGCTGGCGATCTCGACGACCCTGTTGTGGCTCGCGCTTGCTGCGCTGTCAGTGCGCCGCTTTCCCAAGCCCCCGCAACCCAACGAGTTTGGCCCTACCCATCGTTTCTGGGGTCGTGGCGCCATGCTGCTGATGGCTGCGACGGGGCTGACCAGTTTGCCGGTCTATGTCTACGGTTTCGCGCTTTAAAAATGAAGAAACTGATTGCCTGTCTGATGGGATTTGCTCTGTCGCCGCTGGTTGTTGCAGCAGATGCCGCGACGACCAGTACCTGCGCGTCCGGTCTTGACGCGGCACGGATCGCCGAGCTGTACGCCAAGAAGCCAGCGCCCATGCCGTTCGCCGCTGCGCCGCAGCTCAAGCTGCCGGAGGTACTGGTCGCGAGCGGCGTTCCGGCGAGTTACGGCGTCGGTATCGACGGTAGTCACTGGCGCAGCGTCTGGGATTCGCTCGGCACCTGGGACAGCGCCACGGTGTTGATCATCAAGGGCGGCAACGCGTTCGAGATCGAGACGAAGATCTCCGCCGGCAAACCTTCAACGCGCAGCCAGTACTTCAATCTGGCGCATGACGCACCACTTGGTGGGCACTTGCGGCCGGATCTGATCACCGCGATCCATGCCTTCCAGCTACCCGCCAGCGAAGGCATGGCGCGCGGCGTGCTGTTCTACGACGCCAGCGGCGAGAGCGTTTACGGCGTGTTCGTGCCCGGCGAAGGCAGCGAACCTTCAGCGAAACAACTGGCCGATTTCGATCGGACCTGGAAGCTGTTCAAGTCGCTGCCGGCACGCTGCCCGTCAGCTTGAACTTGCCCGGATCTGCGCCGCGCGGGCGCGCGCCAGCGAGCGCGCATATTCGCCTGCTTCGAGATGTGATTCGAAACTGGCGAAGATTCGCCAGTCCGGGTCACGCCGACGCCAGGCCATGCTGACGCGCACCGAGGCTGCGAGCGGCTCGCTACCCAGATCACTGCCCGCACGCATTTGCGCCCGCCAGTCCTGGCGGAACACTGCCATTACGCAGTCCGGCGCGAGCACGTTCAGCGTCAGTGCGGAGCAATCGCTACGAAACTCCGCGACTCCGGCGGCGGTTGCAGACCAATACGCCTCGATGGCGGCCCAGCCGATCAACGGCTGGGTCAGTTCCTCGGGCGCGAGAATTGGCATCGGTTCGTCGGCATCCCAGAAGCGTCGCCTCCGCAAGAAGCGGCCGCCTTGCGCGAGGGCCAGGTACTCCGTCAACAGGCGTTCTATCTGCTGCGGATCACTCACGAGATGTGCGCCCGCGCAGCACTGTTGCGGTAGCCCTGCAGAATCGAAAGAAACGCAGCGGGAGCACATTCGGCCAGGTGTCGCAGCCTCGGTTTGCCGGTAGTGGTGTCGTAGGCGCCGAACAGGCGGAGCTCGAATGCCACTTCCTCGGCACCGCTGCCGACCAGCGCCACAATGCTGGCTGCTTCGATACGAAAGCTGCCCGCAGCCCATATCCCGAGCGGAGAAAAAGTCAGCTCTGCAAGATGCTGCGCGGCACGGCGTTCGCTCCAGAATCGCTCGATCGCCTCGACACCCAGCAGAATCTGGTCGCGATCCTGCGGTGAATAAGTGCAGGTCGCTGCCGGATCCCATAGCTCCGGGACGGACATCGCCGCGCCCGACCAGTGCGCACGCCACAGCTCAGCGATCATCGACAGGCTCGGGCAGTCGCTCGGGGCCCCGGCGACCCAGCTCCAGCATCGCGCGGTCAAGCCCCTGCAGGCTAAGCGGAAACATGCGCCCGCCGACCAGTTGACGCGTGAGCTTCACGGATGGGGTCCAGTCCCAGCGCTCCATCGGCTCAGGGTTCAGCCAGACGAGGCGCGGGAAGTGCGCGGTCAGTCGTTGCATCCACTGCGCGCCCGATTCGGCGTTCCAGTGCTCGACGCTGCCGCCGGGCTGGATGATCTCGTAGGGGCTCATTGTCGCGTCACCGACCAGGATCACGCGATAGTCGGGGTTGAAGCGCCGCAGCAGCTGCGAGGTGGAAGTGCGCTCGATATTGCGGCGACGATTGTCCTTCCACAGATGCTCATAGACAAAGTTGTGGAAATAGAACTGCTCGAGATGCCGGAACTCGCCGCGCGCTGCCGAGAAAAGCTCTGCGCATCGTTGCACGTGATCGTCCATCGAGCCGCCCACGTCGAGCAGCAGCAGCACCTTGACGGCGTTACGCCGCTCGGGAACGAGTTTCAGATCGAGCAGGCCGGCATTGCGCGCCGTCGCATCGATCGTGCGGTCAAGGTCGAGCTGGTCCGCCGCGCCCTCGCGTGCAAACCTGCGCAGGCGCCGCAAGGCCATCTTGACGTTGCGCGTACCGAGTTCGACGGCATCGTCGAGATTGCGGTACTCGCGCGCATCCCAGACCTTGACCGCGCGCCGATGCCGGGATTGCGCTTGACCAACCCGAACACCCTCGGGGTTGTAGCCATCGGCGCCGAACGGCGACGTGCCGCCGGTGCCGATCCACTTGCTGCCACCGGCGTGCCGCTCGCGCTGCTCCTTGAGCCGGTCTCTCAACGTTTGCAGCAGTTTTTCCCAGCTGCCCAGCGCCTCGACCTTCGCACGCTCTTCGGGGCTCAAGAGTCGTTCGCCGACAGAGCGCAGCCAGTCCGCCGGCACCTCGGCCATGATCTTTTCGAACACCGCCTCGGCGCCGGCGAAATGCCTCGCAAAAGCCTGATCGAAGCGGTCGAAATGGCGTTCGTCCTTGACCAGACTGAGGCGCGCGAGCCAGTAGAACTCCTCCGCGGAGCAGAACGCGACGCGCTGCTGCAGCGCCTCGAGCAGCGTCAGGAACTCCGGCAGCGTGGCCGGCACGCCCGCTTCGCGCAGCTCGAAAAAGAACCGGACCAGCATGCGTTCAGTGCCCTGGGGTCTCAGCGCGCGCGCCGGTGCAGGAACAGTAATTGCTCGAACAGGTGCACATCCTGTTCGTTCTTCAGCAGCGCACCGTACAGCGGCGGGATCACCTGCTTGGCGTCCTCGCTGCGCAAGGCTTCAGGCGGGATGTCTTCGGCCACCAGCAGCTTGATCCAGTCGAGCAGCTCGGAGGTCGATGGCTTCTTGCGCAGACCCGGCATTTCCCGAACGCGAAAGAACGTGCTGAGCGCCTCAGCCAGCAGTTCCTTCTTGAGATCGGGGAAGTGAACCGCGACGATCTGCTGCATCGTTGCGGCGTCAGGAAACCGGATGTAGTGAAAGAAGCACCGGCGTAGGAACGCATCGGGCAGTTCCTTCTCGTTGTTGCTCGTGATCAGAATCACCGGACGATGCCGCGCGCGAACCAGCTCCTGGGTCTCGTAAACGTAGAACTCCATCCGGTCGAGTTCACGCAGCAGATCGTTCGGGAACTCGATATCGGCCTTGTCGATCTCGTCGATCAGCAGCACAGGTCGGGTCTCGGAATCAAACGCTTCCCAAAGCTTGCCTTTGACGATGTAGTGGCGAATGTCGGCGACGCGCGCATCACCGAGCTGCGAATCGCGCAGCCGCGAGACTGCGTCGTACTCATACAGGCCCTGCTGCGCCTTGCTCGTGGACTTGATATGCCACTCGAGCAGTGGCATGGCCAGCGATTCGGCTATCTCAAGCGCCAGCTGCGTCTTGCCGGTGCCGGGTTCGCCCTTTATCAGCAGTGGCCGCCCAAGCGTAATGGCCGCGTTGACGGCCATCATCAGATCCGGCGTCGCGATGTAGCGATCAGAGCCTGCGAAGCGCAGCGGTGAAGTCGAGTCTGTCATGGGCGCAGCGTCATCCTGTGCTGGGTCGGGCCGGGGAGAAACGACGAGGGTACCCCGTCTGCCCAGTCGTCGAACATTGACCGATAGAACGGCGACAGCGGATGACCGCTCTGACCCCCCGCAAGCTGCATGTAACCGAACTGCTCGCGGCCCGGAGAGACTGCGAAACGCTGCGAGGCACCGAAGGCTCCGCGCTGTACGCGCGGTACGTCGTGATCGCCGGCAAGCTCGCGCTCGGGCATGTCGATGAGTCTGCCGAGACCCGGGACCGCGCCAGAGAGGGGATGGCGAATCTCCACCGGCGCAAAACTGCCCCAGGTGCAACGTTCCAGTCGCTCGCAACGCCCGACCATCTCGAGGATCGTCGCATCCAGCGTCTCGAGCAGCCAGTCCCGCCAGAGTTCTTGTCCGGGCGCGAGCAGATGCGGCGGCTGCTCGGTGACGAGCCGCCAAAGCGTCGCCTCGAACTGAGCCCCCGGTGCGGTGCGCCCGGCCTGCAGCCCAAGCCCTGCCATCAGTGCCGCCCAGACGCGCTGCTCCATCCGGGTGCGGAACTCCCGAACGAGACGATATCCGACCGCATCGACTGAGGCGCGAGCCTCCCAGTTCAGCAGCAAGCCACGCGCCTGCAGCCTTCGCGGCTGGTTCATGACCGCGCGCTCGTCCAGCAGGCCCAGCATCAAGTCGCGCCAGCGCTGCAGGAAAAGCGCGCGATCGTCGAGCTGCAGGGCCAGCATCTGTGCCTCGTCGGCGGGCGCTTTTCGTTCGAGCAGCGCATCGCGAATCTGCCGCGCACGCGCACCGAAGTCATAGTGCGCGCCAAGAACCGATTCGTCGCCGCCGATCGGTGCTTCCATGGCTCCCTCAACCGCACGGCTGTTCGCGCTCCAGACGGCACCGATCTCGGGGTTCTCGATCGCCAGCTCCGCTCCCTCGCCGCGCCAGACGATCGGTGTCGGCGTGCGCGGACCGCGTGCATCGACAGGCACTCGGCCCAGCAGCGCCCAGCCGATGTTTCCATCGCGATCGCCGACGACCAGATTCAGTTGCGGGACACCGATCTGCGGCGCCAGATTCAGCGCCTCGCCAACCGACCCGGTCAGCGCAAACTCCCGCAGCCGCAGGTTGGTCGCCCCTGGCTCACGGACCAGCCAGCGCAGCAGCTCGCAGGTGCCGGTCGCCGGATCCTGACCGATCAGCACGCCGAGCGCGGAATCACGGATCTCGATCTCGATGTCGTCCGCGCCGCGCACGCGAATGGTGTCGCGCGTCAGTGTGAAGCGCTGCGCACCAGCCTCGGTCGCATATTGGTTGTGCCGCAGATCGCAACTGACCTGGATCAGATCGAGCCAGTCGCCATAGGCATTGGTGAAGCCCCAGGCGATGCGGCCGTTCGTGCCTGCAATGATTGCGGGCGCACCGGGCAAGGTCACGCCAGTCTGTTCCTGGACCGACTTGTCAGCGCCTGTGAACCGCAGCCTTGCGTGATACCAGATCATCGGCACGCCGAGACCCAGGTGCATGTCATTGGCGACGAGCGCGGCGCCGCTGCCGGTCCGCTGACCGCTGATTGCCCAGTTATTGCTGCCTGGCATGCTGCGCGCAATTCCGCTGGCAAGTGCCGCGGCATCGGTTGGCGCTGCCGGCGATTCGCGCAGCGAAAACTCGCGCGGGCCCGGCAGAGGCGGCGCAGCCCTGCGCTGCAGGTCCGCTGCGGCAGATGCTGCCTCCGCAAGGCTCGCGAAATTGGGCGCATCCCATTCCGTACCCATCGGATACAGGAACTGCAGCAGCCGTTCCGATGCGGTTGCATCGCCGATCGAATCGGGCGTGTCGCGGCTGCGCACAGCAGCAGCGACGAGATTTCGCTGGCGTTCACGTTCGATATCGCCGTACTGCAGTTGCCACCATATCGCGTGCACGGCGAGCACCGTGTCCTCGGTACGCCACGGCTCCGGCCGGCTGCGCAACAGCCAATACTCCCAGGGGCGTGCGTCGAGGCTTGCAAGCCCCGCATTGACGCCCCGGGCGTACGCTTCGATCCAGCCGCGGTTCTCTGGCGATTCTTTTTCCACAACGCGTGCCGCAACCTGACGCAACTGCAACGGACGCGCTTGCCGATCATGCTCAAGCGCAGCCGGACCGAACAGTGCCGCAAGTTCGCCGGCCGCGAGGCGCCGCGCGAGATCCATCTGGAAGAAGCGATCCTGGCCGTGCACGAAGCCAAGACCGAATGCGACATCGCGCGGGGTGCTGCCGCTGATCGTCGGCACCCCGCGCGAGTCACGCTCAATGGAAATCGCTGCGGACAGTGACGCAGCGTTGCGCTCCCCGGCCAATTCCGGCAGCGAGGCACGCAGTAGCAGCCAAACCGCCAGCACCGCCAGCAGCACTACCACGACCGAGCCGCTCAAGGCTCGCAGCAGCGTCCGCTGCACCAGCAATCAGGGCCCGGCGGGCCTCTGCACCTGCAGGATCTGCAACGAGTTCGTGCCGCCCGCCACGCCCGACAGCTCGCCCTTGGTCAGGATGATCGAATCGTTCTCGACGACGATGCCGAGGCCGAGCAGCAAGGAAAAAACCTCTGCATACAGGTGCGCCGCATCGGTGCGCTGTATGTCGAACGGTACCGGATAGACCCCGCGATACATCGTGACCCGTCGGCGCGTGCTGGGCTGGCGGGTCAGGGCGTAAATCGGGATGTCCGAGCGCATTCGCGACATGTAGTGCGCCGTCGCGCCCGACTCGGTCAGCGCAACGATCGCGCGGACCTTCATGTGATGCGCGGTGTACATGACCGCCATGGCGATCGCCTTTTCGATCGGCTCGAAATGGGCGTCGGCGCGCTCACGGGTACGCGCGGTAGACAGTTCAAATCGCTCCGCGCCTTCGATGATCTCGGCCATCGCGGCCACTGCACGCACCGGATACTTGCCGGTCGCACTCTCGGCCGACAGCATCACCGCGTCGGTGCCGTCGAGCACCGCATTGGCGACGTCGCTGACTTCCGCGCGCGTGGGTACCGGGCTCAGGATCATCGACTCCATCATCTGGGTCGCGGTAATCACGAACCGGTCGCGCGCACGCGCCATGCCGATGATGGTCTTCTGCAGGCCAGTCAGGGCGGCGTATCCCATTTCGACGCCCAGATCGCCGCGCGCCACCATCACGCCGTCGCTGGCGTCGATAATCTCCTGCAGCGAATCGATGGCCTCATTGCGCTCGATCTTGGAGACGAGCAGCGCATGGCTGCCAGCCTCACGAACGAGTCGGCGGGCCTGCTCGACATCCGCCGCATCACGGACGAACGACAGCGCAAGGAAGTCGACGCCGATGCGCGCCGCGAACTCGATATCCGAGCGATCCTTATCGGTCAGCGAGGGCGCCGAGATGCCGCCGCCCTTGCGGTTCACGCCTTTGCGGTTCGAAAGTTCCCCGCCGACTACCACGCGGGTGTGGATGCGCGAACCCTTGACCGCGGTGACCTGCAGCACGATCAAGCCGTCGTTGAGCAGCAGGGTATCGCCGGCCTGCACGTCGCCCGGCAGGTCGGCGTAGGCAACGCCGACAACGTGCTCATCGCCGCCGTTGGGATCGAGCGCGGCATCGAGCGCGAACTCGGCGCCTTCGCGCAGCTGCACCGCTCCGTTCTTGAAACTCTCGATGCGGATCTTGGGGCCGGACAGATCGCCGAGCACGCCGACATAGCGCCCGGCGCGCTGCGATGCTTCGCGCAGCAGCTCGAGCCGCCGCAGATGGTCCGGCTGCGAACCATGCGAGAAGTTCAGCCTTGCAACATCAAGGCCGGCGTTGCACATCTCGAACAGCACGTCGACGTCGTCGGTGGCGGGACCGAGGGTCGCGACAATCTTGGCGCGGCGCAAAACGGTTTCGGGCGTCATTGATGTTCTCGTCTCGCGCCTGGGCTCAGGCTCTCGCCCGCGCCTCCAGCGCCGCAACCGCCGGCAGGGTTCGTCCTTCGACGAACTCGAGGAACGCGCCGCCGCCGGTCGAGATGTAGGAGATGCCATCGGCAACACCGAATTTCTCGATGGCGGCCAGCGTATCGCCGCCGCCGGCAAACGAGTAGGCACTGCTGCGCGCGATGGCCGTCGCAATGGCACGCGTGCCTTCGGCAAACTGGTCGAACTCGAACACGCCGACCGGCCCGTTCCACAGTATCGTGCCCGCAGAGGACAAACCGGCAGCCAGTCGCTCGGCCGTATCGGGGCCGATGTCGAGGATCAGATCCGATTCGCGCACGTCATGGACCGAGCGGACATCCGCATGCGCTGTCGCCGCGAACTGCTGTGCGACCACCACGTCGGTCGGCAAGGGGATCTCGGCGCCGCGTTCACGCGCCTTGTTCATCAGCTGCCTGGCCATGTCCAGCATGTCGTGCTCGCACAGCGATTTGCCCACGGCCACCCCGGTTGCCGCGAGAAAGGTATTGGCTATACCGCCGCCGACGATCAGCCGATCGACCTTATCGAGCAGCGCATCGAGCACCGGGATCTTGGTCGACACCTTGGCGCCACCGACGATCGCAACCATCGGCCGGGCGGGGTTCTCGAGCGCCCGCGACAGCGCCTCGAGCTCAGCCACCAGCAAGGGGCCGGCACAGGCGACCGGTGCGAAGCGCGCGATGCCATGCGTCGAGGCTTCGGCGCGGTGCGCCGTTCCGAATGCATCCATGACGAACACGTCGCCGAGTGCCGCCATGCGCCTCGCAAGCTTCTCGTCGTCGCTTTTTTCGCCGACATTGAAGCGGACGTTCTCGCACAGCACGATCTCGCCGGGCTTGCAGTCGACGCCATCGAGCCAATCGGTCTTCAGCGGCACTGGTCGACCGAGCAGCTCCGCAAGCCGGGTGGCAACCGGCGCCAGCGACAGGTCGGGATCGACGACGCCCTCCTTCGGACGCCCGAAATGAGCCAGCACGATCACCGCCGCGCCAGCATTCAGGGCGTGCTCCAGAGTCGGCAGCGTCGCGCGCATCCGCCCATCACTGCTGACCCGTCCGTCCTGCACCGGCACATTCAGATCCTCGCGAATCAGCACCCGCTTGCCGCGCAGGTCGAGATCCACCATCCGAAGGAGATTCACGGCAGCGCCTAGGCGGCGCGCGACCAGGCGAGCGTCGTGTCCAGCATCCGGTTGGAGAAACCCCACTCGTTGTCGTACCAGGCGCAGACCTTGACGAGCGTGCCATCGATGACCTTGGTCATCGACGCGTCATAGGTCGACGAGGCCGGGTCATGGTTGTAGTCGATCGACACCAGTGGCGCGTCGGTGTAGGCCAGCACGCCCTTCAACGCCCCTGCGGCGGCTTCCTTCATCAACGCATTGATCTCAGCAACGGTCGTCGAGCGCTTCGGCGTGAACGTCAGATCGACCATCGAGACGTTGAGGGTCGGCACCCGGACCGCAAACCCGTCGAGCTTGCCCTTGAGCTCCGGCAGCACGAGCCCCACTGCGGCGGCGGCGCCGGTCTTGGTCGGAATCATCGACTGGGTCGCTGAACGCGCGCGGCGGAGATCCGAGTGATAGACGTCCGTCAGCACCTGATCGTTGGTGTAGGCGTGAATGGTCGTCATCAGGCCGCTGGCGATCCCGATCCTGTCGTTCAGCACCTTGGCGATCGGTGCGAGACAGTTGGTCGTGCATGAGGCGTTCGAGATCACCGTATCGCTGGACTTCAGTGACTGGTGATTGACGCCGTAGACGATCGTCGCATCGACGTCGTCACCCCCGGGCGCCGAGATCACGACCTTGCGCGCGCCGCCGGCCAGATGCGCGCCCGCCTTGACCTTGCTCGTGAAAAGGCCCGTGCACTCGAGCACGAACTCGGCGCCAAGCTCGCCCCAGGGCAGCTTGGCCGGATCACGTTGTGCCAGCACGCGGATGCGGTCGCCGTCGACGATCATCGAATCGCCGTCGACGCGGACATCGCGCGGAAAGCGTCCGTGAGCGCTGTCGTAGCGGGTCAGATGGGCGTTGGTTTCGGCATCGCCCAGATCATTGATGCCGACGATCTGGATTTCATTCTGGCGATTCGCCTCGTACAGCGCGCGCAGCACGTTGCGTCCAATACGACCGTAACCATTGATGCCTATCTTGATTGCCATGTCCGCCCCCTAACTCGTTTAATCAGACTATTCTCAACGCGCCAGCAAAGCGTCGAGGTGACGCTTCACATTCGCCGCCGTGATGCCGTACAGGCGGAACACATCGGCAGCCTTGCCGGAAGCGCCAAACCGATCGATGCCGAGCACAGCCCCGTCGCTGCCGACGTAGCGCCACCAGCACTGGGTCGCGCCCGCCTCCACGGCAAGCCGCTGCGTCACGGCCCGCGGCAGCACCTGCTCGCGGTATTCGGCGCTCTGCCGGTCGAACTCATCGCTCGACGGCATTGAGACCAGTCGCACCCGTCGACCCGCCGCTGCAAGCTCCGCCACCGCCTCGGCGCAGATCGACACTTCCGACCCGGTGGCGATGACGATCGCTTCCGGCACACCGTCGCAATCCAGAAGCACGTAGCCACCGCGGCAGATTGCGGCGCGCTGGACATCGGTCCGCGGCTGCTGTGGCAGCGCCTGGCGAGTCAGTACCAGCGCCGTCGGCGCCCGTGTGCGGGCAATCCCGGCGCACCAGGCCACGGCCGTCTCCAAAGCATCGCAGGGACGCCACAGGCTGAGGTTCGGCATCGCGCGCAGACTCGCCAGCTGTTCGATCGGTTGATGCGTCGGACCATCTTCGCCGAGACCAATCGAGTCGTGCGTGTAAACCAGCAGCACCCGCAGCTGCATCAGCGCCGCAAGCCGCACCGCATTGCGCGCGTAGTCGGAGAAAACCAGGAACGTGCCGGCGTACGGCACGAAGCCACCATGCAGGGTCAGGCCGTTCATGATTGCCGTCATCGCGAACTCGCGCACGCCGTAGTAGATGTAGTTGCCCGAGGCGTCGTCCGGTGTGATCGTGACGGAATCCTTGCGCAGCGTGTTGACCGATCCGGTCAGGTCGGCCGAACCGCCGAGCAACTCTGGCATGGCAGGTCCGAGCGCGTTCAGCACCAGCTGCGATGACGCGCGCGTGGCCTGCGGCGTCGTGACGGCGGCGGCAACCGCTATTGCTCCAAGACTGTCTTGCGACCAGGTCTCCGGCAGCACGCTTTTCATGCGCCGCTCGAATTCTGCAGCGGCATCCGGATGCGTCCGCCGGTACCGATTGAAGCGGCGCTTCCAGGCCGACTCGGCCCGCGCACCACGCGGCCGCTGATCCCAGGCCGCGCGAACCGCTTGCGGAATCTCGAAGGGTTCTGCTGTCCAGCCGAGCTGGCGCCGCGCGGCGGCCACTTCCTCCACGCCAAGGGCTTCGCCGTGCGTCGCCTTGGTGCCCTGCTTGTTCGGTGCGCCCCAGCCAATCACCGTCTTGCAGCAGATCAGCGTGGGCTGCTTCCTGTTGGCTCGCGCCCGACGCAGCGCGCGCGCCACTGCGGCTGAATCATGTCCGTCGACGTCGCGAATCACCTGCCAACCATAGGCCGAGAATCGCTTCGGCGTGTCATCCGCCATCCAGCCGCTGACCCGGCCATCGATCGAAATGCCGTTGTCGTCATAGACGCAGATCAGCTTGCCGAGCTTCAGGGTTCCGGCGAGCGAGCCGGCCTCATGGGAGATGCCCTCCATCATGCAACCATCGCCCACGAACACGTAAGTGTGGTGATCGACGATCGAAAGGCCCGGTCGGTTGAAGCGCGCTGCCAGATGCTTCTCGGCAAGGGCCATGCCGACCGCCATCGCGAGGCCCTGCCCCAGCGGACCTGTGGTGGTCTCGATACCGATGTCCAGGTCGTGTTCCGGATGACCAGCGGTACGGGATCCGAGCTGCCGGAAGTTGCGCAACTCGTCCATACGAAGCGGATAGCCGCAAAGGTGCAGCACCGAATACAGCAGCATCGATGCATGGCCGTTCGACAGCACGAAGCGATCGCGGTCCACCCAGCGCGGGTTTGCCGGGTTGTGCTTGAGTACATCGCGCCACAGCACCTCGGCAATGTCGGCCATCCCCATCGGAGCGCCCGGATGCCCGGAGTTGGCTTGCTGGACCGCGTCCATGGACAGCGCGCGGATCGCGTTCGCAAGCTGGCGGCGATCCACGGCGGAATCGACGGCGACGGGAGTACTGGCTTCGGTGGGCATCTAATCTAGAGGAAGCTCGGCAGCGAGGCCGCGCATTGTCCACGATGCGACCTTCCGGCTCAATCGCAGCAGCACCAGACCGCTTCGCCGGAACTGGGCGGGCGGAGCACTTTTTGGTATTCTTACGGGCTGCACAACGCCTTCGGCACCCTGAATGTCAAATAACTACCTGTTTACGTCCGAATCCGTCTCGGAAGGCCATCCGGACAAGGTCGCGGACCAGATTTCCGACGCCGTACTCGATGCCATCCTCGCGCAGGATCCGCGTGGCCGCGTTGCCTGCGAAACGCTGGTCAAGACCGGCGTCGTGATCGTCGCCGGAGAAGTGACGACCAGCGCCTGGGTCGACATCGAGTCGCTGGTGCGCAAGACCGTGCTCGACATCGGCTATGACTCCTCCGAAATGGGCTTCGACGGCGCGAGCTGTGGCGTGCTGAATGTGATCGGCAAGCAGTCAGCGGACATCGCCCAGGGTGTGGATCGCAAGGACGAGCGGCGCCAGGGTGCGGGCGATCAGGGCCTGATGTTCGGCTTCGCGAGCAACGAGACCGATGTACTCATGCCGGCCGCAATCACCTACGCGCACCGCCTGGTGCAGAAGCAGGCGCAGCTTCGCAAGAAGGGCCGCCTGCCCTGGCTGCGTCCGGATGCAAAGAGCCAGGTCACGCTGCGCTACGAGAACGACAAACCAGTCGGCATCGAGGCGGTCGTGCTCTCGACCCAGCACAGTGACGACATTTCGACGCGTCAGCTGCGCGAAGCGGTCATGGAAGAAATCCTGCTACCCGTGCTGCCAAAGCGCTGGATCGATCGAAAGACCAAATTTCATATCAATCCGACCGGCCGCTTCGTGATTGGCGGACCCGTAGGCGACTGCGGCCTGACAGGCCGCAAGATCATCGTCGATACCTATGGCGGCTTTGCCCGTCACGGTGGCGGCGCGTTCTCGGGCAAGGATCCGTCCAAGGTCGATCGCTCGGCCGCCTACGCGGCCCGTTATGTCGCCAAGAATATTGTCGCGGCGGGTCTTGCCGAGCGCTGTGAAGTGCAGCTGTCGTACGCGATCGGCGTCGCCGAGCCGACCTCGATCATGGTCGACACCTTCGGCACCAGCAGCCTGCCGCGCGAGAAGCTGACGCAGCTCGTTCGCCGGCATTTCGATCTGACGCCGTATGGATTGCGCGAAATGCTCGATCTGGTGCGGCCGATCTACCTGAAGACCGCCGCTTACGGCCATTTCGGCCGCAAAGACGCCGATTTCACCTGGGAGCGCACCGACAAGGCCGCTGCACTCGCCGCGGCCGCAGGCAAGCACGGGGTGCGCCAGACGGCTTGAGTTTGTAGCACCAGCCTCGAGGGGCGCTGCAGCGTCGAGGGATCGACGCCAGGCTCGAGGCGGTGCAGTCGATGCAACGGCGCCCGTTAACTCTAACCAGCTAACGGAGAATTTAAGGATGAACGCTGTTGTAAAGGACAAGGCCGCCAAGGCCAGCACGGGCGCGGACTTCAAGGTCGCCGACATGTCGCTTGCCGACTGGGGCCGCAAGGAGATCCGCATCGCCGAGACGGAGATGCCAGGCCTGATGGCGATCCGCGACGAATTTACGCCCACCCAGCCATTGCGGGGCGCGCGGATCACCGGCTCGCTGCACATGACGATCCAGACTGCGGTGCTGATCGAGACGCTGCAGGCGCTGGGTGCCCAGGTGCGCTGGGCCTCGTGCAATATCTTCTCGACCCAGGATCACGCCGCGGCCGCCATTGCCGCGCAGGGCACGCCGGTGTTCGCGTGGAAGGGTGAATCTCTGGCCGACTACTGGGACTACTCGCACCGGATCTTCGATTGGACCGACGGCGGCTACACGAACATGATCCTCGACGACGGCGGCGACGCAACGCTGCTGCTGCATCTGGGCAGCAAGGCCGAGACCGACACCTCGGTACTCGCGCATCCGACCTCTGACGAAGAGATCGCGCTGTTCGAATCGATCCGCGCCAAACTGAAGACCGATCCGAAGTGGTACTCGACGCGCCTCAAGCACATCCGCGGCGTGACCGAGGAAACCACGACCGGCGTCAAGCGCCTCTACCAGATGGCCAAGGAAGGCGCGCTCGCGTTCCCGGCCATCAACGTCAACGACTCGGTCACGAAGTCGAAGTTCGACAACCTGTACGGCTGCCGTGAGTCGCTGGTCGATGCAATCAAGCGCGCCACCGACGTCATGATCGCCGGCAAGGTCGCCGTGGTCTGCGGCTATGGCGATGTCGGCAAGGGATCGGCACAGGCACTGCGCGCGCTGTCAGCCCAGGTCTGGGTCACCGAGATCGACCCGATCTGCGCGCTGCAGGCAACGATGGAGGGCTACAAGGTCGTCACGATGGAATACGCCGCCGACAAGGCGGACATCTTCGTGAGTGCCACCGGCAACATTCATGTGATCAACCACGAGCACATGAAGAAGATGAAAGACGAGGCCATCGTCTGCAACATCGGCCACTTCGACAACGAGATCGAAGTCGCGGCCCTGAAGCAGTACCCGTGGGAGAACGTCAAACCCCAGGTTGACCAGATCCTGTTTCCGGCGATGAACGGCCAGCCCGCCAAGCGCATCACCTTGCTCGCGGAGGGCCGGCTCGTGAACCTCGGCTGCGGCACCGGACACCCGAGCTTCGTGATGTCCTCCTCGTTTGCGAACCAGACGATTGCGCAGATCGAGCTGTTCAACAATCCGGACAAGTACCCGCTCGGCGTCTATGTGCTGCCCAAGCACCTCGACGAGAAGGTCGCGCGGCTGCACCTGCACAAGCTCGGCGCCATGCTGACCGAGCTGTCGGACCAGCAGGCCCGTTACATCAGCGTCAGCAAGGCAGGCCCTTACAAGCCGGAAGCCTACCGCTACTGAAGCTCAGGCACGGTCGCAGCGGCCCGCTTCAGGGCCGCTGCGACGGTCGATAGGTGAAACCGTGTCAGCCTCGCTTGCGCAGCAGCGTCAGCCCATCGCCAATCGGCAGCAGCGACAGATCCACTCTTTCGTCACGATGAACGTGCGTATTGAAAGCACGGATCGCCTTGGTGTCTGCGTCGTCGATGGTCGAGTCGGCAACGGCGCCGGACCACAGGGTGTTGTCGACGCAGATGACGCCCCCTGATCGCAGCAAGACCAGCAGTCGCTCGTAGTAGGCGACGTAGTTGCCCTTGTCGGCGTCGATGAAGGCGAAGTCGAATGTCCCGCCGCCGCCGTCGGCCAGCAGCGCGTCGAGTGTGTGCAGCGCAGGCTGCAAGCGCAGCTCGATGCGCCCTTCCACTCCGCCCTCGCGCCAGAACTGCCTTGCGATCCGGGTCCACTCCTCGCTGATGTCGCAAGCGATCAGGCGCGCGTCTGCGGGCAGCGCGAGCGCGACCGCAAGGCTCGAGTAACCGGTGTAGGTGCCGACCTCGATGCAATGGCGCGCGCCCAGCAGCTGCACGAGCCACTGCAGGAACTGGCCCTGTTCGGGTGCGATCTGCATTCGGGCTTCGGGCAGGGTCTCGGTCAGAGCGCGCAGCCGCGCGAGCACCGGCGCCTCGCGCAGGCTGTTGGCGAGCAGATAGCGGTGAACTTCCGGGGTCAGGGACAGTGTGAGGCGTGACATTGACCGGCCCCCCGCAGGACGAGCGCTGCATCACAATCTACCAGAACACCGGGTCGGGATGCGTCTCGATGTCGCGACAGATCGACGCACGATCGCTTGACCTGCATCACTGCCGGCCGTTGATGAGTTTGCTAATCTCCTGATGTATCGATGTCATGTTCGGGTGCTGCCATCAACAGTCGCCACAATGCACTGCACGCCATCCGGCTCGTGCAACTTACCGATACGCATCTGTTCGGCGATCCGCGCCAGAACCTGCGTGGCGTTGCGACGCTGCCCGCGCTGAATGCAGTGCTTGCGTGCGCGGCGCCGCAGATCGAGATGGCAGAGGCAGTTCTCGTTACGGGTGATGTCGTGCAGGACGACGCGGGCGGCTACGGCCACTTTGTTGCCGCGCTCGATCAACTGGGCAAACCGGTGCTTTGTGTGCCCGGCAATCATGACGACGTCGAGCTGATGCGCCAGGCGCTTGCGCGCGCGCCATTCCAGTTCTGCGGACATGCGGACTTCGGCGACTGGCGCATCGTGCTGCTCGACAGCGTGAAGCCCGGCGAAGCAGGCGGGCATCTGTCGCGGGCGGAGCTTGCCAGACTCGAGCAGAGCCTGAAGACGGCGGCCAACCGGCATACACTCGTCTGCCTGCATCACCACCCTGTCTCGATGCGCAGCCGCTGGCTCGACTCCGTGGGCCTCGACAACGCCGCGGAGTTCTTCGAGATCATCGACAAGCATGCGAACGTGCGAGCCATCAGCTGGGGCCACGTACACCAGAGCTTCGATGAAACCCGCAATGGCGTGCGGCTGCTCGCAACACCGTCGACGTGCACGCAGTTCATGCCGCTGGTCGAGGACTTCGCGATCGACACCCAACCGCCGGGCTATCGTATGCTCGAACTTGGCCCTGACGGCAGCCTACGAACGGAGGTCCTGTGGCTCGATCATTTCGCACCCAGCTCGCAGTCGGGCTCACAGCATCCCTCCTCCTCGGTGGCCTGACTCCGAGCACTCGCGTCGAGGCTGCCGACGGCACGGTCTGGGCGCTGCGGGGCGCGAGCAGCACGATCTACCTCGCGGGGTCGGTGCACCTGCTGCGCGCCGACGATGCAGAGCTGCCGCCCGCCCTGCTGTCAGCCTATGCCGACGCCGAAGCGCTGGTCATGGAAGTCGACATGGACGATCTCGATCCGATGGCCGCAGCCCGGTTCACCCAGCAGTACGCCCTGTTCACCGGGGACGCCGGGCTGCGTACCACGCTGGGCGAAGCACTCTGGACGCGCGCCAGCGCTGCAGGCGATCGGCTCGGCATTCCGCTGCAGGCACTCGACCGGCTCGAACCCTGGGCGGTGGCGCTGCTGCTATCCGTGACGGAGCTGACGCAAACTGGGCTCGATCCCCAGTTCGGCGTGGAAGAGCAACTGAAGCGACGTGCGGGCCGGGACGGCAAGCCGATCACCGGACTCGAGACGATCGAGTATCAACTCGGTTTGTTCGATGCGCTCGACATGGCAGCACAAGCACGCTTTCTGGATCTATCGTTGCGCGCGGCTGCCGACGTTCAGTCGGAACTTGCGACCCTGACCCGCGCCTGGCGTGAAGGGCGCGTTGCCGAGCTCGAGCGCGTGCTGCTGCAGGAATACGCGACCTTTCCGGAGCTCTACGAAGCGCTGATCTATCGTCGCAACCGCGCCTGGATACCTCGGCTGCGCGCCCTGACCGAAGGCTCCGTAGACACGCTGGTCGTGGTCGGCGCGATGCACCTGATCGGCGAGCGCGGCGTCATTGCGCTGCTGCGCGGCGCGGGACTGGATCCGCAGCCACTGCGGCTGCACTGAGCGCAGCTCAGACGTGCGCGGATTCGCCTGGTTCATCGGCCTGATCCTGCTGGGCCTCGCCGGCATCGCGGTCTTTGCGTACCCGGCCTGGCAGCTGCTGACGCCGCAGTTCGACCTGAAGTTCCATCGCGTCGCGAGCCGCATCGGCATGCTGATCCTGCTGATCGGCTTCATCCTGGTCGCGCGTCGCCTGCAGGTTGCGGACAAGGCGAGCCTCGGCTACGGCCTGCCGCGCCGCGAGTTCCTGCGCCAGAGCGGCATCGGCCTCGCCCTCGGCGTTGCGACGATGCTGCCCGTCATGCTGGCCATGGTGGCGCTCGATCTGCGCGTGCTGCGACCCGGCATCACGCTCGACCTTGCGACCTTTGCGTCGCTGGCGCTGAAGGGTCTGACCAGCGGCATTGCCGTCGCACTGATCGAAGAAACCTTCCTGCGCGGCGCCATGCACACGAGCATTGCGCGCGACGCCGGCGCGCGCGCAGCCGTGTTGCTGACGGCACTCGTGTATGCCGCGACGCATTTCATCGGCAAGTATCGGATCCCCGTCGAAGAGCTCGACGCGGGCAGCGGCCTTGCGATGCTGGCCGGATCCTTGGCTGCATTCGGCGATCCGCTGCGGATCGCGGATGCGTTCCTGTGCCTGTTTGCGGTCGGCGTGCTGCTCGGGGTCGTGCGCAGTCTGACGGGCAATATCGCCGCCTGCATCGGGCTCCACGCCGGCTGGGTCTGGATCATCACGTTCTTCCGCGAAACCTCGCGGCGCGATGAATCGAGCCCGCTCGCCTTTCTGCTGTCGGAATTCGACGGCGTGGTCGGCTGGCTGGTGCTCGGCTGGACGCTGGTGATCGGCCTCGCGCTGTATCGCTTCTACGGCAAGCAGGCCGCTGCTGCCGCTACTCGAGCTAGTCCTCCGAGCGCTTGATCAGCGGCGCAAGCAGCTCGAGCCGCTCCAGCGGATCATCGATCTCCAGGCACTGCTGCTTGTCGAGCAGGCTGATGGGCAGAATCTCCGCGAGCCGCGCGCCGACCCAGGCCGCATCATCGAAGTGCTTGGGCACCGACTCGTAGACTTCGCCGAGCTGCGGAAGCACAGCTCGCAGCAGCTCGGACAGATGGCGCAGCGACTCCGGCACCGCCTGTTTCGGCACGGGAGCCAGCCATTCGACGGCGGCGACGTTGAGCCCGTCCGCCTGGCGTGAACGCTCCAGCACCCGAAACCGCCGCTCACCCAGGCAGCTGATGCCCAGCAACCGGTCGGGCAGCGGGTAGAAGTCGACAATCCGCGCGCTGGTACCGATTTCACAGCTCGACGCGACGTCACCGACTTCGCCGCCGGCGCGAATCGATACGACACCAAACGCGCTCTGCTCGCGCATGCACTTGCGAACCATATCGGTGTAGCGCGTCTCGAAGATCCGCAGCGGCAGCGGTCCGCCCGGAAACAGCACGGTATTCAACGGAAACAGCGCGAGGGTCGTGTCGCTCATGGTGACTCGAGTCCCCAGCGCGGCAGCAGTTTGTTTGGCACGCCGATCTGATCGAGTACCCGCGCGACGATGAAATCGACCAGCTCCTCGACCCGGGCCGGCCGGGTATAGAAGCCAGGGTTTGCCGGCAGAATCACCGCACCGACCCGTGACAACTTCAGCATGTTGTCGAGGTGTATCGCCGAGAACGGCGTTTCGCGCGGCACGATGATCAGCTTGCCACCTTCCTTGATCACGACATCTGCGGCCCGCTCGAGCAGGTTGTCGCTGGCACCATTGGCGATCGACGAAATCGTCGCCATGCTGCACGGACAAACGACCATCACCCGCGGTGCGCCCGAGCCGCTCGCCACCGGTGAGGTCCACTCCGTCTCGCCGAACACCCGCAGCTGACCCTCGCGGGCACCGAAGCGTTCCGACAGGTAGCGCGTCTGATCCGCGGTTCGTCCCGGCAGGGCGTAGTCGGTCTCGGAACCCACCACGATCTGTGCCGCCTTGGTGAACATCAGGTAGACGGTGTAATCAGCCTGGATCAGGCATTCGATCAGCCGCAAGCCATACTGCGCGCCTGAAGCGCCCGTCAGCGCAACCGTGACGATCTTCTGATTCACTGCGCACTCCGTGCTGTGCTGCTGGTTCGAGTTGCCGTGCCCAGTGCCGCCAGCAGCCGCTCGTGCAGACCGCCGAAGCCACCGTTCGACATGATCAGCACGTGATCGCCGCCGCGCAAGCTCCCGGTCAGCCCTGCGAGCAGCGCCTCGATATCGGTCGTCAGTTGCAGCTTGTCGCCCAACTCGCGACCCACAGCGGACGCGTCCCAGCCCAGGTTCAGCGGCGCGAACAGCCAGACTTGATCCGCACCGCCCAGCGCGGGGCCAAGGGTGTCGCGATGCACCCCCAGACGCATCGTGTGTGAGCGCGGCTCAAGCACGGCAACGATGCGCGCGGCGCCAACGCGCCGCCGCAAGCCGTCGATGGTCGTGGCGATGGCGGTTGGATGGTGTGCAAAGTCATCGTAGACGGTGACTCCGGCGACCATGCCCCGCTGCTCCATGCGGCGCTTGATGCCAGCGAAGCGACCGAGCGCCGCGCAGGCCGCTGCGACGGGGACTCCCGCATGGCGGGCCGCCGCGATCGCGGCCAGCGCATTGGCAA
The DNA here is from genome assembly GCA_038210215.1 of Steroidobacterales bacterium. Classification (GTDB taxonomy): domain Bacteria; phylum Pseudomonadota; class Gammaproteobacteria; order Steroidobacterales; family Steroidobacteraceae; genus UBA964. The sequence continues at coordinate 68,215 of JBBQWY010000003.1, forward strand.
CGTTATGGGATCCGAGTAGCGACCACTCGACCACGCCCGCAAGCTTGGTACCGTCCAGGACCTCGAAGCGCGAGCCGTCGCCACTGTCGGCAAGGCGCGCCGACCACTGCGTGTGCTCACCCCCTGCCGGCGAGAATCGCTCCACAGGCGTCCAGCAACCCATCGCCAGCACTTCTTCGAGCGCGCCGTCGCTGCCATTGACGATGATCCGGCCACCAGCGGGAACAATCCTCAGCAGATGGTGAACCTGGCGCTGGATCGCCGGCAGATCGGCATAGATGTCCGCGTGGTCGAACTCGAGATTGTTCAGGATCAGCGTGCGCGGCGAGTAGTGCACGAACTTCGCCCGCTTGTCGAAAAACGCCGTGTCGTACTCATCCGCTTCGATGACGAAAAACGGCGCACTGCCGAGGCGGGCGGACACACCGAAGTTCTCCGCCACGCCCCCGATCAGGAAACCGGGCGCAAGCCCTGCGTGCTCGAGAATCCATGCGAGCAGACTCGAGGTCGTGGTCTTGCCGTGAGTCCCGGCAACCGCCAGTACCCAGCGGTCGCGCAACACCTCGCGCGCGAGCCAGTCGGGACCAGAGCAATACGGCATTCCTTGCTCGAGCATCGCCTCGACAACGGCGTGGCCACGCGTCATGACGTTGCCGACGACGATCACATCCGGACGCGGCTCCAGCTGCGAGGCTTCGAAGCCCTCTACAACCTCGATGCCGAGCGCCGCGAGCTGCGTGCTCATCGGCGGATAGACATTGCGGTCCGAGCCCGTGACGCGATGCCCGGCCGCCTTCGCGAGCGCCGCAACACCGCCCATGAAGGTGCCGCAGATGCCGAGAACGTGCACGTGCATCGTCGAATAGCGGCCTGGTCAGCCAGTAGCCGGTGTGACTGGCGCACCGCCGCCGAACATCGAGACCATCACGATGGCCTCGACCATCGTGTACGCAATCACCAGCAGCACGCACTGGAACATCGGACGCTCTATCGCGGCCCGCAGAATCCGCGCCGTGACGAATACGACATAGAACGCCAGAGGCAGCAGCATCAGGACGATCGGCGAGGCTTCTTCGGGTCGCTCGGCAAAGCGTGCGACGAAAGCTGCCGCTGGCACCAGCACGGGCGCCACGATACAGCCGAGCCCGAAAATCGCCGTTGCCGTCTGCAGGAAGCGCTCCGGCTTGCCAAACAGCTGCAACAGGATCTGATACCAAATCAGCAGCAGCGCGACCGACACGAAATGCTGCGGAATCAGATTTTGCAGATCGGGTCTGAGAGCAAGGCTCAAGCCGATGTTCAGCACCAGGAACGCGAGCACCGTGCCAAGCAGCAGATTGCGATCGGCTGGAAGCACTTCGGGCCCGGCACGCAGCAGCGCGATGTCGATGTAGGACTTGATGATCGAGAGCATAATGGCGGCCGAATTCTTGCACAGTTCCCGCATGCCGTCGTCCAAGTTCGTCACTTCCGCCCCGGAACTCTCCGATCTCGCTGCGCTGCTCGCGACCTCAGCCGCCATTGCGCTCGACACGGAGTTCATGCGCGAACGCACCTATCGCGCTCAACTGTGCCTGGTGCAGGTCGCGACCGACAGTCATGCGGCCTGCATCGACCCGCTGGCACTTGATTCTCTGGCTGGACTGACCGCGCTGATGCAGGCGGACGGACCCTTGAAAGTGCTGCACGCGGCACGCCAGGATCTCGAAGTCATGGAACCGCTGTGCGGTGTGCTCGCGCCGGTCTTCGACACCCAGATCGCAGCGGGTCTGGTCGGTTTCCCGGCACAGGTCGGATACGCAGAGCTGGTCTCAACACTGCTCGATGTGCAGTTGCTGAAGGCGCATACCCGCGCGGACTGGTCACGCCGCCCCCTGTCGCCGCAGCAGATCGAATATGCCCTCGACGACGTCCGCTATCTGCTGCCGACGCGCGACAAGCTGCTGGAGATGCTGGACCAGCGCGGGCGGCTCGGCTGGCTCGACGAAGAGCTGCAGACACTCGCCAGTGCGAGTCACGGCGTCGATCCCGAACGCGCCTGGTTGCGCCTCAAGGGCATCGCGGGCCTGGATGAAGGTCGGGTCGCTCTGGCGCAGCAGCTTGCCGCCTGGCGTGAACGGCGTGCCATCGACAAGAACCGGCCGCGCGGCTGGATCATCGACGACAACGTGCTGCGCGAGATCATCCATCGCGTGCCGCGAAGCCGCGAACAGCTGGCATCGATCCGCGAAATACCCGATGCCGTCGTCCGCAACTCGGGTGAAGAGTTGCTGGCAATGATCGCCGCCTGCGGCCTTGCAGATCCGCCGCCGGCGCTGCCGCGTCGCGAGCGACCCGACCCGCAGCTGACGGCACTGGTCAAACGGCTGGCCGACATCGCGCAGCAGACCGCACAAGAGCTTGAGCTTGCGCCCGAGCTGCTCGCGACCCGGCGCGATCTCGACGAACTCGCCCGCACCGGCGAATCAGCAGCGCTGTTCAGCGGTTGGCGCGGAGCCACGCTCGGGCCGGCGCTGCGTGCGGCGCTCTGAGGATCGCTGCAATCAGCCGCGTGAGGCGGACGAACCCGGCTTCGACTGCAACGCCGCTTCGACCTGCGATGTGACCGTCGCGAGTGGCGCGTCGGCGTTGACTTCGCGCAGCAGTTTGCGCGCCGAGTAATAGCGGATCAGTGGCTTGGTCTGCTGCTCGTAAACCGCAAGCCGCTTCGCGACGGTCGCCTCGCTGTCGTCGGGTCGCTGCACCAGATGCGGCGTCTCGCATCGCCCTGCGCACGGCGCGGGCACGGGCGGCCGGGACGTGTGCACGTTGAATACGCGACCGCAGTCCTGACAGGTCCGCCGACCCGAGATCCGGCGCACCAGTTCAGCGGGATCAATATTGAACAGGATCACCGCATCCAGTGGCTGACCGATCTGGCCAAGCAGCGTCTCCAAGCCGTCGGCCTGGGTCAGCGTGCGGGGAAAGCCGTCGAGGATGAAGCCCTTCTGCGCATCGGGCTCACCGAGCCGCGCCCGTACCATGCCAAGAATGGTCGCATCATCAACCAGCTTGCCCGCGTCCATGACGACCTTCGCCGCACGACCAAGGCTGCTGCCGTCGCGGACATGCGCGCGCAGCAGATCGCCGGTCGAGATCTGTGGGATGCCGTGCCGCTCGGTCAGACGCTGCGATTGAGTGCCCTTGCCGGAGCCCGGTGCACCAAGAAAAACGATACGCATGATCGGTTTGAAACCCGCCTCTCCGTTGGCGAAGCCCGGCACAGTAGCGGGCGATCGGGCGGGGGTCAAACGGCCAGTACAGCGGGCCGCTTGGCCAGGGCGCGGTGCGCTATCCTTGCCGCCATGGCCAAATCCCTGCTCCGGAATGCCCTCTACGCTCAGTCGGGCGGCGTCACGGCTGTCATCAACGCGTCGGCCTGCGGCGTCATCGAAACGGCCCGCCGTTTTCCGCGCCAGATCGGCAAGGTCTACGCCGGCCGGCATGGCATCGTCGGCGCGCTCGAAGAAGACCTGATCGACACGAGCCGGGAAAGTCGCGCAACCATCCGCGGGTTGCGCCATACACCGGCAGGCGCGTTTGGCTCGGCGCGCTTCAAGCTCAAGGGCGTCGACAGGAATCGAGCCGAATACGAGCGGCTGATCGAAGTCTTCAAGGCACACAACATCGGCTATTTCTTCTACAACGGCGGTAATGATTCGATGGATACGGCCCATAAGCTGTCGCAGATCGGCGCGGCACTGGGCTACCCGATCATCTGCGTCGGCGTGCCGAAGACCGTCGACAACGATCTGCCGCTGACGGACTGTTGCCCGGGTTTTGGCTCCGTCGCGAAGTACATCGCCGTGTCGATACGCGAAGCGGCGCTCGATGTGGCCTCGATGGCGCGCACCTCAACCAAGGTGTTTGTGCTCGAAGTCATGGGGCGCCATGCCGGCTGGATTGCAGCCGCCGGCGGCCTGGCTGCCGAGCGCAGCGGCGATGCACCCCAGATCATCCTGTTTCCTGAAATAGCCTTTGATCGCGAGAGGTTCCTGGCCAAGGTCAAGCGCAGCGTGGAACAGTCGGGTTACTGCGTGATCGTGGTTTCGGAGGGTACCTCGACCGCCGATGGCAAGTTCCTTGCCGAGGCCGGCACCCATGATGCATTCGGCCATGCCCAGTTGGGCGGGGTCGGCCCGATCGTCGCGAACATGGTTCGTGAAGCCTATGGCTACAAGTATCACTGGGCGGTCGCGGACTATTTGCAACGGGCTGCGCGACATATTGCCTCGAAGGTCGACGTGGAGCAGGCCTACGCCGTCGGCAAAGCTGCAGTCGAGATGGCCGTGCGCGGCCAGAACGCGATGATGCCGGCGATCATTCGAACGTCATCGAAGCCGTATCGCTGGAAGATCGAACCGGTCGAGCTTGCGCGGGTCGCCAATGTGGAGAAGAAGGTTCCACGAGATTTCATCACCGCGGATGGCTTTGGCATCACCGCCAAATGCCGCCGCTACCTGCTGCCCCTGATCGCCGGCGAGGACTACCCGCCCTACAAAGACGGGCTGCCCCAATATGTGAAACTCAAGGCCGTCAGCGTCCGGCGCCGCCTGCCGCCGTTCAAGGTCTGACGTCAGTTCTGGCGGGGCCGTCTATGGCCCTGTGCTATATTTCGCGCCCTTCGCGGGGCCCGGCGCGCGGCGCTACGGGCCAATAACAACGTGTTTTTCTTGGGAGTTCGCTGATGGATACCACCAACTGGTTGTGGGTCGCGGTGCTTGCAGGCGCTCTGGCGGTTGTTTACGGCATCGTCTCGATGCTGCAGATCCTGAAGCTTCCTGCCGGCAACGCCCGCATGCAGGAAATCGCCGCCGCGATCCAGACTGGCGCCCAGGCCTACCTGAACCGCCAGTACACGACCATCGCCATTGTCGGCGCGGTGCTGTTCGTGCTGCTCGGCTTCGCGCTCGACTGGGCGAGTGCGGGTGGCTTTGCGGTCGGTGCGATCCTCTCCGGTCTCGCTGGTTATATCGGCATGAATATCTCGGTACGCGCCAACGTGCGCACGGCCGAAGCCGCCAATCGCGGCCTCAATGCGGCGCTGCAGGTCGCCTTCAAGGGCGGTGCAATCACCGGCATGCTGGTGGTCGGACTCGGCCTGATGGGCGTGGCGCTGTACTACATGCTGATGATCCCGCTGGTCGGCGACGACGCCGCGCTGCAATCGCTGATCGGCCTCGCCTTCGGTGGTTCGCTGATCTCGATCTTCGCGCGACTCGGCGGCGGCATCTTCACGAAGGGCGCTGACGTTGGCGCGGACCTCGTCGGCAAGGTCGAGGCCGGGATTCCCGAGGACGATCCGCGCAACCCGGCCGTGATCGCCGACAACGTCGGCGACAACGTCGGCGACTGTGCCGGCATGGCCGCTGACCTGTTCGAGACCTACGCGGTGACGCTGGTCGCGACCATGCTACTCGGCGGACTGATGCTCAAGGACATGGGCTCTGCCGCGATCATCTACCCGCTGGCGCTGGGTGCCGCGTCGATCGTCTCGTCGATCATCGGCACCTATTTCGTCAAGGTCAGCGACGGCGGCAAGATCATGAACGCGCTGTACAAGGGCGTGATCGTCTCCGGCATCGTCTCGGCCATCGGCTTCTGGTTCATCACCGATGCGCTGATGCCGGGCCAGCTCATGGCGCTGTTTGGCTGTGCGCTGATCGGCCTTGCGCTGACGGCCGCAATGATCGTGATCACCGAGTACTACACGGCGACCGAGTACAGTCCGGTTCGCAAAGTCGCGGCAGCCTCTCAGACCGGTCATGCGACCAACATGATTGCCGGGCTTGGCGTGTCGATGAAGTCGACCGCACTGCCGGTGATTGCGGTCTGCGCCGCAATCTGGGGCGCCAACGAACTCTACGGCCTGTACGGGATTGCGATTGCCGCCACAGCGATGCTGTCGCTGACCGGCATGATCGTCGCACTCGACGCCTATGGTCCGATCACCGACAACGCCGGCGGCATCGCCGAGATGGCCGGCCTCGACAGCAAGGTCCGCGACATCACCGACCCACTCGACGCGGTTGGCAATACGACCAAGGCGGTCACGAAGGGCTATGCGATCGGCTCGGCGGGTCTCGCGGCGCTGGTGCTGTTCGCCGACTACACCCACAAGCTCGAGGAGCAGGGGAAGCTGGTCGAGTTCTCGCTGTCCGACCCGGCCGTGATCATCGGCCTGTTCATCGGCGGCATGGTGCCGTACCTGTTTGCGGCCATGGCGATGGAAGCCGTCGGCCGTGCGGCGACCTCAGTGGTCACCGAAGTGCGGCGCCAGTTCCGCGAGATCCCGGGCATCATGGAAGGCACGGCCAAGCCCGACTACTCGCGCGCGGTGGATCTGCTGACCAAGGCAGCCATCAAGGAAATGATCGTGCCCTCACTGCTGCCGATCGTGGTGCCGGTGATCGTCGCCTTCGGGATCAATGCGCTGATGGGACCGGGAGAGGGTATCAAGGCGCTGGGCGGCCTGTTGATCGGCACGATCGTCACGGGGCTGTTCGTCGCGATCTCGATGTGCACCGGTGGCGGTGCCTGGGACAACGCCAAGAAGTACATCGAGGAAGGCAACTTTGGCGGCAAGGGCTCCGAAGCGCACAAGGCCGCCGTGACCGGCGATACCGTCGGCGATCCTTACAAGGATACGGCGGGGCCAGCGATCAATCCGCTGATCAAGATCATCAATATCGTCGCGCTGCTGTTGGTGCCGCTGCTCTGAACAAGCCGCTGGCCTGAGCAAGCCGCTGGCCTGAGCAAGCCGCTGGCCGCGCTTATGGTCCGCTTTGCGGTCCTGGCTCGGCGGCGGCCGGCTGTCGAAGTCGAGTGCGTTCCTGCTGTTCGTGCTGTACCTGTTCCAGCGACAGGCCCGTATCGTTGGCGATGACGGTCAGCAGATTGTGCTCCGGCGCGCGTGGCATACGCACATCGTGCAGCCGCTCCCAGATCCTGATCCGCTCGGACGGCGTCTTGAGGTCGGACGCCTGGTCAATGAGCTCGCGACGCCGCTCCGCGGCTGCCTCGGCCTGAATATGCGCCACCCGGGCACGGAAGTCCTCGGCCTGCTCGCCGAACATCGGAGCAGGTGTTCGACGCGGAAACCGATCGCCGCCGGGAGGTGTGCCTTCCATCACGATGCCGTGCCGCTGCTCACTGCGGCGGTATTGCTCGCATCAGCGAGCGTGTCGACGGACTGATCGGCTGTCGCGTCGGCTGTCGCGTCAGCCGCATCATCGGAGGGGCCTCGACTCAGGCGCTTTTGCAGCTTTTGAGCCTGCTTGGTTTTCTGTGCGAGCTCGCGCTGCTTCTTCTGATGTCGATAATTCGGCTTGGCCAAGACAGACTCCGTGATAGGCACGCGACCGCAGTCGATGCTCGTTGCACCTTAACACAGTGGACATCGCGCTGCGGTTCGCATCGCGCCGGGAAAACCATTGAATCAACGCTATCTGACTGCCGGCAACGACAGCAAGACGCTGATCTGCTCAAGCGTTGGCATGCCGGCCTGCGCACCCGCACGCGTCACGGCAATCGCGCCCGCTGCGCACGCGAACGCGAGCGCCTGTGCAGGGGCCGTCCTCGCAAACAACTGCAGTGCCAGCGCGGCCACGAACGCATCGCCAGCGCCGCTCGTGTCCACCGCTGTCACCGCGGCCGTGGCGGCCGTGGCGATTCGCGCACCATCGCACCACAGCTCGGCGCCGCGACGGCCGCAGCTGATCGCCACCCAGCCACGCGCCTGCTTCAACGCGCCACCGTAGAACTGCGCCTCGGTCTTGTTGACGATCAGCAGATCCGCGCGCTCGAACAAGGCCGCATCGACCGCCTGGGCTGGCGCCAGATTCACGCAAACAAAGGCGCGACTGCTTAGGCAGGCTTCCAGTATCGTCGCTACCGGAACCTCGAGCTGACAGATCAGGATGTCGCCGTGGTCAGGAGGCAGATGCTCCACTCCCAGCTGCGCATTGGCCCCGGGTGCGACCACGATCTGATTTTCGCCGTCCGGCGCCACGGCAATCAGCGCCACGCCGGTGGCCGCCTCGGTCGCGACGCTGACGCCGGACAGATCCACCCCCGCCGCGCGCAGTAGTCCGAGCGCCTGGTCCGCGGCCGCATCACGGCCCACACAGGCCAGCAGCCGCACGACGGCGCCGAGCCGCGCGGCCGCCAGCGCCTGATTGCCTCCCTTGCCGCCCGGATAGCGCTCCAGCACCGCGCCGCCGATGGTTTCGCCGGCAATGGGCAGGCGCGGCACACGGATCACCAGGTCGAGATTGACTGAACCGACAACCGTGACATGCGGGCGCTGCGCTGCACCAATCAGAGCACTCACGAGGCCACCAACGCCGCGCAAAGCAGCTCGAAGACACCCGCGGCGTCGACCTCAGTCGCCCAGTGGGTGCGGCCCGGATGATCTGGCGCCAACCGGAACTCGACGGCCGTGTGGCCGAGCGTAAGCGGTGATACGGTCTCGACCTGGATCTCACACTCAACCGTCTTGAACAGGCCAGGGTTCAGCACGTAGGCCACGGTGCAGGGATCGTGCAGCGGCGCGGCAGCCGCGAACGCAGCATTGCCGGCCAGCTCATTCGAAAACTGCAGCAGCTGCGCGACCGCGGTCGCGCGTGGATTACGCAGCGCGCGCAGGCGACTGACCCGCTCCGGCGTCGCGCGCACCTGATGTGTCGCATCGAGTCCGATCGCAACGATCGGACAGCCGCTCGCGAAGACCTGCGCTGCCGCATCGGGATCTGCGTAGATGTTGTACTCAGCCGAAGCAGTAATGTTGCCGCCTTCACGCCGCGCACCCCCCATCAGGATGATCTCGGCAACGCGGGACGCAATCTGCGGCGCCTGTTGCAAGGCGCAGGCGACGTTCGTCAACGGACCCGTAACCAGCAGCGTCACATCGTCACGCCTGCTCAGCGTAGCAACGAGGAATTCGACCGCATTGACAGACTCGGCAGGTGCTGCCGGCTCGAAAACAGCCAGCGGTCCGAGGCCACTCGGCCCATGAAAATGATCCGCCTCCACCGGCGGCCGCCGCAGTGGGCGATCCCTGCCCCGGAAAACCGGCACCTCTGCGCGGCCCGCCAGCTCGCGGATCAAGCGTGCATTGCGCGCCGTCAACTCTGCGCCCACGTTGCCGGCAACGGTCGTGACGCCGAGCAACTCGAGGTATTGCGGCACGGCAAACGCAAGCAACAGGGCCACGGCGTCGTCGACGCCGGGATCGCAATCCATGATCACAGGGCGCGCTGGCATACGTCCTGATACCAGAGCGCTGAGCGGGATGCACGCGGCCCGGCATCTTAGGTAGGATGAAACAAATCCGGCAACCAGCCGGTCTGATGTTCCGAAGCCGCTGAATGCGGTTGCCTGATCCCAACCTCTAAGGAGATAACAGACATGTTGAATAAACGAGCGATGATTGCAGCGGCCCTCGGTAGCGTGCTGGCGCTGAATGTCGCGCAGGCGATGGATTCCGCCGGCGGCAAGACCGAGAAATGCTATGGCGTTGCCAAAGCGAGCGCCAACGACTGCGCTGCCAATGGCCACTCCTGTGCCGGCCAGGCCAAGACTGACGGCGACAAGAAGGAATGGATCAAGGTACCGACGGGCACCTGCGAGAAGATCGTCGGCGGCAGCCTCAAGGCGATGTAAGCCGGCTCGATTAAGGACGGTCGAGGCACTGATGAACGACATGAGTGTTTGTTCAGGATCAGGCCGCACCTTTCCCCAGGCGATTCCCGCACGAGCGGGAATCGGCCTGCGGGCGCCTCATCACGACCAGATCGACACCGCCCCAGATGTGGCCTGGGTCGAAGTTCACAGCGAGAATTTTTTTGCTGCCGGCGGTCCGCAGCACGATCTGCTGGCGCGTATCAGAGAACGCTTTCCGCTCTCGCTGCATGGTGTCGGACTGTCACTGGGATCGGCCGAACCGCTCGATCCCGCGCACGTCGCGCGTCTGCAGCAGCTGATCCGCCGCTCGCGGCCGGCCCTGGTCTCCGAGCACCTTTGCTGGGGTCGCATCGGTGGCCGGCACTCCAACGATCTGCTGCCTCTCCCCTGTACCGATGAGGCGCTCACGCTGCTGATCGCGCGGGTTACGGAACTGCAACAGCGGCTTGAGCGCCGGATCCTGATCGAGAACGTCTCGAGCTATCTGCGGTTCGTGGGCGAGACCTGGACCGAGTGGGACTTCCTTGCGGAGCTTGCCAAAGCATCCGGCTGCGGAATCCTGCTCGACCTCAACAACATTCATGTCAATGCCTGCAACCACGGCTTCGACGCCGTGCAGTATCTCGAAGCGATCCCTTGTGACGCGGTCGGCGAGCTGCATCTGGCGGGGTTTGCGGAGCAGCAGATCGACGGACGGTGTCTACTGATCGACACCCATGGCACGCCCGTCTGCGACGCGGTCTGGGAGCTCTATGCTGCGGCCATTGCCCGCTTTGGGCGCGTGCCGACGCTGATCGAGTGGGATACGGACATTCCGAGTCTCGAGCGCCTGTGCTCGGAAGCGGCGCACGCGGATCGCATTGCGGAGCAGCAGCTTGCCCACGCTGCTTGAGCTGCAGCAACGGTTCGCCGACGCGCTGTTCGTCAGCGACGAGAGTAGGGACGAGACACTCGAACGGTGCATCGTCAGCGGTGAGTTCGCGCCACAGGAACGACTGCGGGTCTACCGCAACAACCTGCGCGAGAACCTGCACAAAGTGCTGGCGCTGTCGTTTCCGGTGTTGCAACGCCTGGCGGGCGACGCGTACTTCCGCCAGCTCACGCTGGAACTGCTGCGGCAGGCGCCCTCGCGCGACGGCGACGCTCACCGCGTTGGCGCCAGCTTGCCCGCAGTCGTCGCCGCGACGCTCGCCGGCACCCGCCATGAGTACTTCGCGGATATCGCGAAACTGGAATGGGCGTTCCAGCAAAGCCTGCTCGCTCCCGACTGCGCGGCCAGTCTCGATCTACTCAAGACATTGACCCACAACGACGATGGCGGCGAGTCGCTGCGCGTACAGCCAGATCCGGCTCTGCGTATCGTCGGTTCGCCGTGGCCGATCTTCACGATCTGGTGCGCGAATCGACCCGACTCCGAAGCATCAGACGAGATCGATCTCGACAGCGGCGGTCAATGCGTCGTGATCCTGCGGCGCAGCGGCGCCACGGAGCTGCTGCCGGTGGCGCCGGACGTTGCCTACTGGCTCACGGCGCTGGCTGACGGTGCCTCTGTCGGTGAGGCCATCGACACCACGCTCGCGGCGCATCCGCAGTTCGATCTAGCCGACGCACTGGCTCGCACCCGTGATTGGCCGCTGTTCGCCGCCTGAATCCGTCTCGAGTCACGGACCGCGAAATATCCACCGGCGCGGACCGGTCCGCTGCAGCGGAGGCACGGAACATGATTCAGACCACAATCTCATTGCAGCGACGCATCGACGGCTGGCTGGGCGCGTTGCAGCCGCTGCTGCTGCTCGGCACGCGCGTGTACGTTTGCTGGCAGTTCCTGAAATCCGGCCTGTTGAAACTTCAGTCCTGGGATTCGACGGTCGGCCTTTTCCGCGAGGAATACCGCGTACCGCTACTGTCACCCGAGCTCGCTGCCTGGGCCGGGACCGCCGGAGAGCTGCTGTTCCCGGCGCTATTGATTGCTGGCATCGCCGGCCGATTGAGCGCCGTGGGTTTATTCGCGGTCAATGTGCTCGCGGTGATCTCCTATGCACACGTGCTGCTGGAGCCTGGCTTTGAAGCTGCAGTCGGTCAGCATGTGCTGTGGGGCTTCATGCTGCTGGTGATCGCAATCGTCGGACCGGGATCCCTGTCGGTCGATCAGCTGCTGCAGCGCTTCATGCCACGAGTCGCAGCCGCTGCGGATGGGCGATGACGAACCCCTGCACGAAATCAACCCCGAGCTCACGCGCCATGGCGAGGGCAGCGTTGTCCTCGACCTGTTCGGCAATGATCTGGAAGTTCAGCGTGCGTGCGAGTTTGATCATCGCAGCAACCATCGCCTGATCGACCGAGTCGCGGGCGAGATTGCGCATGAATGAGCCGTCGATTTTCAGGTAGTCGAGCGGCAGGTTGCGCAGGTTCGAAAATGAGCCGACACCGGAGCCGAAATCATCGAGCGCAAACCGGCAACCCATGCCGTGCAGCACCCCGACGAATCGCCGCGCATGATCGATGTTCGACACGACCGCACTCTCGGTCATCTCGAAGCAGATCTGCGCCGGTGCGACACCACTGCGATCAAAGCAATCCACGACGAACTCCAGGAACTGCGTGTCACCGAGAGTCTGGCCTGAGATATTGATCGACACGCTGCGTCCAGGCGGCACGTCAAGCGCCTGCGAGACGATGGCATTGAACGTATTCTGGATAACCCAGCGGTCGATCTCGCCCATCAGACGGTAGCGCTCGGCGGCCTTCAGGAACTCGCTGGGAGCAATGTCGCGACCTTTCTCATCCTGTAGGCGTACCAGCACCTCCATCGCCGGTCCACCGTGGATCGCCGCAGAAACGGGAATGATCGGTTGCGTATTCAGCTCGAAGCGATTGTCGCGCAGCGCTGTCTGCAGTCGCTGCAGCCACTGGATCTCGCCCGAAGAGCGCGCCGACGCCTCGTCGCGCGCCGAGTAAACCGACACCTGGCCGCTGCCCTGCTTCTTGGCAAGGTAGCAGGCGCTATCGGCCGCGGCGAGGGCTTCTTCGACCGAGCTGCTGTCGCGCGATAATTCCAAGACGCCGATACTGACGCCGATCTGATACACCCGGTCCTTCCAGACAAAGCGGTGCTCGCTGACCGCGCGGCAGACGTCATCAGCGATCTGCCGCGCCTTGTCGAGCGGACAGCCGGCCAGCAACAGTGCGAATTCATCGCCGCCAATGCGCGCCACGGTGTCGGAGTCGCGGACCCGGGCCCGAAGCAGGCGTGCGATATCGCGCAGCAGCGCGTCCCCGGCGAGGTGCCCGCCCGTGTCATTGACTGGCTTGAACCGATCGAGATCCAGGAAGCACAGCACATGCATGCCGTCGCCGCGCCGCGCGGTTGTCAGGGCCTCATCGAGTCGGCGCTCGAACTCGCGCCGATTGACGAGACCTGTCAACGCATCGTGCGTCGCCTGGTATGACAGCTGCCGCGTTGCGCCCCGCAGCTCCGTGATGTCGTGCAGCAGCACCACGGCACCGACGATGTCTCCGTCGCTGCTGCGCATCGGCGAGCTCGACACCTCGATCGTGCGCTCCTCGCCGCTGGGGCGCGCGACCACCACGGGCCGTCGCGAATAGTTGATCGGCACACCGCTTGTCAGCGACTGCGTGACCGGATCGATCAGTGCACGGCGATTCGCTTCATCGACAGTGGCGACCACCATGCCGAGCGCCTTGCCCTTGGCCCGGGTCGAGTCTGTGCCGAGCAGCTGCTCGGCGGCCGGATTCAGGTAGTCGATCGCACCGAGCGCATCGGTGGTCAGGATCGCCTCTGACAGTGATTCCAGTGCCAGCGTCTGCGCGGGTGCCGCGGCCTCGAGGGTTTCAAACAAACCCGTGCCGACGCCCTGCTGCGCATAGCTGGGTTCGTTCAGCGCCTTCACCTGGGTTGTCTGGACAATCTCAACGCCCGTGACCAGCAGCGCCGGCTCGCTCTCGTAATCAATGCGGCGGACACTGAGTTCCAGCCGGCTGATCTGCGCCTGGAAGCCGACCATCTCGACTTCGAAGCGCTCCGGTGCGCGCTCATCCTCGAGTCGCCGGATCAGCGTCGCCGCAACAAAGTCCGTGAACTCCGGCGCCACCAGATCCGGCAGCGCCCGACCGTTCAAGGCATCGCGATCCACGCCCAGCAGATGGGCGAAGTGCTGATTGGCAAACAGGATCACGTCACGATGCACGAGCACGACTTCGTACGAACGGTCCGCCAGCTCCCGAAAGAGTGCTGACGAGTCCGGCACTGTGGGCGGCGAGTCAGCCCGCTGCACGAGCAGGCGATTGACCCCCTGGGCCAGCTGCTGCAATTCGGGCTCATCGGTCTGCAGGTAGACCCGTGCGGGCTCACCGCCCGCGCCCGCCAACGCGTCGTCGATCTGCCGATTGATTTCACCCACGCCGCGCAGCTCGCGCCGCTGCATCAAATACAGCGCCAGCAGCAACGTCGCCACAATGGCCAGCAACAGACTCAGGAGCCCAGACAGTGACATGGCAGGTAAACTATCCCCGTGCGCGCGGCGGCGTGCCCCGCTCTGCACGCGCCTTGGTTATTATCGGCCTTTCCCGGGCCGTGCATTGAGCATAACTGACGGCCCGGTCGCGCTTGCCCGGATTCACCATATGGCAACGTCCGCTGCGCAGCGCGATGCCGAAGTGGGTTGCTTTGGGGCGGCATCGGGGCCGGGAATCCGCCAGAATAAGTCTAATTGCTCAGGAGTCAGTGCATGCAGATCGACGCAGCGCGCGAGCAGATGGTCAAGCAGCAGGTGCGCGCCTGGGGCGTGCTCGACCAGCGCGTGCTCGATACGCTGAGGCAGATCCCGCGCGAGCGTTTCGTGCCGGCGCATTACCGCGAGCTCGCGTACGCCGATGCCTGCATCCCGCTTGCACACGGGCAGCACATGCTCGCGCCGGAGGTCGCCGGGCGGATCCTGCAAGCGCTGCAGCTGACACCTGCGGACAGGGTGCTCGAGATCGGCACCGGCTCCGGGTTCCTGTCGGCCTGCATGGCCTCGCTGGCCGGCGAAGTCCGCAGCCTTGAGATTCACGCCGATCTGGCCGACAGCGCAGGCGCAACACTGGCCAGCTGCGGCATCCATAACGTCAGGGTTATGGCTCGCGACGGCTTCGAAGCCGTGGCTGAGATCGGTCCCGAGAGCTACGACGCCATCGTGCTCACAGGCTCGCTGCCCGTGTACGACGCGCGCTTCGCGCCGCATCTGGCACGCGGCGGGCGCTTGTTCTGCGTGGTCGGCGACGCGCCGATCATGGAAGCGCGGTTGGTGCGTCGCCGTGCAGCCAACGAGTGGGCGACCGAAAGCCTGTTCGAAACACGGCTCGCTCCGCTAATCGGCGCAATCCCAACTCCGCGATTCCGGTTCTGATTGCATCACGATGGTCACCGAAATCGATCCAAAGACGCTGCAAGCGAGCATCGAGGCGAACCAGCCGCCGCTGGTGATCGATGTCCGCGAGGGCTGGGAGCTCGAGATTGCACGGCTGCCGTTCGCAATGCATCTGCCCATGCACGAGATTCCGGATCGACTCGACGAGCTTCCCCGCGATCGAGCAATCGTCGTGATGTGCCGTTCGGGCGCACGCAGCCTGCAGGTCGGCGAGTATCTCGAGCAGCGCGGCTTCGACCACGTTGCGAACCTCGCGGGCGGAATACTCGCCTGGCGTGAACAGATCGACCCGACAATAGCTCCCTACTGACTTTGAAGGTCCCTGCCATGAATGTGTCGAAATTCGCACTGATCCCGCTGCTGGCCTTGCTGCCCATCGGCACCGTCGCCGGGGCGGTGGATCTGTTGGCCGTCTACGATCGCGCGGTGGCTAACGATCCCCAGATTCGCGAGGCCGACGCCATCCGCCGAGCCGCGCTCGAGGCGAAGCCCCAGGCGCTCGCCGCACTGCTGCCTCAGATCTCCGGCTCGGCGTCCAAGACGGAAGGCGACAGCCAGTCTACCGGCCAGTTTCCGCAGGAGATTGAACAACCTGCCGGTTCCGGCAACCGCGTCGTGTTCAACTTCCTGCAGGCCAGCGACTCGAAGCCCGAGACCGAGCGCTGGAGTGTTGATCTGCGCCAGAGCGTGTTCGACTGGGGAAACTGGGTCGCGCTGAAGCGCGCGAACAAAGAGGTCGCGCAGGCGGAGGCGGACTATCTGGCCGCACAGCAGGATCTGGTCCTGCGCGTCGCGCAACGTTATTTCGACGTGTTGGCAGCGCAGGACAACGTCGATGCCCAGCAGTCGGCCTTCGATTCGATCTCGCGCCAGCTTGAGCAGGCCGACAAACGCTTTGAAGTCGGCCTGATCGCGATCACCGATGTCCAGGAAGCCAAAGCAGCCCGGGACAGCGCCGCGGCGGCCGTCATCGCCGGCAAGCGCCAGCTCGCCTCGAACGAAGAACTGCTGCGCGAGATCACCGCCGAGAAGCTGTCATCGCTGGCGAAGCCCTCTGATGCGATGCCACTCAAGATGCCGGAACCTGCTGACGAGCAGGTCTGGGTCGCCCTTTCCATGGAACAGAATCTGGCGCTGATCTCGAGCCGGCTCGGCGCGGACATCGCCCGCAACGACGTCCGTGCCGCGTTCAGCAACCACTTGCCGTCCCTCGATCTGACTGCGAGCCGCTCCAACGTCGATCAGAGCGCCACGATCAATTTCGAGAGCGGCAACGTCGGCCAGCGTACCAGCGACGCCGACGATACGACGATCGCACTACAGCTCAGTGTGCCGATATTCAGTGGGGGCGCCACGCAGTCGCGCGTCCGACAGCGCGAGTTTCAATGGCAGGCGGCGCGTGAACGTTTGACGCGCGTATCGCGCCAGACCGAGCGTCTGGCACGCGACGCTTACCTCGGCGTCAATAGCGAGATCTCACGCGTCGCCGCACTGCGGCAGGCGCTCGAGTCGAGCGAAACCGCGCTGAAGGCCACTGAAGCCGGCTATGAGGTGGGAACCCGGACAGCCGTGGACGTGCTCGATGCTCGGCGCACGCTGGTGCAGGCCCAGACCAACTATGCGCGCAGCCGCTACGACTACATCCTGAACGTGCTGCAACTTCGCCTTGCAACAGGCAGCCTGGACCGGCCGGCGCTCCAGGAAGTCAACGGCTGGTTGCAGCGCTGACCTGCCCGCCGGGGGCACCCTCGATCACCGGCTCGATCAGCGCCAGCAGGCGCTGCAGGGCACCGCGGTTGCGATCGAGCGTCTGACGCGCCAGTTCCGCACGCTGCGCGCGCAGCCCGGGATCGCGCAGCAGCACTTGAAGCTCGGCACCGAGCGCTGCACCGTCGCGCACCAGCGCCGCCGCACCGATGGACAGAAACTGCTCGGCGATGTCCTCCGCATTGAAGTAGTGCGGGCCGATCAGCACCGGCACACCCAGGGCCGCAGGCTCAAGCAGGTTGTGGCCGCCGACCGGTACCAGCGTCCCGCCCACGAACGCGGCATCCGCCGCAGCATAGAAGAAGATCAACTCGCCCAGCGTGTCGAGCAGCAGCACGGCTGTCTGCGGATGACAGGTTTCACCGCTGGAGCGCCGCACGAACTTGATACCGCGCCGACGCAACAATTGTTCCACGTCGTCGAAGCGGTTCGGATGCCGGGGCGCGATCACGAGCAGGCTTGGCACTCCGGCCGCGTCGAGCGCCGCGAGTGCGGCCAATGCAGCTTCCTCTTCCCCGGCATGCGTACTGCCAGCGATCCAGACGGACTTGCCGTGCGCGTGCTCGCTGCGCAGCAGCGCACCACGCGCCACGATGTCATCAGGCAGCGTGAAATCGAACTTGATGTTGCCCGTCACATGGGTGCGCGCCGGATTCGCACCGATTGAGCGAAAGCGCTGCGCATCACCCTCGCTCTGCGCGGCGATCACGATGCCGTGCGACAGCGTCTCCTGGAACAGCCCCGCCAACCGGCGATACTTGCCGACCGAGCGCGGTGAGATCCGCGCGCTGGCCAGCACCAGCGGCGTGCCGCGCTGACCGCAGGCGTGGTAGAGATTCGGCCAGAGTTCCGTTTCGAGGATGATCGCAACCCGTGGTTTGATGCGCGCAAAGAAACGCCGCACGCTGCCTGGCAGGTCGTAGGGGACATAGCGCACATGGATATCTGCACCGAACTGCGCACGGGCGCGCGCGGCACCCGTTGGGGTGACGGTAGTCAGCACCACGGGTATCTGCGGATACTTCAGCCGCAACGCCCTGACGAGCGCCACGGCCGCCTGCACCTCCCCCACCGACACGGCATGAATCCAGATCGACGGTTCCTTGAACGGCGTGTCGCCGTAACCGAAGCGCTCGTGGAAGTTCTGCCAGTAGCTCCGATCCCGGAAGCCGCGCCACAGCATCACACCGCAGACGATGGGCGCGAACAGGTAGGCAATCAGGATGTAGGCGAATCTCATGCGCTGCGATCCCAGTAGCCGGCGAGCAGCGACTGCCAGTCGGTTTCCGAGAAGCGCTCCTCAGGCAGCCTGGCCGTGACCTTCAACAACGAACGTCGCAGGCGGACGAGGTTGGCATCGCACCACAAGCCGCGCCTGCGCAGGCGACAACGATCGAAGTCGATCAGGAACACCCGACCGTCGAGGCGACGCAGGACATTGTGGGCGTTCAAGTCGACGTGATCGAGGCCGGCGTCGTGAAAGCTGCGGATGCAGCGACCGACCGCGATCCAGCGCGAAAATGGCAGCGAGGTTGCCGCCAACTGCTCCGCCAATGACTCCGCCTCCAGAATGCGTGCCGTGATCAACTCGCCCGTGTAGGTGCGTCCAGCGCGCTGGTAGCGCGCGGCGATCGGCGCCGGTACCGGCAGCCCGAGCCGATGCAGATGGTAGGTCAAGGTCCATTCGCGCATTGGCCGCGTGCTCGATTCGCCGATGAACCAGTAGCGATCCTCGGAGATCCGCGCGGCCAGCCCCCCACGTCGGTAACGGCGCAGCGCCAGCTGCAGACCATGCGCATCGATGAGCCAGGTCGAACCGCGGCCGAGTGCAGCGCCGCGAATGGCGTCGCGGCGACGCCAGTATTCAGGATCAAACCAGGACGCGTCGAAATTGCTGGCGCGAGAAGCGTCGTATACGATGAGGCCAGAGGCCGTTGCCATTCGTTTGACCTCCGGTCCGAGCGCCCACGGCTGCTTCATCGCCGGATCACGACACAATGCCCACTGCTGGAACGCGCGCGGGAGCTGCACTGCTGGAGCGAGCGCCCGAGTCGATATGTCTGCTGCGCCTTTCCGCGATCGGCGATACCTGTCATGTCGTTCCACTCGTGCGCACACTGCAGGCCGCCTGGCCGCAAGCGCGTCTGACCTGGGTCATCGGCAAGCTCGAGAGCCGGTTGATGAGCCTGTTGCCGAACGTCGAGTTTATCACCGTCGACAAGCGCGCCGGTTGGCGTGCCCTGCTTGCCCTGCGGCGTGAGCTTCGTGGCCGGGACTTCGAGGTACTGCTGCATATGCAGCTCGCGGTCCGTGCCAGCCTCGCTGCCAGCGTGATCCGCGCGCATGTTCGACTCGGCTTCGATCGTGCCCGCGCGCGTGAACTGCAGTGGCTGGTTACGAATGCGCAGGTGGCGCCGCGCGAGCGCGAGCATGTGCTCGACAGTTTCATGGGATTTGCCGCAGCGCTTGGCGTTGAAGAGCCGGTGTTGAGCTGGGATCTGCCGCTACCTCCCGCGGCGATCGACTACGCGACGCAGCTGGTGCCCGAGGACTCGCGAGCACTTCCGGGAACACTCGTGGTCAGTCCCTGTTCCAGCCATGCGTGCCGCAACTGGACCGTGGAAGGCTACGCGCAGGTAGCCGAACATGCCGCTCGCACGCTTGGGATGCGGGTCATCCTGGCTGGCGGCCCGAGCGAGCTCGAACAGGTCACCGGTGCTGCGATCGAACGCGCCTGCAACGCCCCCATCGTGAACCAGATCGGCAAGGACACGCTGCCGCAGTTGCTGGCTTTGCTTCAACGCAGCAGCGTGCTGCTGACGCCCGATTCAGGACCCGCGCACATGGCCACGATGGTCGGCACGCCGGTGATCGGACTGTATGCCGCGACGAACCCGGCGCGCAGCGGACCCTATTTGTCCAGACGATGGTGCATTGATGCCTTCGGCGAAGCCGCGCAGCACTATCTAGGCAAATCCCCCGAGCAACTCCCCTGGCAGCAGAAGATCGAACGCCCCGGCGTCATGGAGCTGATCCAGCCCGAGCGCGTCACCGCAATGCTCGACGCATTTGCCGCCGCCCTGCAACGTGCGGGCGGACGAAAACATCACTTGCTAGCATCGTCGCCATGAAAGACATCCTCGTGCCGATTTCTCCCGGTGAGCTGCTCGACAAGATCACGATCCTGCGGATCAAGGCGGCGCGCATCGAGGATGCAACCAAGCGGGCAAATGTTCGCCTTGAACTGGAGCTGCTCGAGCAGACCTGGCGCACCGGCGTACCGAATGCCACCACCACGCTCGCGGATCAGCGCGCGCTGCAGGCCGTCAATGAATCGTTATGGGACATCGAAGATGAAATCCGTGACAAAGAAGCAGCGCAGCAGTTCGACGCACGCTTCATCGAGCTTGCGCGGACGGTCTATGTGACCAACGATGAACGGGCCGCGATCAAGAAGCGCATTAATCTGGCGCTCGGTTCGCGAATCGTGGAAGAAAAATCTTATAAACCGTACTGACTCCGCACTGTTGTTGGAATTAGGCCACGATTGGAGGTGGACTGACCTCTCGCGTGTATAGTGATTGCGACGCTGCGGGAACCAGAACGGCGAATTGCCGCAACCCCTGCGTCGGGTCTTTGCCCGTAATTGATTTAGGGGGTCTGTAATGTCGAAACTGCCTGCGCCGCCGCGTGCGGCGATTTTCGTGATCTTGCTGGTAACTTTTTCTGGCACGTCAACACTGATACATGCTCAGGCGCCAGCGCAGACTGCCGACGCAGGTGCTCTGACCGAAGTGGTGGTGACTGCTCGAAAGCGCAACGAAAGCCTGCAGGATGTGCCGATTTCAATTACGGCGTTCACGGCCGAATTGATCGAAGAGCGGGGAATCGAGAGCCTCTACGACCTCGCCAAGCTGACTCCAAACCTGTCCTTCAACCAGACCTACGGGCGTGCTTTCGATCGACCGGTCATTCGAGGCCAGAGCCAGATTCTCGGCGAACGCACGGTCTCGTTCGTCGTCGACGGCATCTATATCGCCGGCAACATGAGCGCTGACCTTGACGATCTCGAACAGGTCGAAGTCCTGAAGGGCCCGCAGGCGGCGAACTATGGCCGCGGTTCACTGGCAGGGGTCATCAGCTATCGAACGCGCAAACCGAGCCAGGAGTGGAACGGCCGGGCCTCGGTGACGATTGGCGACTATGGCAACGAAGAGGCATCGGGTTTCATCAGCGGTCCGCTGTTCAGCGACAAGTTGTCGTTCAAGCTCGGCGGCCGGCTCTACGACTTTGGCGGCCAGTACACCGCAGCCAGTAGCGGCAACACTCTCGTCCAGCTGGGCCAGGAAAAAACCAAACGGGTATCGGCTGCGCTGCGCTACGAGCCGACCGAGAATCTTGAGTTTCTGCTGCGGGCCTTTGCGAGTCAGAACAAGGACGGGCTCTACAACAACATCATCAGCAAGACCCTCAACTGCTTCACGACGGCCCCGGGCGCGCGCGGTGGCAGCTTCTGCGGCGAGCTGCCGGCCATACCGGTCAACGGTGGGGTTCAAGTCGATTTCGCTGACATTGCCCGCCAGGGTCATCCGGGCGTGACGCAGGACACCAACCTCTACAGCGGCGAGATGAACTGGGACGTTGCGCCCGGCACGCTGACGGCGCTGGTCAGCTGGAACCGCCAGGACGAGGACTGGATTGTCGACGATTATCTGATCAATAACCCGGCGGGCAGCAATGCCTCCCAGGTGCCAAGCCCGACGATGACGATTGCGAACCCCGGCAATATCACCCGCCTGATCACGATTCGCGAATACCAGTCGCAGGAACTACGGTTCGCATCGAAGACCGACGGCGCCATCGATTGGCTGGTTGGTGTGTACAACTACACCCAGGACACCTCGGGCTTCAATGGGGGCCCGCGCTACAACATTCTTTCGATGGGCGTTCCGGCAGCCAGCAACACCGGCCCGGTTGGCACGCTTCGCCAAGTCTCGCAGCCTATTTCGCCCTCTACGGTTGACAATCAGGCCGTGTTCGCGAGCGTCAGCTACGATCCGAGCGAAGACTGGCACTTCACGCTCGAGGGTCGCTACGCGAAGGACAAGCTGACGGCCAACAACGCCGTGCAGGTGGGCGGAAACTGCCAGCGCATCCTCGAGGTCGAGTTCAAGAGCTTCACGCCGCGCGTGACCGCACGCTATGACTTCGACCGTGACAAGAACGTCTATGTGTCGGTGTCGCAAGGCAACAAGCCGGGGGACTTCAACAGCTCCCTCTGCGCAGCGGCCATCCCCGCAGCGGAGTTCACGCGGCTGTCTTCGATCACACCGCTCGGCGTCAAGGAAGAACAAGCACTTAACTATGAGATTGGCTCGAAGATGCGCTTCTTCGACGGCCGGATGGCATTGGATGCAGCCATCTACTTCATTGACTGGACTGACCAGCAGCTGACCACCAGCCAGGTCTATACGAACACCAGCGGAATGTCGGCGAACATCTCCCTGACCGGCAACGCCGGCAAGACCGAAGTGACGGGTCTGGAGCTGAACTGGCGGTGGAAAATCAATCCCATGTGGGACGCCAACCTCGGCTACGGACTCGCTGACGCGAAATTCACCGAGATCTGCGACGCCACTTACGCGGCACTGCTCGGCATTACGCTTGCGACCCAGCAGGCACCGTGTATCGCCGCGCCGGGCGTGGCGACGCTGACTGCGGATGCGTCTGGCTTTCAGACCGCCAACGCGCCAAAGCACACCGTCAACGCTGGCCTCGAGTTCACGATGCCGCTAACCGCTGACGGCTGGCGCTCCTTCTTTGCGCGTACGGACATGTCGTATCAGAGCGAGCGCTTTGCCGAGGTCTACAACCACGCCTCAACGGGCGCGACGACCCGCATCGACGCCCGACTCGGAGTGCAGGGCGACAACTGGCGCGTCGCGGCATGGATCAAGAATCTGACGGGCGAGCGCGATCCAGATTCCGTGGTCCGCTTCTTTGATCCCGACAGTGGCTTCCTGTTCACCCGCGCGTATCAGGTGCACTTCCCGAACGGACGAACCTTCGGCGTGACGGCGACAGTCGACTTCTGATTCCGGCGGTCTGCGGCGCGCTCAGTCGAGCGCGCTGCGGATCCGCTCGGCCACTGCGGCTGGAAACGCGTCGAACAGACCAAAGCTCCACTCGGGCGCATCGAGCAGTCGCGATTCCGGAATCAACGCAGCCGCCGCAGCACTCTGATCCCACAAGCCGTCACGCACCCTGATGATGGCGGTCGGCTGTCGGATCAGACGCAGCCGCGACTCCGGCTCGTACTGCTGCACAGCGGACATCGCCCAAGCCGCGCGCGCGCCCGCGCGCTGCTTCTCGGCAACGATCCGCGCCGCCTGTTCGAGCGACTGGCCCGGCGGCCTGACGCTCATCGTGCTGCGCCACTCGGCCAACAGCGCGGAACCGTCCTCGGTCAGCGCCGCGTCGACATTCAAGGTTGCCCGACGCGCCGCGCTGAACAACGGCATCGAGATCAGCACCAGACGTCGAATTTCAGCCGGATAGCGTACCGCGCACTCCGCCGCAATCAGTGCACCCGTGTGATAACCGACCAGATCCACAGGTTCGCGTAGTTCTCCAATGAAGTCGTGCAGCGCGTCGCAGTAATCACCGAGCTGCGGCACATTCGCAGGCGGATCGGATTCGCCGTAGCCTGGCGTATCCGGCGCGTACACGACCCGATCCCTTGCAAGCTGCGGCAGCAATTCGCTGAACATCCGCCCCGACAGGGGAGTCTGGTGCAGCAATACGACGGGTGTCCGCAGGCCGAATCCCGCGACCGGCGCCGCGCGCCGCAGATGCAACTGCCCGGTGCGCACCGGCACAAAACGCCGCTCGACCCGCACCGCAGCTGCGGCGGCAACCGGCGCCGACTCACTTTGCACTGTCGGGCCGCGCTGATTGATCTCCAGCATGTGGCCATCGGGATCGAAGGCGAACAGGAATGTCGCCTGCCAGCGCAATCCGCCGGCGCCTTCGACTTCGTTGGTCTCGGGGGCACGGTAGATCGGCGTGCCGGCCTGCTGCATGCGCGCGTAGATTACGTCGAGCTGATCGGTTTCAATCATCAGCACCGTGGCGCCGGGTTGCAGCGTTTCCGGAGGCGCTTGCGCCGCGCGCGACTCACCGTACTGCAGCAGCCCCACCATGCCTATCCAGGGGTGGCGGCCCTTCATGATCACGAATCGTGACGGTGCGCCCACCGGCTGCCCCGATGGCAGGCTGCCTGCGGAGACCTTGCTGCGATTGTCGAGCCACAGCTCGAAGCCGAGCACGTCGCGATAGAAACGGATTGATGCTTCGATGTCGGCAACGATCAGCGTCGTGCGGCGCACGACCGATCCCGGCTCGCCTGCGGCTGTAGCGGTGGTAGCGGTGGTAGCGCTGAACGTCGCGAGCAGTGCCAGCGTCGAGCCTAGCGCGAGCGCGTGCCAGCTATTTTTGCAGCGCGTACTCAGCACCGCAGTAGGGGCACTTGGCCCAGCCCGTCGCCTCGATCGGCAGGTAGACGCGTGGGTGTGAGTTCCATAGAGTCATCTGCGGCATCGGGCAGGACAACGGCAGGTCTTCCTCAGAGACCTGATACAGGTTCTGGGCGTTCGGCTGGATCAACGGCGCTTCGGTCGGACGCAACATGTCGAGATTATACGTCCACGGCGACGCTTGCATTCCAGATCGCGGTGACCTGCTCACGCTCCAGCATGAATTCGCTGTCCGGAACGACGGCCGGTGCATCCTGCAACGACCGACGATGACCGCGGGTGCGATAGGCGCGATAGGCCGCCACCAGCAGATCCACGTCGGACTGCGGCACCAGCGCCGCCGACGCCACGGATTCGAGCTGCCGGATCGTGTCGGAGAACATCACGATCGGCGGGTACTCACCGGCCCAGCGCAAGGCCCAGTACTGCGCCAGGAACTCGATGTCGGCGATGCCGCCGCGATCCTGCTTGAGATCGAACTCGCCCGCCTTGGATTTCGACAGTTCGCGTCGCATCCGCTCACGCATCTGGCGCACGTCCTCACGCAGGCTTTCACGGCGCACATGGCCGGTCACGATCTCGGTTCGCACCGCTTCAAAGACCGTCTGCAGGCCCGGATTGCCGGCCACAGCGCGTGCATGCAGCAGTGCCTGATGCTCCCAGGTCCACGCCTCGCTGCGCTGATACGCCGCAAACGCCTCGATCTGGGTAATGAGCATGCCGCCCTTGCCGCTCGGCCGCAGCCGCTGGTCGACTTCGTAGAGCCGACCGCCGGCTGAGTGCATCGCGAGGATATGCACGATGCGCTGTGCGAGACGCACGAAGAACACCTGGTTGTCGAGCGCTTGCTGCGCAGAGGTTTCCTGGCGTTCGCCTGCGGAGTCGTGCAGGAACACGAGGTCCAGATCCGAGGCATAGCTGAGCTCGCGGCCGCCGAGCTTGCCGTAGCCGACGGCGCAGACCCGCACGATGCGCCGCGCGCCCGCGTCGCCGCACATCGGCGTGCCGAACTGCGCTGTCATCTGCTGCCAGGCCTGCTGCATCGCCTGCTCGATGATCAACTCGGCAACGTCGGTCAGGAAGTCCGAAACCCGCATGATCGGAATGCGGCCCGACAGGTCGCCGATCGCGATCCGAAACACCGCCGCGCGCTTGAACTGGCACAGCGACTCGACCAGACGCTCCGGATCATCGTCCGCCGTACCGGCGAGACGATCGTGCAGCTCGGCGGCAAACTCCGCCCGCGATGGCGGAGTCGCCAGCAATCGCTCATCCAGCAACTCGTCCAGCAGCAACGGATGCGCGGCAATCTGCGTGCTGAGAAAATCACCCTGCGCACACACATCGACGAAGCGCTGCAGCGCCTGCGGGTTCTCGTTCAGCAGCGCAAAGTAGGCCGAGCGGGCACCGATCGCCTCGATGACGCGGACCAGGCGGCGCAGCACAGCGAGCGGCCGCTCGGCGGACTGGATCGCTGCGAGTAATGAAGGAACCAGCGCATGCAGGCGTTTGAGCGACGGCGTATCGAGCCGCCGCACCAGCGTGCCGCTGCGGAAATCAACCAGCAGCTGCGCGACCTTGCCGGATTCGTCCATGCCTTCGCGCTCAATCATTTGCGCGAGCGTCGGCGTGTCTATCGAATCGTCCCAGATCCCGTCCGCCAGGCTGCGCGACAGCGTTTCGATCACTTCGCCGGGGTCCGAGTCTTCGGCGTCATGATTGGGCCGAAACAGCAGTGCCTGGAATTCGCGTGTGACGCGGCGACGATGTTGATCCAGCACTTCGATCAGAGAGTTCCAGTCCGATACCCGCATCGCGCGGACCAGTCGTTCGCGATCGTCGGTGCGAACGGGCAACTCGTGCGTTTGTTCGTCGTGAAGCATCTGGATCCGGTTCTCGAGGTTGCGCAGATACTCGTAGGCCGATTCGAGATCCGAGACGCTCCGATCATTGAGCAGACGGCCACCCGTCAGCTGCGGCAGCACTTCGTACAGGCTCGGCGTCTGCAGCCGCTCGTCCTGCCCACCACGGATCAACTGTTGTGCCTGGACGACGAACTCGATTTCACGGATGCCGCCGGGCCCGAGCTTCAGATGATCCGCCATCTCGCGTCGCGCAACCTGTTTCTCGATCAGCTGCTTCATTTCGCGCAGCGACTCGAACACGCCGAAGTCGAGATAGCGCCGGTAGACGAAGGGTCGCACGACCGCGGCGTACAGCTGTTCGTAGTCGTCCTGGCCGCAGAGTGCGCGCGCCTTGACGTAGGCGTAACGCTCCCAGTCGCGTCCCTGCTGCATCAGGTAGTCCTCGAGCGCCGCAAAGCTGCAGGCGAGCGAGCCCGAATCGCCAAACGGCCGCAATCGCATGTCGACCCGAAAAACGACACCCTCCACGGTCGGTGCTGCCAGCAGTCGAATCAGCGTCTGGCCCAGTCGCTGAAAAAACTCCGAGTGGCTGACGGGCGTGGCGTGATCGGTCTCGCCGTTCTCCGGGTAAAGAAAAATCAGGTCGATGTCCGAAGAAAAATTCAGCTCACGGCCGCCGAGTTTGCCCATGCCGAGCACCACCATCGGCATCTCGCAACCGTCAGCGTGTCGCGGCGTTCCCCAATGCGCGGTCGTCGCGCGCCAGGCGTGAGCGTAGGCGAGCGTCACGGCCCGATCGGCAAAGGCGCTGAGGTCTTCGAGCGTCGCACGCAGCGTCGAACGACCGGTCAGGTCGCGCCACGCAATCCGCACCATTTCGCGACGCCGCCAGCGGCGCAACCACGTCAGGCAACTCGCCTCGTCAGCGTCCTCTGCGAGGGCTTCGCCATCCGGCAGAGACAGAGAATCGTCAGCCGTGAATCCGCAAGCCAGCGCAGACGCGCGCAGCAGGTCGGTGGCGAGCGTCGCATCGCGCTGCAGGGATTCAGCCACAAACGGACTGCAGGCCGAAACGTGTTCGAGTTCGCCAGGGTCGAGTGAAAGGCTATCATTCACGCTCGCATCATAAACGCTGTGCACTCAACGGAGCTCTGCATGTCGACGGTACTCATTACAGGTGCAAGCCGTGGCTTGGGCCTTGAATTCGCGCGCCAGTACGCGGCGGCGGGCTGGGACGTCATCGCCACGGCGCGCAGCCCCGCAACGGCCACCGAGCTCGCCGACGTCAAGCGGCGCGCCGCCGGCAATGTCACGATCGAAGCGCTGGATGTCGTCAATGCCGGACAGATCGGCTGGGTGGCAGGCAAGTACGCGGAAACGGCCATTGATGTGCTGATCAACAATGCCGGTACTCTGGGCCCGCGTGGCGCGGTCTACGAACTGATCCACCAGCAGTATTTCGGCAGCATCAACTACGACGCCTGGCGCGCGGTGCTCGAAGTCAACACGCTGGCGCCGGTCCGCATTGCCGAAGCCTTTGCCGACCAGGTTGCGCGCAGCGAACAACGCAAGATGGTCTTTATCTCGAGCACCGTCGGCTCGAACGTCGAGGGCAGCTATGACGTGTTTCCCTACTGCTCTAGCAAGGCCGCGCTCAACAAGTGCGTGATGATGCTCGCGCGAGCCACACGTGACCGCGGCATCATCGCAACCGCAGTGTGTCCGGGACATGTCCGCACCGCCCTGGGCGGAGCAAGCGCCGATATGGAGGCCGCGGACAGCATTGCAGCGCTGCGCAAGCTGATCGCGCGGCTGACGCTCACAGAGTCAGGCAGCTACCTGCGACACAATGGCGAGACGATCGCCTGGTAGCGCTGCGAGCCTGCTACGGCCGGGTAACCAGTACCTTCTTGACCCAGCCCGTGGCGGCGCTGCTCTGCACGTTCAGGAAGCCATCCTTCTCGGGCCCGACCACCACCAACTCGGCATCGCGCGCCAGCGTGGCAACCACCTTGCTGCCGTCGGTCGCACCCGCCAACAGCTTGACGTTGGCGATCTTGGGCATCACGACGTCGCCTTCGTTGAAGACTTCACCGGCGACCGTGCGTGTGCCGGCTTCCTGCTTCAGCGTGCCGACATCGCGCTGCAGGCTTTCGTCATTGCGAACCACGCCAACGATCTTGTTGTAGTTGTCCATGAACGCCGCGGCGATGATCTTGCCCTCGTTGGTATTGCCGTAGCCGCCACCCACGGCGCCGCCACCGCCGCCGAACAGCGCGGCACCGAGCCTCAGGTCTGCCTTGCGGGTGCTGCCCTCAGCCGACGCCACCTGCACGCTGGAGCGCGCGTCAGACAGCAGCATGCTGGTCTGGGCTTCCTTGAACTTCAAGCCGCCAGCCACGGCACCCAGCAACGGATTTGATCGCGACAGCAAGCCGCCGATCGCACCGCCCACTCCGCCGGCATTGCCTTCCGAGAACTGCACAGCCGGGGTCAGGATGAAATCCGCAGTGACCATTTGCCCGCCGCCCATGTTCGAGCCGGCGCGAGTCTGCCCGGCCGAAGCAAGTTCGCGTTCCTGCATCGCGTTCTGCAGCCCAATGCCACGCTCCACGACGATGAAACAATTGGATTGCTGGATCATCATCCGGACCAGCGCAACCGGCGAAGACAGGCCGTAGCTCGAAAGGCGCTGCATGATGAAGTCCTGCGGTTCCACGACCGCCACCGCACCCATCGGCTTGTCGCACTTCTCGACGCCAGAGTCGCCGGTCGAGCCGGACGTGCCCGCCGCACCGGTCACCGCACCGCTGCCCTTGCCGGGCTTGTAGCCGGTGACGCCCTTGGTCTGATCCTGCGCTGCTGCGCCAGTTGCGATCGTCAGCAGCAGTACCGCCAGCAATGACTTTTTCATCGTCGAAACTCCGTCCCGATAGTGACCCCGGAGCCGATTCTAGCGCAAACGGAGTCCCGGCCTAGCGGGTCGCAGGCTTGC
This sequence comes from Steroidobacterales bacterium, assembly GCA_038210215.1. Lineage (GTDB taxonomy): Bacteria > Pseudomonadota > Gammaproteobacteria > Steroidobacterales > Steroidobacteraceae > UBA964. The sequence continues at coordinate 97,529 of JBBQWY010000003.1, forward strand.
GGAACTTCAGCGTCAACCGGTCGCTGTAGCCCTTGATGCTGTCGCGGCCCGTGTCGTACTTGAGATCGTCATCGACCCGATAGTGCAGGTCGCTGAAGTCCACCAGCTCAAAGCCGGCCGCCTGCACTTCCTTGATGACCAGCACCGGGTCGATACGACGCCAGTTCTCAACGGTGCCTGGCTCGTTGTGGCGACGGGTGTGGTCGACGATGCCGTAGACGCCGCCCTTGCGCAGCATCTTGAATGCCTGCTGGTTCAGCAGCGCACGGGTCGCTGGCGTCATGTTGTGGTAGTTGCGGAACGTCAGCACCATGTCGACGTCCTTGGCAGGGATGTCGATCGAGTCGGCCATGAAGACCCCGAACTGACCCGAGGGCTTGAGGTCCGCTTTGGCGTCGACGATCTGGACCTTGTCGAGCTTCCATTCCTTGAGCCGCGGCTCGAGCCGTGACGCACCAATCGCCAGCGACAACTTGCCGCTGTCGGCCAGCACCTGACCGAGAATCTTTGTATACCAGCCGCCGGCAGGTAGCAGCTCGACCACGTGCATATCAGGCGTCAGCCCGAAAAACTCCAGCGTCTGTGCCGGTTTGCGCTCGCGCGCATCGCGGGCGCGCTCCTCGGGCGTGCGGATATCGCTGGCGAGCGCTGTCTCAACGCGCTGCACGATGTCGCTTTTCGGCACTGCCGCTTGCTGCGCGGCCAGTTGGCCGGCGGCGAACGTTGCGGCGGTCACGAACAGAGTCAGGATCAGAGCATGGGGCGGGTTCATACGGAGCTCCTCAGGAAAGACTGGCAGGTGCGCAAACGATCGCGAGTCTGCGTTGCCCTAACCCAGCTTTCAAGCATCGCTGGCAATATCGTTCTTCTCAATAGAACTATCCCTGTCATTAATTGCACTGGATAGAATTACGGCCCGCTTCTAGACTGCCCGCCGTTCAAGTGCTGGAGCCCGTGATGCCCGGATTCGATCTGCTGATGCAGAACCTGCTGTCACCGATCGTGCTGGCCTTCGTGCTCGGCATCATCGCGGGTCTGATCAAGAGTGAACTCGAGCTGCCGGACGCGGTCCTGAAGCTGCTGGCGATCTATCTGCTGTTCTCGATCGGCCTCAAGGGCGGCACGGAGCTGTCACAGGTCAGCTTCGCGGAGATCGCCGACCTGCTCGGCTTGACGATCGCGCTGACGATCGCGATTCCGATCGTCTGCTTTTATGTGCTGCGCAAACTCGGTCGCTTCGACACATCAAATGCCGCCGCAGTGGCTGCGCACTATGGCTCGGTCTCATCGGTAACCTTCTTCGCCTCGATCACGTTCGCGAAGGCGATGAATACGCCCAGCGAGGGCTACATGACCGCTGTTGTGGCGCTCATGGAGTGGGGGGTGGTCGTCGCGCTGATGCTGGCGCGCTGGAACATGGGCAAGGAACAGGGCACGGCCAGCATCGGATCGCTGGTCGTCGACACGCTGCGGGGCCGGGGCATCATCCTGCTGACCGGCGGCATGCTGATCGGCCTGTTATCGGGGCCGCGGGGCTGGATCCAGATCGCGCCGTTCTACGACGAGCTGTTTCGCGGCATCCTGATGCTGTTCCTGCTGGAGATGGGCATGACGGCTGCACGGCAGTTCCGCTCCTTCGCACAGGTTGGCGTGTTCATGACGTCGTTCGCGGTGATCATGCCGATCGTTTTCGGTCTGACGGGAGTCGCGCTCGGCCACCTGATCGGCCTGTCGATCGGCAGCTCGTTCGTACTCGGCGCCGTGTGCGCAAGCTCCTCTTACATTGACGCGCCGGCTGCCTGTCGCGCCGCGCTGCCGCAGGCCAATCCCGGCATCTACCTGACCGCGTCGCTCGGCGTGACCTTCCCGTTCAACATCGTGATCGGGCTGCCGATCTACTATCAGTTCGCGCTCTGGCTCGGCTCAAGCTGAACACCACTGCGTCGACTTCACGAGCTGCATGACAGCATTGAGCAGCCTGGCTTGTGGCGTGCCCATTCCGGGCGCAGCGCGGCATAGGACTCCCGCCCCGGCTGCTCTTCGTAAGGGTGGCGCATGACATCCAGCGTGGTTTCGAGCAGCGTGATATCACCCTGTTCAGCGGCGTCGATCGCCAGCTGGGCCAGATAGTTGCGCAGCACAAAGCGCGGATTGACCGCATTCATCCGCGCGGCGCGTTCCGGCTCTGGCAGTTGGTCGGCCAAGCCGCGCAGCGCGTAACGCTGCAGCCAGCCGGCAAGCGAGCCCTGCTCAGCGTCGCGCAACGCGTCACGGTAGAAGGCTCCGGACAACAAACTGGCATCGGGCGCAGAAAGATCGATGCCTGCCAGGGCGCGGAAGAACTCCGTCATGTCGACTTCCGCGCGTTGCATCAAGTCGAAAATCTCGGTGACCAGCGCGGCATCTTCTGGCCGCCACGCCGTCCAACCAAACTTTTGAGCCAGCATCGCTGGCATGCGACGCTCATACTCGGCATCGAACGCATCCGTGGCTTTGCTCAGGACCCCTGCTGGCCACTTGAGCGCGGCGAGCGCCTGCACGAGCCGCTCGAGATTCCAGCGTGCGATCGCAGCCTGGCGACCGTAACAATAGCGACGGCCCGTCGCATCGGTGGTGTTTGGCGTCCACCCGGGGTCGAAATTCTCGAGCCATCCGTAAGGGCCGTAGTCGATCGTCAGGCCGGCAATCGACATGTTGTCGGTATTCATGACGCCGTGGACGAAACCGACTCGCATCCACTCGACGATCAGCCTTGCGGTGCGCGCGCCCACTGCTGTCAACCATTCAGACAGGCGCGCATCGCCGCTGCTGCGTATCTCGGGGAAATCCCGGTCGATCGTGAACTCGACCAGCTGCGCCAGCAGTGCGTGCTCGACGCGCGAGGCAAAGATCTCGAAGTGCCCAAAGCGGGTGAACGTCGGCGACACCCGGCAGACGATCGCGCCGGGCTCCGTCCGCGCGTTGCCGTCGTAGAACATGTCACGCAGTACCGCTTCGCCGGTCGCGACCAGACTCAGCGCACGGGTGGTCGGTATGCCCAGATGATGCATCGCCTCGCTGCAGAGGAACTCGCGCACGGAAGAACGCAGCACGGCCCGGCCATCGGCCATTCGCGAGTACGGCGTGCGGCCGGCGCCCTTCAGCTGCAGCTCCCAGCGCTCGCCGCGCTGATTGATCAGCTCGCCAAGGCTGATCGCCCGACCATCGCCGAGCTGCCCAGCCCAGTGACCGAACTGATGGCCGCCGTAGCAGGTCGAGTAGGTCTGCATGCCCGGCAGTGTGCCGTTGCCGGATAGCGCCGCCAGCAGCTCAGGCGAGTTCAGGTCGCCCGCAGTGAAATCCAGCGAGGCAGCGACCTCAGCCGACCACGCGAGCAGCCGCGGCGCAGCGACCGGCGTTGGCGCAACCGTCGACCATGCCGCACCACGCACCTGACGCGGTTCGCTCGTTGCGGCCAGATCACCCGGGAGTTCGTGCACCCAGCGATTGTCAAAATGAAGCGTTCTCACAAGTTCGCCGGACCGTAAACAAGGAATACCGTGACATTCTAACGGCTTCTTCGAGTGCGACGTCGCGACACCAGGCGGCGGTCATTGCGAACTGCGGGAAAGTGACAGTGGCTGGCGCACAGGTCAAAAAAATCAATCTCAATGGAGCGAGTCTCCTGCCGGACAAGCTGGGAACGATGCCGGGAAGCCGGCATGGACGGCTACCAGCCGGCAGTAGCAGGCAGCCACCCGCAGCCTGATGGGGCAATCTGCTATCTTTTCGGGCCCGCCAACCAGCGACCCTCCCGATGTTTCCGCAACTGATCCCCCTGGTCGAGAACCGCCGCTTCCAGTTCGGCATCCTTGCGCTGATCGTCATCAACGCGATCACGCTCGGGCTCGAGACCTGGCCTGCGGCGATGCAGACTGCCGGTCCGCTGATTCTCACCATCGACCGCTTCGCGCTGATTGTATTCACGATCGAAGTGCTGCTGCGCCTGCTCGCGCACGGTACGAAGTTTTTTCGCGACCCGTGGAGCGTGTTCGATTTCCTGGTGGTCGGCATCGCGCTGGTTCCGGCCGGCGAGGGCTTCGCGGTGTTGCGCGCGCTGCGCGTGCTGCGGGTACTGCGTCTGATTTCAGCGGTGCCTCGCATGCGCATGGTCGTGCAGGCGCTGCTGACGGCGATTCCGGGAATCAGCTCGATCGTCGCGCTGCTCGGACTCATCTTTTATGTGTCGGCTGTGATGGCAACCAAGCTGTTTGCGCCGGGCTTCCCGGAGTGGTTCGGCACGATCGGCAAGAGCGTCTACTCGCTGTTCCAGATCATGACCCTCGAGAGCTGGTCGATGGGCATCGTTCGGCCCGTGATGAAGGTCTATCCGTTCGCCTGGGCGTTTTTCGTGCCGTTCATCCTGATCGCGACCTTCATGATCCTGAACCTGTTCATCGCGGTCGTGGTCAATGCGATGCAGTCACAGAACGAGGCCGAGAGAATCGCTGACGAGCAGATCGCGCACGACGAGCGCGGTCAGATCCTGCTCGAGCTGCGCGCGCTGCGGGGGGACATTGCAGAATTGCGCGAGAAACTGCGCAGCGTCGAGCCGCCGCCTAGATCCGGATGACCGTGTCGCTGACCGAATGCAGCGGCTCCGCGCCACTTGCCGTGATCAGCATCAGGTCTTCAAGGTGCGCGGTGCCTCCGATTCCCGCCTGCATGACGGGGCGTGACCGGCCATGGTCAGGGTCTCGCGCCCCAGCGCCCTGATCTCTACCGTATCCCAGCCCAGTGAGATCGCTTTCGTTGTCTGCTGCTGGGCTGGGTGCGATCACGGCTGAGCGGCGCGTAAACGTTCGAGCGCACAAGCCCGTCCAGCTGCAGGCGTTCCATGACGTCGAAGGCGCGCTCCAGATCCATGGGCGGCGCTTCTTTGCGCACGGTTGCGGCAGTGGAGCCTGATGACAGACGACCCGCAACAGACGGTGTTTGCGAAGGAGAAGTCACGCAGTCAGTCGCAAGCGCTGCAACACCGACCAGTGCGGCTGCCTTGTCGATCTACCTGCCAACCCACGCGTCGCGCCGAGAGTAGCAATCCGCTTCGATCACCTCAGGGGTGGATCACCGGCTCAGATCCGTTGCACGACCATCGCCGTGCCGATGCCGGCGCCGCCGGAGATTGCGACCAGCCCGAATTCTCGATCCTGCCGCTCGATCTCTTCAATCGCCGCGCCCAGCAGAATCGCCCCGGTCGCGCCCATCGCATGACCCTGCGCGATGCAGCCGCCGTTGACGTTGACACGCTCGGGATCGAGCTCAAGGTCGCGCCGGAACTTCAGCGCCACCGCCGCGAAGCTCTCGTTGAACTCCACGACTCCGATCTCGGCAGCAGGCAGGCCCGCGCTGCGGAGCGCGCGCTCGGCGGCGCGCTGCCCGGCCGTGAGCATCACGATGGGCTCGGCCGCCACTTCCGCGAACGAACGGATCCTGGCGCGCGGCGCCATGTCGAGGCGCTGGGCCATCTCGAGTGAGCCGATCAGCAGCAGCGCTGCGCCGTCGGCCATCGCCGGCGCACTGGCCACGGTGTGCAGGTGACGAATCGCAGGCAACTGCGGATAGCGCTGCAGCGCGACCGCATCCCCGCCCGCGGCGCCGGCTTCCACGAACGCCGCAGGCAAAGTGGCCAGCTTCTCAGCGGAAAGAGTCGCGCGCACGTTCTCATCCCGATCGAGCAGCACCTCACCGTCGGCATTGCGCACCGCGCACAGCGAACGCAGATAGCGCCCGTCTCGCTCGGCGAGCGCGGCGCGGCGATGGCTCTCGAGCGCCACACCATCCAGCTCTTCGCGGCTGAATCCTTCCAGGGTTGCGACCAGATCCGCTGCCACACCCATATGCACGAAGCCGGTGCTGCGACGGATCGCCGGATCCGAATACCATGCGCCGCCGTCTGACATCATCGGCACCCGCGACATCGACTCCACACCGCCACCGATGGCCAGTTGCGCACTGCCAGCATGCACACTCTGGGCAGCCACGCCACAGGCGCTGAGCCCTGACGCACAAAAGCGATTGAGCGTCATCCCTGCAACGCCCTGATCCCAGCCTGCGTGCAGCAACGCAATCCGCGCGAGATCCGCGCCCTGCTCACCGGTCTGGGTCACACAACCGAGGATCAGATCCGCGACGTTCGCCGTCTCGAGCGCATTGCGATCTGCGAGCGTCACGAGTAATTGCCGCAACAGCTCGATCGGCGCCACGCCGGCGAGCGAACCTTTGTCGCGTCCCAGACCGCGGGGCGTCCGAACGTAATCGAGTACGTACGCGTCCATGGGTGTCTCCTTAGCCGACGATGAAGCTGACCGTGGTGGTCGCGGCACCACCGATGTTCAGCGTGCCGAAGCGGCGCGCGCCCTCGACCTGACAAGCCTCGGCGGCACCACTGACCTGGCGCGCGGCATCGAGCAGCATCCGCACGCCCGTGGCGCCGACGGGATGCCCGAGCCCGATCAATCCGCCGCTCGGATTGATCGGCAACCGTCCGCCCGGCGCAATGTCGCCGGCTTCGATCGCCTGCCAGCTCTGACCCGGCGGCGTCAGGCCCAGGTGGTCGATCGCCATGTACTCGGTGGTTGTGAAGCAGTCGTGTACTTCGAACCCGTCGACCGCGTCGATGCCGGGCAGTTGCGCGCGTCGCAGCGCGTCCTCGATCGTCCGACGAACCTCGGGGAACACGTAGGGAGCGGCGCGACTGGCCCGCAGGCGTGGCTCGATCGCCATCGCCGCGGTGCGATGCCCCCAGCCGAGGATCCGCGGCACGCTCTGAAGCGTGCGACCGCGCTGACCGGCCCAATCGCGCGCACGCGCTTCAGAGGCCAGCACCACCATGGCCGCACCATCGGTGATCTGGCCGCAATCCTGCTTGCGGATGCGCCCTTCGATGACGGGGTTGAGCTCATCGTCGGCTTCGAAGCTGCCGGCCTCGAACTGCCAGCGTCGCGTCTGCGCATTCGGGTTGCGCTGCGCGTTGGCGAAATTCTGCTGCGCAATCGCCGCCAGATGCTGTCGCTTGAGTCCATAGCGTTCGTCGTACTCGTCAGCGAGGCGACTGAACACATGCGGCCACGGAAAGCGCACTGCCTGGCATTCATGGCCCGCCCACATCGCCGGCTGACCAATGTGCTGCGCCGCGATCTCCCCAGACACGTTGCGCATCTGCTCGATGCCGAGCACAGCAATCAGGCCATAGCGCCCGGCCTCGATGTCGGCCGCCGCAGCCAAGACCGCGAGGCTGCCGGAGGCACAGGCGCCTTCGTGCCGCGCCGCCGGCACGCCGGCAAGAACCGGATGGGTCTGCGCGAACAACCCGCCCAGATGGCCCTGATGGCAGAACAACTCGCCGGCGAAGTTGCCGATATGCGCGGCTTCGATCGCGGCCGGCTCCAGCGCGATCGAATCGAGCGTCGACTCGACGGTGACCCGCATCGCGTCGAAAAGATCGAGGCCTTCACGAGCCCAGTTCAGGGCAAAGTCGCTTTGCCAGCCGCCGAGCACGAAGACCGGCGGCGACATCAACCCGCTGCCAGCACCGCAAGCTCGGCGCGGATGACCTTTCCCATCGGATTGCGCGGCAAACTCGACGCGATAACCAGCTTCTCCGGCAGCTTGTACACTGCGGCGCCGCGCTCGATCAGAAAGTCGCGGATGGAATCGAGTGAAACCTCCGCTCCCGGCTTGGGCACTGCGACGACGCAGACCCGCTCACCCATGATCTCGTCCGGACAGCCGGCGGCAGCCGCTTCGAGCAAGGCCGGATGCCCGGCCAGCAGGTGTTCGAGTTCGTCGGGAGAAATCTTCATGCCACCGCGGGCGATGATCTGCTTGGATCGTCCGACATAGCGATAGAAACGCGGCAGCTCACCGCTGCCCGCAATTTCGAACACATCGCCGGTGCGATAGAACCCGTCGGCCGTGAACGCCGCAGCGTTCAGTTCATCCGGACCGATGTAACCGGCGAACACGCTGGGACCGCGCACGACCAGCTCACCTGGCTTACCGGAAGACTCGATCTCGAGGCCCGACTCGGTATCAATCAGCTTGGTCTCGATCATCGCGGCGATGCGCGCATCCCAGGCAATCCCGGCGCGACCGAAACGCGGAAAGTACTGCGCGCGATCGGCCGGGTCTGGCGCCTCGGCCGGGCCACTGACCAGCGAGACGCCCTCGTTCGAGCCGAACAGGTTCACGATCTCGATGCCGAAGCGATCGCGATAGCCACGGATCATCCAGTCGGACAGCGGTGCCGAACCGGATCCGATCGAGCGCAGGGAACTCAGGTCGGCGGCCGCGAGCAGCACCTCGTTCTTCAGCAGCATGTTCAGCACCGCCGGCGGCGTCACCGTATACGTGATCCGTTCGCTGACGATCTGCTGCAGAAACACCGGCAGATCGAGCGGATGATGCAGATGCAGCGTGCAGGCAGCGTGCAGCCAGCTCGTGAAGCAGCCGCCGATGCTCGCCATGTTGACCAGCGGAAACGGACTCAGCAGCCGGTCATCGCGCCCGATGCCGGTCGCGTCGAAGTGCGCCCAACTGATGGCGATCCACTCGTTGTGCGTGCGCGGCACGGCTTTTGGCACGCCCTCGGTCCCCGAGGTCCAGCAGATCGTGTAGATGTCATCCGCGTCCACCCCGGATTCCGCCGCGCCGCTGCGCTCGGTCGCGGCCACAGACGAGCAGAGCGCATCGATGGAACGCGCGCCGGAAGGCAGCCCGCTACCAAACGCGTAAACGGGAATCGCGCCCGCGGCGCATTCGAGCGCCAGCTGCACCGGACTCGTGTCCTTGAAGCGGGCCGTGGTCAGGATGGCCTTCGGCTGCAGCAGTTCAATGGCGTGGCGCAGCTCGAACTGCCGCGCCAGCATCGACAGCGGGCTCAGCGCGATCCCCAGGCGCGCGCCCGCCAGATACACGGCGACATGCTCCCACACGTTCGGCAGCTGTGTGATGAGCCGATCACCGCGAGCGAATCCCGCCGCACGCAATACCTGGCAAAGCACCTCCACTTTCGTCTCGAGCTGCGCAAAGCTCAGCCGGCCCACAGCGCCGTCTGTCAGCGACTCGCGATTCGGTGGATCGACCAGCGCCAAGTGCTCCGGCCGCTCCGCGACACAACGACGGAACAGGTCGTCGAGCGTTGTATCGGACCACCAACCGCGGGCGCGGTACTGCTTGGCCAACTTTTGGTTCGTGCGTGGCATGGCTGCATTCTAGCCCGACGGCCAAGCTATGATCCCAAGTCCATGGGCTACCCTCGGCATCGCGATCGACTTGGCGCCCTGCGGCCGCGCCTCGCCTTGCCGCTGATCGCCGCGCCGATGTTCCTGGTCTCGGGGCCCGATCTGGTACTGGCGGCCTGCGCGGCTGGCGTGATCGGTTCATTCCCGTTTCCGAACGCCCGCACGCTCGAAACCCTGCAAGCCTGGTTGCAGCGCATCACCACAGCGCTGACCGCGCCCGATGCGGCCAGCGCCGCGCCCAGGGCCGCGCCCTGGGCCGCGAACCTGCTCCTGCACAGCTCCTACGATCGCTTCGATGCGGAGCTTGCACTGGTCAAACAGTATCGGCCGCCGATCGTGATCACGGCGCTGGGCAGCCCGGCGCGGGTCGTGGCTGCCGTGCAGGGCTATGGTGGACTCGTGCTGGCCGATGTCAGCAGCCTGGCACTCGCGCGCAAGGCTGCGGCGACCGGTGTCGACGGACTGGTGCTGGTTTGCGCCGGTGCCGGCGGCCACACGGGCAGCCTGTCGCACTTTGCCTTTCTGCCTGCGGTGCGCGAGTTCTTCGACGGCCTCATCGTACTCGCCGGCAGTATCGGCGACGGCTATGCGCTGCATGCCGCTGAAGTGCTCGGCGCGGACCTGGCGTACATGGGGACGCCGTTCATCGCCACCCAGGAGAGCCTGGCGGTGCCGGCCTACCGGCAAATGGTCGTCGACTCCAGCAGCGAGGACCTGGTGCTGACCAACGCCTTCACGGGTGCCAATGCCAGCTACCTTCGCGCTAGTATCGAGGCGGCCGGGCTGGACCCTGCCACGCTGCAACCGCGGCCGGGCATGGACCTGTCCGGGTCGCAATCGAAGATCAAGGCCTGGAAGGACATCTGGTCCGCGGGCCAGGGTCTCGGGTCGATCCACGCTGTCGAGCCGGCAGCTCAGTTGATCGCCCGGGTCGCACAGGAATACCAACGGAGCCGGTCATGAACGCGACAAGTCTCGACGCTACCGCCCTTGAACAGTCCTTTGCCGCCACCGGCAACCCCTACCTGAAGGGTGTGTATGGTCCCGTGTTCGAGGAAATCGACGGACTGAATCTCAAACCTTCGCACGGCGCCATTCCCGACGATCTGACCGGCGTCTACCTGCGCAACGGCCCGAACCCGCGCTGGCCGGCACGGGGCCGGCACCACTGGTTCGACGGCGACGGCATGCTGCACGCGATCGAGATTCGCAACGGTCGCGTCAACTATCGCAATCGCTGGGTTCGCACCCAGGCCTTTGAACAGGAGACGCGCGCCGCCGGCAGCCTCTGGCCCGGTCTGATCGAGCGACCGGACCGCACGCTGGGGCAGGCCTGGGGCGCGGACCTGTGGCTCAAGGACGGCGCCAACACCGACGTCAACATGCACGGCGGATCGGCCGTCGCGACGTTCTATCAGTGCGGGCTGCCGTATCGCGTCGATCCGGTGTCGCTCGAGACACAAGGCGCCATCGATCTACCGGCGCTCGGCGCGCGCTCGATGTCCGCCCACAGTCGCGTCGACGCGCACAGCGGCGAGTTCCTGTTTTTCGATTACGCCGTGAAGCCCCCGTACATGACTTACGGCGTGCTGGCCGCCGACGGCAGCCTGCGGCACTTCGTGCCGATCGAACTGCCCGGCCCCCGTTTGCCGCATGACATGGCGTTCACCGAACGCTATTCGATCCTGATGGACCTGCCGCTGTTCTGGGATCCGGCGCTGCTGCCGCGCGACATTCACAAGGTCGGCTACTACCCGGAACTGCCGAGCCGCTTCGGCGTGCTGCCGCGCTATGGCGCCAGCGATTCGATCCGCTGGTTCGAGGCCGAACCCGGCTACCTCTACCACGCGATCAATGCCTGGGAAGAAGGCGACGAGATCGTCATGGACGGCTGCCGGATGCAAAGCCCGGTGCCGCGCGGCTCGGGCGAAGGCGGCGAACTGGCGCGCATGATGGCCTGGCTGACGATGGATGCGCGCTTGTACCGCTGGCGCTTCAACCTGAAGACCGGCAAGGTCAGCGAAGGCTGGCGCGACGATCTGATCTGCGAGTTTCCGAGCATGGACGCCCGCGCGATGGGGCGCCGTTCGAAATACGCCTACGCGATGCAGGTCGCACCGGAGCCGACGCTGCGCTTCGAAGGCCTGATCAAGTACGACACCGATAGCGGCGCCGCCGAGACCTGGACGTTCCCGGACGGGGCTTATGGCAGCGAGGCGCCGTTTGCGCCGCGGGACGGCTCGCGCGCCGAGGACGACGGCTACCTGCTCAGTTTCGTGACCGACCAGCGCGGCGAGCACTCGGAACTGCAGATCTTCGCCGCGACCGATGTCCGACATGGCCCGGTCGCGCGCGTGCCGCTGCCGCAGCGCGTACCGGCAGGCTTTCACGCCTGCTGGGCGACGGCGGCGGATCTCGGGCCGAGCCGCTAGCGCTACGCAGAGTCCATGAGTCTGTTCGACAAGCACGCGGCGCTGCTGACTGCGGCACGCGCGGCCTGCCGCGATCGCAGCTACTTCTCGCCGTTCCCCGAAGTGCCGCAGAAATACCCGGCGCATGAAGCCGCGGCCACTGACGGCGAGACCTGGTTCCGCGGGCAGCTCGGCCAGCGCTTCGAACTGGACCTGCCGGGCGTTCGCGATGAGATCGGTCTCGAGGTCTCGCCCTATACCCGACAGCCGCTCGGCATTCGCTACCCGCGCGCCGCGCTGGACTCGCTGTTCGATGCCGCACGCGCAGCCCTGCCCGGCTTGCGCGATGCCGGGATCGAAAACCGGGTCGGAGCCTGCCTGGAAATCATCGATGCGATCTACCGGCAGCTGTTCGCCCTGCTGCCGGCGGTCATGCACACGACCGGCCAGAGCCGCGCGATGAGCTACGCCGGCAGCGGCACGAACGCGCTCGATCGCGGCATCGAAGCGATTGTCCATGCCTACGAAGCCATGGCTGCGATCGCGCCGCGTGCTCGCTGGGAGCGGGATTTCGGCTCGGCGCGCATTGCGCTCGACAAGCAGTACCGCCTGGAACCGCGCGGCGTGGCCGTGTGCTTCACCTGCGCGACCTTTCCGACCTGGAACGCACTGCCGTCGATGCTGGCGAGTCTCGCCACCGGCAATCCGGTCATCGTCAAGCCGCACCCGCACAGCGTGCTGCCGATGGCGTTGATCGTGCGGATCGGCCGCGAGGTGCTGGCACGCGCCGGGCTGCCGCGCGATGCACTGCTGCTCGCACTCGACACGCCGGAGCAACCGATCGGCAAGCAGCTGATCAGGCATCCGGCGACCTCGATTGTCGACTTCACCGGCAGCGTCGGCTTTGGCCGCTGGGTCGAGCGCAATGCGTGGCCGGCACTCGCCTTCACCGAGACCGCGGGCGTCAACACCGTCGTGCTCGACTCCTGCGAGAATCTTGATGCGGTGCTGCGCAGCCTCGCAATGAGCCTGAGCCTGTTCTCGGCGCAGATGTGCACCAGCCCGCAGAATCTGTTCATCCCGCGCCGCGGCGTCCTCGAAGCCGGGCGCCGCATTCCCTACGAAGAAGTGGTCGCTCGCCTGGTCACGCAGCTGGGGGAACTGACGGCTGAACCGCGCCGCGCCGCCGGCATCCTGGCCGCCATCCAGTCCGCGCAGACGCTGCGGCTGGTCGAAACGCTGACCAGCGAGATCGAAGGCCGCGGGCGCGTACTGCGCGCGTCGGCAGCCTATGCGCACCCGGAGTTTCCGCAGGCGCGTACCGCCTCGCCCGCCTTGCTCGAGATCGGCCGCGGCCAACAGCGCCTCTACCGCGGCGAGCGCTTCGGCCCGGTTTCGTTCGTGATCCCGGTGCGGGACGCCCGTGCGGGCTTGCGGCAGGCGACCGCTGATGTCCGGCGTGTCGGTGGCCTCACAGCGTTCGTGTATTCGACAGATTCCGGCTTTCTGGCCGATGCGACCGCCGCCTATGCCCAGGCCGGCGCCCAACTGACCTGCAACCTGACCGGGCCGATGCCGCTGAACTTCGCCGCGGCCTATAGCGATTACCACGTGACCGGCCTGAACCCGGCCGGCAATGCCTCGCTGACCGATGCCGCCTTCGTCGCCGGCCGGTTCCGCGTTGCGCAGATGCGACAACCTTCTGCAAACCGTAACGGCGGTGTATAAACGAACTGCTGAGTACTGGATTCGAAACTTACTGAGGGGGAGTTTCTGATGAGAGAAGCAAGGATGTGGCCCGCGCTCGCGTTGCTGCTGAGCCCTGCTGCGCTGGCGCAGGCGCAACAGGAATCGGTGGCGGTGCTCGAAGAAGTGATCATCACCGCGCAGAAGCGCGAAGAGTCACTGCAGGATGTGCCCATCTCCGTCAGCGCCATCGGCGGCGAGAAGCTCGCCCAAGCCGGCGTGGTGAGGCTCGACGACCTGAAGGCCTATGTGCCGAATCTGCAGGTCACCGAGACTGGCATTGCCAACAATTTCTACATCCGCGGCATCGGCTCAGGGCTCAACCAGGGCTTCGAGCAATCGGTGAGTCAGTATGCCGACGGCATCTATCGCGGCCGCGGCCACCAGTCGCGCATGCCCTTCCTCGATCTGCAACGGGTCGAAGTGCTGCGCGGTCCGCAGCCGATCCTGTTCGGCAAGAACGCGATCGCCGGCGCCGTGAACCTGATCAGCGCCAAGCCGGGCAGTGAGTTCGAGGGCATGGTCCGCGCGCTATACGAAAACGAACTCAACGAACAGTCCGTCGACGTCGTGCTGTCAGGGCCGTTCACCGAGACCTTCGGTGCGCGCCTCGCGGTGCGTTACCGCGAGTCCGACGGCTACACGCGCAACCTGACGCTGGGTCGCGATGAACCGAGCCGCGACGAGCTCGGCGGTCGGCTGACTTTCCAGTGGCAACCGAGCGATCGCTTTGACGCGACGCTGCGCATCGAAGGCGGCAGTTTCGATGTCGTCGGCCGACAGATCGAGATCTTCGGCGAGCGGGGGGCCGCACCGCTGTTGCGTCCGAGCGCGACAGTTCCCGGTGGCACAACGACCAACCCGCTGCCCGGCACCGCGGGGCTAACCTATGGGCAGATCCTGCGCGGCGTGTTCATGCAGGACGCCGGGGTGCTGAACAACACGCTCGATGGCCAACGTTCTTCGAATGGCGAGTTCAGCAATCTCGACAACGAAGAAGTCGCGCTGACGATGAATTTCCAGATCGGCGGGCTGACGCTGACCTCGGTCACCGGCTACAGCGCTTACGACCTCGACGAGACCTGCGATTGTGATTTCTCCAGTGCTAACGTGTTCACGGCCGGCATCACAGAAGAGTTCGACCAGTTCAGCCAGGAACTACGGCTGACGTCTCCGACCGATCAGCGCGTCTCCTGGATCGCAGGCCTCTTCTATCAGGATTACGACCTGTTCGAGACTGACATTGTTTACTTCCCTGCGAACAGCACCGTCGCGACAGTGATCAACCTCAATCCCGGATTGCCGATGGGCTCGGGTGCGGTATTCGGCAATACTTCCAACCCGCGCGTGTTCACGCAGGATAGCGAGCTGTTCGCCGCATTCGCGCAAGCTACCTGGAACGTCAGTGACCAGTTTCGCGTGACCGCGGGTGGCCGCTGGTCCACCGAAGACAAGAACGGCTCACGCGTCGCGAGAATCGCCAGCGGCGTCGGCGGTCCTGATGCGGCACCCGGCCTAATCGACGTGCTGTACCTGAACCTGCTGGGCATCCAGCGGCACTCCGTGTCGGGCTCGCGCTCTGAGGAGCAATTCTCGCCGCTGCTGAATGTACAGTACGACTTCGGCCAAGACTCGATGGTGTATCTGTCCTGGGCCAAGGGCGACAAGTCCGGCGGCTTTGATGCGCGCTCGAACCGCGCCCCGCCGTTCGGCACGTTCGAGTACGAGCCTGAAGAGGCGACCGCCTATGAACTCGGCTTGAAGACCAACGTGTCGAGTTCGGCTCAGATCAATGCCGCGATCTTCTACACCGACTACAAAGACCTGCAGACCAGCGCTTTCGACGGCCGGCTCGGCTTCAATGTCGGCAATGGCAGCGCCAAGGTGCAGGGCATCGAGATCGAGGGTCGCTGGCAGGCGACCGATCGATTGTTCCTGGCGGGCTCGGTCGCCTATCTCGATTTTGAGTGGAGCCGCTTCGACGGCCAGTGCTATTTCGCAGCGCCGGCCACGCTGTTCGCGACCGCTCCGCGCGTCGCGGGCAACTGCGTCTATGACGGCTTCGACAACCAGCTCGCACCGGATCTGACCGGCGTCGTCTCGGCAGATTACACCTGGCCGATCGGCGATCGCTTCCGGCTCAACACTGTGGTTGACGTGCTGTACTCAGCCGACTACCTGACTTCGCTGACGCTGGATCCGGCCAGCGCGCAGGATGCCTACACCAAGCTCAATGCGCGGATCGCGTTCGGCCCGGCCGAAGGCAACTGGCAGCTGGCGTTGATCGGGCGGAACCTGACCGACGAACAGGTCGTCAGTTACTCGGGCGACGTACCGCTCGCGGGTTCGATCTTCGCGGCGCGCAGCTACTACGGCTTCGTCGATCCGCCGCGGACCCTGGCGATCGAGGCCATGGTCCGGTTTTGATCGGAAGGGCCGGCATTGCTGCCGGCCCTTCTGTTGTCAGTGCTTTCGCCCGGACTGTGCGTACGTCCGGACAGTACTTACGCCGGGACCATCGTGACCCGACCTTCGTCCAGATCGTAGTAGCCTGCGACGATGTTGGCTTTGCCTGACTTCACCGCATCGTTGATGATCGAGCTCTTCACCAGGATCTCCTTGACGGTCTCGCGCGCATTCACGCGCACCGCCTGCGGTACCTTCTTCTTGTCGATGCCCTTGACGTAGGGTCCGATCTTGTCGGCCAGCGCCTGGATATTGCCCGGCAGCTTGTCACCACCTGCTGCAACGTCCATCGCTGCCTTCACGGCACCGCACTCCTCGTGACCGAGCACCATGATGGTCTTGCAGCCGAGCACGGCGACGCCGAATTCGAGTGAGCCCAGAATCAGCGGGTCGACAACGTTGCCGGCCACGCGCATCACGAACAGGTCGCCGACCCCCTCGTCGAACAGGATCTCCGGTGCAACGCGACTGTCGGCGCAGGAAATGATTGCCGCATACGGGCTCTGCCCTTCCGACTCGGTTTCCTTGCGTCGGTCCGATCCGCGGTTCGGGCCCATCGCCTTGCCGGCGATGTAGCGCGCATTGCCGTCCATCAAGCGCTCGAGCGCCTGCGTCGGATTCGTCGGAACCGGCGAGGAGGCCTTGGCCGAGGCGGTATTCGATGCGGTCAGCGCAACGGCACCGAGACCGGTCAGCGTCGCAACGCCGAGGCCCGCACCGACCAGGGCTGAGCGGCGGGAAACGTCAATCTTCTCTTGCTTAGCAACTGGGCACATGGTTCGTCTTACTCCTTCAGATGGCACGGACCGATTACGGCTTCAGCGCGGTTCCGGCAGCGTTTTTTGCTACGCGACCATACCATCAGTCCGCAATTCTCAGCCAGCAATTCAGGCCGCCGGAATCCTGATCGTTATCTTGTAGCATTGCGCGCGGCGAGCACTGCGAGGATTCCGTCCCCTTCGACACGCGTTCGAAATCCGACCGCGCGCAGTCGCTGTGCGACTTCGTTCGATACATCCCGCCCGCTGGTCAACCGGTTCGGCGCACCCGTGTAGTGAAACATGCTTCCGCCGGGCTTCAACACCGCTGCGAGCTGCGCATAGAAAGACTTCGAATACAGCTCACCGGCAATTCCGAAGCGCGGCGGATCGTGCAGGATTGCGTCGAAAGACGCGTGCGGAAGCTCGCCGATCTGTTGGGTGATATCCGCATGACTCAGCACATGGCGCTCATCCGGTGCTGGCGACCAGGGATTCAGGCCAAGCAACCACAGGACATCAGCGTTCTTCTCAAAGGATTGCACGCTCGCTGCGCCGCCGGCCAGACACCAGGCCGCAAAGTAACCGAGCCCGCCGCAGGTATCGAGAATCCGTTTGCCGCCGGGCCGGATCAGATGCACCTTCCGCCCGGCGTCGGCATACGGTGAGACCTTCGCGGTGGGCAGCATCTTGATGCCGTCGATCTCGAACGTCGGCGGACCCCATTCGGTCGGTACGAGCTTGATCAGCGCCGATGAATAGCGCGACACCGACGCGAACGCGGCGCCATCCCAGTAGCAGATGGTTCGATCGCGGCAGGTTTCGAGATACGGGTATTCGATGCCGTGCGCGCGCCAGCAGGTGACATCGATCTCTATCGTCGTTTCTGAACGCTGCAGATCGAGCGAACAGACGAGCGACCGCCGCCCGCTCTGGCGCGCACTTTGCATCGCCGCATGCACAGTCGCCGTCAGCAGCGGCGGCCTCACGCCGCCGGGCCGGTCCCGAGCAAACGATCCACCAAGCGGCTCGTGTGCGCACTCGCGCGGGTGCGACGAGCCACCAGCGAATACACCGCAGGTACGACGAACAGGGTCAGAACCACGGACACGAGCGTGCCGTAAAAGACCACAATGCCGATGGGTCGCCGCTGTTCAGCGCCCGCGCCGGTTGCAAGCAGGAACGGGATCGCACCAAAGGCCGTGCACAGGCTCGTCATCAGCACCGGGCGCAGGCGAGTGGTCGCCGCTTCGACGACGGCCTCGGTGAACTCAAGGCCGCGATCGCGCAGCTGGTTTGCGAACTCGACGATCAGCACGCCGTTCTTGGCGGCAATACCGATCAGCATCACGACCGCGATCTGGCTGAAGATATTGATGCTCATGCCATGCAGCTTGAGGCCAAACACGGCGCCCAGCAGCGCGAGCGGTACCGTCACCATGATGATCGCCGGATGGATGAAACTCTCGAACTGCGCGGCCAGCACCAGGAACACGATCATCACCGCGAACAGGAAGGTGAAGTAGAGCTGGCCGCCGCTGCGCACGAAGTCGCCGCTCTCGCCGTCCCACATCAGCGTTGCACCCTCGGGCAACTCGGCTCTGACAGTCTCTTCAAACCACTTGACCGCCTCGCCCATGCTGTAGCCCTCGGCAAGATCCGCCGAGATCTCGAAGGCGCGCAGACGATTGAACCGTGACAACTCGGTCGGCCCGGTGGTCTCTGTCAGCCGTACGATGTTCGCGAGCGGAATCAGCTCGCCGCTGCGATCCGAGCGCACCTGAATATTGGTCAGGTCCGAGAACGTTGCGCGATCCTCGCGGTCTGCCTGCAGGATCACGTTGTACTCGCGACCGCGGTCGATGAACGTCGTGACGATGCGCGAGCCGAGCACGGTTTCGAGCGTGCGCCCGACCGTCTGCAGCGACACGCCGAGGTCAGCCGCGCGGTTGCGATCGATCGCCACGTTGACCTGCGGCTTGCTCGCCTTCCAGCTCGAATCCACGCCAGTCAATCCGGGATTCGCCTCGGCAATCGGCGTCAGCTTCGCCGACCACTCGGCGAGGCGCTCGTAATCGGGTCCGCCGATCACGGCTTGCACCGGCGAGCCAAAGCCGACGCGCAGGCTCCCCGGCGTGATCGGGAACGCGCGCACGCCCGGCAGCGTGCCCAGTTCGCGCACCAGTCCGCGCGCGATCTCCTGGGCGCTGCGCTGTCGATCCCGCCAGTCGACCAGCACCACGATTACCCGCGCCGTGTTGACGGCGCCCGTGCCGCCGCCAAAGCCGCCTGGCATCCGGAACACCACCCGCTGGATCTCGCCCTTGTCCATTTCGCGCTGCAGCACCGCCTCGATGCGCCGGCCGTATTCCTCGGTGTAGGCAAAGCTCGCGCCTTCCGGCCCGGTCATGCTGATGAACACACGCCCGACATCAGCCGTCGGCGAGAACTCCTCGGGAATGCTGCGGAACGTCACCGCCCCCAGCACAGACAGTCCCAGCACCCCGCCGACGATCAGCCAGGGCCGGCCGATCAGCTGCCGCAGCCTGCGGTCATAGGCCGCTGCGAGACGATCGAACCAGACTCCGATGCGTCGCGCGACGGCCGAGTGACGGCTGCGATCCTCGGGCGGCAGCTTCGAGGCCATCATCGGCGTCAGCGTCAGGGCCACCAGCGCCGAGAACAGCACCGCGGCCGCAAGCGTCAGCCCAAATTCACGAAAAAGCCGGCCGACATCGCCGGGCAGGAACGAAATCGGCACGAACACCGCGGCAAGGGTCAAAGTCGTTGCGATCACGGCAAAACCAATCTCGCGACTGCCGTTCACGGCTGCAACGATCGGCGACTCATGCTGTTCGGCGCGACGATAGATGTTCTCGAGCACTACGATCGCATCGTCGACGACCAGACCGATGGCGAGCACGAGGCCGAGCAGCGTCAGCACGTTGATCGAATAACCGAGCGCGTACATCGCGATCGCCGCAGCGGTGATCGACACCGGGATCGTGATCGCCGGGATCAGCGTGCTGCGCAGCGTGCCGAGGAACGAGTAGATCACCAGCAGCACGGAACCGAAGGCGAACACGATCGCGATCAGCACCTCGCGCAGCGCTGCTTCGATGGCGACGCCGTTGTCGACGTTGATCAGCAGCTCCGCGCCATCGGGCAGTTCGTCGGTGATCCGTTGTACTTCGGCACGCACGCCGCGCACGACATCGAGCACGTTGGCCTTCGACTGCGCCTCGATACCCATCCCGACGCCCGTGCTGCCATCGGTCCGCAGCAGCGTACGCTCGTCCTCGGCACCGAGCCGCACCTCGGCAACCTCGCCGAGCCGCACCAGGTGACCCGCCGCACCGCGACCAATGACGAGGGCACGAAAGTCCGCCTCGGTATCGAGCCCGACCTCGGTGCGCAGCGAGAACTCGCGCTGCGTCGATTCAATCCGCCCGGCCGGCAGCAACACGTTCTCGCGCCGCAGCGCACTCTCGATGTCGCTGACCGTCAGCTGCCGTGCCGCGAGCGCCTGCCGGTCGAGCCAGATCCGCATTGCGGCGCGCCGGCCGCCAGAGACGCTCGCACGCGCCACACCGGGCACAACCGACAGTCGATCGACGATGTAGCGCTCGACGTAATCGGTCGCCTCGAGCGGTGTCATCGCCGGTGCGCGGAAATTCAGGAACATGACCGACTCGGCGCCGGCATCGGCCTTGGTGACCTGCGGCGGATCGGCCTCCGGCGGCAGCGTTGCCAGTACGCGGGCGATGCGGTCCCGGACATCATTGGCGGCGGCGTCGATGTCGCGCTCGACATCGAATTCGATGCGGATGCTGGAGCGCTCGTCCTCGCTGTCGGACTCGAGTTTGATGACTCCCTCGATGCCGCCGACCCGCTCTTCGATCGCCTGCGTGATCTTGCTCTCGACGACCGCCGCGGAGGCGCCGCGGTACACCGTGTTGATCGAGACGACCGGGCGGCTGATGTCGGGATACTCGCGGACCGTCAGGCGCTCGAGTGAGACCAGTCCAAAGATCACCAGCAGCAGCGACAGCACGGTTGCGAACACCGGCCGCCGGATGCAGAACTCTGACAGCGTCATGGGCGGGCCGGCTCCACCGGCGGCGCGGTGCCCGCCTCGATCACGGCTGCACCGTCGCGAGTGCGGAACGTGCCGTCGACAATCACGCGTTCGCCATCGGTCAGGCCCTGCAGGATGGCCACAAAACCAGGCTGACGCAGGCCTGCCGTGACTTCACGGCGCTCGGCACGTCCGTTATTGACCACGAAAACGTAGTTCCGACCGTCCTCAGGTACCAGCGCCTGCTCGGGGAGCACCAGCATCGACGTCTCGGAACCCCGCAGCGTGACGCTCATGAACATGCCGGGCTTCAGCAGTCGCTGCGGGTTGGGGAGTTCCGCGCGCACCGCGACCGAGCGGGTCAGGGGATCGACACGCGGCGAAATTGTCGCGACCTTGCCGACGAAGATTCGCTCACTGAGACCATCCACGCGCGCCTCGATCGGAAGACCCGGTGCGAGGTCCGACAGAAAACTCTGCGGCACCGTGAACTCGAGCTTGATCACGGAAGTGTCGTCGAGCGTGGTGATGACCGCACCAGGATTCACGAGGCCCCCGACGCTGACCTGGCGAAATCCCGCCTGACCATCGAACGGCGCACGGATCACCGTGTCGGCCAGCCGTGCACGCGCCGCACTGAGCCGCGCCTCGGCCGTCTTGACCGCAGTTTCAAGCTGGTCGAGTTGCGCGCGGGACAATGCCGCCGTTACGGCCAGATCTCGGCCGCGCGCGAACTGATTGCGGCTCTCCGCAAGATTTGCTTCTGCTTCGGCGAGATCAGCTGCGGTCTGCGCACGGTCCAGTTCGACCAGCACTGTACCGCGCTTGACCCGCTCGCCATCATCGAAGCGGATCGCCTCGATCCGGTTCGACACCTTGGCCGTGATCTCGACCGACTCGTTCGCAAGCGCCGTGCCCACCGCCTCGATCTCGACGCCCAGTTGCTGCCGCTCAGGCACCGCCGTGACGACGGTCAGCGGCGGCGGACCGGCCGGCGGGCCGCCCGCAGGAGCCGGCTGACCGCCACAGCCGGCGATCACCAGGGCAGCCATCAGGGTTGCGGCCAGGAGCTTGAACAGATGCATGGCGCGCAGCCTACCTCAGCTGGCTGCCCCCCAGCGACTCCGCAATTACTGCGTCACAAAACCTCAGGCCGCGATGCCCTGAGCCTGCAGGTACTCGTCGTAGCTGCCGCGGTAATCGACAATCGCGCCGCCCGGTTGCATCTCGAGGATGCGCGTTGCCAGACCGCCGACCAGTTCCCGGTCGTGTGACACGAAGATCAAGGTCCCGGGATACTTCTCGAGTGCGATCTGCAGCGACTCGATCGTTTCCATGTCCATGTGGTTGGTGGGCTCGTCCAGCAGCATGACGTTCGGCTGCGTCAACGTCAGCTTGCCGTAGATCATGCGGCCCTTCTCACCACCGGACAGCACCGTGACCGGCTTCTTGGTTTCATCGCCGGAGAACAGCATCCGCCCTAGTGTCGCGCGCACGATCTGGTCATCGCTCGGCACCTGCCACTCGCCCATCCACGTGAACAAATCGACTTTGCGGGCGAACTCGGTCTGCGGATCCTGTGGCATATGGCCAACGTCGGCATTCTCGACCCACTTGATGCTGCCATGACTCGGCGTCAGTTCGCCGGCCAGGCAGCGCAGCAGTGTCGTCTTGCCGATGCCGTTCGGGCCGATGATCGCGATGCGCTCACCGGCCTCGACTTCGAAGCTCAACTTCGCAAGCACTGGCGCGTCCGCACCCGGGTACGTAAAGCCGAGTTTCTCGACCGACACGCAGGAGCGATACAGCTTCTTCGCCTGCTCGAAGCGGATGTAGGGGTTCTGCCGTGACGAGGGCTTCATCTCCTCGATGCGGATCTTGTCGATCTGCTTGCGGCGCGAGGTCGCCTGCCGCGCCTTCGAGGCATTGGCCGAGAATCGCCGCACGAACTCCTGCAGCTCGGCCACGCGGTCCTTGGCCTTGGCGTTGGCCGCCGCGACGCGCTCGCGGGCCTGGGTCGAAGCGAGCATGAAGTCGTCATAGTTGCCGGGGTAGATGCGCAGCTCGCCGAAATCAAGGTCGGCAATATGCGTGCAGACCTGGTTCAGGAAGTGACGATCGTGACTGATGATGATCATCGTCGCGTCGTAGTTGTTCAGCTCACCTTCGAGCCAGCGAATCGAATTGATGTCCAGGTTGTTGGTCGGCTCATCGAGCAAAAGCACGTCCGGCTTCGAGAACAGCGCCTGCGCCAGCAGCACGCGCAGCTTCCAGCCCGGCGCGACCTCGCGCATCGGCCCATTGTGCAGCGACTCGGCAATGCCCGCGCCGGCCAGAATGCTGCCAGCGCGCGCTTCGGCGTTGTAGCCACCGTATTCGGCGAACCTGGCCTCGAGATCCGCGGCGCGCATGTAGTCGTTGTCGGTCGAATCGGGATCGGCGTAGATCGCGTCGCGCTCGCGCATGGCATTCCACATCTCGACGTGCCCCTGCATGACCACATCGAGCACGCGCTCGTCTTCGTAGGCAAACTGGTTCTGGTTCAGCTTGCCGAGACGCATGCCGGTCTGCAGCATGACCTCGCCCGAACTCTGTTCGAGCTCGCGGCCGAGGATTTTCATCAGCGTGGACTTGCCGCAGCCGTTGGCGCCGATCAGGCCATAGCGGTTGCCGTCCGAGAACTTGACGGTGACGTTCTCGAACAGCGGCTTGGCGCCGAACTGGATGGAAATATGGGACGTGGACAGCATCGCGGGGGCGCGACGGTAGCAGAAAACGCGCGGACACGTCGATGCGGCTCTGCGCCGTGCAGTCGCGGGCTGCCAGCCGGCTCGCGGCAGGTTAGGCTTGCTGACTTATGACAGACCCTACCCGCCGCCCCGCCGTCGCCCCTGTCGGCCAAGGCAATCCGCTGCTCGAGATCGCGATCACGATCATCGTGCCGGCCGTAGTCCTGATGCAGCTGAGCAGTGCCGAACGGCTCGGCACGACCGGTGCGCTGCTGCTGGCGCTGTCGTTTCCGATCGGCTGGGGCATCCGCGATGCCATCACGCGGCGCAAGCTCAGCTGGCTCGCGCTGCTCGGCGTCGTCAGCACCTTGCTGACCGGCGGCATCGGCCTGCTGAAGGTCGACCCGTACTGGCTCGCGGTCAAGGAGGCGGCGATTCCTGCGCTGATCGGGCTCGCCGTGCTCGGCTCGAGCTGGACTCGTTGGCCGTTGATCAGGGTGCTGGTGTTCAATCCGCAGCTGTTCAACGTGCCGAAGATTGAGGCGGCGCTGCAGGAACGCGGCACCCGGACCCGATTCGATGAGCGGCTGCGCCGCGGCACGCTTGGCCTTGCCGGCACCTTCGCGTTCTCGGCGGTCATGAACTTCGTACTGGCACGCTGGATCGTTAGAAGTCCGGCCGGTACCGAGGCATTCAACTCGGAACTCGGCCGGCTGACGCTGCTCAGTTATCCCGCCCTCGCACTGCCGTCAATGGCCCTGATGATGGGGCTGATGTGGTGGCTCGCGCACAGCGCCAAGGCCCTGACCGGCCTCGGGCTGTCGGAAATGCTGCAGCAGAAGTGATCGTGAGCACGCTGTGAACCATGTGGGCCCGCATTCTCAAGATCCTGCATCAGCTCGGCGCGGTCGGTGTGATGGGTTCACTCGCCTGCTGCGTGGTGCTCGTCAGCACCGCGCCAAAGGATTCGCTGGCCGGCTACGCCGCGGTGCGCGCCGGCATTGATGCCATCGCGAGTTGGATCCTGATGCCCTCGCTGATGATCACGCTGATCAGCGGGCTGCTCGCGATCGCCGTAACCAAAGCGTTTATGGACACCGGCTGGGCCTGGATCAAAGCACTGCTTGGGCTCGTGATGTTCGAAGGTACGCTGCTGACGATCCAATCGAGCGCCACACGGGCCAACGAACTCGCGGCCGCGGCGCTCGCCAGCGGCACCGCCGACCAGGCAGCGCTGGCTCCCTTGCTGCGTACCGAATGGGCGGGACTGTGGACCATGCTCGCCCTGTCATTGGCGAACATTCTGCTGGCCGTATGGCGGCCGAGCTTCAAGCCTTCAATGCGCTGAGCACTTCGTCGAGCATCTTCTTGGCGTCACCGAACAGCATCCGGTTGTTGTCCTTGAAGAACAGCGGATTATCGACACCGGCATAGCCTGAGGCCATCGAGCGCTTCATGACGATCGAGGTCTTCGAGTTCCACACTTCGAGCACCGGCATGCCGGCGATCGGGCTGCTCGGATCATCCTGCGCAGCCGGGTTCACAATGTCGTTCGCGCCGATCACCATCGTGACGTCGGTCTGGGGAAAGTCGTCGTTGATCTCGTCCATTTCGAGCACGATGTCGTAAGGCACCTTGGCCTCGGCCAGCAGCACGTTCATGTGGCCAGGCATGCGACCGGCCACCGGGTGAATCGCGAAG
>JBBQWY010000004.1:0-120877 GCA_038210215.1 Steroidobacterales bacterium
TTGACGTCTGGCCCCGGCTGCACTTCGGCATCGGCGACGACGATACGAACACCAGCCTCGAGGGCCCGCAGTTGTTCGAGCCGTTCCAGCTGCTCGAGCTCCGACGGCGGGCGCGCAGCGAGCATGCACAGCGTCGCGACGCGGTAGGCGTACAGGCCGAGATGGCGGCGGGCAGAATCGAAGCGGGTCTGTGAGGCGACTCCAGCTGTTGCACCGTCCCGTACCCAGGGTATCGGCGCGCGACTGAAATACAGCGCACCGCCGTGTGCAGCGGTCACGACCTTGACGACATTCGGATCCAGCAGCGCTTCCACGGATTGGATGGGCGTCGCCAACGTCGCGATGCCGGCTGACGGGTCGCGTTCCAGCATGTTCGCCACCTGTCGAATCAGCGCCGGCTCGATCAAGGGTTCATCACCCTGCACGTTGACGACGATATCCTGCGGTCCCCAGCCACGCGCACGGGCCACTTCGGCGATCCGGTCGGTGCCCGAAGCATGCCCGACCTCAGTCATGCAGACGCTGGCGCCAAAACCCGTCGCAACCGCACGGATCCGTTCGTCGTCGGTCGCGATCAGAATCTCGGCTGCACCGGCCTTGCCGGCATGCTCGAAGACCCACTGCAGCATCGGCTTGCCCGCAATCGAAACCAGCGGCTTGCCTGGAAAACGCGACGCCGCGAAACGCGCCGGGATGACGATCCGGTACATCGCCTCAACGCTCGAGCAGCGGGTCGTCCGAGGTCAGCGTGCGCGCTTCTTGCTCAAGCATTACCGGCACCTCGTCGCGGATCGGATAAGCGAGTCGGTCGATTCGGCAAACCAGCACGCCGGCCGAGCGTCGATACACGAGCGGCCCCTTGCAGACCGGGCAAGCGAGTATCTCTAGCAGTCTGGAGTCCATGTGATGAGTCCTCGGTAGATTCTCAGGAAGATCTTGCGACTCGCGCGATGATCTGCGCCAGGAGCTGATCAAACGCCCGCTCGTCGCAAACGAGATGCAGCGGCACCGCCCACCAGTTGCGGCCCGCGAACTGCCCACATTTTACGGCATCCTTCTCGGTCATCAGCACGACCTCATCGGCAGCGAAAGCGAGGTCCTCGGCACTGTAGGCGTGGTGATCGGCAAACGCGTGTTCGACAATCTGCAGGCCCACGGCGCGCAACATCGTGAAGAACCGACCCGGATATCCGAGTCCCGCCACTGCGTGCACGGGCTGTCCGGCGAACTGGAGCAGCGGCTTGGTCACATCAGGCGTGAACAAGTTGCGTGCCGCCGCGAGCTCACGCTGCGCACCGAACGCGGGACCCGACAGCTCGCCCAGCGTGCGAGCAATCGCGGCGGGATCGCTGCCGACCACGACACGCCAGTCCACGGTTTGCAGCCGCACCGTCGGTTCACGCAATGGCCCCGCTGGCAGCAGCCGCCCGTTGCCATGATTGCGGTCGGCATCCACGACTGCGATCTCCAGATCCCGTTGCAGCCGATAGTGTTGCAAGCCATCGTCACTGAGCAGAATCTCGGCGCCGTCGCGGGCCAGCTGCTGGGCGGCAGCGAGTCGATCGCGGCCCACCATGACCGCTGCGCCGGTCATACGACGAATCAATAGTGGCTCGTCGCCGACGTCCTCGGGTCGCGAATCTTCCGCAACAGCCTGGATACCGTCGGCGCGGCGCCCATGGCCGCGCGACAGCACGCCGACTCGCAGTCCGCGCCGCACGAGCGCAGTGACGAGCTGGATCACGAGCGGCGTCTTGCCACTGCCGCCGACGCTCAGATTACCGACGACGATGACGGGAATGCCCGCTCGGCCGCTCTTCAACCAACCCTGCCGATACCACAAGCGTCGATTGGCGGTGACAGCGCCATACACCCAGGCAAGTGGGACCAGCCACCAACCCGATGATCGGTCGCCATACCAGATGTCGTTGAGCCAGCGCTCCAAGCCGGGGCCCGGGTTGCTCAGACGTTGAACTGCAGTTGATGCAGCTGCGCGTACAGGCCGTCGCGCTGCATCAGTTCAGCATGCGTTCCCATCGCCACAATCGTGCCCTCATCCAGCACGATGATCAGATCGGCGGACTCGATCGTCGACAGGCGATGCGCAATGACCAGCGTCGTTCGCTCGCGCACCAGCCCTGCCAGAGCGGCCTGGATCCGCGTCTCGGACTCCGTGTCGAGCGCGGAGAACGCTTCATCAAGGATCAGGATCGGCGCGTCCTTAAGCAAGGCGCGGGCGATGGAGATCCGCTGCCGCTGTCCGCCCGACAACAGCGAGCCGCGATCGCCCACCATGCTGTCGAGGCCACCGGGGAGCTCCGCCGCAAACTCCATCACGTAGGCGGCTTGCGCGGCCCGCTCGACCTGCGCTGAGTGCGGATCCGCCAGGTTGAAGGCGATGTTGTTGCGGATCGAGTCGTTGAACAGCACGACATCCTGGGTCACGACGCTGACCTGGCGACGCAGATCCGCGCGGCGGTATTCACGCACGTCAACCTCATCCACCAGAATGCTGCCTGCCGTGGGGTCGTAGAATCGCGGAATCAGGCTCACCAGCGTGGACTTGCCGCTGCCCGACTTGCCGACCAGCGCTGCGGTGCAGCCGACTGGAATCTTCAGGCTCACATTCCTGAGCACCGTCGCCTTCTCGGGACCGTACTCGAAGCTCACATTCTTCAGTTCAATCGCCCCGCGTGCGCGTTCCAGGCTGCGCGGACCGCCCGGCGATTCGCCGGGATGGTCGAGCACGTCGAACACGCTCGCGCCGGCAGCGATGCCCTGCTGCAGCGGTCCGAACACGTTGACGAGCCGCCGCAGCGGCGCGGTGATCAGCAGCAGCGCGGTCAGGAAAGCCAGGAAATCGTCGACTCCCATCTCCTTGGCAAACACCTGCTGGATGGCAAAGTAGATCACCGCTGCAAGGCCCACGGCGGCAATCATCTGCACCACCGGATTGCTGACCGCCTTGGCCGCAATCAGTCGCATGTTCGTATGGCGGTTGAGCTCGTTGACGACCCCGAAGCTGCGCTCCTCGAACGCCTCGGCGTTGAAGATCTTGATGACCCGGTGGGCATCCAGCGCTTCCTTCGTCACCCGGGTCACGTCGCCCATCGAAGCCTGGATGCGTGAACTGTAGCGGCGGAACGAACGATTGATCTTCTGGATCAGCCAGGAGATCAGCGGCGCGAGTGTCAGCGCAATGGCCGCCAGCTGCCAGTTGAAGTAGAACAGCATGCCCAGCAGGCCGAGTATCGTCAGCGTGTCGCGAATCAGCACCGTCACGGCGCTGGTGGTTGCTTCCGCCACGAGCTCGACGTTGTAGGTCAGTCGCGACAGCATCTGGCCGGACGTGGCGCTGTCGTAGTAGGCCGCCGGTAGCCGCAGGTAGTGTGCAAAAAGCTCTGCGCGGATGGCCTTGATGATCTGCCGACCGACCCAACCAGGAAAATAGTTCGAAACGTAGTCGCCGATGCCGCGCACCAGGAACAGCAGCAACGCGCCGACCGGCACCAGCCAGATGATGCGCGGGTCGGGTTCCACGAAGGCACCGCCGAGGAATACCTTGACGAGGTAGGCCATGGCCGAGTCCGTCGCGGCGAACAGAATCATGCCGACCACGCCGATCATGAACATGCCAAGGTGTGGCCGCGCGTAGCTGAGCAAGCGCCGGTAAATCCGCGCCGGGTTCTGGATCTCAGGCGTTGCCGCCACGCTCAAGGGGTGCCTGCGCTGCTCGGCGCATTGATGGTCGCGATGTTGATCTGCCGGAAGCCCAGACGCCCCAGCACATCCATGGCCGTCACGACCGACTGATGCGAGGCACGCGCGTCAGCGCGCACGACGACGATTCCCTCCCGGTCCGTTCCGGCGAGCCGCAGTATCGCCGCACGCAGGGTGTCTGAACTCGAATTGACCAGCTCCAGCTCGTTGACGCGATAGCTGCCGGATTCGGACACCGTGATGACCATTGGCTCACTGCCGATCGGTGCGGTAGGCCCGGCCGCAGTCTCGGGCAGCTTCAACGCCAGCCGGCTCTCATCGACGAACGTTGATGACAGCATGAAGAACACGACGATCATCAGCACGACGTCGATCAGCGAGACGAGATTGATCTCGGGTTCTTCCGCCCGGCGCGGTTTCAGCTTCAAGCGGCGTCAGCCTCGCGGTGCCGCTGCTGCGCGTCTTCGACCGCATCGGCGAGCGTGATCGCGCTCTTTTCCATTTCGACGACGATCCGGTCCACCCGGCCGCGCAGATAGCGGTACGCAATCAGCGCCGGGATCGCGACACACAGGCCCGCCGCGGTGGTCAGCAGCGCTTCGCTGATGCCGCCCGAGAGCATCTGCGGATTGCCCATGCCTCCCTGATTGATCGCATTGAACGCCTTGATGATGCCGGTCACGGTGCCCAGCAGACCGAGCAGCGGCGCGACGCCGGCGATCGTACCGAGCGTGTTCAGAAAGCGCTCGAGCTCATGCACGACATGTCGTCCAGAATCCTCGAGCCGTTCCATCATGACTTCGCGCGGTCGGTGCCGGTTCGCAAGTCCTGCCGCCAGCACCCTGCCGAGCGGCGAGTTCTCGTTCAGCGCGGCAATCACCTTGTCGTTGATTTGCTGGTTGTCGATCAGCTTCCAGACTTTGTCCACCAGACCGCGCGGCATGACGCGCTGCGGCTGCAGCGTCCAGAATCGCTCGACCACTATCGCGAGTGCCGCAATCGAACACAGGATGATCGGCCACATCAGCGGACCACCGGCCCGCACTATTTCCCACATCGGCCCAGATCTCCTCCCAGCACAGAGTGTGATGATAGCGGGAACCGCAGAGTCACGGCACTCGAACGGCGGCACGCCAGATCGGAGGTCGCTCACCGTCCGCCTGGGGCGCAATCCGCACGCCATCAGGTGCGCGCGCAGTGATCTGCAGTGCGCCGTTGCCGGTTGTATGCAGCGCAGATGCCTCAAGGCCCCACAGCGCGCGCAGCTGCGCATCGCGGCGCGAACTGACTGTCCGCGCACTGACGATCAACTTGCTCGGTCGAGTCGCCGCAATGAAGGCTGCGGGGATCAGCTCCGGCGCGCCGCTGCGGGGTGCGATCAGCACGTCTACGGGGCGCAGCATCGGTTGGAGCGACAGCGCCTCGGCTTCTGCTCGATCGAGCTGCGCACCGACCAGCAAGCTGCCGCCAGGCGACTGGACGCGCAGCACGCAGGAGCGACCCGGGCCGGCGGACAGCAACGCGAACTCAACGCCGTCCCAGCGCCAGTTGGCCGTACGGGGACACGGCAGCGCGGCGCGCGGCCGTCCCGACCAGTCACCGCCAAAGCGCAGTCGAGCGACCCGGACTCGCTGCGACAGCTGCGCCGCACCGGTGACCCGGAACATGTTGGCGCGACTGATCACCAGCAGATCGACCTGGCCGCGAACCTCGCGGGCCAACCAGGTGCCGAGCGTAGCCTGTGCGAATCGTCCGTTGCTGCCGTAGCTGTCACCGGTGTCGTAGACGATGACATGGCGGCGGGTACGAACCACCAACGCAGTGGCATCGCCCGCAGCGAAGACTACGGCCTGCCACGAGCCTTCCGGTGGCGCCGTCGAACCACCCCACCACAACGGCACCAGCAGCAGTACCGGCGCCGCCCTGATCCATCGAGGCAGCGGTAACACGATTGCCGGCAGCAGGATTGCGGCGCAGACAAGCCACAGAACGCCAGGCTGCGCACTCCAGATCGCGAGCGGCAGGTTCGCAGCCGCTTCAAGCACGGGCCATGCAGCGAAGTAGATCCACTCAACGGCGCGAAGGCAGACCGCTGCGGCCAACGGCCACACGGCCAGGGCAGCCGTGGCGAACAGCACGATCGGGACCAGCAGCACAGAGAACAGCGGGATCGCCAGCAGGTTCGCGATCAGCCCGATGACGGATGCATTGCCGAACAGTGCGAACGTGACCGGCGCCAGGGCGATGCCGACTACCCATTGCTGCGACCACAGTGAGCGGACCCGGTCCCACCATGATGCGGCCGGTGCGTCGGCGGTAGATGCTGCGCGCAGTCCGTCCGCACCGATCAATACCGCGATCGCAATGAAGGACAGCCAGAAGCCAGGGTCGAGCGGCGCAAATGGATCCAACAGCAGCACGCCCAGCAGTGCGAGGCTGATGACGCTGACCCCACTGGCACTGCGCTCAGACAATCGCGCCGCCCACCATACTGCGAGCATCAGGCAGGTCCGCTGGGCCGGAATCTCGAAGCCCGCCAGCAGCGCGTAGGCGAATGCGGCTGCCAGGCTGACCGCTGCCGCGGCATGCTCGCGCTCCACCCACACTGCACCGGGCAGCACGGTCCAGAGACGACGTGTGAGTCCGGCTGCCAGCCATGCGAACAAGGTCACGTGCATGCCCGAGATCGCGATCAGATGCGTGGTCCCGGTCGCGCTGAACACGCGCCATTGTTCCGTCGACAGATTGCCGGTAAAGCCCACCGCAAGCGCCGCCGCCAGTGCTGCGGCGTCGCGAT
This sequence comes from Steroidobacterales bacterium, assembly GCA_038210215.1. Lineage (GTDB taxonomy): Bacteria > Pseudomonadota > Gammaproteobacteria > Steroidobacterales > Steroidobacteraceae > UBA964. The sequence goes on from JBBQWY010000004.1 coordinate 6,518, forward strand.
CGATCACGTGCGAACCCATCCGTTCGACGATGGCCGCGCGCACGCGGTTCAGGCTGAGCGGCGCTGCAGCGTCGCGCCGGTTCAGCCGCGACGGGACCACTCCGGCGAACGCCGCTGTGCGCTCGCGGAACAGGGCCTTGTCCACATCGAGCCACCCAGGGTTCCGTGCCGCCGTCGGCGCACTGAGCCGCAACACCAGCCGCCACGACTCCCCCGCGCGCGGCCAATCGGACGCGGCTGCGGGCAGATCGGGCCAGCGCACCCGAACCCGTGCGGGTCGGGATTCGAGCTGCAGCAGGCCATCGAACTGCACGCCACCCTGCGACCAGACGGGGATCGATGCGACCTCGACCTGCGCCAGAATTCGTTCCCCGTTTCGCGCTGCGGTCCAGCGCAACTCGGCGTGGCGATCGGCCGCAAGGCTGCTCCACAGCAGACCGGCGAACAAACCTGCGATCAGCCCGGCGAATGACTTGCGCCAGCGCCGCTGCTTCGCGACGAGCAGTGCGCCCATCGCCGCGAGCGCCGCAGCGGCAAGCAGCAACGCCCACAGGGGCCGGATCGCCAGCCAATGTGACGCACAGCTGCCGGCAACCGCGGCGAATCCGCTAGAGTGCCAGCCTCGCATGAACCGTCACTGGATCCGCTCGCTCGCGCACCGCCTCACTTCGATCAAGGATCGCTGGTATGTGCGTCCCTTCAGCGGACTGCTCACCGACTCGCGACTCTGGACGCTGCAACGTCGCAGCATCACTTCGGCGTTCGCCGCGGGCCTCGCAATCTGCTTCATTCCGCTGCCGGTGCACGTACCGGTAGCCGTATTGGTCTCGATCGGCTTGCGGTTGAACCTGCCGGTTGCGATCGCGACCGTGATGCTCGTCAACCCACTGACCGTGGTGCCGATCTATTACCTGGCTTATCGGGTCGGAGCGATTGTGCTTGGTGTGCCGCCGGGAGCCTTCGAGTTCTCGCTGAGCTGGGATTGGCTGCAGCACGGCCTGGGTGAGCTGTGGCAGCCTTTCCTTGCCGGCTGCGCGATCTGCGCGCTGCTGGCCAGTGGCACGGGCTGGTTCGTACTGGAGTGGATCTGGCGGCATCGTGTGCGCCAGAAATACCGCTTGCGGGCCCGCCCGGCGAGCGGTGAATCAGGCTGATTCGACCAGAATCCCGCTAGTCAGCGTCAGGGTGCGATCCATGCGCGCGGCAATCCTGAGGTCATGGGTCACGATGACCAGGGCCGTGCCGAGCTCGCGGTTCAGCTGCAGCATCAGGTCGAATACCTGCTGCGCGTTGGCGCCGTCGAGATTGCCAGTCGGTTCATCGGCGAGCACCAGCGATGGACGCGTGACCAGCGCCCTCGCGACGGCGGCGCGCTGCCGTTCTCCACCCGACAGCTGGTGCGGCTTGTGCCGCAGCCGCCCGGCCAGTCCCACGCTGCCGAGCAGCGCTTCAGCCTGCGCCCGCGCCGCGGCCACCGGCACACGACGCACCAGCAGCGGCATCGCGACATTCTCGAGCGCAGTGAATTCGGGCAGCAGATGATGGAACTGATACACGAAGCCGAGTGCCTCGTTGCGCAACACACAGCGCTCTGCTTCGCTGAGCGCGTGAATGTCGCGACCGCGGATCCGCACGCTGCCGGAAGTCGGCTGATCGAGGCCACCGATGATCTGCAGCAAAGTCGTCTTGCCGGAGCCCGACGCGCCGACGATCGCCATTCGTTCACCTGCTGCAATCGTAAGTTCAACACCGCGCAGTACCTCGAGCGTGGTGCCGCCCTCGCGAAAGGAACGCTGCACCTTGCTGGCCTCGAGTATCGGATCAGTCATGACGCAGCGCCTCGGCCGGCGCGGTGCGCGCGGCCCGCCAGGCCGGGTAGATGGTCGCCAGCGCACACAGCACAAAGGCTACAGCACAGATCTGTACGACATCGCGCCACTCGACATACGCCGGCAGGTCACTCATCAGGTAAACGCGCGCATCGAGAAACTGCACGTTCAGCGCTCGTTCCAGCAAGTGGACGATCGATTCAATATTGCGGGACAGCAGGATTCCGAGGCCAGCCCCTGCCGCGGTGCCGGCCAGACCAATCAGCACTCCCTGGATCGCAAAGGTGCGCAGCACGTTGGCGGGCGCAGCGCCCATCGTCCGCAGGATCGCAATGTCCTGCTGCTTCTCCTTGACGATCATGACCAGGGTCGCAACGATGTTGAAGGCAGCGACGCCCACTATCAGCAGCAGGATCACGAACATCAGCGACTTCGTCAGTTCGATCGAACGGAAGAAGTTCGCGTGATTGCGTGTCCAGTCGCTGATGAAAAACCCGCCGCCCAGCGACACGGCGAGCTCTCGCACCAGCGCGGGCGCGCGGTAGGGATCATCGAGTGCGAGCCGCAGCCCGGTGACTCCTTCGCCGAGTCGGTAGATTCGCGCCGCGTCCGCGATGTGCACCAGCGCCAGTCCCCGATCGAACTCGTACATACCCGACTCGAACATGCCGACGATCTCGAAACGACGCATGCGCGGCACGATGCCATCCGGGGTCACCGTGCCTTCCGGCGCCATCAGCACGACGGACTGACCAACAGCGACTCCAAGCTCCTGGGCCAGCGCGCTGCCGATGATCATCCGGTAGCTCCCCGCCTGCAGCTGCTCGAGGCGGCCGGACTTCAGGCGATCCGCGAGGCCGACCGCCTGACGCTCGAGCTCCGGTTCAATGCCGCGGATCGCCGTGCCAACCACCCGCGCACCGTTCGCGAGCATCGCCTGCGCCTCCACGTACGGCACTGCAGCCCGCACGCCGGACACCTGCAGCGCACGCTCGCGAGCGGTCTGCCAATCGGGCAAGGTGCTCTCGAGACCCATCAGCGTGGCATGCGCCGTCACCGACAGGATGCGACTGCGCAGCTCGCGCTCGAAGCCGTTCATGACCGACAGCACGACGATCAGCACCGCCACACCGAGCATCAGCCCGATCACCGACACGCCCGCAACGAACGACACGAATCCCCGGCGGTGGGTCGAGCGCAGGTAGCGCGTGCCGATCAGCCATTCGTACGATTCGCTCCAGCGCTTCATTCGTACCTCAACGCCTCGGCCGGCAGGACCCGCGAAGCGCGCAGTGCGGGGTAAACCGTTGCGAGCGCAGTCAAAACCAGGGCGATCGAGCCGATCCACGCCACGTTGCCCCACTGCAGGTCGGATGGAATCCGCGTGATGTAGTAGACCTCGGGATTCATCAGCTGAAAGCCCAACACGCGCTCGAGCACGGGCACGATCGAGCCCACGTTGAGCGCCAGCAGCACGCCGAGCGCCACGCCTGAAATGACTCCCACCCAGCCAATGACCAGCCCCTGAGTCAGGAACGCGCCGAGTATGGCGCGCGGCGAGGCACCGAGGGTGCGCAGGATCGCGATGTCGTTGCGCTTGTCGGTCACGACCATGACCAGCATCGCGACGATATTGAATGCCGCAACCGCGACGACCAGCATCAGGATCAGCGCCATCATCGTCTTCTCGATACGGATCGCACGGAAATAGCTGGCGTTGTCCTGCGTCCAGTCGCGGATCTCGAATCCAGCGGCCAGCGTGGAACGCAGCGCCGCGGCGCCTGCCGGCGCCTGCAGCACTTCGTTGAAGCGCACGCGAATGCCGCGTGCGAGCGGATCGGCAGTGGCCAGCGCACCGATATCCTGCAGGTCACCGAGAACCAGCACGCCGTCGTGATCCGGCAGCCCGACCTCAAAGATGCCCGCCACCGTGAACTCGCGCAGCCGCGGTGTCGGAATGCCCTCCGCAGAGACGGTCGGCACCAGCACGCTGATCCGATCGCCGACCAGCAGAGCAAGCCGCTGCGCAATCACGCTGCCCACGATCACGCGATCAAGACCGGGGGCGAGGTCATCCAGGCGGCCCTCGATCAGCGACTGGGCCGCCTCCGTGACGCCCCCTTCTAGCGCTGGGTCGATTCCTCGCAGCTGGATCGGCAGCATCTCGGGGGTGTGCACCGCGAGCGCCTGCAGTTCGACATAGGGCGCCGCAGCCGCGACGTCGGGCGAGGCTCGCACCGTCGCCAGGGCCGTCTGCCAATCGGTCGCCTGGCGCGGCGGCACGCCTGCGCTCTGCACCACGCGGGCGTGCGAGGACAGCGCCAGCAGCCGATCCCGCAGCTCCGCCTCGAAGCCATTCATGACCGAGAGGATCACGATCAGCGCGGCAACGCCGACGCACACGCCGGCCAGCGAAACCCAGGTGATGAACGAGACGAAAAATTTGTGCGAACGGGAGCGAACGTAACGCAACCCGACGAACACCGACAGAGGGTGGAACATGCGCGGCTCTGGCCGAAAACGCCGTCATTTAACCACAGGGATCCGCCGAAAGTGGACGCAGATCACGTTGTAGCGAGACCCGGGACGGATCGCGCGCGCGGCCCGTCGGCTCGATGGTATATTTATTCCAACAGGAGGTCCTGATGCGCAGCATGCTTGCTTCGGTCGCAACGGCCGTAATCACGATCGTAATGGGCTCGCCACTGCCGGCACAGGCGGAGCTGGTCGTTGTCGACGGGCAGGTTCGCCTGCGCGACGCGCAGGTCGAGGTGCCGAAGCGTGGCTTGAACATGCAGACCGTAGAGGCGCGCTTTGGTGCGCCGACGGCACGTTCCGGGGCGGTCGGCTCGCCGCCGATCACACGCTGGGACTACGCTGACTTCTCGGTCTACTTCGAGCACAGCCTGGTCATCCACGCGGTCGTCCGCGGAATCTAGTTACGGATCCAGCATCACTGTAAGCTGGCGCGCTTTGCCGTTCGCCGGGCGTGTTTTCCGGCCAGCTCCATGCCGGATTCCAAGCCTGCTCCATTAATCCTTCGTCCGCCCGCGACTTCAGCCGCTCCCCGGATCTGCCGCTGGCACCAGCTGCACGGTAGCGCGGCCGCGCTCGCGATCGTTGAGGCCGCGCGCAGTGATGCACGCCCCTATGTCGTAGTCGAGAGTTCGACGCGCGCGGTAGAGCAGCGGCTGGCTGAACTGAAGTTCTTTGCCGCCGAAGCGCTGCCGGTGCTGACACTTCCGGATGGCGAGGTCCTTCCCTACGACGTCTTTTCGCCGCATCCGGACCTCATCTCGGAGCGGCTGCTGGCGCTCGCCGAACTGCCGACGCGCTCGCGCGGCATTGTGGTGCTGAGCGCAGCAACCCTGCTGCAGCGGCTGCCGCCGCAGGACTACGTCAGCGCCCGCACTTTCACGCTGGCGGTGGGCGAGACACTCGCTCTCGAGGCGTTTCGCAGCCGGCTCACCGAGGCAGGCTATGCCGCGGTCGGCCAGGTCACCGCGCCGGGAGAGTTCGCGCTGCGCGGCTCGCTGCTCGACCTGTTTCCGATGGGTAGCGATACGCCGCTCAGGATCGACCTGTTCGACGATCAGATCGAGGCGATTCGGCGCTTCGATCCACAATCACAGCGATCCCTCGATGCGCTGAGCAGTGTTCGCGTGCTGCCGGCCCGCGAACTGCCGCTCGATGCCGACGCGGTGCGCGCGTTTCGACGCCGCTACCGCACACGGTTCGAGGGCGATCCGACGCGCAGCGCGATCTACCGCGGCGTCACTGACTCAACCGCCCCGGCCGGGATCGAGTTCTACCTGCCGCTGTTCTTCGACGCCACCGCGACGCTGTTCGACTATCTGCCTGGCAACGCTGTTCTCGTCAGCGGCGAGAATCTGGAGACCACGCTCGAGACCGCATGGCAGGAAGTAGAGAGTCGTTTTGAAGAGCGCCGCTACGACATCGAGCGGCCACTGCTGTCGCCGCAAGAGATTTTCGTGCCGCCGCCAGACGCCTGGGAGCGACTGCACGCCGCGACACGAGTCGTCATCTCGGTGTTCAAGTCCGATGCCGAGGGTGAAGCAGCGGGTCCCGATGAGCTGCAATTCGCGACCACAGCGCCGGTGACCCTGAGGCTCGACGTTCGCGCTGAAGAACCGCTGGCACCATTGCGCGCGCTGGTGAGTGACTTTGCCGGCCGCATCCTGCTGGCGGTGGACTCGCCAGGACGGCGCGAGGTGCTGCTCGAAATGCTGCGCGGTGCGCGGCTGCCGTTCGCAGCCGTTGCATCCTGGAGCGAGTTCCTGCACAGCGACTCGCGGTTCGCACTGACGGTCGCGCCCGACATCACGGGCCTCAAGGTACTCGAGCCGCCGGTGCTGCTGCTGCCGGAGTCGCAACTGTTCGGCACACGCGCTCGTCAGGAGCGCAGGCGGCGCAGCAGCCAGCTCGACCCCAACGCGATCCTGCGCGACCTGCAAAGTCTGACTGCGGGTGCGCCCGTTGTGCATGAAGAGTACGGCGTGGGCCGATACGTCGGACTGCAGAGCATGGAAGTCGGTGGCCAGCCGGGCGAGTTCCTCGTGCTGGAGTACCAGGACGGCGATCGGCTCTATGTACCGGTACAGTCGCTGCAGCTGATCAGCCGCTACACCGGCGCCGCGCCCGAGGCGGCGCCGCTGCACAAGCTCGGTACCGAGCAGTGGGCCCGCGCACGGCGCCGCGCTGCCGAGAAGGTTCGCGACGTCGCCGCCGAACTGCTCGACCTGTACGCGCGCCGCAAGGCACAGCGCGCCGCACCATTGGCCGTTCGGGAGCTCGAGTACCAGGCGTTCGCGAACGCGTTTCCTTTCGAGGAAACAGCCGATCAGTCGGAAGCCATCAACAAGGTACTCAGCGATCTGGCGGCTACGGATCCGATGGACCGGATCATCTGCGGCGATGTCGGCTTCGGCAAGACCGAAGTTGCGATGCGTGCCGCGTTCGTCGCAGTGCTGGCCGGCAAGCAGGTCGCCGTGTTGGTGCCGACGACGCTGCTCGCCGAGCAGCATACGGCAAACTTTCGCGACCGGTTTGCGGACTGGCCGGTGCGCATCGAGACGCTGTCACGATTCCGCACCGGCAAGGAAACCAGCGCCGTGACGGCCGGCATCGAAGACGGCCGCATCGATATCGTCATCGCGACGCACCGCCTGCTGCACGCGCAGGTGCGCTTCAAGGACCTCGGTCTGATCATCGTCGATGAGGAGCACCGCTTTGGCGTACGGGACAAGGAACGACTGAAGAAACTGCGCGCCGAAGTGCACGTGCTGACCCTGACCGCGACGCCGATTCCGCGCACCCTGAACATGGCGCTCGGGGGCTTGCGCGAACTGTCGTTGATCACGACGCCACCGGCGGAACGCCTCGCGATCAAGACCTTCGTCACCGAACGCAATGACGCGTCCTTGCGCGAGGCGGTACTGCGCGAACTGCGCCGCGGCGGACAGATCTACTTCGTACACAACGAAATCCGCGATATCGACAAGGTCGCTGCGGAACTCGCCAGACTGGTGCCCGAGGCACAGGTGCGGATCGGTCACGGCCAGATGCGCGAACGCGATCTCGAGCAGCTGATGGTGGATTTCTATCACCGGCGCTTCAATCTGCTCGTCTGCACCACCATCATCGAAAGCGGTATCGACGTGCCGACCGCCAACACGATCATCATCAATCGCGCCGACCGCTTTGGCCTTGCGCAGCTGCATCAGCTTCGCGGTCGCGTCGGTCGCTCGCATCACCGTGCCTATGCCTATCTGCTGGTGCCGTCACGCAAGGCGCTGAGTCCGGATGCGCTGAAGCGACTCGAGGCACTCGAAGCGCTGGAGGAACTCGGCGCCGGATTCGTGCTCGCCACGCATGATCTCGAGATTCGCGGCGCAGGCGAGCTTCTCGGTGAGGAACAGAGCGGCGAGCTGACCGAGATCGGTCTGTCGCTGTACATGGATCTGCTCGATCGAACCGTCCGTGCCTTGAAGGAGGGGCGTGAGCCGGACCCGGAAGCTCTTGGCGGTGCGCAATCAGAGGTGGAGCTGCGCGTGGCGGCCTTGCTGCCCGATGACTACATCGCAGACGTCCATGTCCGCCTGTCGCTGTACAAGCGGCTGGCCGTGGCCAGCGACGATGCGGGCATCGACGATCTGGCGGCAGAACTCGTTGACCGGTTCGGCCCGTTGCCGGGCCCCGGGCAGAATCTGATCCGGCTGGCCCGACTGAAGCTGATTGCGCGAGCGCTCGGCGTGCGGCGCCTCGATTTCGGTGACCAGGGCGGCTATGTGCTGTTCGAGGCGGAGAACCGCGTCGATCCACAGGCCGTGATCCGGATGATTCAGGATCGCCACCGCGAGTGTCGACTGGACGGTGCGCTGAAGCTGCGCGTGATCGAACCGCTGCCTGATGAGGCCGAGCGCTTCGATTTCGTCGCAGGGCTGCTCAGTGAGTTGCGCGGCTCGTCGGCGTAGCGGCATCGCGCCGACGCCCGCTATGATTGGCGAATGAGATCCCGACCCAAATTCCGCCCGTTGGCGCTGCTCGGCCTCGGCGCACTGCTGATGACGGCACCGGGCGCGCAGCAGGCGCCTGCACCGACCTACAACGTCGAGCTGATCGTATTTCGGGCCAATTCGCCCGGCGCGGGCGAAGACTGGAGTTCGCCGGGTGCGCGCCAGTCCCGCGGTGGGTCTGGCGACCGCGCGGCCAGTGGCGCCCAGGTGGGCCGGTTTGTCGCACGGCTCCCCAGCTCGCAGTATCAACTCAGCGACATTCAATCCCGGCTTGCCAACAGCAGCGCTTACACGCCGATTGCGCATGTGGCCTGGGCGCAGACTCCGAGCAGCTGGGGCTCGCGCGCCGGCTTCACGCTTGAACGGCTCGGAGTGCAGGCGTCGGGGCTCAGTGGCATCATCTTTCTTGAACGCGGCACTTACCTGCACTTGGGGATGTCGCTGAAGTACACACCTCCCGACGGCGGTCCGCGCTACGACCTGACCGAACAGCGACGCATCAAGTTCTACGAGAAGAACTACTACGACCATCCCGCCTTCGGTGTTGTCGCGGTCGTGACCCCTGCGCAGGGAGCTCGGCCGCCCGGTCGCTGAGGGCCTTGGGCTAACGGCTAGCGGCTAGCGGCTAGGCTTTCAGGTCGAGGTTCGGCGCAGCCTGCGAGCGCGCCAGCTGCATCTGCGCCTGTCGCCAGGAAGCCGAAGCCTGCAAGGCCGCCAGATCCAGGTACCCACCGCGCCCGCGCAGGCGGACAAGCCGCAGTGCACCGACCGGGTCCGTCGTGCATGCGAGGCCTTCGAGCAGCGCCTCGACGCTGTCCGGATGGTTGCAGACCGGCAGCACGTCGCAGCCCGCCGCCAACGCACGTTGCGCGCGCTCGACGATGCCACCCACGGACGCGGCACCGGCCATCGACAGATCGTCGGCGAACACCACGCCCTGAAACCGCAGCTCCTGCCGCAGCACGCCGCCGATCCAGCGGGCCGAGACACTGGCCGGGACGGCATCGACATCCGGATAGACGACATGCGCCACCATGACACCGGCGAGCCCGTTGGCGATCAACAGTCGATACGGCGCCAGATCGCCATCGAGATCGATCAGTCGGCGACGATCCACCGGCAACGCCAGGTGCGAATCGGCAACGACGGCCCCGTGGCCCGGAAAATGCTTGGCTGTGGCCGCCATACCGGCATCGCGCATGCCATGCATGTACGCGACCGCCAGCGCACCGACGGTTTCCGGACGCCGATGGAAAGCCCGGTCGCCAATGATTTCGCTGACGCCGAAGTCGAGGTCCACGCAGGGCGCAAACGAATGATCGATGCCGACCGCGCGCAGTTCGGCCGCCATCAGCCAGCCGAGATCGCGCGCGAGCGCGAGACCCGCGCGCGGCTCGAGGTCGTGCTCATGACCCATGCGGCGCGCCGCCGGAAGCACTGAAAAACCCTGGCGAAAACGCTGCACACGACCGCCTTCGTGATCAACAGCGACGATCAGCGACGGACTGCGTACCGCATGAATCTCGGCCACCAGCGCCGTCAACTGTGCCACATCGGCAAAGTTGCGGCTGAACAGGATCACGCTGCCGACCAGCGGATGCGCCAGGCGCCGGCGCTCCTCGCTGCTGAGCGAGTAGCCAGCGACGTCGATCATCAGCGGGCCCAGGGTCACGCGCGCGTCAGCAAGGCAATGGACTCCACATGCATCGTGTGCGGAAACATGTCGACCGCGCCGGCCGCAGCAAGCGTGTACCCGTATTCATGCACCAATACTCCGACATCGCGCGCCAGACTCCCAGGGTGGCAGGAGACGTAGACGATTCGCCCGGCGCCAAGCCTTGCCAGATGCGGCAGCATCTCCGCCGCACCAACCCGAGGCGGATCCAGCAGCACATGCGAATACTGTCCGCTGAGCCATCGATCCACCGCCGGGTCCGGGGCTGCAAGATTGCCGCTGTGGAAAGTCGCGTTGCCGACGCCATTGTGCGCAGCGTTGTCGCGGGCCCGCGCAACGAGACCGGCATCACCTTCCACGCCGACTACAGAGCCGGCTGCGCGCGCCATGGGCAACGTGAAATTGCCGAGCCCGCAGTAAAGGTCCAACACTTCGGATTTGTCGTCCACAGCCAGCAGCTCGAGCGCCTGCTGGATCAAACGCTCATTGATGGTCGCATTGATCTGGATGAAATCGGTCGGCTCGAAGCGCAATCGCAGCTGCCAAGGCGCGAGCGCATAGTCGAGTATGGGTGCGGGTGCGCGCAGCGGCGTGACTGTGTCGGGCCCACCGGGCTGCAGATAGAAGCGCACCGGATGCGCGGCTTCGAACGCCAGCAGTTGTCCGAGGTCTGCATCGGTCGGCGGATCAAGCACGCGCAGTACCAGGGCGGTCGTCGAGTCAGCCACCGCCGCCTCGATCTGCGGCAGGCGCTCGCGGATCGACAGCGCGCCGATCAGTTCAGCCAGTGGCATGAGCAAGCTGTCGAGCGGCGGCGCCAGCACTTCGCAGCGGCTGAGCTCCGCAACGTACGGCTTGGCGCGCTCGCGAAAGCCGACCAGCACTCTTGCCTTCTTGCGCACGTACTTGACCCCGAGCCGGGCGCGGCGCCGATAACCCCAATGCGGACCCTCCAGCGGCGCCAGCCAGTGCGCAGGCGCGACGCGCCCGATCCGGGCCAGTGCTTCGCCCAGTTCGGCCTGTTTCGCCACCAGCTGCGCCGGGGGCGCCAGATGCTGTAGCGCGCAGCCGCCGCAGACGCCGAAATGCGCGCAACGCGGCGGCACACGATCCGGTGACGCGGCGACGACCCGAACCAGTTCGGCGTGATCATGCTGCCGGCGCGACTGTCGCCGACGAAACTCAATCGATTCGCCGGGCAAAGCACCCGGTACGAAGACTGTCTTGCCGGCACGCACGATGCCCTCGGCGGCATCGGTCAGGCTGCTGACCTCGCCCGCTTCCAGCGGTTCGCTCATGCGCGCATCAGCACGGCGACAGCCACGATCAGCCCCGCTTCATCGGTCAGGGTCACGTGCCCCTCGCCGACGCCGAGACCGGTACGGACGCGTTCGCCGCGTTCCGAATACACCACCTCGGGACGACCCCAGGCGTTCTGCACAATCCCAACGTCCCGAATCCAGACACCGTGCGCAAAACCTGTTCCCATGGCCTTGACGATCGCCTCCTTGGCAGCAAAGCGCATCGCGAGGAATCGCTGCGGTCGGCGCGTCCGGGCCAGCTGCGCCTGCTCTGCCGGCATCAGCAGGCGTTCAACAAAACGTGCGCCGAAGCGGGCGTAGGTGCGATCGATGCGCTCCGCCTTCAGAACATCGACGCCGATCCCGAAGATCATCCGCGACTGCCTCTGGCGACGGCACGGGCCACGCTCCGCGTTGCCAGCTCGCGGCCATCGAGCAGCGGCGCGAGCGCGGCACGCAGGATCAGCCGCGCCGCCTCCAGGGTGCCGGAATTGGACAGGTCCTCGGCAGCCAGCGCGGCAATAACGGCGCCATCAATTGCCTGCGGATCGAGGCTGCGATCAACCACCACGAAACCGTTCGATGCATCATAGCGGTAGCACAGAGCCGCACGCAGCGGCGCTCCAGCTGCATCGTGATCGAGTTCAACACCGTAGCCGAGCGTCTCGAGCAGCCGCTTCTCGAACAGGCGCAGCGCTCGCAGCAACTGCGACTCGTCGTGCAGATCCTGCAGTGCAGCTCGGTAAAGCTCGAACACGACAGGGAGTGGATCGTGGCGCGTGGTCAGCCGCAGCAACAGTTCGTTCAGGTAATAGGCCGGCATCAGGGCAGCGGGAGGCAGGCGAGTCAGCGCCGCTTCCGTTGCTGCCGGTCCCAGCTCGGCCCGGGTCAGCTGCCCGGCCTCGCCCCGACCGCTCCATGAGACCAGCAACGGCTGGAAGGGCATCAGGATAGACGCCAGACGTGATTTCGCGCCGCGCGCACCGCGAGCAAACAGGGTCATGCGACCGAAGTCGCGCGTCAAAACTTCCAGAATCCGGCTGGTATCCCGGTACGGCCGATGATGCAGAATGAACGCCTCGTAGAGCTGCTCACGCCGCGGCTGGTGACTGGCCGGCATCGAGGTTATTCGAGTCCGAGCGCCTTCAGGGCGCGCGCGTCGTCGGCCCAGTCTTCACGGACTTTGACCCACAAGGTCAGATGGAAACGCTTGCCGAACAGGGCATTGAGTTCGCGGCGCGCGGCGGAGCCGACTCGTTTCAGTTTGCTGCCCTCGGCACCGATCACGATCGGCTTCTGCCCCTCGCGATCAACCCAGATCACGGCCGACACGACCAGTTGCTGGTCTTCTTCCTGCATGGATTCGATTTCAACGGCAATTCCGTAGGGCACTTCCTGATTGAGTTCGAGCGTCAGTTTCTCGCGGATCGTCTCGGCAATCCGGAATTTCAAGTCGCGGTCGGTGCGGTCTTCACTCGCATACAGCTGTGGCGACTCCGGCAGATGGCTCGCAATCACGCTCTTGAGTCGATCGAGGTTGCTACTGCCGCGATCCTTGTGCTTGGCAGACATCGGGATGATCTCCAGGAAATCATGGCGCTGGGCCAGTTCCGCGACGAACGGCAGCAGCCGATCGCGCGGCTTGGCGAGGTCGGTCTTGTTGATCACGGCGATACAGGGCCGGCCCACGCGCCGCACGCGCTCGAGCGCATGCTCGTCGGCTCTGGTCCACTGCAGGGCCTCGCAAATGAACACCACGAGATCCGCATCGCCGAGCGCGGCGGCAGCGGTACGATTCATCGCGCGGTTCAAGGCGCGCTTCTCGCCCTCGTGCAGGCCCGGCGTGTCGACAAATACAATCTGCGCCTCAGGCAACGTCAGGATGCCGAGGACCCGATGCCGGGTGGTCTGCGGCTTCGGGGTCACGATCGACAGCTTCTCGCCTATCAACGCGTTCAGCAGCGTCGATTTGCCCACATTGGGCCGGCCAACCAGCGCGGCGAAGCCGGCACGAAACGGATTGCTCATGCGCCGATTGTGCCCGACTTGGGTACGACTAGCGGTCTGCTGTTGCGGTGATCTTGCCCAGCGCCCGCGCCGCCGCCGCCTGCTCGGCGCGACGCCGGCTGGATCCCTCGCCCTCGGCGCGGACCTGCAGCGCTTCGACGGTGCAGCCGACGCGAAACGCCTGCGCATGGGGCTCGCCACCGACCGCCAGCACGCCATAGCTGGGCAGCGGCAGGCCGCGGGCTTGCAGATACTCCTGCAGTCGGGTCTTGGAGTCCTTGAGCTCGGCCGGATCGGGAGCGCTGGCGATCAGCTCGTCAAACAGGCGCGCAACTACCTCCCGGGCAGCATCCAGTCCGCCATCGAGGAACACCGCCCCCAGCAGGGCTTCGAGCGCATCGGCAAGGATCGACTCGCGGCGAAACCCACCGGTCTTGAGCTCACCGGATCCCAGTCGCAGCATTTCACCCAGCCCGAGCCCCTGCGCCACCGCAGCCAGCGGCGGCCCGCTGACCACTCGTGCGCGCAGCCGGCTGAGGTCGCCTTCGGTCGCTTCCGGATAGCGGCCATACAGCCGCTCGCTGACCAGCAGGTTCAGGACGCTGTCGCCGAGGAACTCGAGTCGTTCGTTGTTCTGCCCCGCCGCGCTGCGGTGAGTCAGCGCCGATTCGAACAGCGAGAAATCGCGTGGCGAGTAACCCAGCCGCTGCCGCAGCCACTCGATTGACCCCCGCTCCGTCACAATCAGGGAATCGTGACGCTCTTTTCGAACTGCAGCAGGATCGACGCGTTGTACAGCAGCGGGACGATTTCCTCGTAGCTGGTCTCGATGATCCAGCCATCACCGGAGCGCGTGATCAGCACTTCCTGCGGAGTGGGCTTGTTGATGTAGTCGATGTCGAAGCGCTTCTCGATCGTGCTGCGTACGAGATTGGGCACGAGGGTCTGTTCGGCGAGATTCTCGGTACGCACCTGTTCCAGCGTCCGCGCGACCTTGGTGTAATTCAGGTACACCGGCACGAGCCGGATCGCGACATAGACGAACAGGGCCATCGGGATCAACAGCACGACCCAGCCCAGGAACGTGACGCCGCGCTGCCTGCCGCGCATGGGCGTCCATCGTGTCGAAGATAAATGCATCAAACCCTCCCGCCGTCTGGCAACGTGACTAATCGATCCGCGTGCCGATGCGGCCCCAGTTCGGGGCCCCGTCACGCTGCAGGTCCCAATTGAACCAGATCCGGGTCGCTCTGCCGACCAACAGCTTCTCATCCACGAAACCCCAGAAGCGGCCATCGTAGCTGTTATCGCGATTGTCGCCGACCATCAAGTACTTGCCAGCGGGGACCTGCACAGCGTGATCCCCCTGATCGCGCACATTTGCGATCTGCGTCTCATCGCAAAGATAGTTCTGCGTGATCTCCCGGTTGCAGCCCGGCATCGGCGGGATGCCAAGACTGTCGACTGTCACACAGTGCAGCACCTGGTGGGTGTGCTCACCCAGCCGTTCTTCGGCCAGGCGCATGTTGAAATAGCAGCCATCCTCGTAGCGGCTGATCTCCCTGAATGGCACCGGCTCCCCGTTGATGATCAGCCGGTCAGCGCGCACTTCGACCAGGTCTCCGGGCAGGCCCACGACCCGCTTGATGTAGTTGATCGTCGGATCAGGCGGGAAGCGGAACACAGCCACGTCACCGCGCTGCGGCTCACCGATACCGAAAAACTTGGCATGCGTCACTGGCCAGCGCAATCCGTATGAATACTTGCTGACGACGATGAAATCGCCGTCGAGCAACGTTGGCATCATCGAGTCCGAAGGTATGCGGTACGGTTCGAAGATGAACGAACGCAGCACCAGCAGGACCGCCGCGACGGGGAAAAAACTCCGCGCGTAGTCGACCGTACCGGGCTCAGTAAGCGTGGCTGGATCGCGGCCAGCGGCCCTAGCAGCGGCCTCACGGCGCGGCGCCAGCAGCCAGTGATCGACCGCCCAGACCACGCCGCTGATGGCGGTAATCAGCACCAGCACCAGGCTGAAGTCGGCGCGTTCGGCGGTCAGCATGCGGATCACCGCCATGACCACCAGAATCGGCAATGCAAAGTACAGCAGCTTCATCAGCGGCCCGTCGACCACGGCGCTGTTGCCCGCCGCGATGGCGCGACGCGGCCGCAGGAACCAGTCGTCAACAATGCAGATCAATGCCGCCGGCAGCGCCAGCATGGACAGAAACTCGATCAGCGAGGCCATATCGCGCTACTTCCTGCCGACCTGCAACACGGCGAGGAATGCTTCCTGGGGAATCTCGACCTGACCCACCTGCTTCATGCGCTTCTTGCCCTCCTTCTGCTTCTCGAGCAGCTTGCGCTTGCGGCTGATGTCACCGCCGTAGCACTTCGCCAGCACGTTCTTGCGCAGCGCCTTGACGGTCGCCCGCGCGATCACCGCGCTGCCAATCGCGGCCTGCACGGCGACCTCGAACATCTGTCGCGGAATCAGCTCCTGCATCTTCTCGACCAGCTCGCGGCCACGCGGATAGGCCGCCTCGCGATGGACGATCATCGACAGCGCGTCGATCTTGTCACCGTTGATCAGCACGTCGAGCTTGACCAGCGGCGCCGCTTCGAAACGGTTGAATTCGTAGTCGAACGATGCGTAGCCGCGAGTTGCCGACTTCAAGCGATCAAAGAAGTCGAGCACGACTTCCGCCAGCGGCAACTCGTACTGCAACGACACCTGTGCGGCGAGGTACTGCATTTTCTTCTGTCGCCCGCGTTTCTCGCTGCACAGCTGCAGCACTGCGCCCACATAGTCGGGCGGCACGAGAATATTGGCAGTGATGATCGGCTCGCGGACTTCGACGATCTCGTTCGAGGGTGGCAGCTTGGCAGGGTTGTCGACCAGCATCGTGCCGCCCGAGGTCAGCGCCACTTCATACACCACCGTTGGCGCGCTGGTCACCAGTTCCAGATGGTACTCACGCTCCAGGCGCTCCTGCACGATATCCATATGCAAGAGACCGAGGAAACCAATGCGAAAGCCAAAACCCAGTGCGCCGGACACCTCCGGCTCGTAGTGCAGCGCCGAGTCGTTCAGACGCAGCTTGGCGAGCGCGTCGCGGAAGGCTTCATAGTCTTCAGAGTTGATGGGAAACAGGCCGGCAAACACCCGCGGCTTGATCTGCTTGAAGCCGGGCAAGGCTTCGGCGCAGGGACGCCCTTCGTGCGTCACCGTATCGCCGACCGGCGCACCATCGATTTCCTTGATTCCGGCAATGAAGAACCCTGCCTCGCCGGCTTCGAGCCGCTCGGCCGGCACCGACTTCGGCGTGAAGCGCCCGACCTTGTCCACCTGCCAGCTGCGGCCCGTGGACATGATCCGCACCTTGTCGCCAGGCTTCAGCGAACCGTTGACCATGCGCACCAGCGAGACAACGCCGACGTAGTTGTCGAACCAGGAATCGACAATCAGCGCCTGCAATGGCGCCTCGACACTGCCCTTGGGCGCGGGGATGCGCCGGACGATCGTCTCGAGCAGCTCATCGACGCCCTCACCCGTCTTCGCGCTGACGAGGCTGGCATCCTGCGCCTCGATACCGATGATCTCCTCGATCTCGCGGATTACTTTCAGCGGATCCGCAGAAGGCAGGTCGATCTTGTTGATGACCGGCACGACTTCGAGGCCCTGCTCGAGCGCGGTATTGCAGTTCGCGACACTCTGCGCCTCGACACCCTGCGATGCGTCGACCACCAGCAGGGCACCATCACAGGCAGCCAGCGAACGGGAGACTTCGTATGAGAAGTCGACATGACCAGGAGTGTCGATCAGGTTCAGCTGGTAGCGCTGCCCGTCGCGTGCGTTGTAGTAGAGCGTGACGCTCTGCGCCTTGATCGTGATGCCGCGCTCGCGCTCCAGCTCCATCGAGTCGAGCACCTGATCCTGCATCTCGCGCGCCGCCAGACCGCCGCAGAGTTGAATCAGCCGATCAGCGAGCGTGGACTTGCCATGATCGACGTGAGCGATGATCGAAAAGTTGCGGATATTCTTCATCGTGGAGTTTGGGGGGCGGTACGGTGCTGCCGCCAAACGGCGCAGTATAGCGGCGCGGCGCAGCTAAAGCCTCAGGACGCGCTGCGTCCCGGCCTGAACAGACGCGCAAGCTCGGTCGCATCGAGGCGAGTCGCGGCAATCGGCACGTCGTCCCAGAGCAGGACGGGCACCTTGAGGCCGAACCGTCGCTGCATCTGTGGATCAGAATCAACGAGGCGCAGCTCCAGTGGCGGCAGCGGAAGTCGTCGCGCCAGCTGCCGCAGTTCGGCGAGGAATTCGTCGCACAGCTCGCAGTCCTCGCGAGTCAGCAGCACCAGCGCGCGGCGCTCTTCCAAATTGCGAAGCTAATTGCGCGGCGCAAGCGCCGGCACGCCAGCAGGGGGCGGGTTTGGCCTGCGGCGCATTGGTGTCGCGGCGGGGGTTGCCGCGGGCGTCGCAGCTGAAGACGACTCGAACTTGACCTGCGAAGCAATGAACTGGACCGTCTGCGGAGGCACCTCGCCCACCGCCGTCACCTGATGCCCATTGACCGTCGTCGAAAACGCGGCTGAAGCGCCCAACCGTCGCGCGCCGGTCAAGCTCGACTGCACCCCATCCCGATTCGTTGCCGGCGCCGCTTCGACGAAAACGGATACCGATGCCACGCCGTCCGTGAACACCAGATGCGCGACCGGTGATGCCGCCCCGGGCAGCGCCTGGTGAATGCGGCTGGCCATCCGGAAACCCGGCGGCAAGCGCAGTGCATGCCAGAGTACCGGCGTGTTGGCGAGCTCGGGAGAGTCCACCTCCTGCCGCACCCAGCGGAAGCCCTCGGCCTGAACGTCGGGCTTGAACGCCGAATCGGGAATCTCCGAGCGCATGGTCAGACTCGAAAACACCACCTGCTCCACCACGTTGCCGACCGAGTCGCACAGCTGAGTCTTCAGCGGCATCGCGGTTCGTTCATCGATCCAGAGCCGATAGCCGTAACGGTACTCGTCACGGGGATGAACGATCACGAGACGCGCATCGCGCCCCATCAGACGTTCTCGCTCACCACCCTTGATCTCATAGCTGCCCGAAATGGAACTGTCGAAGCGAGGTACCGCACCGAGCAAAGAACCGTTTTGCCGGCCCCGTTCGACAAGTACCTTGCGCTGGTCGGGCAGGTAGCAGATCAGCTCGCCCCGATCATGAATGAACTCGCGCCCTGACCCATCGAGCGACACGAGCCGTTCCTTGGTCTCGCCATCCTTGACCCGATGCACGATCCGCAAGGTCTCGACGCCTTGCGGTCTGACATGGAAAAAAGTGCCTTCGTAGTTGCGTGTGGTCAGCGCGTCATTCATCCGCGTCAGCCATTCCTCGGCGCTGATCGAATCGGAGCGGGCCGCATCGGACGCAACCGCCTGCGCCGCCGCGCCGGCCCAAAGCACCACCCACAGTGCTGCGGCCAGAGCCGCGCCGTGTTGTAACGGGACGTGCCGGCGAAAGCCCTGGCTCATCCCCGGCATCATCGAATGCCCGCCGCTGCAGCGTCAGGCACGGAAGAACCTGATGCGTCCGCGATCACAACCGCATCTGCCGCAACGAATGCCGATAGCAGGCTGCGGCGACTCAGCGGCGCCGACACCGAACTGTGCGCTACCACGTAGTTTGCCAGCTGTGCCGAGGCGAGTGAGGCAGGCGTCGGCTCGGTATCGGGCGGCACGACATAGCTGACCGGCTCGGCACGGAACGCGGTGCCGAGCGCTGCGCCCAGGACGACTTCGGCTGCAGGCGCTTCGACCGCTGCGAACATCGGCTGGCTGCCGGGAGCCACTGGGGCATCGGGTCGCAAGGACAGGATCGCGACCGCTGCCACGCCTGCCGCAACACTCAGTCCTGCCAGTGGCTTCATCCACCGACGCGGTGCAGTCTGCTCGCCGGACAGTCGAACAGCGGCGGAGCCCGCTCCGGGACGCGCAATATCGATTGTGGAATCGAATGCGGGCTCTGCTTCGACGGCCTTGGCAACCACCGCAACGAGATTCCTGGCTGGGACCGACTCGCCGCGCAGGCACGCGCCGATCAGCGCATAGTTGGCCCACTGCTGGCGCAACTGGGGATCTCGACTGAGGCGACGGCTCAGCAGCTCACACTCGCCCGCTGGCAGTTGCCCGTCGAACATCGCGGAGAGTTGAGTGGCGCCCGGCGCTTCGGATTCGATATCGCGTTCCGTCATCAGCTGGTCCTTCGTGCGTTCATGAACAACATTCCTTGGGTTTCAATTCAGTTCGTCCGAGCGCCCCAAGCCACCTTCGAACACTTCTCGAAGCCGCGCATCGATGGCCTCGCGCGCGCGAAAGATTCTCGAGCGCACCGTCCCAACCGGGCAGTCCATTGATGCGGCAATCTCCTCGTAGGACAGGCCTTCGAGTTCGCGCAGCACAATAGCCGTTCTCAGATCCGCAGGAAGGTCCTCGATCGCCGCATTCACCGTATTGCGGATCTCGTCCGTCATGGCCAGCGCCTCGGGAGTGGCTGAGTCCCGCATGCGACCCTGTGCTTCGTAGGTCTGCTGTCGTTCAGACTGATCTAGGTCATAAACCAAAGGGCTGCGGTCGCGCGAAGCGATGAAATTCTTGGCGGTGTTGATCGCGATGCGGTACATCCACGTATAGAAGGCGCTGTCGCCACGAAACTGCGGTAGCGCCCGATAGGCCTTTATGAATGCTTCCTGGGCGATGTCCTCTGCCTCGGCCGGGCTACGCACATATCGCATGACGAGCTTGACCACCTTGTGCTGGTACTTCAGGACCAGCAGATCGAACGCTTTGCGGTCGCCGCCCTGCACACGCTGCACGAGGCTGAGGTCGGTGACTTCAGTCGTCACGGGCGGTGCCCCGCAACTTGAGCTGAATAGACTATGAACGCAACGGAAAGTTCGCGCCCTCGCAACAGGTCATGCCTGAGGCCTGCGCGACTGCTACCCCCATCACGTTGCAAACCCCTGTTCTGACCGCAGCGCGGTGATCTCGCGCGCCATAACCCGCAACTCGCGCCGTTCGCCGGCGTTCGCGTCGATCCAGAGCGGTCGGACCGCACGAGGCCGGCCGTCAGGCGCAGCAGAGGCAAACACCAGGATCCAGCCCAGCGTGCCGACCCGGGCAACCTTCTGGATATCGATGGCATTGCCGTCGAGCATCCAGGTGACTTCACACTCGGACGCGCGCCGGAGCGCCAGTGTCGCGCCGCCTCCGGTGAGTCCGGGCGCATGGCGACGCGCCAGCCAAAGCGCGGCAAGGAACACGACCGAACCCAGCAGCCGTAGCCAGAGCGGCCAGGCACCACAGCACCAGGGAATCGCGACCAGCGACAGAATCCAGGCAGTGGCGAGCATGCGGACGCGGACAGAACATGACAGCGGTAATTCGACACCGGGCGTCTCTGCGGCTTCAGGCCGAGTGCACGCGGATGCGGGCAAGCAGTGCCCGGGTGTCGGAGTCAGGAGCTGGTTCACCCACCAACAGATAGCTCGCAAGCTCAGGATCCTGCAACTCGAGCAGCTCGGCGAATAGGCTGCGTTCGTGGCTTGACGCTCCGGGATAGTCACGCTCGAGATACCGCGTCAGCAAGACATCGAGCTCGCGCATGCCACGCCGGCAGCGCCAGCGCAGCCGGTTGAGCAGCAGGCGATCTTGGCCGGTGCCGTCCATTTCAGTGCTGACGATCCGCAATCATTTTCTTGATCTCCGCGATGGCCTTGGCCGGATTCAGATCCTTCGGGCAGGCTTCGGTGCAGCTCATGATCGTATGGCAGCGGTACAGCTTGAACGGATCCTCGAGCTCATCGAGGCGCTCGCCAGTCGCCTCGTCGCGGCTATCGATGATCCAGCGGTAGGCGGCCAGCAGCGCTGCCGGCCCGAGATAGCGATCCCCATTCCACCAGTAGCTCGGACAGGCTGTCGAACAGCAGGCACAAAGGATGCAGGCGGACGGTCCATCGATCTTGGCTTGATCCTCCGCCGACTGCAGCCGTTCGCGGTCCGGCGGCGGCGGCGTGCGGGTCTGCAGCCAGGGCTTTATTGAAGCGTACTGCGCATAGAAGTGGGTCAGGTCAGGAACCAGATCCTTGACGACGGGCAGGTGTGGCAGCGGATAGATCTTGACGTCGCCGTCAACGTCCGCGCAGGCCTTGGTGCAGGCCAACGTGTTGAGCCCGTCAATGTTCATCGCGCAGCTGCCGCAAATTCCTTCGCGACAGCTGCGCCGGAAGGTCAGCGTCGGGTCAATTTCATTCTTGATCTTGATCAGCGCGTCGAGGACCATCGGACCGCAACGAGCCATGTCGACTTCGAAGCTGTCGACGCGCGGATTCTCGCCGGCATCGGGATCGAACCGGTAGACGCGGAACGTGCGCACCACTATTGCATCGGGAGCAGCCTTGTGGACCTTGCCGTTGCGATTGATGCGCGAGTTCAGGGGGAGTCGGAATTCTGCCATGGAGAGATCCTGTTTCTATAAACGGCGAGTCAGTAGGTACGGGTCTTCGGCGGGATCGTCTCGACATCGCTGGTCAGCGTGTTGAGGTGGACGGGCCGATAGTCCACGCGGACCTTGCCACCTTCATCGACGAACATCAGCGTGTGCTTGAGCCACTCGCCGTCGTCACGAGCCTGGAAGTCCTCGCGAGCATGAGCGCCGCGGCTCTCCTTGCGATTCCCGGCCGAATGGATCGTAGCGACCGCCTGGCCCAGCAGGTTGTCGAGTTCGAGGGTTTCGATCAGGTCGGTGTTCCAGATCAGCCCGCGGTCGGAAACCTTCACGTCGCCAAACGACTCGACCGTTCGCGCGAGCTTCTCGCAGCCTTCCTGCAGGGTGGCTCCGGAACGAAAGACGGCCGCGTCCGACTGCATGATCTTTTGCATCTCGAGCCGCAGCTCGGCCGTCGGACGGCTGCCCGCCGCATGGCGAAATCGATCCAGCCGCATGATCGCAAGCTCGCCGGCACCCTCGGGCAAAGGGCGATGCGTGGTACCAGGCTTCACGATCGAGGCAGCATGGCGGCCCGCCTCCCGACCGAACACAACAAGATCGAGCAATGAATTCGAACCGAGGCGATTGGCGCCGTGCACGCTGACGCATGCCGCCTCACCGACTGCCATCAGCCCCGGCACGATGCTGTCGGGATCACCATTGCGCACCGTGACGACTTCACCGTGGTAATTACAGGGTATGCCGCCCATGTTGTAGTGCACGGTAGGCAACACCGGGATCGGCTCGCGCGTGACGTCAACGCCGGCAAAAATCCTCGCCGTCTCGGCAATGCCTGGCAGCCGCTGCTGAATGACCTCCGGCCCCAGATGTTCGAGATGCAGGTGGATGTGATCCTGTTGGGCGCCGACACCGCGACCTTCGCGAATCTCGATCGTCATCGAACGCGAGACGACGTCGCGCGATGCGAGATCCTTTGCGTTCGGCGCGTAGCGCTCCATGAATCGCTCGCCTGCGGAGTTCGTCAGGTAACCGCCCTCGCCGCGCGAGCCCTCGGTAATCAGACATCCCGCACCATAGACCCCAGTCGGATGAAACTGGACGAACTCCATGTCCTGCAGCGGCAGACCCGCCCGCAGCGCCATGCCGCCACCGTCGCCGGTGCAGGTATGTGCGGAGGTGCATGAGAAGTACGCGCGGCCGTAGCCACCCGTTGCCAGGATCACGATGTGTGCGCGGAACCGGTGCAGCGTGCCGTCGGCGAGATTAAGCGCCACCACGCCGCGACACTCGCCGTTATGCATGATCAGGTCGATCGCGAAGTACTCGATAAAGAATTCGGCCTGGTGCTTGATAGACTGCTGGTAGAGCGAGTGCAGCATCGCGTGCCCGGTCCGGTCGGCTGCCGCGCAGGTGCGCTGCGCGATGCCCTTGCCGTAATGGGTCGTCATGCCGCCGAAGGGGCGTTGATAGATCCGGCCGTCCGCCGTGCGTGAAAACGGCACGCCATAGTGCTCGAGCTCGATGACCGCCGCCGGCGCTTCCTTGCACATGAACTCGATCGCATCCTGATCGCCGAGCCAGTCGGAGCCCTTGATGGTGTCGTAGAAGTGATAGCGCCAGTCGTCCTCGCCCATGTTGCCGAGCGCGGCAGAGATACCGCCCTGCGCCGCAACGGTGTGGCTGCGAGTCGGGAAGACTTTGGAGATACATGCTGTCGACAAACGTGCCTCGGCAAGGCCCAGGGTCGCACGCAGACCCGCGCCACCGGCGCCGACCACGACCACGTCGTAGGTGTGATCGATAAACTGGTAGTCAGTCATGCAAAGGCAACCTTGAGCAGAGCGAAGGCACAGGCCGCCGCCACGAAGAAATGGGCAAAGGAAGATCCGAGCAGCGCGGCGACCTTGGCCGGTTTCGAATGGATGTAGTCCTCGATGACGACCTGCACTCCCAGCGCCGAGTGATAGCTCAGGGCGCCGACCAGCAGCAGCAACAGGATCGGTGTGAGGCCGGCCCCCAGCCAGCTGCGGACCGTGCTGTAGCCGTGGTCAGGCAGGCCGAGCACTGAGAAAACGAACCACAGCGTCAGCGGCACGAGCGCGATGGCGGTGACACGCTGCGCCCACCAGTGCGAAAAACCGTCTTTCGCCGAGCCCTTGCCGAGCGCCTTGCCCAGCGGCGACCGCAGGCTCACAGCACGCTCCGTGCAAAAAACGCCAGGAACGCCAGCAGGCCGAAGATCAGGACGGTCACAGCGACGGTCCAGATTGCGCTGCGGCGCGCCTCGGCCTTCTCCATACCCAAACCCATATCAAAGGTCAGGTGCCGGATACCATTGCAAAGGTGATAAACAAACGCCAGCAGCCACCCGGCAAGCAGCAGCTGCACAAACCACGAACCCATCAGGCGCATCGCACCGGCATAGGCGGCAGGTCCCGTGGCGAGCGCCAGCAGCCAGTACGTCAGAAGCAGCAGTCCTACGGCCATCACGATGCCGGTGATTCGATGCGAAATCGACAGGGCCATCGTATACGCGAAACGGTAGATCGACAGGTGCGGAGACAAGGGGCGCTGACGCATCGACTGAAGCCTCGGCGAGTTCACTGAGAGAACTCGCGATTACAAACTAACTCAAGGTGCCGGACCGAACCGCAATCAGACTCAGCAGCGGCTCAGAAATCGACGCAGCGCCCTTTCTTTTCCCAATCACCATAGCGAGTGGGTTCCGGACCTGCGGGCCCGCCAAACTCTTCAGGCTGCGCGGCGGGCGTCTGCGGTTTGGGGTCTGGCGTCGGGAGCTGGCCAGACTCAGTCTGGACTGACTCGGTCGCGGTTGAACTGAGGCGCTGCATAGCCCGGCAATTGTGCCAGAATCCCTGCCGTCCGACCACTCGAAACCTCTGCGAAAACAAGGCGCAATGACGACACCGCCGATAGATGCCCGGTTCCGTCTCGACGACCTCGGCGTCCTCGCTGCCCGCGGCGCGGATGTACGCGCTTTTCTGCAAGGGCAACTTTCACAGGATGTGGCGCAGATCACCGCTGACCGCTCACCGCTGGCCGGCTTTCACAACCCGCAGGGGCGCACGATCGCAATCCTGCGGCTGGTCGCTGATGGTCCGGTCGACGTGCTGTGCGTGACGCAGAAGTCGCTGATCAGTGCGGTTCGCGTTCGGCTGCAGCGCGTCGTGCTGCGTGCCAAGCTGACGCTCGCCGACGAATCCGACCGTTGGAGCTGTTGGGGTCTGGTGCCGGCCGTCGCGACGTCCGGGGCGGACGGGGCGGCGATCCCGCACGCAGTCGCATCACGGGTCTGGCGCCACGGCAGCACCGGCCGCCTGATCGCGCTGCAGCCCGCAGCACAGGCACCGCCGGAGGCCGGGCGCAGCGGCGACGACGTTGACTGGGAACTCGCCGATATTCGCGATGGCCTGCCCGAGATCAACGCCGCCACCAGCGAGCTGTTCGTCGCCCAGATGCTGAACCTTGATCGACTGGAGGCGGTGTCGTTCCAGAAGGGATGCTATGCCGGCCAGGAGGTCATCGCGCGCGCGCACTATCGCGGTCGCGTCAAGCGTCGCCTGCAGCGATTCACTGCGCCATCGGTGAGGAACGCGCCGCCGGCACCGGGCACGAACGTCACGCTCCCGGATGGTCGCTCCGCACGCATCGTGCGCAGCGCCAGAGACCCGTCCACTGGCAGCCTCGAGCTGCTGGCCGTCGCGCCGCTGCCAGGCTTGTCGGCCGACTCTGCAGCCACCTCCGACGAAGCGAAAGAAACCGGCGCCGCGCCGAAACTGGCTGGTGCAACGAATCTGCTGCTGCCCTACTCGCTCGAGTCCTGAGCGACGCCGAGATCCACGAGCTGCACTGCTGCGGCATCGATGGCTTCGCCGAGGAAAATCGGGCCAACCCGCGCGAAACGCTCGGCACCGTCCGTGGCGCACAAGCGGAGCCGCCCGCCAGCGCCGGTACGCAGCAAATTCAATCGGCTCAGTTCGACCCGCAAAGCTGCCGCGGTGGTGCGCGCCGAGTCGACCAGCGCAACGTCGGCCCCGACGACCCGCTGCAAAGTGGCCGCGAGCGCAGGGAAATGCGTGCAGCCCAGCACCAGCACGTCAGGACTCAGATCAGCGCCTGACGCAAACAACGGATCGAGGTAGCGACGCGCGCTGGCTGCGACGATCGGACCCTCGGTCCAGCCTTCTTCAGCAAGCGACACGAACAACTGGCACGCAGCAGCCAAAACCACCGCATCCGGTCTCAATGTCGTGATGGCGCGCTGGTAGGCACCACCGCGCACGGTTCCTTCGGTGCCGATCACCGCGATACAGCCGTTGCGGCTGGCCGCCACCGCCGCCGCAGCGCCCGGCTCGACAACGCCGAGAATCGGCAGCCCCGGCAGCCGCCGGCGCAGCGCCGGCAGCGCGACCGCAGACGCCGTGTTGCAAGCGACCACCAGTGCCTTGATCTGCCGCGCTCGCAAGAGCTGCGCCGCCTGCAGTGCATACCGCACGACCGTATCGCCGCTCTTGGTGCCATAGGGCAAACGCGCCGTGTCGCCGAGATAAATGAAGTGCTCACTCGGCAACTCGCGCCGCAGCGCCGCGAGCACGCTCAGCCCGCCGACCCCGGAATCGAACACACCGATCGGCGCCTCGATCCGATCAACCGTTTGCTGCTCAGCGGGCTTCAATCCGCCTCGGGTCTCATCTGCGGAAACAGCAACACGTCGCGGATCGATGCGGAGTCCGTCAGCAGCATCACGAGCCGGTCGATACCGACGCCAAGGCCAGCGGCCGGCGGCATGCCGTACTCGAGCGCACGGATGTAATCAGCGTCATAGAACATTGCTTCATCGTCGCCGGCGTCCTTGCGCGCGACCTGCTCCCTGAAGCGCGCAGCCTGGTCTTCCGGGTCATTCAACTCGGAGAATCCGTTCGCGAGTTCCCGCCCGCCGACGAAGAGCTCGAACCGGTCCGTCAGGAAGGGGTCTGCATCGTTGGCGCGCGACAGCGGCGAGACTTCGGCAGGATAGGCGTAGACAAACGTCGGGTCCTGCAGTCGATATTCGACGGTCTGCTCGAACAGCGCCACCAGCGCCTTGCCGGCACCGTCGGAGTCGTCGATCCTGGCGCCCACCATGCTGCAAACCTCAGCCAGGTAGGCGCGGTCACGCAGCCGCGTCGGATCCAGCTCCGGGTTGTATTCGAGCACCAGCTGCTCGATGGTCGCGCGGCGGAACGGCCGGCTGAAGTCGTAACTATGCCCCTGCGACTGGAAGGCAACCGCGCCGACCACGGCTTCGGCAACGCCGCGCATCATGTGCTCGACCAGATCCATCAGCTCGAGGTAGTCCGCGTAAGCCCAGTAAAGCTCGAGCATCGTGAACTCGGGGTTGTGACGCGTGGACAGCCCCTCATTGCGGAAGTTGCGATTGATCTCGTAAACGCGCTCGATACCGCCGACGACGAGCCGCTTCAGATACAGTTCGGGCGCAACCCGCAGGTACATCTGGATGTCGAGCGCGTTGTGATGCGTGATGAAGGGGCGCGCGACCGCACCACCCGGGATCGGCTGCATCATCGGCGTTTCAACTTCGACAAACCCCAGCGCATCGAGCATGTCGCGCAGGAAGCGGACCGTTTGCGTGCGCTGGCGGAACACGGTCCGGCTGCGCTCGGAGACAATCAGATCGACATAGCGTTGCCGGTAGCGCGCCTCGGTATCCGCAAGCCCATGCCATTTGTCCGGCAGCGGGCGCAATGACTTCACCAGCAGTCTCAGCATCTCGACGCGCACCGACAGCTCGCCGCTGCGGGTACGGAACAGCATCCCTTCGGCCGCAACGATGTCGCCAATGTCCCACTTCTTGAACGCCTCGTAGGCGCTGCCGAGTGTGTCTCGCTGCAAGAAGAGCTGAATCTGGCCGGAACTGTCCTGCAGCGTCGCAAAACTCGCCTTGCCCATGATCCGCTGCAGCATCATTCGGCCAGCGATGCGTACCCGGACCGCCGCCGAGTCGAGCGCCTCTGCCGACAACTCGTCATAGCCGGCATGCAGTTCGCCGGCCAGCGCATCGCGGTGAAAGTCGTTCGGGAACGCGACGCCCTGCTCGCGCAGCGCGGCGAGCTTTGCGCGTCGCTCGGCGATCAGCCTGTTCTGATCGACTGGCCCATCCGACATCGCTACACACCCGCCTTCAGCGAAGCTTCCAGGAACTGATCGAGATCGCCGTCAAGTACGGCCGTTGTGTTGCCGACTTCAACGTTGGTGCGCAGATCCTTGATCCGCGATTGATCGAGCACGTACGAACGGATCTGATGGCCCCACGACACATCGGACTTCGAATCCTCGAGCACCTTGGCCGCCGCGTTGCGCTTGTTGACCTCCAGCTCATAGAGCTTGGCCTTCAGCATCTTCATCGCGGTGGCGCGATTCTTGTGCTGACTGCGCTCATTCTGGCACCCGACCACAATGCCGCTCGGCAGATGCCGCAGCCGAACCGCCGATTCGGTCTTGTTGACGTGCTGCCCGCCGGCGCCGCTCGAGCGAAACACATCCATCTCGATGTCAGCAGGGTTCACGTCGATGTTGATGTCGTCGTCGATCTCCGGGGACACGAACACCGACGCGAACGACGTATGCCGACGGTTGCCAGAATCGAAGGGCGACTTGCGCACCAGCCGATGCACGCCGGTTTCGGTGCGCAACCAGCCGTAGGCGTGATCGCCGCGGAATTCGATCGTGGCTCCCTTGATGCCAGCGACTTCACCCGGGCTGGAATCGATGACCTCCGCCTCGAAGCCGCGCAGCGCTGCCCACTTGATGTACATGCGCATCAGCATCTGCGCCCAGTCCTGGGCTTCGGTGCCACCCGCTCCGGCCTGGATATCGAGATAGGCATTGCGGGGATCCATCTCGCCGCGAAACATCCGGCGCAGCTCGAGCTTGCGGACCAGCGACTCGACCCGAGGCAACTCGCGCTCAATGTCCTCGGCGGTCGCGCTGTCATCCTCGGTCTCGGCGAGCTCCAGCAATTCGACCGAATCGCGGACAGCGACCGTCGCTCGATCTATCTGTTCGAGGCTTGCAGCCAGTCGCGCGCGCTCCCTGCCGAGCTCCTGGGCCCGATCGGGCTGACTCCAGACGGCCGGATCCTCCAGCTCGCGAGTGACTTCTTCGAGACGTTCGTGCTGCGAATCGTATTCAAAGAAACCCCCTGAGCGACACGACGCGCTCTTCAAGGTCTTTCATCGCCCGCTTCAGTAAGCCCAGTTCGATCATGCGTGAATGCTAACAGAGCGGCGCCGCTTCCGGCAGCACGTGATCGATCAACAGCTGCAGGCGTCGCTCGCCGGAGTACTCGTTGACGTCGAGTCGGTATACGAGGCGCGCGGAATCTGGGGGATTTCGCGGTGCGGCTCCAGAGTCGAAGAAATTGAACGCAATCGCATCGAAGCGGCGACCGCTGGCTTGATGCTCGACCCACATCTTGAGGTGCCGCTCGCCAACGGTTCGCGTACGACTGATCGCGAAGGCGCCGTCGAAACTGGGCTCCGGAAAGCCCTGCCCCCAAGGCCCCGCTTCGCGCAGCAGTTCCGCGGTAGTCAGCGCAATCTCATCGACCGTCAGTTCGCCGTCTGTTTCGACGCAGTCGGTGATGCCGAAGCCGGCCGCGTTCCAGCGCGCAATCTCCGCATCAAAAGCCCGGGCGAAGACATCGAGCTGGTCCCGTTCAATCGAGAGCCCCGCTGCCATCGCGTGGCCGCCAAACTTGTGGATCAAGCCGGGATGCTGCGTGGCGACGTGGTCGAGCACGTCGCGAACATGAATGCCCGGCACCGAGCGCGCCGAGCCGCGCAGCACACCCTCACCGCCATCGGCGAAGGCAATGACCGGCCGCCGCAAGCGCTCCTTGATGCGCCCGGCGACGAGCCCCACCACTCCCTGGTGCCAGGACGCGTCAAACAGACAGACACCGTGTCGCTGACCCTCGCCGATCCTGGAATCGAGGTGACGCACCGCTGCCACGGCCGTTTCCTGCATCCGCGCTTCGATGCTGCGGCGTTCGACGTTGAGCTGATCGAGCCTGGTGGCATGGACGCTGGCTTCGGCCGGCGACTCCGCCAGCAGACAACGAATGCCGACCGACATGTCATCGAGCCGGCCCGCAGCATTGAGCCGCGGCCCGACCGCAAAGCCGAGATCTGCGGCAATCAGTCGCGATTGCGAGCGACCCGCAAGCTGCAACAGGGCCGTGATGCCGGGTACGCAGCGGCCCGCGCGGATGCGGCGCAAGCCCTGCGAAACCAGCACGCGATTGTTGGCGTCCAGCGGCACGAGATCGGCCACCGTACCGAGCGCAACGAGGTCGAGCAGGTCGGCCGGCGCTGGATTGCCCGGACTCTCGCCCGCCACCCGCAGCCGGCGATGCAAGGCAGCAGCCAGATAGAACGCGACGCCAACCCCGGCCAGCGCGCGCGAGCCGAAGGTCGACTGCTGCAGATTCGGATTCAGGATGACGTTGGCATCGGGCAACTCGGCGGCCGGCAGATGATGATCGGTGACCAGCACATCGATGCCGAGCGCGCGCGCTGCCGCCACGCCCGCATGACTCGATACGCCGTTGTCGACGGTGACGATCAGGCTCGGCCTTCGCTCACTCGCCAGCGCCACGATCTCTGGCGTGAGCCCGTAACCGAACTCGAAGCGGTTCGGCACAAGGAAATCGACTTGCCGATAGCCCCAGCCGCGCAGCGCACGAACCAGCAGCGCCGTGCTGGTCGCGCCATCCGCATCGAAGTCGCCAATCACCAGCACGGATCGATCCGACCCGCGATGCCGCAGCAGCAGATCGACAGCCGCGTCGATCGAATCGAGCGAGCTGACCGGCAGCAGCTGCTCGAGCGCGGTCGAAGCCTGCTGCGCGTTACCCACGCCACGCGCGGCATAGAGTCTGGCCAGCACGGGATGCAGCTCGCCGGCCAGCGCAGCCGTTACGCCGGGCGTTCGCCTGACCACGCGCAGACTCACGCGCTGCGCCTCGACGGCGGCGCCAGCGAGTCCTCGCCGAGCGCCTCCAACCACGTTTGCCGCGGACGCCAGAAATGCCATTGCTGGCCAGCCGCCACGCTCAGCAGACGATCGCTGGCCACGATCCACAATTCGCGCAGCGAGCTGCGTTCAAGGGCCTGCAACGCAGGCGCCAGCCAATCGCGCTCCACGGCTGGCAAGTCGCCCAGGCTCGCGCCGCCTGCCACGACGACCACCGTGTTGGCGGTGCTGGCCAGCACGGTCGCTGCGGATGGAATCGCGGCAACCGGCAGCTGCGCGAGGCCGGCAAGCGCCGCCGCGAATGCCTCGTCGCTGTACAGCGCGACAGGCGATCGCAGCGCCAGGTCGCCCTTCGGCGGCAACGACTCGGATTGATGCCTGAGCGCGGCATCCCCCCACAACCATAAATGAGTAATCGGCGGCTGCCCCTGCGACTGCCGCCGGGCGTTCAGCGGCAGCGCATGCAACCACATCTCGATCTCGCTGTTACGACGCCGAAACAGCGCACTCGCTCCGGTCGGACCGGCTTCGCGCAGATCGCGACCCAGCCAGCGCGCCGGATCGTGGGTTCGGGCGTCGTCGTCAACCAGTCCGTGCAGCAGCAGCGTTTCGGCAACGGCCTCGAGCTGCAGTCCATCGGCGGCGAACTGCTGCTCGAAGGCCCGGACCAGGTCTTGCAGGTCAGCCATGGCAAGCCGCAACAGACCGTCGCTCGGCAGATGCACGCGATCCAGCCCCGCGACACAGTGCAGCGGGGTCGCGATCCGCACCGGCTCTTCGATCGCAATGGCCGCACCGCGCGCCGCGGCGGTCAGAATCTGCGCCGGGGTCGCAGCGAGCAGATCAGCGCGCCCCAGCCATTGCGCAAGCATCGCGCGCCATCCGCCGGGCGGCAGCGGGCGGCAGCGGAATCGCGCCTCGCCGCTGCGCCGTGCACCTGAGGGCACGCCGCCTTCGCTGACAAACAGGTCGTTTACGACCAAAATAAGGGTATGCACCCTTCAATAGTAACCAGCCTGCCGAGCAGGTGAGGCAAGCCGCATGCAACTCACTCAAGATTCGACGACCGAAGTGAACCTGATTCGCAGCTACGGCGTCGGCGAGCTGTGGATTGCCGAGCGACGATTCACCGCTCCCTGCCTCGTCGGGCGCCAGCTGCTCGACGCTGAACTGCTGCCGCCTTCACTCGATCAGCTCACGCCCGACCATGTGAGTGCGGTCATCGAACTCAAACCCGAGATGGTGATCACCGGCACCAGGACTGACGAACGTTTTCCAAGCAGCGCCATTCGGCGGTTATTCAGTGCGGCGGGGCTCGCCCTGGAGCCCATGGAATTTGGCGCGGCCTGCAGGACGTACAACGTGCTGGTCCAGGATGGGCGGGCGCCGATTGCCCTGCTGTTCCCGTAACGACCACGGCCAGGCGGGGCGGGGCAAGGGAACCTGAAGAAGACACAGGGAGAAGAAGTTCGTTGCGATCACCGATGTTCAGAGCTGACAGACTCGAACAATCGTCTGGTGTATTTGTTCTTCTCGTTTTTCTTGTTCTGTCCGACTTCCCCCATCATCCCTGTGTCTTCTGCAGGTGCCCCTGCTGCCGCGCGACCTGTCGGCGGATCGCGACATGTTAAGCACGTCGCACTATCACTGGCAACTATACGATTTGAAAGGATTTTCTTGCGCGCCTGCTGACACAAGGGCTTGGGCTTATGTCGAATCGCTTTAGTTTATAAATCAGATGCTTGCAACCCAAAGCTCGCGTACAGGCAAATATCTTTAGCCGGTGCCGCCCAGCAACGGCACGAATGCCACCGGTCCCAGCAGGGCGCGATCGATCTTCTGTTCACGACGCGTGAATCGCCACAGTTCCTGCTTGCCTTCCGGTCCGATCGGAACGATCAGCCTGCCTCCCAAAGCCAGTTGCTCCAGCAAAGCCTCCGGCACTCTGAGCGGCGCCGCTGCCACCAGGATTCCGTCGAACGGCGCCTGCGTCTTCCAACCTGCATTGCCATCGCCATGCTTGAAGCGGACATTGCGCACGCCGAGCTCCTTCAAGGTCGCCTTGGCTCGCTGCAGCAGCGATGCAAGCCGCTCGATGGTCCAGATCTTCGTCACCAGATCCGCAAGCACGGCCGTCTGGTAACCACAACCTGTGCCGACTTCCAGTACATTCTTCAGCGGCCCGCCCTCGAGCAGCGCTTCGGTCATGCGCGCGACGATATAGGGCTGCGAGATCGTCTGGCCAAAACCGATCGGCAGCGCGGTGTCCTCGTAGGCACGGCTCGCAATGGCTTCGTCGACGAAGATATGCCGCGGAACATTGCGGATCCGGTCCAGCACCTCGGCATTGCGGATGCCCTGATCACGAAGGCGCTGCACCAGCCGGTCGCGCGTCCGCGCCGAGGTCATGCCAATACCGGAGAAACGCAGATCCGTCACAAACGCACTCAGGGCTCGAGGGCACCGAGCCAGCCGGTCAGCTCCGGCAAGGCAGTATGGCGGGTCAGATCGACCTGCAGCGGCGTGACCGAAACGAAGCCGTCGGCAACCGCGCCAAAATCCGTGCCCGGGCCCGCGTCCGCGCCCGCTCCGGAGGGCCCGATCCAGTAGACAGGGCGGCCACGCGGATCGGCGGCCTTGATAGCGGCTTCAGAGCGGTGGCGATAACCCAGACGGGTAGCGACGATGCCGCGCAGCTCGCTGATGGACCGGTCCGGAACGTTGACGTTGAGGATCATCGCGCGATCCAGTGGCTCACGCAGCAGCTTGGCCACGATCAGCCGCGCCACATGCCCCGCGGTCTCGAAACGCGGTTCAGCGCTCAGTGGAGGCCGGCACTGGGAGATTGCCACCGTCGGCAGGCCGAGGAATCTTCCCTCGATCGCCGCGGCGACCGTGCCCGAGTACAGCACATCGTCGCCGAGATTCTCGCCATCATTGATGCCCGAGACCACCATGTCGTGATCGAAGTCGAACAGACCGGAGATCGCCAGATGCACGCAATCGGTCGGCGTGCCGGTCACGAAAAACACACCGGGCTCCACTTTTCCGACCCGTACCGGTACATCCAGCGTCAGGGAATGCCCTGCGCCGCTCTTGTTGCGATCCGGTGCAACGACCGTGAGCTCAGCCAGCCCCTGCAGCGATTCGCGCAGCACGCGTATGCCGCGCGCACGGTAGCCGTCGTCGTTACTGATCAGGATCTTCAAATTTCTTGTCGTCGTTCTTGGCGGGAGGCGCAAGCGCGCCAATATACTCAATGCAGCGCACAGGAGGTAGCGTGGCGCACAGCAACGATGACGACGAGCTGGCATTTCGCGAGGCGATTCGTGGCGCCAGGCCGTTGCAAACCGAGCCGCGAGCAGCCAAGACCCGTAAACCGCAACCGCGGGCGCGATTTCGACGCGCTGACGAGGCGGCGGTGTTGTCCGAGAGCCTGTCGCTGAGCGCCGAGGAACTCGAGGTCGAGATGGGCGACGAGCTGACATTTCGTCGCCCGGGCGTGCAGGACAGTGTGCTGCGCAAGCTCAGGCGCGGACAGTACCGTGTCGAGGCCGAACTCGATCTGCACGGATTGATCCTCGAACAGGCGCGTGGCGAACTGCGAGCGTTTCTCGCGCGCTCGATTGCGAGCCACAAGCGCTGCGTGCGAATCATTCACGGCAAAGGCTTGCGATCGGGTCAGCGCGGGCCGGTACTGAAAAAGGCCGTCAACCTGATTCTGCGCAAGACGTCCGCGGTAGTGGCCTTCTGCTCCGCTCGTCCGGTGGACGGTGGCACGGGGGCGATCTACGTGCTGCTGACTATGCCCCCTGCGAACGCAGCAGATGCGCCAGGCGAGCGCGGGTCTCGGCGCTGAACCAATGCTCCGAGAACACATCGATGAACGCGTCCCGCGGGGTCTCGAACGACTGCACGAGATCGCCGCGAACCAGCGCGCGCGTCCGCAGGTAAGCGGCGCGCGGCAGTGCCAGCAACTCGCGCCCGTATTCGAGCGCTCGTGAGGTGGTGTGACCCTCGTCGGTGAGTTCATCGACCAGCCCCACGCGATGCGCCGCCTCCGGGTCGAGCAGTGTCCCGCGCGGCAGCAGATCGGCGGCCTGCCGGCTGCCTACCAGCCGCTCGAAGGCGCGGTAGATGATCTGCCCGGGATACAGTCCGATCTGAACCTCGTTCAGGCCGATCGTGTAAGCGCCCCGCGCCATGAAACGACGGTCGCAGTACAGCGCCAGCACGGTGCCGCCCGCGGGGCAATGGCCGGTGATCGCGCACAGTACCGGCATCCGTGCCGCGGCAAGCTGTTGCTGCAGATCGAAGAACGCGTTGACGAACCCGCGCAGCGCGGTGGCGTCGAGTTGCGCCAAAGCGCGCACATCGAGTCCAGCCGAGAATACGCCCGGCTGCCCGGACAGGATGACGGCATCGACATCATCGGCTGTCGCCCGCGTCAGCTGCTGCGCCAGCGCGGCAAGCAATGCCGGATCGAATGCATTGACGGGCGGTCGCGCCAGCCGCAGTTCACGAATGGCATCGTGCTCAAGAACCTGCAGCATCGTGATCTCCCGCTTCGCGCACTTCGAACAGTTCCCGCAACACCGTGGTCGCAAATCCGCCGCCGCGTACTTCGAACTTCAGCAGCACGCAGTCACCGTGCTGCTCGCAGCCGAGCGCATGCAACGCGAGCCGCAGGCTGCGCCGCGCGGCCTCGGCACCGACAGCTTCCAGCAGCGCCAGCGACTCCGGAAAGCCGGCCGCTATCGCAGCCTCGCTGTGCGCGACGGCGGCGCCAGGCGCGGTACCCTCCGCACCCCACAGCGGGCCAGTCGGATGCAGATCGAGATCCGCAACGCGCTTGAGCAGATCCGCGTCCAGTTGCTCGACCAGGAACACGCTGCCGCTGCCATCAAGGTTGGCCAGATCGCCGGTCTGCAGCGCATCCCAGCTGTCATCCTCCACCCTTGCTGCGAGCACCGCATTGAAAATCAATGAGCGGGCCGCGGAGATCACATAGCCGCCGGGGCGCCCTCGCCCGGTGAAGCGCAGGTTGCCAAGCTCGCGGCCGAAGCGCTGCGGACCAAAGTAGTTGGGAACACCGCGCTGCGCGATCACGGCAACGCGTTCATGCAGCGCATCGATCGCTACGTCACAGTCACGAACCCGGATCTCGAATCGATTGCCAGCCAGGGCACCGCGCGGCAGCTTGCGCGTATGGGCATGCGCCTCGAGAACCTCGAATCCCTCGCCGGCGTGGCCGTTCCAGCTTGCCGCATCACGCCTTTGCGCCGGCACCGAGAACCACTGAGTCGTGACAGCGCGCCGATCCTTCAGGCCGGCAAAGCCGACATCAAAATGCCGGACGCCCGCTACCGCAGCGAGCTGCTTCGCAACCCAGTCCGTATTGGCATTGCGTTTTCGGACTCGCAGCAAAACGTGCGCACCGCTGCCCGCCGGTTCGAAGCCGAGTATCTCGTCAACGACGAAATCCTCGACCTCGGTTCGCAGCGTGCCGCAGGCGAGCGGACCGCCGAGCGCCGCCGGTGGCGCAAGGCAAAGGCGACGCACTGCTGCATCGATCATGCTCCTTCCGCAGCAATCAGCACGGTCGCCTGCGCAGCCAGGCCTTCGCTGCGCCCGGGAAACCCCAGGCGCTCGGTCGTCGTGGCCTTGATATTGACGGCGTCTTCGTCAAGTCGAAGCAGCATCGCGACACTGGCTCGCACGGCTGCACGGTGCGGCGCAAGTTTCGGCGCCTCGGCGATCAGTGTGATATCGACATTGACGATCTGCCAGCCGCGCGGACGCAACAGATCGAGCACCTGCTGCAGCAGGCTTCCGCTGGCCGCGCCGCGCCAGGTTGGATCGGAGTCGGGAAAGTGCTGCCCGATATCACCGAGACCGGCGGCCCCCAGCAACGCATCACACAGCGCATGAAGGATGACATCCCCATCGGAGTGCGCCACCACACCCTGCGAGTACGCCACCCGCACGCCGCCCAGCATGACGTGGTCGCCCGCGCCAAAGGCATGCACATCGAACCCTGACCCCACCCTGATGTTCGTCATGCCTCGCTCCGTGACAGTTGGCGGGCTGCGAGGATCGCAGCGGCCAGTTCGAGATCGGCGCTGTCGGTAATCTTCAGATTCGTCGCACATCCTGCAACGAGCAACGGTCGATGTCCCTGCCACTCCATCGCCTGGGACTCGTCGGTCGGAATCCGACCAGCGGCATGGGCCGCTGCAAGTGCCGCGCTGAGCACAGCGTACTGAAACATCTGCGGCGTCTGGGCGCGCCACACCTGCTCCCTCGGCAACGTTTCCCCAGCGCGACCGCCGCCATCGGCACGCTTGAGTGTTTCGTTGGCAGCGAGGGCGAGAAGTCCACCGGTTGCGCCGGCCGTGCAGCCCGCAACCAGCGCCTCGATCTCCGCCGGCGAGACACAGGGACGGGCTGCATCGTGCACCATCACCCAATCATCGCCCGAAATGCGTTCAGCGAGTGCATTCAAGGCATGCCGCACCGAATCAGCACGCTCCGCGCCACCGATCGTCCTGACCCAGACCAGCGGAGACACCGCATCGCGCAGCGCGCCCAGCCGCGACTCGATCACGGGCCAGTGTTCATCAGTATCGCTCAGCGCAACCACCACGCCCGCACAACGCGGATCAGCCACGAACGGCGCCAGCGACCACTCGATGACGGCCCGACCATTCAGCGTGGTGTACTGCTTTGGCAGGGACGTGCCAAAGCGCCGTCCGCGCCCCGCAGCAGGAACGATCAGCCAATAGGCAGTGGACATGACGCTCGTAGCGTCAGCGTTGCGCCGTGCGGGTCGGCGATTCGGCGCCACCTGCAGGCGACTGCACCGACGGCGGTACGATCTGAAAAAACGATTCGTTGCGCGCTACCATCCCCAACTCGCTGCGAGCGCGCTCTTCGAGCGCATCCATGCCCTGCTTGAGATCCGCGACTTCTGCGGCCAGTAGCTTGTTGCGCTCCTTGAGTGCGAGATTCTCGCTGCGCTGCGTCTCGACCGAGGTACCCAGCCGCTGCCATTCCTGCAAACCATCGTCGGA
Source organism: Steroidobacterales bacterium (assembly GCA_038210215.1). GTDB lineage: Bacteria > Pseudomonadota > Gammaproteobacteria > Steroidobacterales > Steroidobacteraceae > UBA964. Next base: position 44,502 of record JBBQWY010000004.1, read on the forward strand.
AATCCACAAGCGGTACTGCAGCAATACCGTAGCGATGGCCAGCAAGACTGCGAGTCCCCTCATGAGAGCGCTAGGTTACCGGGACGACGATCTGAAATAAAGCTTTTCTGATCAGAACTTTACGGGAAAAGCTTCACGTCCAGAATAGATCACTTCTGCACCGATCTCCGCTTCGATCCGCAATAGCTGGTTGTACTTGGCCATCCGGTCGGAACGCGACATTGAACCGGTCTTGATCTGGGTTGCTGCCGTCGCGACGGCAATATCTGCAATCGTGCTGTCCTCGGTCTCCCCGGACCGATGCGATACGACCGACGCATAGCGTGCGCCTGCCGCCATGCGAATCGCCGCCAGGGTTTCCGACAGCGTGCCGATCTGGTTCGGCTTGATCAGGATGGCGTTGGCAATGCCCTGCGCGATGCCGCGTTCGAAGATGCGGGTGTTGGTCACGAACAGATCGTCGCCGACCAGCTGCACCCGCGATCCGAGACGCTCAGTCAGTAACTTCCAGCCATCCCAGTCAGCCTCTGCCATCCCATCCTCGATTGTGATGATCGGATAGCGATCGACGAGATCGGCCAGGTAATCAGTGAAGGCCGCTGCGGAATAGGTCTTCTGCTCTGCGTGCAACTCGTACTGTTGGTTGCGAAAGAATTCCGAGCTCGCGACGTCGAGCCCCAGATAGACCTCTTTGCCGGGCGCATAGCCGGCAGCGTCGATCGCAGCCAGAATCAGCTCGAGAGCTGCAGCGTTCGACGGCAGGTCGGGCGCGAAGCCACCTTCATCGCCCACAGCAGTAGAGAGCCCGCGGTCGTTCAGCAGCTTCTTCAGCGTGTGGAAAACCTCGGCGCCGCAGCGCAGCGCCTCGCTGAAGGAGCTCGCGCCCACCGGCAGGATCATGAACTCCTGGATATCCAGACTGTTGTTCGCGTGCGCGCCGCCGTTGATGATGTTCATCATCGGCACCGGCATGCTCAGCGGTTCGGCGGCAGCGCCGGAAATGTCCGACTCCAGCGCCGCCAGATGCCGGAACAGCGGCAGACGCGCATCGCGCGCCGCGGCATGCGCATTGGCCAGCGACACTGCGAGCAGCGCATTCGCGCCAAGCCGACTCTTGTTCTCGGTGCCGTCAAGCTCGCAGAGCTTCTGATCGAGTCCCGTCTGATCGTTCGGATTCAAGCCGACCAGCAGCGATTTCAGCTCGGTGTTCACGTGATCCACTGCCCGCCGCACGCCCTTACCGAAGTAGCGCGAGCGATCGCCATCCCGCAACTCGACAGCTTCACGAGTCCCGGTCGAAGCGCCAGAAGGCACGGCGGCGCGACCGATGGCGCCCGAGTCGAGCAGCACGTCAGCTTCGACGGTCGGGTTGCCACGGGAGTCGATGATCTCCCGACCACGCACATCAATGATTCGGCTCATAACAGCGTTTCCTCAAACGGCTTTTGCTTCGCAACCTGATCGAGCTCGCGCAGCGTCGCCAGCAGCGACTCCATGCGCAGCAGCGGCCAGGCGTTGGGCCCATCTGACAGGGCCTTGGCTGGATCGGGATGGGTTTCCATGAACAGGCCCGCGACCCCCGCTGCGACCGCGGCGCGCGCCAGTACCGGCACAAACTCGCGCTGGCCGCCCGACGAGGCGCCCAGGCCGCCTGGCAGCTGTACGGAATGCGTCGCATCGAAAACGACCGGGCAGCCCGTGTCGCGCATGATCGCAAGTGAGCGCATGTCGGAAACAAGATTGTTGTAGCCGAAAGAGAAGCCGCGCTCGCAGACCATGATCTGCTCGTTGCCGGCCGAGCGTGCCTTCTCGACGACGTTGCGCATTTCCCAGGGCGACAGGAACTGGCCCTTCTTGATGTTGACCGCCTTGCCTTGGGAGGCAACGCTGACGATGAAATTCGTCTGTCGACAAAGAAACGCCGGCGTCTGCAGCACATCAACCACCGCGGCCACGTCAGCGAGCGGAGAGTCTTCGTGCACGTCGGTCAGCACCGGCACGCCGATCTGGCGCCGCACGTCGGCGAGCACCCGCAGCCCGGCATCGATGCCTGGCCCGCGGAAACTACGCGCCGAGGAGCGATTCGCTTTGTCGTAGGACGCCTTGAAGACAAACGGAATCCCGAGCCGGCCGGTGATCTCTTTCAGCTGTCCCGCGATGTCGAGCGTCAGAGCCGGATCCTCGATGACACAAGGACCGGCGATCAGGAAGAACGGGTGCTCAAGGCCGACTTCGAATTCCTGCAGCCTCATGCGCTGGCGGCGCTCGGCATCTGCGCGCTGCGATGGGCCCGAGCCGCCCTGACGAAGCCGGTGAACAGCGGATGACCGTCGCGGGGTGTTGAAGTGAACTCCGGATGGAACTGGGTCGCGACAAACCACGGATGCCCTGGGAGTTCGACGATCTCGACCAAGCCGTCGCGCGACAGACCCGCTATGCGCATGCCAGCCTGCGCAAACCGCTCCATGTAATTGTTGTTGAATTCGTAGCGATGGCGATGCCGCTCCGAGATCTGCGCACGGCCATAGAGATCCCGGGCCAGCGAACCCTCTGCCAGGTCTATTTGCTGGGCACCCAGCCGCATGGTGCCACCCTTGCCTGTCGCTTCGTCACGCGCCTGGACGCCCCGCATCGCATCCTGCCACTCGGTGATCAGGGCAATGACAGGCGCAGGCGTCGCGCGGTTGAACTCCGTGCTGTTGGCGTTCTCGAGCCCCAGCACGTTGCGGGCAAACTCGATGACCGCGATCTGCATGCCAAGGCATATACCGAGATAGGGAACGCGATTCTCGCGCGCGAAACGTACGGCCTGGATCTTGCCCTCAGCGCCACGCTCGCCGAACCCACCCGGCACCAGGATGGCGTCCATGCCCTGCAGGCAGTGCGTTCCCCGCGCTTCGATGTCAGTCGACTCGATGTAATGAATGTTGACACGCGTGCGCGACTGGATGCCGCCATGCACGAGCGCCTCGTTCAGTGAGATGTAGGAATCACGAATCTGCACATACTTGCCGACCATCGCAATGTCGATCTGCCCGTCGGGATTTGCCTTGGCTTCCACGACCCGGCGCCAGTCGCCGAGATCGGTGGGAGGCACTTCCAGCCTGAGCTTATCGACAACGATGTCGTCGAGTCCCTGCTCGTGCAGCAGCATCGGGATCTTGTAGATATCGTCGGCATCCACCGCCGAGATCACCGCGCGTTCCTCGACATTGGTAAACAAGGCAATCTTGCGCCGCTGCTCTTCAGGCAAGGGATTCTGGGAGCGACACAGCAGGATGTCAGGCTGGATGCCGATTCCCCGCAATTCCTTGACCGAGTGCTGCGTTGGTTTGGTCTTGATCTCACCGCCACCAACCACCGGTACCAGCGTCAGGTGCATGAAGATGCAGTTGTTGCGACCGAGTTCGACGCCGAGCTGGCGGATGGCCTCGAGGAACGGCAGCGATTCGATATCGCCGACCGTGCCGCCGATCTCGACCATGCAGACGTCCGAATCGCCGGCGCTGAGCTTGACGCGCCGCTTGATCTCATCGGTGATGTGCGGGATGACCTGCACCGTTGCGCCGAGATAGTCGCCGCGACGTTCCTTCGCGATCACGCGTTCATAAACTCGGCCGGTCGTGAAATTGCTGTGCCGGCCGGTGGTCGTGCGCACGAACCGTTCGTAGTGACCGAGATCCAGGTCCGTCTCGGTGCCGTCATGCGTGACGAACACCTCACCGTGTTGGAACGGGCTCATCGTGCCCGGATCCACATTGATGTACGGATCGAGCTTGGCCATCGCGATTTTCAGTCCGCGAGCCTCGAGAATCGCCCCGAGTGAGGCCGAAGCGATACCCTTTCCCAATGAGGAAACGACACCGCCGGTGACAAATACAAAACGAGGCATGGGAACCCGCCGAACAACAGAGATTCCGGGCAACGACATGAAACCCGGGAGTGCGCGGGAAGTCAGAGTAGCAAAAAGCTCACCAGTAGTGAACCCAGCGAGCGCTCTGCTGAAACTGCTTGTAGGCCTCTACTTTGGTTTCAGGCAGCTGCTTTGCAAACATTCCAGGGTCGTAGCGCTCCCGGTACTGCTGGAACACGTGGTTGTACAGCGAAACGTGCACGTCGGGTAACCGATGCCGGGCACGGAACTCCTTCATGTTGATGACCGCGCGCCGCCTGGTTTCGAACGGACCTGCCTCCGCCAGCACCTCGCCACGCGGCGCAAAAATCGCCGACCGACCGACCCAGCCGTTCTTCGAGGCCGTTTCCTCGAAGAAGTCGGGATTGCCGCCGCCGGTGTTCAGACTGTTGTTGACCAGCGTGGTGTAGACGCTGTTGTGATAGGAGGTCAGCCGCATGTCTTCCCACTCGCAGCCGCCAGTGGCAACGCGGCAGATGATCTCCGCACCCTTGATGGCCATGCAGCGAAACAGCTCCTGCTCGAACTGCACTGCTGACATCGCAATATTTCCAATGTCGGTCCGTGCAACCGGAATCACGCGGTCCCAGCCATAGCGTTCGACATAGGCCTCGAACACGTCGTAGATCGTCGTTGTCAGATTCTCGGATCCGGGAAACATGCCGCGCACATTGCGCTGTTTCCAGTGCACATCGATGAGTTCGCCATTCGGGCCCACCATGACCTGCCAATTGAAGACGTGCCCCGGCCAGTTCGCCTCATCGCGCGCCAGACAACCGAAGGTGACATAACAATTGTACTGCTTGGCCTTGGCGGCAATCGCCATGACCTCCGGACCGGGCACCTCGATCGCGACACGCAGCGATTCCTTGCGGCCCCAGTGCAGGCGATAGCCCTGCAGCGGAAACTCATGGAAGCACAGCAGATCACAGCGCCCGCCGTACTGCTGCGCCTTGTCGATCGCGCTGAGCATGGCCGCAAGGTTCGATTGCAAGCCCGGAGCCGGGTTCTCGCCGTCGATCCCGATTGCCTGTGTCTGCACGACTCCGATGGCGATCTGGTCGCTGCGCAAGGGCACGGTCTCGTAGGTGCCATCGGGGCGAATACCGAGTGCGGGAACATCTTTCATATGGTCTACCTGCTCTAGAACCGATAGCTGACGGTCAGCCCATACTGGCGCGGATCAGCGAGGAACACAGTGTAGGCGCGCGAGTTGGCAGTTCTTGGGCCCGTTCCGTCATCGTCCTGGAACGCCACCGAACGGATCAAGGCCGTTGGCGTGGTGTCATCGGTCAGGTTGCGAACCCACAGCGTTGCTTCCAGTTTCTCGGATCGAACGCCGAGTCGCAGATTCACGCGCTCTCGCGGTCCGATGTAGTTCAGATTGTAGATGCTCTCGTACTGCTTGCTCGCGCGGCTGAAGTCGCCGCGGAGGAACCAATCGAAGCCGGAGTCGCCCAGTTGGTGCTCGACATTGCCCGTCAGGCTGAACAGATACTCGGCCTGCGCAGGCCAACTCGTATCGAGGCCGACGAAGTCCCCGCCCTGCAGCGAGTTTCCGGTCGGGCAGAACGGGCTCGGCGCACCGCCCGGCGTGCAGGTTGCCGTGAATCCGGACGTGCCAAAGGCGCGAATTCCCTCGAGCGCCTCGGTGGCGGTCGTGGCACGACCGATATCGATCTGAGTGTCGTTGATGGAATAGCTGAGCCGCACATCGAACCAATCCGGGATCACAATTGCGCTGGCTTCGAGCTCGATGCCCTGGACCGTGGTTTCGCCCGCATTGGTCGTGAGTCGGATAATTGCCAGATTGTTGCCGCACTCCCCGGCCTGCAGCACGCCCGAGTACTCCTGCTCACTCCAGTCGATCTTGTAGACCGCAGCCTGGAAGGTCACGCGTCTGTCGAACAGCCGGCCTTTCAGACCGAGCTCGAAGTTCTTGGCCTCTTCTTCATTGGTCTTCTGCCGCTCCGGACAGTTGACGAGTTCCGGCGCGGTGTTGATCGTCGCAGGCTTGGTGCCCTTCGACACCACGCCATAGACCATCAGCTCCTCGGCGAGCTTGTAGTCGATCGTGAAACGCGGCACCACGCTGGAGGTCTTGATGCCGAGATCGAGATTGCTGGTGCGGTTGACGAGACTGATGTCGTCTTCCTGCCAGCGCGCCTCCGCCCCAATTGACAGTCGGTCGGTCGCGTCATACTGCACCCGGCCGAAGACAGCATAGTTGGTCTCGGTGCGCGTGCCGCCGTCTGCTCCAGGTAGTGGGCGGTAAGGCGAAAACTCGGAGCGCTTGAGCTCGTAGTAATAGACACCAACGAGGCCCGAGAAAGGTCCGTCGGGCGAGAACGATGCTCGCAGTTCCTGCGACACGTCGCGGTAACGGGTGTCGCGGTCAAACGTCAACGACGGCAGACCGACCGCCATCGGATAGGTGAATGCGGCCCGGTTGGTCAGGTCCGTGGCGTCGCGAACCTTGTCGCGACCGATTCCCGTGATGGAGCTCAGGGCGACGTTGCCGAGATCCCAATCCAGCTGCAGGGCCAGCCGCGCGGAGTCGCGCACCAGACCGCCCGTGCCTTCGTCCTGGAAAGTTCCGACAAACGGCGCTGGCACAGCGGCATTACTGGTCGCCACTCTGATCGCATTCGCATTCGGACGCACTTCGCCGCAGTAGTAAAGCGACGTACCACCCGGGGTTGCCGGCAGGCAGTTGTTGAACAGCGAGTTCTGCACGTAGACCGCTGGAATTTCATCGTCGTCGTGGCCGATCAACAGGCGCAAGTAGGCGTCGAATGTTTCGCTGGGCCGCCAGCGAAGACCCAGGGTGCCGTTCTGCGACGACTGGCCCCCGACATCCTTGAGGCCCGTGAGCTGGTTCACATAGGGGGATTCACGATTGTAGGTGCGGCCCCCGACCAGAAAAGACCAGTCCTCGTTGATCGGGCCGCCGACCGAACCCGCAAGCTCGGCGTAATCGAAGTCACCGTAGCTCGCCGTGACCTTGCCCTCCCACTCGTTGCCGGGTCGACGTGTAACGTAGTTGATTGCTCCGGAAAGCGTTGCCCGGCCGAAAAGTGCGCTTTGCGGTCCTTTCAGTACTTCGATGCGTTCAAGGTTGGACAGCTCGATGCCTTGCGCAAACGCTGACGGAACGTAGACGCCGTCGATGTAGATTCCAACGAATCCCTGTGTGTTCGACACAGCCGACACGCCGCGGATCGCGATACGGTCGGAACTGCGACTGCCCAGCGAAGAACTGACGAATAGCCCTGGCGTCGCGATCGCAAGATCGTTGAGGCTCTTGGCACCCGACTGCTCGAGCTCCCGCGAGGTAAACGCCGTCAGCGTGAGGGGCACCTCGAGTAGCCGTTCCTCGACCTTGCGGGCCGTGACCACGATTTCTTCGATCTGGCTTGCAGCCGCACGGGTCGCGGTCTGCTGGGCAAACGCCGTTGCTGCTCCAGCCGCTGAGGCAGCGCCGAGCAGCAGGATCCCCTTGATCACATTCATTCGCTTTCCCCCTGGTTGCCCGTGACTTGGCACCTTATTGTTATATCAATAATACAAGTGGGGCCTGCGGCGCAAGAACTTAGCTTGCCTTCGACCGCAACGGCACCGGATCGAACACCCATCCCGCGGAATCGCGTCGCGCCGGACAGGGCACGACGCGCGCTGGCCCATCGTGAGGCTCGGCCAGGCGGCGGTGATCGATTTCCCAGCCGCGAGACGCGAACTCCTTGACCATCATCCGAAAACGCACCGGCAGTTTGTCAGCGGCGACCGACAACTCGTCGGCCATGCCGGAGGGCACGAACTCGGGCGTCACGTACTCGATGATGCTGGCGTCCTGCCGGTACACCGTAAGAATGCCCTCGCGGCGTTCCGCGTCGTTCGCGGGGTCAAGCTTGTAGTTGCGGGCCTGGCTCCAGAACGTCGTGGTTTCGGTTGGCGACACCGGCGTCTTGCAGGAGAAGATCACCTGACTGATCTGAGGCGTGATCTTCTGATAGATCATCACAGTCAGGCCCGACATATGAAACTGGATTTCACTCTGCGGTTTGCGTCGCCCTTGCGGCGCGGCGCCGCTCTCTCGTAACGCATCGCCGAGCGCTCCGCGCTTTTCGGTCTTCTCCGAACTCTGGAACGTATGGCCGGAGATCGCCCCCCAGGGGATATCCCGCACTTCAGCTTCCTCAACCACGGCCGCGTCCGGATTTCCAAAGGCGGGGTGCACGAAGTGCACATGGGCGGTGTCGAGACCATTCTCGGTGACCCTCTGCCAGCTAGCCTGGTAGTCGAAACGACCATGGACCGTACGCCAACCTTCCGCACCATAGACGGCATCGAAGCAATCAGGCAGCGGCGGCCGCTCGGATTCGGGCAGGTCACCAATGAACACCCAGACCATTCCGTACTTGATCGCAGTCGGATAGGCATCGACGCGCGCGCGCGCCGGGATCCGACTCTGATCCGCAAGCGACGGAATCTTCTGGCAGCGGCCGTCCGCGGCGAACTCCCAGCCATGATAGGGGCAGGCAATGCGCCCGTCATTGACCTTGCCGCGGGCCAGTGCGCCGCCGCGATGCACGCATATGTTGCTGACGCAGGCGATGCTGCCGTCTGTGGTGCGCCAGATCGCGAAGTCCTGTCCCAGCATCCGGACGGCCAGAGGTTCATTGGCAGGCACTTCGTCCTCAAAACACGCGACGTACCAGAGATTGATCAGCATGGCGGGCTCCGTCCTCAGATTGACTTACTTGATCGAGCTACTTGATTGAGTTACCGGGCGAGTTCTTCGATCAGCGCGAGGTAGTTGCGGTGGCGCTGCTCGGCTGCCGGTCCGTCCAGATCCTCAAGCACGATGCGCAGCAGGCGTCCGATCATCTCGTTGCGGCGACGGGCTCGCACGGTCACGGCCGTCTTATCGGGCCGATGCGCTTCGAGCCGCTTTGCATCGACGACGCCCTCGGCCACGAGCAGCTCGCGCAGATCGGCCAGCTCCTCGGTCAACACCGAGACTTCCGTGGCGAGCGCCAGCAGCATCGACAACAGGCGTTCCTCGTGGGCGTTGCCGAGATACACCGGCCGGATGCCGGCGGGCGTGCGGGGTCGGAGCAATCTTTCGCCGCTGGTCATGAACTCGCCTTGATCGCGCCGATCACTCGCCATGGACGATTGTTCAGGAACGCCCGCTGGCCGGCATCGAAGTCTTCATCGAAGTACCGTTCGGCCGCGAACCCGGCACGTGCAGCAAGTTGGCGCAGATCCGTTTGCTGCAGACCGCGCCAGAACGGCTCGTTGTTGTTCTCGGTGTCCCAGTCGGCCAGTGCAAGCTCAACGCCTGCGAGCCCGTCATGCCGAACCGGCACTTCGACGTGCAGCATGATGCCGCCCGGCCGTAGGACCCGCTGGCACTCGGAGAAAATCCGCTGCACGGCCTGGCGCGAAGTTTCGTGCAACAGGATATGCGAGACCACGAGATCAAAACTCGCAGTGGCGAAGCGCAGCTGCTCGGCATTCGCCTGCTCGAACTGCACCACACGTCCCAGGGCCTCAGCGCGCGCATGCGCATAGCGAAGCATCGGCGCCGCAAGGTCGATGCCAACGACCGTGGCCTGCGGGAAAGCATCCGCATAGGGCAGCGTCGAATTGCCGCAACTGCAGCCCAGATCCAGGATGTCGGCGGGCATCAACGACGCATGGCGCTCGCGCAGGAACCCAAGCGCGGCCTGGGCCTTCGAGTCATTCAGTTCGCCGTGCCGCCCAAGCGTGTACAGCGAGATCCCCAGCTCGTAGCGCGCCGCGGCGGCCACATCATCTTCGCAGCTCTCAAAGAAGTAGCTGCCTGGCACGCAATGCGCATCAAACGCGGCCTGATACCGTGGCACCGGCAACGCGGGATCGAGCCGCAAGGAGCCGCGGGCGCTGCCGGCACGGCATTGGCGATAGCGTTCGCGTAACCGATCTGCCTGACGCTCGACGCAGGCTGCTGTGCTGTCGACGGTCTGCTCGTGCTGCGCACGCGCCAGCGCGCTGAACCAGGCGTAGTGTTCACTGTCGGGCCGGGTCAGCCGCGATCGAACTTGCGAGAAGAGCTCGCGCTTCAATTCGACCAGAAATGCATGCCGCGCACGTTCAATGTTCGTCTGCTGCGGGAACAGCGCGTGAGGTGCAGACGGATCAGCCGGGCTCACCACCATTCAGCTCCTGGGAACACCGGCGGCCCGGCCATGCTGCATGATCAGCGCCTTGCGGCGAAAGAACCGCCGCAGCGCCGAACCGCCCATCCGCGAGCCGCCCATGCCGGAAAACTTGAACGAGTTCTTCTCTCCTTCATAGGTCATGTAGGTCATGCAAGCGTCGTTAATGCTGATGCCGCCTGCATCGATCCGGCGACCGACCTCGAAACCTTCCTCGACCGATCCTGCAAATACGCAGGCAGACAGGCCAAACTCCGAATCGTTGGCAAGCTCGACCGCGGCATCGACCGTCGCGAACGGCATCACGGGCACGATCGGACCAAAGGTTTCCTCGCGCATCAGTCGCATCGTGTGATTGACGCCGACGACCACGGTGGGTCGGCAATAGAGCCCACCACCCAGGTTCTCGATCTCGCCTCCGGTCTGGATACGCGCGCCCTTGGCGACTGCATCGGCCAGCTGCGAACGGATGATCTCGGCCTGGGGAGCGAAGATCAGTGGCCCCAGATAGCCTTGTCTGGAATCCGGCCAACTGAGTGATACGGCCGCAGCTTTGCGCGTCAGCTGAGCAACAAACGCTTCGGAGATCTCTTGATCAACGTAGACGCGTTCGATCGACATGCAGGCGTGGCCGTTGTTGGCGATCGCGCCGCGCAGAATGGCGTCTGAGGCAATATCGAGATCGGCGTTTCGCAAGACAATCGCCGGGTCCTTGCCGCCAAGTTCGAGGAACGCCGGGATGAAACGCGCGGCTGCAGCAGCGGCGACCTGCCGCCCGGTCGGCACACTGCCGGTGAAGCAGACGGCATCCGCGTTGTCGACGATCGCCTTGCCGGTCTCGGCATCGCCCTGCAGCACCTGCAGCACGGCTGCGAGCTCCGGCACTGCTGCAACCGCCCTGGCGAGCGGCGCCGCAAATCGCGGCGTGACCTCGCTGGGCTTGAGCAGCACTGCAGCGCCTGCCGCCAGGGCCGGCACCGCGTCGATCAGCGACAGCGTCATAGGGAAGTTCCACGGACTGATGCAACCGACAAGTGGGTAAGGCACGTATTGGTCCGCAATCCGCACGTTCGGCAGCAGTCTCGAGGCGAACTCGCTCTCGCGCATCAGTGCCGGCGCTTCAGACGCCCAGCGCCGCAAGTTGCGGATCGCCGCATCGATCTCGCCAACCGTCATCGCATAGCGACCAGTGTCGGCCGCCAGCGCATCGATCAAATCGGTACGGGCTCCGACCAGCGCCTCGGCCCAGGCGCTGAGAACTTCGCAGCGGGATTCAACCTTGCGCCCCGCCCACGCAGGCTGGTTGGCGCGCAACCGCCTGGCGACCTCCCGGACCTGCGTCGCAGTCGCCGGTTGAATCTGGTAATCATTGCGACCGGTGCGCGGATTGCGCACGTCGAGCACACGGATCAATGGCAGTGGCGTGGACATCGGCTCCGGCTCGACTGGCTTTACGGCTCACGACAGCAGTGGCCAAGTCATCATATTGTTATGATAACCTTTGAGCAATCCGTTTTCGCCGCTCAGAACAGAGGTTTCAGGATGCGCATCAAGGAAGGTGGCCGAACGCTGGCGGCGACTGCGCTGCTTGGCGCGGCGTTCGCTCTGCTCGGCGTCGCGTCAGCTGACACGCTGACGCGCGGGATTGGCAACGACCCGGACAGCCTCGATCCGCACAAGGCCATAGGCACCTCATCATCGATCCTGATCTATGACCTGTTCGAGGGGCTGGTCTCGGTCGACGCGCACGGCGCAATCACCCCCGGTGCAGCGAGCGAATGGAGCGTTGATCCGAGCGGCCGCATCTATACGTTCAAGCTGCGGCCCGGGCTGCGCTGGTCGGATGGCAGCCCTCTGACAGCCGCCGATTTCGAGTACTCTTTCCGACGCCTGATGCTGCCGGAGACAGCGGCACGCTACGCGTCGTTTCTCTATCCGATCAAGAATGCGCGCGCGGTCAACACCAGCCGCAGTCCAGTGGAGTCGCTCGGCGTCCGGGCCGTGGACCCGCTGACTCTCAGGATTGAACTCGAGGGCCCAGCGCCGCAGCTCACCGAACTGCTGACCAGCGTTGGCGCCGTCGCGGTACCAAGGCAGGCCATCGAGCGGTACGGCCGGGAGTGGACGCGACCTGGCAAGTTTGTCTCCAACGGCGCTTATGTACTGGCCGAAGTCTCACCGCAGACTTTCATCAAGGCACGCAAGAACCCCAACTTTCGCGATGCCGCCAGGGTCGCGATCAGCGAAGTGATTTACATCCCGGTCGAAGACGAGGGTACGAGCCTGAAGCGCTTCCAGGCCGGCGAGCTGCAGATTGCGCTGAAATTCCCGACCGACAAGATCCAGAACGTGCGCAGCAGTTTCGGCCCGCAATTGCGCACCGTGCCGGGCCTCGGCACGACGATGTTGATGCTGAACCATCAGGCAAAGCCCTTCAATGATCCACGCGTGCGTCGCGCGCTGGCGCTGGCGATTGACCGCAACGTGCTGACAGAGCGGATCCTGCGCGGCACGGCCAAACCCGCCTACACGATCGTGCCCCCAAGCGTCAGCCAGTATCCGACCGAGCAGCCCAGCTACGCGGCAGAACCCATGTCGAAGCGCCAGGCCGAGGCGCGCCAGCTGCTCGCGGCTGCCGGATTCTCGCAGGCGAAGCCGCTGAAATTCACGATGCAGTATTTCACCGAGGCCAAGACCCGCACGCTGGCAGTGGCAATGGTTTCAATGTGGCGTGCGGTAGGCGTCAACTGCGAACTGATCAACAAGGATCTGGGTTCGGTGATTTCAACGGTTCGCGCCGGCAACTACCAGGTTTCGTTGTATGCCTGGTTCTCGTCGTTCGACGACCCTTCGACGTTCCTCGATCTGTTGACGACCAAGCAGCGCGGCAGTTTGTCGGGTTATTCGAATCCGGCGTTCGACCGAGCGTTCAATGAAGGCAACATCATCAGCGATCTTTCGGCCCGTAACCGTGCGTTGGCCGGCGCGGAGAGCATCGCGATGGCCGACACGCCGGTCATTCCGCTGTTCACGAGTGTCAGCCAGCGGCTCGTGAGTTCACGCGTCAAGGGTTGGATCGACAACCCGCGGGGTGCAAACCTGACCCGCTACCTGAGCCTCGGCAACTGAGCACACGGTGGCGCGCGCACTGACAAATCGCTCCGCACCGGAGCACCGTCGGACGCCTCGAGGTGCGGCAGGCGCACGGATCGATCGTGGTCTGCGTTCGCCGATGTATGTGCAGCTCTACAGCGCCTTGCGGGAGTGGATCTTCGAAGGCTTCTACGAACCCGGCTCGCGCTTGCCGGCCGAGCACGAGATCTCGACGATGTTTGGGGTGTCGCGCATCACGACGCGCCAGGCCATCGAACTGCTCGTTGATGAACAGCTTGTCGTCCGCCAGCAGGGTCGCGGCACCTTCGTCGCCAACGATATTGCGAGCGCGCCGGTGCGCGGCGACATGGATCAGCTGCTGCGTAAGGTGCGCCGACTCGGCAGTAGCACGCGGGTGCGTGACGCCGCGGTCGACGAGATCACGGCTGATGAGGAAACCTGCAATGATCTGAAGCTCGCGCCGGGCGCGCGCGTGCTGGTCGCATCGCACGTTCGCCTGCTCGATGACCTACCGATCGGCTATGTCGTGACCTACGTACCTGCGGACCTGAAGCTGAAGTTCGATCCTGCGGAGCTGAACCGCAATCCGATGCTGACTCTGCTCGAACGCAAGGGCATCAGCATCGCCGGCGCCGATCAGTTCATCGGTGCGACTCTCGCCGATACGCGGCTGGCCCGCTATCTGGCAACGGACGTGGGTGCGCCGCTGGTCTCGGTGCGGCTGATCGTGATCGATGCCCAAAGACGCCGGGTCGAACGGCTGCTGGCGTACTACCGGGCGGATCACTACACGCATCACGCGTACCTGACTCGCTCGGGTCGGGAATGAGCGTAGCGACCCCGCTGATCAGCGCTGCGGACATGCAGCGACGCCTGGCCGTCCTGCTGCTGATCGTGTTCATCGATCTGCTCGGGTTCGGCGTGCTGATTCCGTTGATTCCGTTCTACGCCGAACGGTTGGGGCTGACGCCCCAGTGGATCACCCTGGTCATCTCGCTGCACTCGCTGATGCAATTCGTCGGTGCGCCGATCCTGGGACGGCTCAGCGATCGCTTCGGCAGACGCCCGGTGCTTGCGCTGAGCATGGCGGGCCACATCGCCGCCTATGGCCTGCTGGCGTTCGCCGACAATCTGACCCTGCTGGTCGCCTCTCGCTTGCTGTCGGGGTTGACGTCCGGCAATCTTTCTGCGGCCTATGCCTATGTCACGGACATCACGCCTCCCGAGCGCCGCGCTGATGGACTCGGGAAAGTATCGGCCGCGTTCGCGCTGGGATTCGCCCTGGGACCCGCGATGGGTGGTTGGCTCGCCGGTGGCGCGAACCCGACCGAAGCCAATCTTGCGCAGCCGGCGATCGCGGCAGCGGCTCTGTCGGCAATCTCGCTACTGGGAATATTGTTGTTCCTGCCGGAATCGCATCGGCGCGATGCGGCCGCTCGCCCCACAGGCACCGATGCCGAAACGAGTACTCGTCGCGCACTGCTGCGCGACACTGCGCTCGCGCTGATGATTCTGCTGGCGCTGATGGTGCTGTGTTTCGCCGCCATGCGTGAATCGCTGCTCGCTCTGTGGCTGCATGATCGAATGGCTTCCGACACGTACGACATCGGTGTCGTGTTCACCGCCAACGGGATCGTCGTTGCGATCGTGCAGTTCTGGTTCATGGGAAGACTGGCGCGCCGCTTCGGCGCGATGCAAACGCTGCGCGCCGGGGTCGTGGCCTATGCCTGCTCGTGGCTCGGACTGGTGCTGGCGCCGAACCTGACCTGGGTCATTGTGGCGACAGGCTTCGGCGCAATCGGTACCGCACTGTTCGGCACCAGCCTGCAGACGCTGGTATCGATGCGGGCTGTCACCAGTAATCGTGGCGCTGTGATGGGCCTGTATCAGTCGAATGCGGCTCTGGCGAGATTCTTTGGCGCTGCGCTTTCAGGCACGCTATATGGGAGTCTGGGCCAGAACGCCCCTTTCTCAATCGGGGCATTCATGATGATTCCTGCGCTCGCACTGACGTTTTTCATCGCAGTCGAGCTCAACCGGGGAGGGCACCGGGGATGACGCGCTTCCTGCTGTCCCGTTTGTCGATTGCCGTGCCGACCTTGCTGATCATCATCACGCTGTCGTTCTTCCTGATGCGCATCGCGCCCGGTGGACCGTTCGACGCCGATGCGCAGCTGGAGCCGGAGATCCTCGAGAATCTTCGCGCCGCCTATGATCTGGACAAACCCATCCTCGAGCAGTTCGGACTGTATCTCGCGCGCCTAGCGCAGGGAGATCTCGGTCCTTCGATCAGCTACAAGGACTACAGCGTCTCGGAGCTGATTGCGATCGGCTTGCCGGTCAGCCTTGAACTCGGACTGACGGCCCTGCTGCTGGCCGCACTGCTCGGCGTGCCGCTCGGCATCATTGCGGCAATGAACCAGAATCGCCCCCTCGACGTTGCGATCAGCACGCTGGCGATGACCGGCATCGCGATTCCGAGCCTGATCACCGCTCCACTGATGACCCTGTTCTTTGGCGTGATGTTGCAGGTCCTGCCGGTCGCGGGCTGGGGCGATGGCGCATGGAGCCATAAAGTATTGCCGCTGACGGCACTGGTGCTGCCACAACTGGCCGTGATTGCCCGTCTCGCGCGCGGCAGCTTTCTCGACATACGCCGACAGAACTTCGTACGAGCCGCCCGCGCCCGCGGACTGCCCGAGTGGCGCGTGGTCGTGTTCCACGCGTTGAAGCCGACTCTGACACCGCTGGTCAGCTACCTCGCCCCTGCGGTCGCAGGCGTGATGACGGGCTCGATCGTGATCGAACAGATCTTTGGTCTTCCTGGCGTCGGTCGCTATTTCGTCCAGGGCGCGCTGTCGCGCGACTATCCGCTGGTGCTGGGGGTCGTGATCGTCTACGCCGCTGCGGTGCTGCTGATGAACCTGATCGCCGACCTGATCTACGGCACCCTGGATCCGCGAGTCCGGCGCCAGACACTCGGAGCCGGACGCGCATGAGCGAACTCAGTTCAGCGCTGCAGCGCAACGCCGCCGAGCTTCGCGGCGAATCGCTGTGGCGCGCCGCGCTGGGCCGCTTCTCCGCCAATCGCGCCGCGATGGGCGGCCTGATCCTGCTTGCGATGATCACGGCGTTTGCACTGTTCGCGCCGCTGCTCTCTCCGCACGACATGGAGACCAACGACTGGGAGCGAATACAGATCGCCCCCACGCTGGAGCAGAATCACTGGTTCGGTACCGATGCCAATGGTCGCGACCTGTTCGTGCGGGTCGCAGCCGGAGCGCGTGTTTCGCTCGCGATCGGGCTGATCACTACGATCGTGTCGGTGCTGATCGGCGTCGTCTACGGCGCCATCGCGGGCTATGTAGGCGGTCGCACCGACCAGATCATGATGCGAATCGTCGACGTGCTGTATGCGCTGCCATTGTTCTTCGCGATCATCATTCTGGTCACGATCTTCGGTCGCAACATCTTCCTGGTATTCGCCGCCATCGGCGCTGTGGAGTGGCTGACGATCGCGCGCATCGTGCGTGGCCAGACGCTCTCTGCGAAACAGATGGAGTACGTGGAGGCGGCCAAGTCCATGGGCGCACCCACCCGGCGGATCATTTTCCGGCATATCGTCCCGAACGTCGTCGGACCGGTCATTGTGTTTGCGACGCTGCTTGTTCCCACCGTGATACTGGTCGAGAGTTTTCTGTCCTTCCTTGGTCTTGGCGTACAGGAGCCGAGCACCAGCTGGGGTTTGCTGATCAGCCAGGGAACCTCGTCGCTCGACACCGCTCCGTGGCTGCTGGTGATCCCGGCCGCCTTTCTTGCCGCTACCATGTACGCGTTCAATTTCATCGGCGATGGCCTGCGCGATGCGCTCGACCCCAAGGACGACGCATGAGCCGCGAAGCGCTACTGTCCGTCGAGGATCTGAGCGTTGAATTCAAAACCCGGCGCGGCCGGGTCGCGGCAGTGCGTAGCGTCACGTTCGAACTTGCCGCGGGTCAGTGCCTCGGCATCGTCGGCGAGTCTGGTTCTGGCAAGAGCCAGACCTGCTTTGCGATCGCCGGTCTGCTGCCGCAGAGCGCGAGGACGGGTGGCCAGATCCGCTTCAAGGGTCGCGAACTGCTCGGTGCCAGCCGAGCCGACTTCGACCGGATTCGCGGCCGGGAGATCGGCTTCATCTTTCAGGACCCGATGACTTCGCTGACGCCCCACCGCACGGTCGGCGCCCAACTTTGCGAGATGCTGCAGCACCACGAATCGATCAGCGGTGCAGCCGCGCGGCAGCGCGCCATCGAGATCATGGACCGGGTGCAGATCCCGGATGCCGAAGCGCGCTTCTCGATGTACCCGTTTGAACTGTCCGGCGGCATGCGCCAACGCGTCGTGATCGCCACCGCCTTGATCCTGCGACCGGCGCTGGTCATCGCCGATGAACCGACGACCGCGCTCGATGTCACCGTGCAGGCCGAGGTACTGCGCACGCTGCGTGCCGTCGTCGCGCACGCCGGCACCGCACTGATCCTGGTTACGCACGACCTGGGGGTGGTCGCCGGCAGCTGCGATGAAGTCGCCGTCATGTATGCCGGCCGCATCGTTGAGCGTGCCGCAACCGACACCCTGTTCCGCGATCCACAGCATCCGTACACGCGCGCGCTACTCGACTGTCGCCCGACCTTGGAACAGGAAGCGGGATCGCGACTGCAGACGATCGAGGGCGTGCCGCCCAGCCCCAGTTCGATGGAAGTTCCAGGCTGCGAGTTTGCGGCAAGATGCCCGGTCGTGATGCCGGTGTGCACGACTGCACGACCCCCGCTGACCCAGCGTCGCCCCGGACACGCCGCGGCCTGCCACCAGGAGCAGTCGGCGTGAGCTCGCCGCTGCTCAGGGTGAGGAATCTGCGCGTCGAGTTTGCGCTGCGCGGTGGCCAGACCCTGCGAGCGGTAGATGATCTGAGCTTCGATGTGCAGCCAGGCGAAACGCTGGGAATCGTCGGCGAATCGGGCTGCGGCAAATCCACGCTGGCGCGGGCGATCCTCCGGCTCACACCGATCCACTCCGGGTCGCTGGAATTCGACGGCAAGCGCTATGAGCAGCTGACGCCCAGGCAGATGCAGCCGACACGTCGGGCGATGCGGCTGGTCTTCCAGGATCCGCTGGCCAGTCTGAATCCTCGCTGGACGATCCGCGATGCCGTGCGCGAGCCACTGGAGATTTTCGAACCGGCGATGTCCCGTCGCGAGCGCGATTCTGAAGTTGAGCGCTGGCTGGATCGGGTTGGGCTCGGGGCCGGGTATCTGGCGCGCTATCCGCATGAGTTGTCCGGCGGACAGAACCAGCGGGTCAGTATTGCCCGGGCACTGATCGGCGGACCGCGGCTCGTGATCTGCGATGAGTCGGTCAGCGCGCTGGATGTTTCCATCCAGGCGCAGATCCTGAACCTGCTTGCGGATCTTCAGCGCGAGACCGGCATCGCGCTGCTGTTCATCAGCCACGATCTTTCGGTCGTGCGGCACATCAGCCGCTCACTGCTCGTGATGTATCTCGGGCGCATGGTGGAATACGGCGCCGCCGCCGATGCGTTCGCGAACCCGCGGCATCCCTACACCCGCACGCTTCTCGATGCGGTGCCGATCGCGGACCCCGCCCGTGAGCGCGCCCGTCGCCTGGCAACGGGCCCGACTGTGGGCGAGGTGAAGGGCGAAGCCGGCAGCACGATGCACTCTTTGTCGGGCTGCAGCTATCGACCCCGGTGCCGTAGCGCGACTGCCTTGTGCAAGATCACAACGCCCGCGTTGCAGCACGGCGTTGCCTGCCACCATGCTCTGACACCAAGCCTATGACCACTCCCTTCGCACCCGGCGACATCCTGCTCGCGGCCACCGACGTCGACGATCGAAACGTCGATCTGCGCAATCACTCCGGCCCGGGTCGGGTCCTTCACTTCAGTCCTGATTTGCAGCCGAGGGCCGCGCTGTTCACCGGCCAGACCGGGCTTGTCGTGGGTCTCGGCATCGACCCGACCGACGGCGCGCTGTATGCCTGCGACCCGGGCAGCCAGACCGTGACACGCTTCAACGCCGATGGCAGCCTCGCCGGCACCACTTCGCCCTTGCCGCGGGCTCGGATCGGATCGATCGTGTTTCATCGCGATGGCAGGTTCATCGCCGGCCTGCACAGCAAGATCGGCGAGGCGGCCGGCACCCCGACGCCCCCGCGCCTGTATCTGGGTTCGATGCAGAACGGACATGCGGAAGGCCTGGACGTCGAAATCGACGGCGGCAAGTTTGGCTTCCATTGCGTGACGCACATGTGCCTGGATGCGAGTGAACGCACGCTGGTCTATGTCTCGGAAGGCGGTCGCCGCTTGATGCGCTACGACCTCAGCGAGCGCCGGCAGCTGCCGGACCTGCTGCGTCTGCCAGCTGAAGATCCGCGGGGCACGCTGGGGCCGGCGGTGCTGCCTGATGGTCGCGTGCTGATGGCCACGGGCAGCGGCATCCTGATGCTCGATGCTGTTGGCACGGTGCTCAATGAGTTTCCCGCGAGCTCTCCGCGAGGCTGGTCGAGGCTCACCCTGGCGCTGGATCAACGCAGCTACTTTGTCAGCAACTTCCTCGAAGGTGTTCTCGAGAAGCGCGAGGTCGAGACGGCGCGACTGACACAGCGGCTCGACATTCAGCGCAAATTCTCGCTGTCGGGGCTGGCCGAAGTTCCAGCTGCATCGCAAGCATAAATCGCCGGCCCCCGACGCCATATCAGCTGGCATCGTTCCGCACGCGGATGATCAGTGCAGTCTGCACTGAACGCTGGATTGACTCCGATGCCGGGGACCGCCGCCAGCGTATTCCCCGCATACAGCAAGGGCACGGCATCCCGGCGCCAGGGCAGCACGCCGTGCTCCTGCAGCAGAGTCTTGAGCGATCGCGTCGGACCTTTGCGATGCAGTTGCAGCCGCTCGCCACCCACCCTGCCCCGCACGGTCAGCACCGCCGGCAGGCAGCGCGCGCACAGCGAACCACTGGCGCTGGACCGCAGCTGCAGCCGCCCCAGATCGGTGGCGACTGTCGGTGCCAGCTTGAGCTCGCTGCTGCGCCGCCAATGCCAGCGCTGCAATGCCGCCAGCACCGAGGCGTTGCCGCTGTGGTGGCCGCCGATCGGACTCGCGTACAGATGGCCGCGATAGCGGCGCACCTCGCCACCGGACCATGCGACCCGCGGTTGCGAGTCGGGGCGCGCGACGATCAGCTCGCCAAGTACTCTGGCGAGATGCATCGTGTCGGGCGCCGTACACCCTGCGCGCGCCAGCCACAGCCGCACCGCGGCGGAGCGCCGCGGTCCGCTGAGTTGGCTCAGACGCTCGATCGACAAACCGGCTGCGCGCTGGCCTCGAGCGGCAACGGCCGCATCGCGCAGATCCTGCGTCGCGACTTCCTGCGTCAGGACGTGCGCCTCGGCAAGGTGACCGGCACTGCGGGCGCCGACTGCCGCCGCTGCCGGCCAGCGATCCTGCAGGCGCGGCACGATCTCGCGCCGAAGAAAATTGCGATCAAAGCGCAGCTCGATGTTGGTCGGATCGTCGCACCATTCCAGACCGCGTTCAGCGAGCCAACTCTCAAGCGCTTGCTTGGGCGTGTCCAGCAGCGGACGCAACAGACGCCCGCGTCCAAATGGCATGCACGCCGGCATCGCTGCCAGGCCGGCGACACCGGCACCGCGCATCAACTGCAACAGTACCGTTTCGAGTTGATCATCCCGATGATGAGCGGTGACCAGATCCTCGCCCTTGCGCAACGCGCGGCCAAATGATGCGTAACGTGCCGCGCGCGCGCTCGCCTCGAGCGAACGACCCGCGCCGGACTCGAGCCGCACATGCCGCAGCAGGAACTCGACCCCGAGTTGCCGGGCGAACTGCCGACAGTGCTGCGCCGCCTGGCCAGCCTCCGGATGCAGGTGGTGATTGACGTGAATCGCGCGCAGCCGCCAGCGCGACGGATCGCGCGCAGCATCGCGCACCACGGCGAGTGCGGCGAGCAATGCCGCCGAGTCCGCGCCGCCGCTGTAACCAACCAGCAGACTGCGAGGGCCCGGCTCCGGTGCCAGCTGCAGCAATCTTGCGGCCAGGGCCGCGGGATCAAACCGCTCAGGCGCGGCTTTCTGCGAAGACACCGTAGCTCGCAATGCGCGCGTTGCGACGCTGCACCAGCTCGTCGGCACTCAGCAGCAGCAGCTCCCCGAGGTGCCGCACCAGCGCTGCCTGCAGCGAGCTGCTGATCGCAACCGGATCGCGATGGGCGCCGCCCAGCGGCTCCGGAATCACCTCGTCAACCAGCCCGAGGCGGCGCAGACGATCGGCGGTCACGCCCATCGCTTCGGCTGCCAGCTCTTTCTTCTCGGCACTTTTCCACAGTATCGAGGCGCAGCCTTCCGGTGAGATCACCGAATAGGTGCTGTATTGGAGCATCAGCAGTCGGTCACAAACGCCGATGGCCAGCGCGCCGCCCGAGCCGCCCTCACCGATCACGGCGCTGATGATCGGCACGCGCAGCTGGGACATCTCGAACAGGTTACGGGCAATCGCCTCGCTCTGGCCGCGCTCCTCCGAGCCAACGCCCGGATAAGCGCCTGGTGTGTCGATGAACGTAATCAGCGGCAACGCAAAACGCTCGGCCATCCGCATCAGTCGCAACGCCTTGCGATAGCCTTCGGGCTTCGGCATGCCGTAATTGCGCCGCACCCGCTCCTTGGTATCGCGTCCCTTCTGGTGACCGATGAACATGAGCGGCTGGCTACCGAGTCGAGCGAGGCCTGCAACGATCGCCGCGTCGTCTGAAAACATCCGGTCACCGTGCAGCTCCTGAAATTCTGCAAATATCGATGCCAGGTAGTCCAGCGAATAGGGACGATGCGGATGACGTGCGAGCTGCGTGATCTGCCATGGCGTCAGTTTCGAAAAAATGGTCGAGGTCAGTTGCCGACTCTTCGTCTGCAGCCGCGCCAGCTCGTCCTGGATGTTGACGTCGCCGTCGGCGGTGACGTGCTGCAGCTCCTCGATCTTTGCCTCCAGTTCGGCGATCGGCTGTTCGAAATCAAGAAAGTTGACGGCCATCGATCGAGGTTAAGGTTGTCGGGCGGCCAGCGCAACCGGCGGTGCTGCCCCATACAGAACCCGAACCGAGTCCGCACCAAACAGCGCCTCCAGATCGTCGAGCAACTTGCGATTGGCCCTGACCCGCCAGTCGGGACCGAGCTCGATCGCTGCGGAGGCAAGCTCGCCGGCGTAACGGATCGCCACGCACGCAGGACCGGGACGCCAGGGTTCAAGCACTTCGGATAGCCGACGCTGCAACAGCGCAGGATCGGCACCACCGGCAAGCTCGCGCAGGCGCGCATCGGTGGGCCAGGCGAGCAGAATGCGGCTCGCCTGCTGCTCGCGCAGCCGGTCGAGCTCGGCGACCCGACGCGCCTGCAGGCGCCAAGCGTCGCTGAACTCGTCGAAACGCAGCGTGCCCTCCACGACGATGATCAAATCCTTGACGATCAGATCGCGGTACTGCTGCAGCTGCTCATCGTAGAACGCCACTTCCATGCGACCCGTGCGGTCGTCGAGGATCACCGATACCCGGTTGCCGCGCTTGCGGATCTCATGCACGTAGCCTGCGATCGTCGCGGGCTTGCCGGCCGAGTACTGTCGCTCTCCGGTCGTGGGCACGGGTCGCTCACTGCTCAGGTCACCGATGCGCCCGCTGACGAACCGGCCCAGCTCGCGTTCGACTCGCTGTATGGGATGACCGCTCAGGTAAAGTCCCAGGGTTTCGCGCTCTCCAGCCAGGCGGATCGCCTCGCTCCAATCCGGCTGGAACGAAGCGCTCGACAGCCCCATGGACACCGGCGACTGGGGCGCCTCTGCACCCAGGCCGAACAGGTCGACCTGCCCTGCTTCAATCGCCCGCGTGCTCTGCTCACCGAGCTGCATGGCGGCCGCCAGGCGACTCATCAGGGTCGCGCGGTTCGCGCCCATTGAATCCATACTTCCCGAACGGATCAGCGCCTCGAGAACCCTTCGATTCAGGCGATTCGGATCGACTCGGCGACACAGATCTTCAAGGCTGCGGAAAGCACCGTTGCCCTGTTGCGCTTCGGCGAGCGCAGCGACCACCGATTCACCGAGCCCCTTGATCGCGCCGAGCCCGTAGCGGATCGTGCGCGGATTCGCGATTGCAAACTCGTAGGTCGACTCGTTGACATCCGGGGGCAGGACCCGCAACTGCATCTGGTCGCACTCGTCCTTGAGGGTGACAACCTTGTCGGTATGGTCCATGTCGGCCGACAACACCGCGGCCATGTACGCGGCCGGGTAGTGCGCTTTCAGATAGGCGGTCTGGAAGGACAGCAGCGCATAGGCTACCGAGTGTGATTTGTTGAAGCCGTAGCCGGCGAACTTCTCCATCAGATCGAAAATGTGCGCCGCTTGCCCCTGGGGCACACCGCGCTCCTCGCATCCACTGATGAAAATACTGCGCTGCTTGGCCATTTCTTCCGGCTTTTTCTTGCCCATCGCCCGGCGCAACAGGTCGGCACCACCGAGCGTGTAGCCGGCCAGCACCTGCGCAATCTGCATGACCTGCTCCTGGTACAGGATCACGCCGTAGGTCGGACGCAGAATCGACTCGAGTCGCGGATGAAGGTAGTCCACCGGCCCATCGATTCGCCCGTGCTTGCGATTGATGAAGTCGTCAACCATGCCGGACTGCAACGGACCCGGGCGAAACAGCGCGACCAGCGCAACGATGTCTTCGAAGCAATCAGGCTGCAGCCGGCGGATAAGATCCTTCATGCCGCGCGACTCGAGCTGGAACACCGCAGTCGTGCGCGCCGACTTCAGCAGCACATAAGTCTCGACGTCGTCCATGGGCACAGTCGTCACATCAAGCGACGCAAGGCCATCCGCGCCACGCTGCACGTTGATCAACTGCGTCGCGCGCTCGATGATGGTCAGCGTCCGCAAGCCCAGGAAGTCGAACTTGACGAGACCCGCCGCCTCGACGTCATCCTTGTCGAACTGCGTCACGACGCTGCTGCCGCCCTCCTCGGAGTACAGCGGCGCAAAATCCGTCAGCACAGACGGCGCAATCACCACACCACCGGCATGCTTGCCCGCGTTTCGCGTCAAACCCTCGAGCGAACGCGCCAGGTCAATCAGATTCCGGACTTCGTCGTCGCTGCGGTACAGGCGTTTGAGCTCGGCTTCCTTCTCGAGCGCGGCATCGAGCGTGATATCGAGCTCAAACGGAATCAGCTTGGCGATTCGATCGACATAGCCGTAGCTCATGCCGAGCACACGCCCGACATCCCTCACGACAGCCTTTGCGGCCATCGTGCCGTAGGTGATGATCTGCGACACGCGGTCGCGACCGTAGCGATCCGCCACGTACTCGATGACCCGGTCGCGCCCCTGCATGCAAAAATCGATGTCAAAATCCGGCATCGAGACGCGTTCCGGATTCAGAAACCGTTCGAACAGCAGGTCGTAGCGCAGCGGATCCACACTGGTAATACCAAGGGCGCAGGCAACGAGCGACCCCGCGCCCGAGCCGCGACCCGGACCCACCGGTACGCCATTGTTCCGAGCCCAGGCGATGAAGTCCGCGACGATCAGAAAATAACCGGCAAACCCCATCGAGCAGATCATGTCGAGCTCGAGCTCGAGGCGCTGTGCGTAGCCTTCCGGGTCTGCCGATGTGAATGACGCGCGACGCTGCGCATAGCCTTCGCGGGCGACATCGCGCAGGTAGGTGTCTGTGCTGCGCCCGTCCGGCACCGGATACGGCGGCAACTGACTCTCGCCCAGACGCAAACCCAGGCTACAGCGTCTGGCGATCTCCAGAGAGTTCTGCAGCGCTTCGGGTAGATCCGCGAACAACTCGACCATCTCGTCAGCCGTTCGCAGGTATTGCTGTGCGGTGTAGCGGCGCGTTCGGGCAGGATCTGCCAGCAGCTGGCCGTCGTGAATGCAGACTCTTGCCTCGTGTGCCTCGAAATCGGAAGCCTGCAAAAATCGCACGTCATTGGTCGCGACAACGGGCAGCGCCATTCGGCCCGCCAGCTGCACGGCCGCACCGATATAAGTGGTTTCACCGCTGCGCCCGACCCGACTGATCTCGATATAGAAGCGATCAGGGAACAAGCCGCGCCAGAATTCCAGCAGCTCCTGTGCCTCGCCGAGCCGGCCGTGCTGCAGCGCCTGGCCGACGTCGCCCTCGTGGCCCCCTGACAGCGCAATCAGACCCGTCGTAGCCAGCGGCTCGAGCCACTGTCGATCGATGAGCGCTACGCCGCGCTGCTGCCCCTCCAGCCACGCGCGCGAAACCAGCCGGGTCAGATTCCTGTAACCGACATCGTTCTGGCACAGCAGCGTCAACCGAGACGGTGGGCGGTGTTCTCCCGCTTCGCGCAGCAGCAGGTCAACGCCGATAATCGGCTTGACGCCCTGGGCCAGCGCTTCACGGTAGAACTTGACCATCGCAAACAGATTGCTCTGGTCGGTCACAGCCACCGCCGGCATGCCGTCGGTCCGCACGGCAGCAATCAGCGCCGGCACACGCACGACGCTGTCGACGAGCGAAAACTCGGTGTGCAGTCGAAGGTGAACGAAGTGGCTCATCGGCGCGGCCCAGGGATCGCAGCGCTGATTCATTCAGCGAAGCCGGGATTTTACCGGGCCGAAGCTGTGCCGGTGCAAGGGAGTCGGACCGAAACGATCGAGCGCCGCCAGATGCGCGCGGGTCGGATAGCCCTTGTGCTGCGCGAATCCATATTCAGGATAGAGCGTATCCGCCTGTACCATCAAGGCATCCCGGCTGGTCTTGGCGAGTATGGAGGCCGCGCTGATGCACGGCACGCAAACGTCGCCCTTGATGATCGCCACTGCCGAGCGCAGCCCGAGCAGCCCGTCGGTGGCTGGCAGGCGATTCCCATCGACCAGCACGTGCTGCGGTGCAACCTTCAGCGCCCGTAACGCACGATGCATCGCGAGCAGCGTCGCCTGCAGGATATTCAGCTGATCGATCTCCGCATGATCTGCCGCTGCGACCGCGTACGCGACGGCGCGCTCGCGGATCAGATCAGCGAGTCGGCACCGCTCGGCCGGCTCGAGTAACTTCGAGTCTGCAAGCCCGGCAATCGGCTGGCGCGGATCCAGAATCACCGCTGCGGCGACCACTGGCCCTGCCAACGGCCCGCGACCCGCTTCATCAACACCGGCGGTGTAGCCGGCGCCGGTGTCTGCGCTCAAGGTGCGACCGCCGCGGCCGCACGCTGCCTTGCCGCAACTTCGAGCACCGCATCCGCAGCCAGGGCGGCGCCACCGCGCCTCAACTGCAGATGGACCCGGGCAAAGTCGGCAGTCAACGCAGCCCGACCCGCCGGATCGTCGAGCAGGGACAGCACGGCGCTGCCAAGTGCTTCGGGGGTCACCTCCTCCTGAAGAAACTCCGGCACGGCGCGCCGTCCGAGCAGCAGGTTGGGCTGCGCAAAATGCGCAACCTTGACCAGCCCAAACCGACGCAGCAGGAATGCCGTGGTCGGCGACAATCGGTATGCGACGACCATCGGGCGCTTCGACAGCAGTGTCTCGAGCGTGGCGGTGCCGGAGGCCACCAACACGACATCCGCGGCAGCCAGCACCTGCTGCGACTGGCCCTCGAGCAGCCGCAGTGGCAGCCGCAGTGGCAGCCGCCGTGGCAGCGACGCGCCAGCCACCTGCGATGCGAACAACTCGCGCGCAGCGGGCGATGCCATCGGCGCAACGAATTGCAGGCCAGCGCGATGCTCCGTGAGCCACTTCGCGGCGCCCAGGAAATCCGGTCCCAGGCGCGTGATCTCGCCTAGCCGACTGCCAGGCAGCAACGCCACAACAGTCGAGTTCACGTCGAGTTCGAGCGCCGCCCGCGCGGCTTCGCGATCAGGATCCATCGGGATCTGGTCAGCGAGCGGATGGCCGACGAAGATCGCATCCACGTTGTGCGCGCGATAGAACTCCGTTTCGAACGGCAGCAGACAAAGCACGCGATCACAGCTGCGCGCGATCGATTGCACCCGACCCTGCCGCCAGGCCCAGACCTGCGGACTGACGTACTGCACCGTTGCCAGTCCCGCATGTTTCAGCTTTGCCTGCAGCCCCAGGTTGAACTCCGGCGCATCGATACCGACAAACACATCAGGTCGTACGTCGACAAATTGCCGCAGCAGCCGACGGCGCAGCCTCAGCAAGCGGGGCAGGTGCCGGACGATCTCTGCCAGACCCATGATCGCGAGTTCCTCGCTGTCCGCCCAGGCATCGCAGCCGGCGGCACGCATCTTCGGACCCGCTACGCCATGGAACTGCGCTGTGGGTTCACGGGCGCGAATGGCGTCGATCAGCGCTGCTCCCAGCGTGTCTCCAGAGGCTTCACCCGCGACCAGCCCGATCGACAAGGGGGCGGACACGTGGGCGTCCGGCGCGCTCAGCGCGCGAGGCTACGGGTGGACAGCGAAATGAACTCCACCAGTTGCTGCACTTCCGGCTGAAGCGCCGCCGATTCCCTGAGGCGCGCCAGCGCGTCGCTGAGCTTGAGGTCCGCGCGGTACAGAGTCCGGAATGCCTGCTTGATGTTGCGCACCTGTTCCGGCGTGAAGCCGCGACGTGACAACCCGGTTGAGTTCACCGAATGCGGTTCGGCGGGTTGGCCCACTGCCATGACGTAGGGCGGCACATCGCGCGTCACCGCGGCGTTGTTCGCAACGAACGCATGCATTCCGACCCGACAGTGCTGGTGCACCGCTGACAGTCCGCCCATGATGACCCAGTCACCCAGCTCGACATGACCACCGAGCGTGGCGAGGTTCGCCAGCACGCAGTGGCTCCCGACCTGGCAGTCATGGGCCACATGCGAATAAGCCATGAACAGATTGTCGTCCCCGATGCTGGTCAGACCGCGATCCTGGGCAGTGCCACGATTGACGGTCACCGACTCCCGGAACACATTGCGATCGCCGATCTCGAGGCGAGTCGGTTCACCGTTGTACTTCTTGTCCTGCGGCGCGTCGCCGATGGAAGCGAACTGAAAGATCTTGTTCTGCCTGCCGATCCGCGTCGGGCCATTGATCACAACGTGCGGGCCAATCCAGCTGCCCGCGTCGATCTCGACATCCGGTCCAATGACCGTGAAAGCGCCCACGACGACGTCCGCAGCAAGATGTGCTTGAGGAGAGACCAGCGCTCGGGAGTCGATGGACATGTCGATCAACTGGGTCGTCGTTCTGCGCCGGTCAGGCCGTCGTGGTCGCCGGTTTGCCTGTTTCCGGTGCCACCATCAGTTCCGCCGAGGCGACTTCGCGCCCATCGACCTGGGCAACCGCCGAGAAGCGCCAGATCCCGCGCATGACCCGCTCCAGAGTGCCGATCAGTTCCAGCTGGTCACCCGGCTCCACGGGCCGGCGAAAGCGCGCTTTGTCGATGCCGACGAAGTAAAAGCGGGTCTGCTCGTCGGGAACGACGCCGGCGGTGCGGAAAGCAAGAATTCCGCAGGCCTGCGCCAGCGCCTCGATGATGATCACGCCGGGCATTACCGGCCGGTGCGGAAAATGCCCCGGAAAATACGGCTCGTTGAACGTGACATTCTTGATGGCACGGATCTTCTTGCCCAGTTCGAGCTCTAAGACGCGGTCGACCAGCAGGAACGGATAGCGGTGCGGCAGCGTCTGGCGGATTTCGTCGATATTCAAGTCGTCTCGCTCACTCGGTGACCTTCAGTCATGGCGGGATGCAGTATCAGGGCTGCGCACGGCCGTGTCGCTCCGTTCGAGCTTCGCAAGCCGCGCCTCGGTAGCGTCCAGTCGCCGCAGCCGTCCGATGGTCCGGCGCCACTGCTCCGCGCCCTGTGCGGGCACGCCGCTGCTGTAGATCCCGGGCTCGGTCAGGGACTTCGAGACGAGCGACAGTCCGGTGACCGCGACATCGTCGGCAATCGATAGATGCCCAGCGATCCCGACCGCACCGCCGATCTGGCAGCGCTCCCCGATCGTTACGCTGCCCGAGATTCCAACGCAGCCGGCAATCGCGCTGTGTGCGCCGACCCGCACGTTATGCCCGATCTGCACCAGGTTGTCGATCTTCACGCCGTCGCCGATCACCGTGTCCTCGATCGCGCCGCGGTCGATTGTCGTATTGGCGCCGATCTCGACATCCGCGCCAATGATGACGCGGCCCAGCTGCGGAACCTTGATCCACTTGCCGTGCTCGCCCGCGAAGCCAAAGCCATCGCTGCCGATCACCGCTCCGGGCTGCAAGATTGATCTGGGGCCGATTTCCACGTCACGACCCAAAGTCACGCGCGCGACGAGCTGGGAATCGGCACCCAGTCGCACTCCCGGTTCGATAACGCAACCGGGACCCACCTGCGCGCGCTCGCCGATCACGGCGCGCGCCCCGACGAATGCGAGCGCATCGATGCGCGCGGTTGGATGGATCTCGGCACTCGGGTCGATCACCGCACTGGGATGGACGCCGGCAAGCATCGCTGGTGTCGGATGCAACTGCGCGGCGATTCGCGCGTACGTAGCGTAGGGATTCGGGCAGATCAGCGCTGCCACGGGGCAATCCCGGGCGGCGCCAGCATCGACGACGACCGCCGTCGCGTCGGTCGTGCGCAGCTGCGACAGGTAGCGACGATTGGCGAGAAACGCGACCTGTCCGCTGCCGGCACCGGCAAGCGTGGCAACGCCCGTCACCTGCAGCTCGGGTTCGCCGCGCAAGGCGCAGCCAAATTCCACCGCCAGCTGACCGAGAGTCTTGCTCATCGTAGGAACAACAGGCTCTGACGGAATACGACTTGGCCCCCCGACGCGGCCCTCTTCAGTCCTCAGCGCGAGGCGGGCCGCGGCGCGGCAGCAGGTGTCGTTGCAGGTCGCGGTGCCACCGCTCCGGTACGCCCCTGCAGCACCTGCAGTACGCCTGACGTGATGTCGAGCGACTGATTCGCGTAGATCACGCCGTCTGTGACGACAAGATCGAAGTTCTGGCTACGCGCATAGGCGCGCACTTCCTCGATCAGCGTGCGTTGCAGCTTGGACATCTCTTCATTGCGTCGCGCGTTGAAGTCATCCTGCACTTCAGACTGGCGCCGCGCCAGATCACGCTGCCCGTCGCGAAGGTCCTTCTCGGCTTTACCGATCTGGTCTGCCGTCATCGTCGCGCGATCCTTGTTCAGTTTGTCCTGCCGGGTCTGAAGCGTCTGGGCCAGCGTCTGCAGTTCACGCTGCTTGCCCGCGGCCTCGTTCCGCAAGGACTCTAGCAGCGCCTTGCCCTGTGGCGACTCGTCCATCAACCGGCTGTACTCGAGCACGCCGATCTTCAGTTCCGCAAACGCCGGGGCTGCCATCAACCCAGCGAATGCGACCAAACTCAAGCTCATCAATCTGACCGAAAGCTTCACGCTGGAACCCTCTGCTTAAGTAGCGGTGACGGGCGGGTCAGAATGCCTGACCGACCGAAAACTGGAATCGCTCTTCCTCGTCTGCGAAGAGCACCGAATCGCCCACGTAGGCGTTGAGCGGCACAGCATAGCTGAAGCGGAAAATGCCGAGCGGCGCGAGCCACTGCACGGCGATACCTGTCGAATGCTTCAATTTATCATAACTGAAACCGTATTCGACCGGCGTTACGCCGTCTACGCCGGTGAACTGATACCGATTGCCTGTGGAAAACACATTTCCCATATCGTAGAACCAGCTGACCCGGGCCGATGCGCGCCATTTCTCGGGCGTCGGGATGATCAGCTCGGCACGCGCACCCACCCTGAGATTGCCGCCGTAGGGGTTGCCGAAGCTGTCTTTGGGCCCGAGGCGGCTCTCCCGATAGCCGCGCACGCTGTCCGGTCCGCCTGCGAAGAAATTGCGGAACGGCGGCAACGCGGTCGTCTTGCCCACATCCATGCCGTACGCAGCATCGGCGCTGACCTGCAGCACCCAGCGACCGTAGATCGGGATGTACTGCAGATAGTCATAGCTGGCCACGAAGTACTCGACATCGCTGATTGGCAGTGCGTACGACAGCGAGGCGGCATGGCGCATGCCGCGATCGGCGAACAGGCCCCGATTGCGAGTATCGAGACTCCATCCAGCGACCAGTTCCACTGATGTGAACTCAGTTCGGAAGATCGTCTGTTCCGGAACAATGAAGCCGTTGCCGAAGTCCTGTTCCGGCACGATGGTCTCGCTGGGATTACCGTTGCCCTGCACCCATTGCAAGGCCTGATCGGCACTGCCGCGCCCGACCAGCAGCGCCGAGCGCTGCGCCGATAAGCCGACACGCAGCCCCTGGAACTCCGTGATCGGGTAGCCGAAGTCAACGCCCAGCGAAATGGATTCGGAAGAGAAATCCGACGAACTGGATACGAACTGCGTCTGGTCCCGGTAAGTCAGCGACAGGGTGCGCGCGATGCCATCGATCGTCGTGTACGGATCGGTGTGCGAGACACCATAGACCTTTGAGAACCGGCCCGAATTGAGGTCGATAGAGACACGCTCGCCGCTGCCCATGAAGTTCGCATCGGCATAGTTGCCATTCAGGATGAACGATTGGGACTCCGAGTACCCGATGCCGCCGCCCAGCTGGGCCGACGGTCCCTCCTTGATCTCGAACTCGACGTCAACGAGATCCGCCGATCCCGGCACAGGGGTCGTCTCGGTGTCGACCTGCTCGATATAGGGCAGGCGCTGCAGACGCTGCTTGGAACGCTCCACGGCGGCATTCGACAACCAAGCACCCTCGAGCTGGCGCATCTCCCGGCGCAGCACTTCATCGTTGGTTTTGGTCACGCCATTGAAGACGATATGCCGGACATAGACCCGATTGCCCGGATCGACGAAGAACGTCAGCGATACTTCACCGGACTGCTCGTTCGTGGTCGGCACAGGATCCACCTTCGCAAACGCGTAACCATCGAGTCCGAGACGGTTCTGGATCAGCTGCTGCGTGGCCGTGATGTCCTTCTTCGAATAGGTCGTGCCGGGCCTGACGAGCAGATAGTTCTTGAGTTCTTCTTCGGGAACGACAAAGGTCCCGGCAAGCTTCACTTCGGAGACCTTGAATACCTCACCCTCCGACACATTCACGGTGATGAAAATGTCGTCCTTCTCGGGCGCAATCGCAACCTGGGTGGATTCAATCTCGAAGTTGGCGTAGCCACGATCCATGTAGAAGGAGCGCAGCTTCTCAAGATCGCCCTGCAGCGATTCGCGCGCGTAGCGATCATCCTGCCGGTACCAGGAGAGCCAGTTCGGTGTCTTCAAAGAGAAGTCGCCGATGATGTCGTCGTCCGGAAAGGTCTCGTTGCCGACAACGTTGATCTGGCGGATGCGGGCGCGTTTGCCCTCCTTGACGTCGATCTTGACCTTCACCCGGTTGCTCGGCAGATCCTCTACCGTCGTGTCGATGACAACCGCGTACTTTCCGCGGCTGAAGTACTGGTCGGTCAGGAACTGCCGCACATCCTCGAGCACTGAACGATCGAAGATCTTGCCGGTCGCAAGCCCGACATTCCGCAATGACTTGTTCAGATCTTCGGTCTTGATGTCCTTGTTGCCGGTGATCGAGAAACTCTCGATCGAGGGCCGCTCGAGCACCACGACCACCAGCGTGCTGCCATCACGACGCATCTCGACATCGCGAAAGAACCCGGTGTCGTACAGGGCCCGAATCGCTTCCCGCAAGCGCGGCGGCGTCAGGCGATCGCCGATATTGACCGGGAGGTAGTTGTAAACCGTGCCCTCCGACACACGCTGCAGGCCATCGACGCGGATATTGCCAACAACAAACTCGGTGGTCTGCGCGCGCACAACGCCTGCGGCACCACTGGCGAGAATGGTGGCAACGATCGCGGCAACTGGAGACATTCGACTCACGGCGGACCCTCTTGATACTCAACCAGCAAACTCAACCGGGCTGGATCTGCCGGGCAACGTCGTTGAACAGCGCAACACCCATCAGCAGCAGCAGCAACGCGATTCCGACCTGCTGGCCAAACGCCTGCACCCGATCCGACAGCGGGCTGCCTTTCAACCACTCTGCAAGCTGATAGACGATCTGCCCGCCGTCCAGAATCGGGATCGGCAGCAGATTCAGGAAACCAAGACTCAGCGAAATCAGCACCAGAAAGCCCAGAAACGTACTGAGTCCACCGCTGGCCGAATCTCCCGCGAACTCCGCGATCGAGATCGGGCCGGAGAGGTTCTTCATCGACACCTGGCCCATGATCATGCGCCAGAACATCTTCGCCTGCAGTTCAGTCATTTCCCATGCGCGCACCGTAGCCTCACCAAGTGCCGCCAGCGGCCCGAAGGTGCGAGTACGGATCATTTCAGGAGGTGCGGCAGTGCCCGGCGGCGTCTCGACCCGCATGCGCCCCACCGCACGGCCGTCAACGGTGTCTGCCTCGGTGGTCAAGCGGACTCGGTCGACCACCCCTTCGCGGCGATACTCGACCAGCAATTCTTGCCCGGGTCGCGACGAAACGATCTCCACCAGTTCCGTGAAGTTGCCGACGCCCTGAGCATCCACCGAGAGTATCAGGTCGCCACTTCTGAGCCCGGCCCGATCGGCGGGTCCACCCGGCGACACGCGACCGACCAGCGCCGGCCGCACCGGCTCCCAGAAGCGAAAACCGAAGCCGCGTGAGAAGCCACTCGGTTCGGTCAGGGCTCGCCGCAATTCCGCCTCGGCGACGACCAGATTGAGCTGCACCTCGCTGCCCGACTCGCGCCGGACCGTAAGCGCTGCGACGCCGTCATCACTCATCGCCTCCACCAGCCCGAGCACGACATCGGGTCGGCCATTCACCGTGCGACCGTTCAACTCAAGGATCTCATCGCCGCGCCGGAGACCCGCCTGGTCCGCAAGCGAATCTGTGGTCACCGTGCCGACAACAGCCCGGACCTCCGGTATCCCGGAAACCCAGAACATGGCCCACAGAACGATGATCGCAAAGAAGATGTTGAACGCAGGACCCGCCAGCAGCACCAGGATGCGCTGCCAGGGATGCTTCTGCGTGAAGGCGCGGCTGCGCTCTGCCTCGTCGATCGGCCCCTCGCGTTCATCGAGCAGCTTGACGTAGCCACCGAGCGGAATCGCGGCGAGAACGTACTCAGTACGGTCCGCGCCGCCGACAAACCGCAACAGCGGCTTGCCGAAGCCCACCGAAAAGCGCAAAACCTTGAAGCCAAGCTTGCGCGCAACCCAGTAGTGCCCGAATTCGTGCACCGTGACCAGCAAGCTCACCGCAACCAGAAACCAGAGGATCTTCCAGATCACGTCCACTGTGTTACTCCCGCCGGCGCCCTTGCTGCGGCGCCCGAGCGATGCTCGATGGATGACTGCATCACGCCCTTTGCGACGCGCCGCGCCTCAGCGTCTGCCTGAAGTACTGCGGCAAGTTGCGGTGTCCCGACGCTGGTCGGTGCGTACTGCTCCATGACCGTTTCAATGACTGCCGGGATGTCGATAAAGTTCAACGTGCCGCCCAGGAAGGCCTCCACGGCCGCTTCGTTTGCCGCATTCAGGACCGCTGGCGCCAGCCCACCGGCTTCGGCGGCAGCGCGCGCCAGCCGCAACGCCGGAAACCGCACCGGGTCGGGCGGCAGGAACTCGAGCTTGCGGACGGTGAGCAGATCGAGCAGCGGAACACCGGAAGTGATGCGCGCGGGCCACGCCAGCGCATGCGCTATCGGCGTGCGCATGTCGGGCGATCCGAGCTGCGCCAGCACCGAACCGTCGTCGTACTCGACGAGAGAATGCACGACGCTTTGCCGATGCACGATGACGTCGATGCGTGCTGCAGGCATGCCAAACAGCACACTGGCCTCGATCAGTTCCAGGCCCTTGTTCATCAGTGTCGCGGAGTCGACCGAGATCTTCCGCCCCATGACCCAGTTGGGGTGCCGACACGCCTGCTCGATTGTGGCCTTGGCAAGCTGCTGCGGAGTCCAGTCCAGAAAGGGGCCGCCCGAGGCCGTCAGCAGAATTCGCCGCACTCCCGCCGGGGCCTCACCGGCCACGAAACCCGCAGGCAGGCATTGAAAGATTGCATTGTGCTCACTATCGATCGGCAACAGCGTCGCGCCACTCGCGCGAGCGGTCTCGATCAGCTGCCGCCCTGCCATGACCAGCGGCTCCTTGTTGGCGAGCATCAGCCGCTTGCCCGCGCTTGCCGCGGCGAACGTTGAGGCCAGGCCCGCCGCGCCAACAATACCGGCCATCACGAAGGGAGCTTCCGGCAGGGTGGCGATTTCGCAGAGCCCTTCCGGCCCGACATGCATCCGCGCCTGCAGTTGGCGCACCCGCAGCTCGCGCTCAAGCTGCGCCGCCACTGCCGCATCAGCGATCGCAACATGTTCAGGCTTGAAGCGCTCACATTGCGCAATCAGACGGTCGACGCTGCGGTGCGCCCCGAGCGCGACCACACGGAACTGCGACGGATGGCGCCCGACCAGATCCAGCGTGCTCTCGCCAATGCTGCCGGTTGAACCGAGCACGCACAGCCCGATCACTTCAGCACCTCGATGCGCTCCAGACCGAGCCACAGCAGGCACCACAGCAGTACGGGCGCGCCAGCGGTGACGCTGTCGATCCGATCAAGAATCCCGCCGTGACCTGGCAACACACGGCCGCTGTCTTTGACTCCAGCGTGGCGCTTCAGCATGCTCTCCGTCAGATCCCCCACGATCGAAAAGGCCGCAACGAGCAGCGCGGAGAACAGCATAGCGGCGAGCGGAACCGCCAGCACCCGCGAACCGATGCCGGCGACCAGCAGGCACAATGCCACGCCACCGAGCACGCCCTCCCAGGTCTTGCCCGGCGACACTCTCGGCGCGAGCTTGACGCGACCGAACTGCCGGCCTGCAAAGTAGGCACCCGTATCCGCCGCAACAATCAGCACCAGCGCGAACAGAGTCCAGATGGCACCGTCAGCGATATCGAGACGAACCCGGACCAGTGCGAGCCAGGAAGGGACCAGGGCGAACACCCCGGCAATCGTCACGGAAAGTGGCGAGACCCGCTCAGGTGCGCGCATCAGCCAAAGTAGCGCAATGACCCACCAGGTCATGACGCCGAGAAGCAGCATCCGCAGCGCAGCCGGATCTTCGGTTGCAAGCCAGGAGACCGGCAACAGCAAAGCAATCAACGCGACAAACCCCAAGCGCTTGGCCAAGGTCGCTGCGCCAAAGAATGCGGACCACTCCCAGGCACCGCCGAGAATCACGACCGACAGCAGGAAGACGGTCGCTATCGGTGGCAACGCCAGTACGACAACGCCCAGCACCGCGGCCAGCGCCAGTGCAGTGAGAAAGCGTTGTCTAAGCACTTTCGTGCTGCCCGGGACGCGTCGCTACCCGACCGAATCGCCGCTCGCGAATCGCGTAGTCCGCGACCGCCGCCTCAAACTCCGCCTGCCCGAAGTCCGGCCACAGCGCCTCACAGAAATGCAGCTCCGTGTAGGCCAGGTTCCAAAGCAGGAAGTTGCTGATGCGCTTGTCGCCGCCGGTGCGGATGAACAGGTCCGGGTCGGTGATATCGCCGAGCTGCAGCTCGGCGCTGACGCGTTCCTCGGTGATCTCGTCGAACGCCATCGCACCACTGGCACAGGCCTTGGCGAGGCGCAGTGCCGCCTGCACGATGTCCCAGCGCCCCCCATAGCTGACCGCGACCTGCAGATTCAGCCGCTGGTTCATCGAAGTCTTGGACTCGGCCGCCGCAATACGCTGCTGCAAGCGGACTGAATGCAGGGTTCGCTCGCCGATGAATCGCAAGCGCACGCCCTCACGGTGCAGCTCATCGACCTCGCTGTCGAGCGCCTCGACGAACAGTCCCATCAAGGTCGTGACCTCCGCTTCCGGTCGCCGCCAGTTCTCGCTCGAGAAAGCAAACAAGGTCAGCGCGCCAATGCCGCGCCGAACGCATTCCCGCACGCACATCCGCACGGGCTCGATTCCGGCACGATGGCCACTGGTGCGCGTCTGTCCGCGCGCCTCGGCCCACCGACCGTTGCCATCCATGATGATTGCAATATGCTTGGGAACGGTCATCACCCGGATCAGACCTGCAGGATTTCCTTTTCCTTGGTCGCCAGAACGTCGTCGATCTGCGCGACGTGCGCGTCGGTCAGTTTCTGGATGTCTTCGTGGGCCTTCTTTTCATCGTCCTGCGAGATCATTTTGTCCTTGAGCATCTCCTTGACGTCATTGAGCACGTCACGACGGACGTTGCGCACTGCAACCCGGCCGCCCTCGGCATCCTGCCGCACGACCTTGATCATGTCCTTGCGGCGCTCTTCGGTCAGCGGTGGCAACGGCACGCGAATGACCGTGCCGGCCGTCATCGGCGTCAGCCCCAGATCGGACTTGAAGACGGCCTTCTCGACCGCCTGCACGGCAGCCTTGTCCCAGGGCGTGACCACCAGCGTGCGCGCGTCTTCGACGCTGATGTTCGCGAGCTGATTCAAAGGCGTCTCGGTGCCGTAGTAATCGACCTTCATGTTCTCGATCAGGCTGGGATGCGCACGGCCGGTACGCAGCTTCCTGATGTCGGCCTGAAAGGCCTGCACGCACTTGGTCATGCGCTGGGATGCGTCTTTCTTCAGGTCTTCGATCATGATGGTCTACTCGTTCGTGACAGCAGTGCCGATATCTTCACCACGCACGATGCGCAGCAGGTCGCCGTCGTTGTATAGATTGAACACTCGCAGCGGCAGACTGTTGTCCCGGCACATGACGATGGCTGTCTGGTCCATGACGTTCAGCTTCTCGTTCAGCACCCTATCAAACGTCAACTTCGAGTAGCGGACAGCCTGCGGATTGCGCATCGGGTCTTCGGAATAGATTCCATTGACTTTCGTGGCTTTGAGCAGCAATTCGGCCTCGATCTCGATGGCGCGCAGTGAAGCCGCCGTGTCGGTCGTAAAGAAAGGGTTGCCGGTACCGGCGGCGAACAACACGACGCGGCTTTTCTCCAGGTGCCGGATCGCGCGACGCCGGATGTAATCCTCGCACACCTCATTGATCCGGATGGCCGACATCACCCGCGCGTGGCAGCCGAGCGACTCCAGCGCATCCTGCATCGCGAGGCAATTGATCACGGTTGCGAGCATGCCCATCTGATCGGCGGTGACGCGATCCATGCCGGCGCGCGCCAGACCCGCACCGCGGAAAATGTTACCGCCGCCGATGACCACGGCAACCTGGACGCCCATGACCAGCAGTTCCTGAAACTCGCCGGCGATCCGCTTGAGCATGGCCGGGTCGACGCCGTAGTCGCCGTCGCCCAACAAGGCTTCGCCGGACAGCTTGACGAGGATTCTGCGGTACCGTGCGACCCCTGTTGCCATGATGTTGAGAGTCCTTTGAAAAAAACCCCGCTTCAGCTGGGTTACACGAAACCTCTGGGCCTATTGTTTCGTCGTAGCGGGATGCGATTCTGACTCGCGCGAACTCGCCTTGACCTGGGCCATGACTTCGCCGACGAAGTCGTCCTGCTTCTTCTCGATACCCGCACCGACCTCGATACGTTCAAACTGGCGGATCGTCGCACCCGCAGCCGTGACGAGCTTCTCGATGGTCTGCTTGTCGTCCTTGACGAAAGGCTGGCCAAGCAGCGCGATCGCATTGGTGAACTTGCGTAGTTTGCCGTCGACAATCCTGTCGATCATCTCGGCCGGCTTGCCCTCGTTGCGGGTTTTTTCGGTCTCGATCTCCCGCTCCTTCGCAAGCACATCTGCCGGCACATCGCTGGCGGCCAGGTAGGCCGGATTGCTTGCTGCGACGTGCATCGCCAGATCATGCGCGAGTTCATCCGTGCCGCCAGCCAAGGCGACCACGGACACGATTCGCGAACCGTGCAGGTACACACCCAGCGGCCCGTCGGATTCAACGACGCTGAAGCGGCGCACCGTGATGTTTTCACCGATCTTCGCGATCAGACCGCGGCGACGCTCGTCGACGGACTGCCCGTCCGGCAGCTTCGCTGCGAGCAGGCCGTTCAGGTCCTTCGGACGGGCATCCAGCACCAATGCGGCAACCTCGGACGCAAAACCACGAAAATCGCCCTCGCGCGCGACGAAGTCGGTTTCGCAGTTGACCTCGACGGCCGCGACAGCGCGACCATCTGCAGACTTCCGTGCCGCGATCACCCCCTCTGCGGCCACCCGCGCGGCCTTCTTGTCGGCTTTGGCGAGACCCTGTTTGCGCATCAGCTCGGCAGCGGCCTCGATGTCACCCTGGGTTTCGACCAGTGCCCGCTTGCACTCCATCATGCCGGCACCAGTGCGCTCACGCAGCTGCTTGACGGTTTCCGCACTGATAGACATCTACTGCTCTCTGGCTGGCTTGTGAGTCACGAGCGACGTCGGGCGGCACCGTTGCCGCTCGGCTGCGCGGCCGGGCGTCGCTTTGCGGCACCGCGGTCCTCTGCACCCGCCGAATCATCGGCTTCGATCGCGACGTCGTCATCGATCCCAGCCCCGGTATCGGCCCCGGCCCCGGCCCCGGCCCCGGCATCCGCCACCACCGCTGCAGCCGACACTGCGCCCTCGGCAGCGCCCTCGGCGGCGGCAGGAGCGACGCTCGGGGTCGGCAGCTTGCGCCGCGCGGGCGCAGGCTTGCGCGCACGCGACGGCGGTGCGTCGCGGCGCGGCCGTGCTCGCGCGGACTTCGACTTGGGATTGCCTTGTTCATCGAGCTCGACGAACTCGTCTTCGCCGACATTGACAGACGGGCCAGACTCGCGGCCTTCGAGCACCGCATCCGCCATCGCACTCGCATAAAGCTGAATGGCGCGCATGGCATCGTCGTTGCCCGGAACGACATAGTCGACTTCCTCGGGCGAGCAGTTGGTATCGACAATTGCAACGACTGGAATGCCCAGCTTGCGTGCCTCGCGCAACGCGATGTCCTCATGACCGACATCGATGATGAAGATGGC
Organism: Steroidobacterales bacterium; assembly: GCA_038210215.1. Lineage (GTDB taxonomy): Bacteria > Pseudomonadota > Gammaproteobacteria > Steroidobacterales > Steroidobacteraceae > UBA964. The sequence continues at coordinate 84,736 of JBBQWY010000004.1, forward strand.
GTCCGGCAGCGATTCCATGTCCTTGATGCCGCCGAGACTGCGCCCGAGCTTGTCCATCTCGCGTCGCAACTGGGTGGCTTCCTTCTTGCCGCGCTTGTCAAGCAGGCCGGTGGTCTGCAGTTCCGTCAGCTCCGCCAACCGCTTGACTGAACCGCGAATGGTCTTGAAGTTCGTCAGCATGCCACCGAGCCAGCGCTGGTTCACGTACGGCATTGCGCAGCGCGCAGCCTCTTTGTGCATGGCTTCGCGGGCCGAGCGCTTAGTTCCAACGAACAGCACGATGCCGCCATCGGCAACGACATGCTTGATGAAGTTGGTCGCTTCCGCAAACAGCGGCTGCGTCTTCTCGAGGTTGATGATGTGAATCTTGTTACGTTCACCGAAGATGAAATCAGCCATCTTCGGGTTCCAGAAGCGGGTTTGATGTCCGAAATGGACACCCGCTTCCAGCATCTGTCGCATGGACACGCTGGGCATGAATCTCTCCTTGTCGGGTTAGGCCTCCGCGCATCAGAGTGGTCATCCCGGCATGTCGCTTGCGCTGCATCCCGGAACACCCAACCACCGCCTTAGCGATGCGCGTGTGGGTTTGGTTGCCAAAAAAGGCCGCGCTTTATACCATGAAGTCCCCGTACAAACAACGCTTTAGAGCCTCCGGCGGTTTCGCCGCACTGCCATGCCCGTAACCGTCAAATCCCCCGAAGAACAGCAGAAAATGCGGATCGCGGGCCGTCTTGCAGCCGACGTGCTCGACATGATCGCCGAACACGTGGTGCCGGGCGTCTCGACTGACGACCTGGATCAGGCGTGCTTCAGGTATATCACCGAAGTTCAGAACGCGGTACCGGCAAACCTCAACTACCGCGGTTTTCCGAAGACTATCTGCACCTCCGTCAACAATGTCGTCTGCCATGGCATTCCCGGCGACAAACGCCTTAAGGCGGGTGACATCGTCAACATCGACGTCACGGTGATTCACGACGGCTTTCACGGCGACACGAGCCGCATGTACCTGGTCGGCCGCCCCGCCACGCATGCCGAGCGCCTCGTCGAAACCTGCTTCGAAGCCATGTGGCGCGGCATCGAACAAGTCAAGCCTGGTGCCCATCTGGGGGATGTCGGCCATGCGATCCAGAACTTCACCGAGTCGAAGCACTACTCGGTCGTACGCGAGTACTGCGGCCACGGAATCGGCCGCATTTACCACGAAGACCCGCAGGTGCTTCACTACGGCGAGCCCGCGACGGGCCTTGAACTGCGCGCTGGCATGACCTTCACGATCGAGCCGATGATCAACGCTGGCAAGCGCCACGTGAAGCTGCTGTCGGACGGTTGGACCGTCGTGACCAAGGACCGGACTCTCTCAGCGCAGTGGGAACACACGGTGCTCGTGACGGACAGCGGCTACGACGTCCTGACGCTCGGCGCCGCAGCCCGGTCTGCGGGCTGACCGGGCGCAGTCCGATGGCCATAGCCGACCCAGGGCCGATTCCGTCCTCGCCAGCGGTGCAACCGGCGATCAGTTGGCCGCTGCTTGACCGCCTGCCATTCCGGCTCGCAGCGCAGCAGCATTCACCCAGCGCCTACCGTGAAGTTCTCGCCGAGGCTCAGGAGGACCTCAAGACCCGGTTTCTGGCCGATGAGCCCATCGAAGCGCTGGTACACGCCCGCGCGCGCATGATCGATGCCGTGCTGCGCGAGGTGTGGCGCACACAGACCGAGCTGCCGCGCCAGCAATGGGCCCTGGTCGCGGTGGGTGGCTATGGGCGCGGCGAGCTGCATCCTTGTTCGGATGTCGACATCCTGGTGCTGGTACCGGTTGGCATCGACCGCACCGCACCCGCGCAACTCGAACGACTGGTGACTTTCCTCTGGGATATCGGTCTCGAAGTGGGTCACAGCGTGCGGACCATCGACGAGTGCGTCACCGAGAGTGTTGCCGACGTGACCGTCATGACGACGCTGGTCGAGGCGCGCTGGCTTGCGGGCAACGAGACCTTGTTCCGGCAGATGTGGCTCGCGCTCTCGCCGGAGCGGATCTGGCCCGTCGGCGAGTTTTTCGCCGCGAAGATTGTCGAACAGGCCGAGCGCCACTCGAAGGCAAACGACACCGCCTACAACCTTGAGCCGAACGTCAAGACAGGACCGGGAGGCCTGCGCGACATCCAGACGATTGCCTGGGTGGCAAAACGCCACTTCGGTGCACCCACGCTCGATGCGCTCGCGGAAGCCGGCTTTCTGGCGCCTTCGGAGTTGCGACGTCTGAAGTCTGCGCAGGCATTGCTGTGGAAGGTTCGATTTGCGCTGCATGTCGCAACCGGCCGTCGCGAAGACCGACTGCTGTTCGACTACCAGACTCGCCTTGCAAAGACCTTTGGCTACGAGGATGCGTCTTACACGCTCGCGGTTGAACAACTGATGCAGCGCTACTACCGCACGGTCATGGACGTCATGCTGCTGAACGAGCTGCTGCTGCAGCTGTTTCGCGAAGCAATCCTTGACGAAGCTTCGGCTCCGATTGCCTTGAACGCGCGCTTCCAGACCCGCAATGACTACATCGAAGCCGTCAACGATGACGTTTTCGCGCGCCATCCTTCGGCGATGCTCGAACTGTTCGTCATGCTGCAACAGAACCCAAAGATCAAGGGCGTACGCGCCGCGACGATCCGCGCCGTGGGACGCAATCTGTGGCTGATCGACGAAGAGTTCCGCCAGAACCCGCGTAATCACCGATTGTTCCTCGAGATCCTGCGCGCGCCTGCTGGCGTCACACATGAGCTGCGGCGCATGAACACCTACGGCGTACTCGGTCGCTACATCCCGAGTTTCGGCCGCATCGTCGGACGCATGCAGTACGACCTGTTCCACGCGTATACGGTCGACGCCCATACGCTGTTCGTCGTCAGCAACCTCAGACGGCTCGCCATCCCGCGCTACGATCAGGAACTTCCGCTCATTTCGCGCCTGATGCAGAACCTGCCCAAACCCGAGATCGCCTATCTCGCTGCCTTGTTTCACGATATCGCCAAGGGTCGCGGCGGCGATCATTCCGAGTTGGGAGCCGTCGACGCCGCCTCCTTCTGCCTGGAGCAGGGGCTATCGCGCTATGACGCGCGGCTGGTCGCGTGGTTGGTTGCGAATCATCTGCAGCTTTCAATCACGGCGCAGAAGCAGGACATTTCCGATCCGGCGGTCATCACAGCTTTTGCGCATAAAGTCGGGGACGAGACGCATCTCGACTACCTCTATGTTCTGACCGTCGCCGATGTACGCGGCACGAATCCGAAGCTATGGAATTCCTGGAAGGCATCGTTGTTCCATGAGTTCTATGAGCGGGTCAAACGTGCGCTGCGACGCGGCCTCGAAAGCCCGATCGACAAGGAACAGCTCATCCGCGAAACGCAGGATGCCGCCCGCGAACGGCTCCAGGCAGCAGCGCCCGGCAGCGAAGCGCAGATCAGCGAAGCGCAGATCAGCGAAGTCTGGCCCATCCTCAGCGACAGCTACTTCCTGCGCCATACGCCGGAGGAAATCGCCTGGCACACCCAGGTGCTCGCCAGCCACGCCCAGGACACCGACGAAACCGTTGTAGCGGTTGAAGTGGAAAGCGAACGCGGCACGACCTCGATCCTGACATTCGCGCCATCGCGCCGGCATGGCTTCGCCCTGAGCACGGCGGTACTAGATCAACTCGGCTTGACGATCGTCGACGCGCGCATCACACCGACCGTCGATGGCCGCAGCCTCGATGTGTACCATGTGCTCGAGGATGACGGCTCACCGATCGCCGACGCAGAGCGCCGCCGCGAGATCGAGCTTGCATTGTCGGAATCGCTGATCGCGCGCACCGGCGCGCCGCTCGGTGTGTCCCGACGCGCGCCGCGGCAGGTGCGCATGTTCAACACCTCCACGCAGATCTCGATTTCCAACGACGTCGACAATCAGCGTACGGTTCTCGAGCTCACCGCAGGCGATCGACCGGGTCTGCTTTGCGATATCGGCAAGGTATTGATGCAGGAACGAGTCGAACTGCTGGCGGCCAAGATCATGACGGTGGGCGAACGAGCCGAGGACGTTTTCTACGTGACCGATCTGGAGCAGCAACCGCTCGACGCTGCAACGACGGAGCGGCTGGTGAAGCGGCTGACCGAAGCACTGGATCAGCGGCGGGCAGCGTGACCCGATTTGCGAGGCTGCAGCCGTACCCGTTCGAGCGACTGACCGAGCTGAAGACCGGGATCAGCCCTCCGCAGTCCCTGAAGCACATCGCACTGTCGATAGGCGAACCGCAGCACCCGATCCCGTCGTTCATCCTCGAAACACTGAGCTCGCGACTGGCTGACCTCGGTCGCTACCCCACGACGGTCGGCATGCCGATGCTGCGCGAGGCCTGCGCGCGCTGGCTCGTGCGACGCTTCGCGCTGCCTGGCGGCAGTGTCCACCCGGAAGCCATGGTGCTGCCCGTCAACGGCACGCGCGAAGCGCTGTTCGCATTCGCACAGGCAATGATCGAACCGGGTGAGCATGCCCTGGTTGTCATGCCGAATCCGTTCTATCAGATTTACGAGGGCGCGGCGCTGCTCGCTGGCGCTGAACCCTATTTCCTGAACACCTCGGCTCGAACCGACTTCCTGCCCGATCTCGATGCGGTTCCCGCCGTCATCTGGGAGCGCTGCCGCCTGCTTTATCTGTGCAGTCCGGGCAATCCGACTGGCGCCGTGATGCCATTGCCGCAGTTGCAGCGCGCCGTGGAGCTCGCGCAACGATATGACTTCATCGTGGCCGCGGACGAGTGTTACGCGGAGCTGTACCGCGATGACGCCGCTGCGCCAGCCTCGCTGCTTAACGCATCGCTCGCTTCCGGGTCGCGGGACTTTCGCCGCTGCGTCGTATTTCACTCCTTGTCAAAACGCTCCAGCGTGCCCGGACTGCGCTCGGGCTTCGTCGCGGGGGATCCGGAGCTGTTGAAGCGCTTTCTGCTGTACCGGACCTATCACGGTTGCGCGATGCCGGTGCCTACCCAGTTCGCGAGCGCCGCGGCCTGGAATGACGACGCACATGCCAGCTCCAATCGCGCGCTGTACCGCGAGAAGTACCGCGCCGTCCTGCCCATCCTATCGGCAGTGCTGGCGCTCAGTGAGCCCGACGGCGGGTTCTACCTGTGGCCGGAGGTCGGCACGAACGACGAACACTTCACGCGTGAGCTGTTTCGGCAGCAGCATCTGACTGTGCTGCCCGGTCGCTACCTGGCGCGCGACGCCCACGGCGAGAATCCTGGCATCGGGCGCGTGCGAATCTCACTGGTGCCGCCATTGACCGAGTGCGTCGAGGCAGCGAACCGAATTCGTCGTTTCATTGAGGAATCAAGATCATGACTGTCCAGCAAACGTTGCGTCCGCTGATCGAAGCCGCGTTCGAGCAACGCGCCGAGATCTCCCCGAAAACGGCCTCCCGGGAGCTGCGTCTGGCTCTGGACGAATGCATGGACCTGCTCGATACGGGCAAGGCGCGGGTCGCAGAGAAGCAAGGCACGGAATGGATCGTCAATGAGTGGCTCAAGAAGGCGGTGCTGCTGTACTTCCGGGCCCACGACAATCGCGTCATCGATGCCGGGTACACGCGTTTCTTCGACAAGGTACCGCTAAAATACGCCTCGATGGACGGCGATCAGATCCGCGCCAGCGGCGCGCGGGTGGTGCCGGACGCCATCGTGCGCCGTGGTTCATTCGTGGGCACCAACACCGTCCTGATGCCCTCATTCGTCAATATCGGCGCCTACATCGACAGCGGCACGATGGTCGACACCTGGGCGACCGTCGGATCCTGTGCCCAGATCGGCCGCAACGTGCATCTGTCCGGCGGCGTCGGCATCGGCGGCGTGCTGGAGCCCTTGCAGGCCAAGCCCACGATCATCGAAGACGACTGCTTCATCGGCGCCCGCTCCGAGATCGTCGAAGGCGTGATCGTCGAAGCCGGTTCGGTGATCTCGATGGGCGTGTTCATTGGCCAGAGCACGCGCATCTATGATCGGGCGACCGGCACCATCACGCAGGGTCGCGTGCCAGCAGGCTCGGTCGTCGTCTCGGGCAACCTGCCTTCGAAGGACGGCACTCACTCGCTGTATTGTGCGGTAATCGTCAAACGCGTTGACGCAAAGACGCGCGCAAAAACCTCCATCAACGAACTGCTGCGCGCTGCGGACTAGAGCTGCCGTTGTGGCTGCCGCCGCTGGTGCGCCATCGCAATGATCAGCCGCGCAATGTTGCGCGCATGATCGCCAATACGCTCCAGCGACTTCAGCACGAACGCCGCCTCGAGCGCGACGTTGAAGTAGCGTACGTCTTCCATGGCGCGGGTCAGCAGGCGGCGCATCCCGTCGCGATACTCGTTGTCGAGATCCTGGTCCCGCTTTACCACCACCTCGGCCAGCTCGAGCTCCAGCTGATCGAAGGCTTCCATCCCGAGCCGCAGCAGGTCAACGGCCAGCTTACCGAGATGCCGGGCATCGCGTGAGGTGGCAGGTCCCGGCCGCTCGCCAGCCCGTCCGGCGCGACCGAGCACCGTCAGCGCGATCTTCTTGGCTTCGTCGCCGGCCCGCTCGAGTTCAGAGACGATCTTGGCCATGGCAATGATCGCGCGCAGATCGGTCGCCACCGGCTGACGCCGCGCGATCAGTGTCAGCGTTTCTTCATCGACCGAATTATCGAAGGCATTGACCGCGTGTTCACGCTCGAGCACCGTGCGGGCCGCGTTTTGGTCCCACACCGTGTAGGCATGCGCGGCGTCGCGCACCTGCTGCAGCACCAATACGCCCATTTCCATGATTCGCAGATGCAGCGACGACAACGCGCCGTCGAAAGCGCGGCTGGTGTGCCCTTCAATGTCGACGTTCACGCGCGCTACCAGACCGGGACCAGGCCCCGCTCAGCCGAATCGGCCCGTGATGTAGTCCTCGGTGAGCTTGTGCGACGGATTCGTGAAAATCTTGTCCGTCGGGCCGACTTCGACCAGATCGCCGAGATGAAAATAGGCCGTGCGCTTGGAAACTCGGGCCGCCTGCTGCATCGAATGGGTGACGATCACGATCGCATAACTCTGCGCAAGCTCGTCCATCAAGTCCTCGATACGAGCCGTTGCGATCGGGTCGAGCGCGGAACAGGGCTCATCCATCAGGATGACTTCCGGGTTCACCGCGATCGTGCGCGCAATGCACAGGCGCTGCTGCTGACCACCCGAGAGGCTGGTACCCGGCTGCGCCAGCCTGTCCTTGACCTCTTCCCACAGCCCGGCACGCCGCAGGCTGGTGTTCACGATCTCATCGAGTTCAGCGCGGTCGCGCGCCAGACCATGGATGCGCGGCCCGTACGCTACGTTCTCGTAGATCGACTTCGGAAACGGATTGGGTTTCTGGAAGACCATGCCAACGCGCGCGCGCAGCTGCACCACATCGCGCCGCTTGTCGTGAATGTCATTGCCGTCCAGTTCGATGCGACCCTCGACTCGGGCGCCCGGAATGGTGTCATTCATCCGATTCAGACAGCGCAGAAAAGTCGATTTGCCACAGCCTGACGGCCCGATCATGGCAAGCACCTGGCGACGCCCGATATCGATGCTGACGTCCTTGATCGCGTGCTTGTCGCCGTAATAGACGTCAACGCTGCGGCAGACGAACAGCGGATCCGGGGTCGTCACCACACCGACGGTCTTGTGGCCTTCGGGCAGCGGCATCGAGCCGCTGGAGCCGGCGCCGGCTCGAGCGACTCCAGTGACTGTCGTGGTTTCCATAGGGCATCTACCAGCGTTTTTCGAATCGGTTGCGAAGAATGACGGCCGTTGCGTTCATGACGACCAGGAAAAGCAGCAGGATGATGATCGCACCCGAGGTGCGCTCAATGAAACCGCGCTCAGGCAGGTCAGACCACAGGAACACCTGCACCGGCAGCGCGGTCGCCGGATCGAGCACGCCCTGCGGGACATCGACAATGAATGCCACCATGCCAATCATCAGCAGCGGCGCGCTCTCGCCGAGTGCCCGCGCCATGCCAATGATCGTCCCGGTCAGCATTCCCGGAATCGCCAGCGGCAACACATGGTGCCCGACCATCTGGATCTTCGACGCGCCCATGCCGAGCGCCGCCTCACGGATCGAAGGCGGCACGCCCTTCAGCGCAGCGCGCGACGCAATGATGATCGTCGGCAAGGTCAGCAGCGTCAGCACCAGACCGCCGACCAGCGGCGCCGAGCGCGGCAAACCGAAGAAGCCAATGAATACCGCAAGCCCCAGCAGCCCGAACACGATCGAAGGCACAGCGGCCAGATTATTGATATTGACTTCGATGATGTCAGTGAGCGGATTCTTCGGCGCAAACTCCTCCAGATAGACTGCTGCCGAGACACCAATCGGAAAGGACAGCATCAAGGTGATCAGCAGGATCAGCAGGGATCCGATCAGCGCTCCAAGAATCCCCGACTGCTCCGGATCGCGCGAATCACCGTTCGAAAAGAACTCTCGGTTGAAGCGCAACCCCAGCGAACCCTCGACAAGCAGCGCGTCGATCCAGCCGATCTGCTGATCGCTGAGCCGCCGCTCCTCTTCGGGGGCGTCCCGATCCGTCTTGCCCTTCAATAGGGCATCAACGGTATCGTCCATCAACAGGTACAGATTCTGCCGCTGGCCGATGGTGGTCGGATCATCGACCACGGCGCTGCGCAGATTGATCGTGGCGGCGCTGCTGACGATGCGGTACAGCTCGCGCAGATTGGATCGGCCCTCGACCGCGGGGAAGCGCTCCCTGAGCGAGTCGCGAATCAGCGCCTGATAGTCCGCAACGATCAAGTCGTTCGGCACCCGGGTGCCGGCCGGATCAATGATCTCGGGGTCGAAATACACTGGCAGCTGCACATAGGTCTGCCGGAACACCGACGCGCCCTGCATCCCGATCGTCGTGAACAGAAACACCACGAACAGGATGCCGAGCCCGACCGCCGTCAGGCCGTAGCCGCGAAAACGCATCTCCGCACGGTAGCGCCGCTTCAGGCTGCGCTCGACGATCAGCTGCGTCTCGGCAGCGGTGCGGATCACTGCATTGCCGACCCCTTCGCCGGCCACTTCACTCGTACTGTTCACGGTATTTCCTGACGACGTACAGGGCGATCACATTGAGTATCAGCGTGACGATGAACAGCATCATGCCGAGCGCAAAGGCGGCCAGGGTCTTTGGACTGTCGAACTCCTGGTCGCCGACCAGCAGCGTGACGATCTGCACCGTCACCGTCGTGACCGCCTCGAACGGATTGATCGTCAGATTGGCGGCAAGGCCAGCCGCCATCACGACGATCATCGTCTCGCCGATGGCGCGCGACGCGGCCAGCAGCACACCGCCGACTATACCGGGCAGCGCGGCGCGCAATACCACCTGCTTGACCGTCTCCGACTTGGTGGCCCCAAGCGCATAGGCGCCGTCGCGCAGGCTCTGCGGAACCGCCGTGATCATGTCGTCAGCCAGCGATGACACGAACGGAATGATCATGATCCCCATCACGAGGCCGGCCGCCAATGCGCTCTCACCCGCCACCGAAAGCCCAAGCGCCGCGCCCCATTCCCGCAGCGCAGGGCCCACTGTGATCACCGCGAAGAAGCCATAAACGACCGTGGGCACGCCCGCGAGCACCTCGAGCAGCGGCTTGACGACCTTGCGCACTCTTGAATCCGCGTACTCCGCGAGGTAGATCGCGGAAAACAAACCCAGCGGAACCGACACCATCAGCGCGATCGCCGAGATCAGCAGCGTGCCAGCGAACAGCGGTACCGCGCCGAATGCACCGGACGAGCCGATCTGATCGGCGCGAATGGCCATCTGCGGACTCCATTCGAGCCCAAACAGAAACTGGTGCCAGGGCACGATCGAGAAGAAACGCAGTGACTCGAACACCACCGACAGCACGATCCCGACCGTGGTCAGGACCGCGATCGTCGAGCACGCAAACAGAAAGCCCTCGAGCAGCCACTCGACCTTGTTGCGCGCCCGCAGCTCGGCTGAGATCCGGCTGCGGACAATCAGCGTGGCCACAACGCCGACGACGAGCACCAGCACGGTCAGCGCAAGGCGCGCGACGCCCCGCAATTGCAGGTACTGCTCCGCCGCCGCCGCAGTCACCGGCGAGACGCGCGTCGCCGGGATGTTGCCGGCAATGACGTTGCGCACGTCATTGACGAACAGGCCAAACTGCGCCGCTGGCAAGCCCTGGACATCGACGGGCAGATTGGCTGTGATCAGTCGAATCAGGATTGAATCCTGGAAGCCGAGCCACAGCACCAGAATCGCCAGTGCCGGCAGCGCACACCACAGCGCGGCGAGCAGACCGTAGTAGCCGGGAAGTGAGTGCAGGCTTCTTGTGCCGCGCGCGCCGCCGACAACCGCCAGCGAACGCGACTTGCCGACCCAGAAGGCGAGCACCGACAGCGCCGCGAGCGCAACCAGTAAGGCCGACGGAGTCATGCGTTGCTCGGCAGTCGGTTCCGCACGGCTAGAAGGTCATGTTCAGGTCGAGTTGCAGCCGGCGATAGTCGCGATCGCTGACGATGCGTGGCACGGGTACGCTGACCTGCACAGGTACATCGATGTTCGTCGTGTTCATGAAGTAGGTCGCGTTCGCGCGCCAGTTTCGCGCAAAGCTGTACGCAAATCGAACCACACTGCCCTCGCCGTCGGAATTTCCGTCGGTGAAGTTGGAGTCGATCCACTGCGCAAACAACGCGTCCTTTTCGGTCTTCTGGTAAGTGTAGCCAACCTCCCAGGACCGCGGCGTGCTGCTGCTGGCGCGCCCATAAGTGAACCCCACCGCATAGGCGGTATCGAGGCCAGCAGGAGCCGCCAGCAGCGGGTTGGAAAAAGGATTGCTGTAGTCCGCCGCGCCATTGCGCGCGTAGTCGACGAACACAGTCAGCGGCCTGCCGGCAAGCGTCGTCGCAAGCTCTCCCATCAGGTTCGTGATGTTGTAATCGTTGGCAAGACAGGTGGTGATGCCGCGGCGACAGATATCGGTACGGGTCGTCAGCGTGTTGCCGTAAGCGTTGGCAGCGCTGCTGCCGAGGAAAGGATTGTAGCCCTCAACGGCCCCATGATCGAAGTAGCTCGCCGCGACCGTCACGCGCGCCCCGTCTGTGATGTCGCCGCGCCACCCGAGCTGCGCGCCGAGCATGTTCGAGTCAGCCTGTGAACTGCGCTCGGCGAGATGCATATAGTAAGCACCGCCGAACCAGCCCAGCGCACCCTGCTGCCAGTTGACCGCTACGCCCTCGGGATTCACGTCACCGTCGTAGAAGTAGCTGCTGGTGCGTGCCCAGGGGTAACGCATCTTGCCAAGTGTCAGGCGCCATTGATCGCTCGCCTGCCATTCGGCGTAGGCGAGGTCGAGATCGAGCGCCTTGTCGGAATTGGCGTCGGTCAGCGTCTGGTTCGCGGAGCGCGCATCGGTGCCCTGGCCGGTGGCAGCGCGAACCTCGACCCGAACCGTATCGTTAACCTTGGCCTGAAAGCCGATTCGCGCCCGAATGCGATCCCGGTTGCGCGCGGACGACGTGAACTCCTGATCGATCGTTTCGTTGCGGTACCGCAGGTCGCCACGCCACTGGAAGCGGCTGACCCATTCGCCGATCCCGGCGCGCGTCTGCGCCAGACTGTCGGTCGTGCGATCGATCGACTCCTGCTGCTCGGCGTTGCTGGCCGCCTGGACCGCAACCGCTGCGGCCTGCTCTGATTGCGCCTGCTCCAGCGCCGTGAGCCGCTGCTGCAGCATCTCCAGCTGCGCCCGCAGCGCTTCAAGCTCGCTAGGAACTGTCTGCGCGCCGGCGAGCACCGGCATCACGAACCCAAAGACAAACACCCATCCCAGCCGACTTCGTCCGCTTCCCATCGCTGCCAAGCCCCCGGCGTTCGGTTATCTTTTTTACTGTCGCCTTTAGGGGTCGCGCTGGCAAGCATGACGGCTGCCGCTATCTCAGGGGCGGAAGGTCACGAGATCCTTGACATTGGCGCGCGTCCTGGCGAGATCTGCCTTTGGCAGTGCCACCAGGCCCTTGTCCGTCAGGTAGCCTTCCGCACCGATTGCCTTGTCACTGGTGTATTCCTGCATGAATTCCCTGAGGCCCGGAATCACCCCGACATGGGCCGACTTGACGTACACGAACAGCGGCCGCGACGCCGGATACTTGCCCGACGCGATGGTCTCGAAGGTCGGTTCGACGCCGTCGATCTGCAGGCCGCGCAGCTGGTCGAGGTTCTCCTCCAGGAAGCTGAAGCCGAAGATGCCAATGGCATTGGGATTCGCTTCGATCTTCTGCACGATCAGGTTGTCATTCTCGCCGGCTTCGACGAACGCACCGTCTTCCCGCAGCATGTGGCAGATCCGCTTGAAGCGTTTTTCATCCATGCCACGCAGCGTGTTGATCCACGCGAAACTCCGGCAGCCGATCTCCATGTAAAGCTCATTGAAAGAATCGCGGGTGCCGGAAGTCGGCGGCGGGCCCAGCACCTCGATCTTGATGTTCGGCAGGCTCTTGTCGATGTCACTCCAGTTCTTGTAGGGATTGGCAATCAGGGTCGTCGGGTTGGACGGATCCGGCACCTGTTTGGCGAGCGCCAGGAAGACCTGATTGCGCGTAAGCTGGAATTTCGGCCCACGCCTGCTCTCGGATAGCGTCAGGCCATCGAAGCCGATCTTGATCTCAACGATGCCAGCGACGCCGTTCTTGCGGCAGGACTCGAACTCGCTGGCATTCATGCGCCGCGAGGCGTTGACGACGTCAGGGTGCTGCACGCCGACTCCGTTGCAGAACAGCTTGATGCCGCCGCCCGTGCCGGTGCTCTCGACTTTCGGGGTCTTGAACTTGCCCTGGCGACCCAGCTGCTCCGCCACGGTGGTCGTGAACGGATAGACCGTCGAGGAGCCGACGACGTTGATGAAGTCCCGCGCACCCTGGGCATGCGCCAGGCCAGCGGCACCCAGAACGATGGTGGCGGCGGTCGCCAAGATGAAAGCTTGTTTGAACACGGGATGGTTCTCCGATGGCGAAGACCGGCACTGTAGGCGGCAATTGTTACAGTATTGTTGCAGCGGGCAGGCGCTCGGCGATAAACCCCTGATCCGGCAAGAAATCTCTTTCGCGATTCGCTTGCGATCGCTCGCCCTGAGCCCTATAAAAGCGCCTGCTCCAAGCTCGCTAAGGTAGTCGCAAAGCCAATGGCCGATACGCTCGCGCTGACCCAGGACCTGATCGCCCGCAACTCGGTAACCCCCGCCGACGCCGGTTGCCAGGCCGCCATGTGCTCGCGACTGGCTGCGGCGGGCTTTGAGATCGAAAGGCTTCCCTACGGCAACGTACAGAATTTCTGGGCCACGTTCGGGCAGGACGGCCCCGTTCTGTGCTTCGCCGGCCATACGGACGTGGTTCCGACAGGACCATTGGAGGAATGGCGCAGTGACCCGTTCACTCCGACCATCCGTGACGGACTGCTGTACGGACGCGGTGCCGCCGACATGAAGAGCGGACTCGCCGCGATGGTGACGGCCACCGAAGAATTCGTGGCGTCCGTGCCGCGGCCGCGCGGCCGTATTGCCTACCTGATCACGAGCGATGAAGAAGGCCCCTCGGTCGATGGCACGAAACGGGTCGTCGAAACCCTTCGTGCCCGCGGCGAGAAAATCGACTACTGCCTGGTCGGTGAACCATCGAGCGAACATGCCGTCGGCGATACGATCAAGATCGGGCGCAGGGGTTCCCTGTCCGGGCGGCTGACCGTGCACGGCGTTCAGGGGCATGTGGCGTATCCGCAGTTCGCCGAGAATCCGGTGCATACGCTGGCCCCGGCGCTCGCAGAACTGACCAGTCGTGTCTGGGATCAGGGCAACGAGTTTTTTCAGCCGACGACCTTCCAGATCTCCAACCTGAATGCCGGCACCGGCGCCCCGAACGTCATTCCGGGCGAACTGAAAGCGCGCTTCAACCTGCGCTATTCCCCGGTGCAGAACCTCGAGAGCCTGCGCACGATCGTCGAGGAGACGCTGCACCGGCACGGCGTCAAGTTCTCGCTCGAGTGGTACGTGTCGGGTGAGCCGTTCTACACGCCACCCGGCGAGCTGTCTTCAGCCGCCGTGGCTGCCATTAAAACAGTGACGTCGCGCGATGCCAAACTCTCAACCGGGGGCGGCACTTCGGACGGCCGCTTCATCGCTCCAATGGGGGCGCAGGTGGTCGAACTCGGTGTCGTGAATGCGTCGATCCACAAGGTCAACGAGTGCGTGCGTGTCGAGGAGATCGACACGCTGCACTCGGTTTACCTGCAGCTGCTGCGCAACCTGCTGAGCTGAGGCCGCCTCAGAACTTCAGCGTGAAGTCGAGCTTGGCGGTCGTGCCAATCTCCTGCTCGAGGACCGTGATGCCACCCTGTGCCACCTCGAGCTTCTCCTGCAGCAGATTCTGCAGCCGCAGTTTGACCGACAGCGCATCCGTCGGGAACCACGAGTAGACCAGGTCGACCGAGCTCAGCGGCTGTTCGAACGCGTCCGGCGCACCATTGCGCCCTGCAAACAACAGGCGTTCACCGTAGGTGTTGAACACCAGCACACCGCTGTGCCGACCCGAAGGCGAGTCATAGCCGAGCTGGATATTGGCGATGTACGGGGACTGCTGCGTCAACCGCCGCTGATTGTTCGTGACATTGAGCGCCGAGTCGCCAATCGTGATTTCCGATTCAGCCCAGGTCAGGTTGCCTGCCGTGAAGAACCCGTCCGCCCAGTCACCCCACCAGCGCCCGAAGACGTCCAGGTTCTTGAGCCACTCCACCTCGAGTCCGTACAGCTCCGCGGTCTCGGCGTTGATGAACGTGAACGACAGGTTGTTGTCGGTGCCCGCTCCTTCGATCGTTTCGATCGGCCGCTCGATGTCCTTGTAGAACGCGCTGATCGTCAGGTTGTCGCCGCCGGTGAAGAACCATTCGGCGCGCAGGTCGTAGTTGGTCAGGTCAGCCTTGACCAGAGCCGGGTTGCCGCGCACGCGCGCATCCGTGAACGGATCGATATAGGTCGCATTCGACAACTCGCGCAGATCGGCGCGTGCCACCGTCTGGCTCCAGCCGAAACGCAGCTGGAACTGCTCGGACCAGAAGTCGTCACGCATATGCGTCAGCGACAAGGTCGGGTACCAGTCGTCCTCGATGCGGGCACCGGCGCGAATCTGCTCTGACGACAGCGGGATCTTGCCGATTGCCGGATCGAACTGCAGCGGATTGATCGGCACCGACAGCAGCTTGTACTCCTCCCAGCGCGCACCGCCGGCCAGTCGCCAATTCTCGTTCCAGGTGAAGTCGAAGCCACCAAAGCCGGCGGAGATGATCTCACCAGCAAGATAGCTCTCTGTACCAATACCGCCGATCGTCAGCAGAAAACCATTGTCGGGGTTCAGGATATTCGCGTTCGTGAACACGGAACCCGGCGTACCAACAAGATTCGGCTCTGCGGCCTGATTGGTCGTACCGAGCCCGAGCTGCGTCTGCAGGTAGCTGCGACCCTTGCGGTAAAACGAAGACCCGCCGTTGAAGTTGCCGCGGAAGTTGCCGAACTCCAGAGGCTGCTCGAGCTTCCAGCCATAACTCTCGACTTCATCCTGGAGGTTCGTGAATCGATAGTCTGCGGCGCTGCCGGTGGCGCGAATCGAAGTCTGCTGCACAGCGCCGGTCGTCGGATCGACCTGATCGATCGCCGAGATCGTGACCTCACTCGGAATGTCCGTCTTCGCAGTGGAATCGGAGTAGAACCAGCTGACGTTCAGGCCGTCGAAGAGTTCAGGCAGCCGGCCGAGAATCGGCACCAGCTCGCGGGTTTCAGAGCCCAGCGCATGGCGACCGGTGAACTGCAGCACCTCGAGGTTGCGCTCCTCGAAGCGCAGCCGATAGTCGCGCAGCTGCTGGCCGTCGGCACGCCGGAAGTTGAAGTTGTTGCGTTGCGTGAGCGCTGCCTCATCCTCGGAGTTACGTAGAAAAATCGCTGTCATTCCAAGCGCATGATCATCGGTGAACTCGAGTCCGGCAGACACTGAGCCCGTGATGGAGACCTGGTTGATCGAGCGCTCGGTGACGCCCTGGTCGAGATCCGGCGCCTGCACCGAACGATTGGTCCGCTGCCGATTGCGCCACTGCCTGCCGTAGTCGGCAATCCCGAGCGCACCGAAGCGCCAGCGACCCGCTTCGTCGATGTCCCATTTGTTGCCGATCGCCGCCTGCAAACCTAAGTCCGGATCGGCTGACTTGCGGTTGATATCCACGCTGCGATTCAGGCTGGTTGCCAGCGAGCGGTTCAACGCCTCGGCGTCGGCAAAGGTTGGATTGCCGCCCTCGCGACGCAGCGCATTCAGAATTTCAGACGGACCGAAACGGCCCTGGAAATCCTGGATCGCGCCCGTGATCGCGCCGGGCAGCGCGCGCGTGCCGTCGTCAGTGCCAAATTCGTCCTGCGTACCGCCCGGGTAGCTCACGACATCATCACCGAGATCAGAATTCCAGCCGGTGCCAAACTGGAACTGGCTGGTGAAGCGCTCCGGCACGGTGCGCGTCCGAATGTCGATATTGCCGCCGCCAAAGGCCGCCGGCTGATCCGGCGAGAAGACTTTCTGGATCGCCAGCGACTGCACGATCTCTGCCGGAAAGATATCGAGCGGAATAACGTTGCGAGTCAGATCCGGCGACGGCACATAGGCGCCGTTGAGGGTCGTGCTCGAGTAGCGCTCGCCCAAGCCGCGAATGTAGATGAACTGCCCATTGACCAGCGTCACGCCCGGCAGTCGGCGCAACGCCAGCGATACGTTGCTGTCGCCCACCTTGCTGATCTGCTCGGCGCTGACGAGATCGACAACGACCGCCTGCTCGATCCGCTCCTGGATCACATCGAATGCCGCCGAGCGCTGCCGCCCGGTGATCACGACTTCTTCCATGACCGTCCCAGCCGTCGTGTCCTGGTCCGACTCCTGCACGACGTCCTGTGCCGCGGCCGACGGTGCGGCGAGCAGCGCAGCGGCCGTGGCCGCTGCGCCCAGCACCCCGCGCACCGTGCGCGCGATCAGCCCATTGCTATTCATTGTCGGTGCGTCCGTTACTCGAACCACAGCGGCTGGCCACGGTTGCCCGCGCGCAGACCATAGGCCCAGGGCGCGGTCCAGTCGTCTGTGCTGCGAACCGCGCCGATCAGGCGCGTTGCCGGAGTCGGCGTGATCGCGAGGCCCGCGGCATCGGCCAGCGTCGGAGCCGTAAAGAACGTACCGGCCGTCAGCAACCGTACGCTGGCGTTGGCCGCATCGGTGATCACGACGTTGCCAGTGTTGAAGGAATAGTTCGCACCGGCCGGGCTCGGGTTCGCACCCTGCACCCAAACGAGGAAGGTGTCGGCGTTGGCGAATGTGCCCGGCACCGGCGACTCACAGGCAACGATGGTGTTGTTCATGCGCGACAAGCCGGCCTGGGCATCCACCAGACCCGTGGTGCTCTGGAAGCGGAAGCACTGGTTCGACGGACCGTTGGCGAGCCGGTTCGATGCATAGCCGGAGTAGATCAGGCTGTCTTGGAGCAGCAGCCGCCCACCCTGACGAACGATCACGCCTTCCGAATTGCCGTGCGTACCGGCATCGCGGTTGGAGACGATGCAGGTCATGTTGCGCACGGTCGCCACAGTGACCGGAGGCAAATTGAACGCCTGACCCAGATCGCTGCGGGCCGCACCGATGTTGTCGAGTTCAATGCAACGGTTGCCATCACGCGAAGAGTGGATGACCAGCGCGTTTGCAATGGTTCCCACATAGCCATCGGAAAAATCCAGGCTGTCGTCCCGCACATAGGTCAGGACGGCATTGCTGACGTTGACTGCACCGCCGAAAAACTCCATGCCGTCATCGAACGAGCTGTAGACCTGCACGTTCTCAACCACGGTGCCGCTACCGACGGCATTGAACGTGATGCCGTTGAGCTCATCGTCAGGTGCGACCTCGAAGCCGGCGTGCTTGACGATCAGGTAGCGCAGGACGCCGGAATTGTCGGCGTTGTTGTTGCCACCGTAATTGGACGGCTGTCCTTCCGAGACGACATGGCACTGATTGGCGGCGCGTTCCGCGTCGCTGCAGTTGTTCGTGATGCCATTGCCGTTGATGACCAGCCCACCCCACAGTGAGACATCTTCCGGGCCCGCCGTGCCGGTCACCGCATCGGTGAATCCGGTCAGGATGATCGGCGCCGTCGGCGAGCCGTTGGCAAGCAGCTGCGAGCCGCGATTGATCAGCAAGTAGTCAGCTGCGTTCAGGAAGGCCAGGCGATTACCGGCCTCGATCGTCAGGGTCGGCCCCGTGCCGCCCGCTGGAGCGGCGCCGCTCGACACGTTGGTGCCGACGAACAGGCTGCCCTGGAAGATGTGCACGCCGGAGATGAAAGGAATCGTCAGGCTGACCGTCAACGGGTTGGTCGCTGAGACGAACGCACTGTTGTAAGTGCAGTTCCGGCCATCGAAATTGCCGCGCCGCGCGGTCGTGGCGCCTGCTGGCGTGTAGCTCGCGCAAGGGTTATTGGAGTTGTCCGGAATCGACGTCGTGCTGTTGTCGACCGAGTTGTCGACGGTCGAGACGCCGAGGTTGATGTCCCCGCCGCCGCACCCGGCAACCACGGTTGCGGCCAACGCCGCCAATAGCCCCTGCCTGATCTTCATCGTTGCCTGCTCCAGTGAATGCGGCCGGCACAGTCCGGCTCGATGTTGTGATGGCCGGCAAGGTAAGCATTGCGCATGACACTTCGATGACGATCCGGTTACAGGCGCCTTACACCTGCGCTCACTGCACGCACCGCAAATCCTTCATCAGGCCTTCAAAAGCCCGAAATACGTTCAATGCGAATCTGCGGCGGCTGAATTTCACCCCCACACGTTCCCTAGGAGACAGAAGACGTGGATCACCCAATCCAATCTGCCTGCGAGCTCGATCACGATCCGGATACAGAGCATGTAACCGACCAGGATCGCGCCCAGGTCAATTCGCATTTCGAGCAGGTTCTGGCGCAGCGCTACGACCGTCGAACGATCATGGCCGGCAGCACTGGTCTGGCGCTGACGAGCTTCATCGCCAGCCCCTTGGCCGAGGCCCGCGGGCCCGGTAGCCGCGGCGCCTATGGACGCGGCCGGCGCACACCGGAGTTCAAGTTCGAGCCGGTGCCGGTGAATCGTGAAGATGCGGTCACCGTTCCACCGGGCTATTCAGCCGTGGCCTTTCTTGCCGACGGCACGCCCGTTTGCGGCAGCTATCCGCGCAATGCCGGCGATGGCACCAACACGGGTGCCGATCAGGAACAGCAGGTCGGTCAGCACCACGATGGCATGCACTACTTTCCGTTTGGCCTCGGGCCGCGGGGCAACCAGCGCGGTCTGTTGTGCGTCAACCATGAGTACATCGATCAGCGCACGCTGCACGCAACGCCAGCCGAGTTCGCTCGCCCGCGCGCGTTCGTCGACGCCGTTCGCAAGGAGATTGCCGCGCATGGCGTGACCGTCGCGGAGATCCGCAAGGTCCGTGGCGGTCGTGAGTGGGAGCTCGTCAAGAGCCCCTACAACCGGCGCGTCACGGGCGCGACACCGATGGCCATTACAGGTCCCGTTGCCGGCTCCAAATGGGTGCAGACCCGCTACAGCTCCAGGGGCACGCGGGTGCGCGGCACACTGAACAACTGCGCGCACGGCTACACACCCTGGGGCACATACCTGACTTGCGAGGAGAACTGGGCCGGCTACTTCGTCAACAACGACACGACCCTGCCCCGCGAACATGCGCGCTACGGCGTGCCCCGTGGTGCCGCCGGTGGCCGCAGCCGGTACGGCTGGGAGGAAGTGCCCGGCGATGCCTACCAGCGCTTCAACGCCTCGGCAACCGGTACGGATCCCGCCCAGGACTATCGCAACGAACCCAATGCCTTTGGCTGGGTCGTCGAGATCGATCCGTGGCGGCCGAACTCTCTGCCGAAGAAGCGCACGGCGCTGGGCCGCTTCGCCCACGAGGGTGCATGGGTCGCACCGCCCCGGGTCGGCAAGCCGATCGTCGTGTACATGGGCGACGATTCGCAGAACGAGTACGTTTACAAGTTTGTCTCGAAAAAGAAGTGGAATCCGGCGCGCACCACCGGCGACATCCTCGACGAGGGCACACTGTACGTTGCGAAGTTTCTGGAGGACGGCAGCGGCGAGTGGTTTCCGCTCGACATGGATAAACGCAAGTTCCGCAAAGCGATGGAAGAATGGGTTGCGCTGTCGCCAGCCACCAACGTCCCGTTCGAGACGCAGGCCGAACTGCTGGTCAACACACGTCTCGCCGCGGACATGGCCGGTGCGACGCGCATGGATCGACCGGAGTGGGGAACGATCGATCCGGTTACCGGGGAGATCTACTTCACCTTGACCAACAACAGCAGTCGCACCGCCGCCCAGGTCAATGCTTCGAATCCGCGTGGACCCAACCCGTTCGGCCACATCATCCGCTGGGCCGAAGGTCGCGGAAATCTCGGCCGGGGTCGTGGCAATCACTACAGCTACGACGACCTGGCCTTTGAATGGGACATCTTCGTTCTGGCGGGGCCTCCCGAGGACAGCTGGGTCGACAACGCGGAGTCGACCGCGCTCGGCCCTGACAATCTTTTCGCCAGCCCCGATGGCCTCTGGTTCGACGACAACCGCATCCTGTGGATTCAGACCGACATGAGTGGATCGCAGCTCGATGCCGGACCGTTTGGCAACAACTCCATGCTGGTCGCCAACCCGGAAACGGGCGAGATCAAACGCTTCTTCACCGGCGTGCCCGGTTGCGAAGTCACCGGAGTTGTCTCGACGCCGGATGCGAAGACGCTGTTCGTGAATCTGCAGCATCCGGGCGAACAGGGTTCGCGGCTGCTGCCGAACGGTTACACCTCGGCCTGGCCGGAAGGAGGTCTTGCGAGACCACGCTCGGCGGTCGTGATCGTCAGCAAGGACGACGGCGGAATCGTCGGCACCTGACGGTGATGACTGGCTCGGATCGGCGGCGGCGAACAGGCTGCCGATCCGGGACACTACCCGAGTGGGACACTACCCGAGTAGGTCGTCAGTAGAACAGCGCGTTGCTGCCGAGCGCAAGCGATGCTCCGATCGCTGCGCCAACGAGCACGTCGGTTGGGTAGTGCAAACCCAGGATGACTCGCGACGCTGCGACCAGTGCCGCGAATGGCACCACGACAATCGCAAGCTCCGGCACGTGGCCGACGCTCAGGATCGCGAACAGGACGGCGTGCAGCGTGTGCCCGGACGGAAAGCTGTAGCGATCGAGCGGCGGCATCGCACACTCGATGCCAACGAGTCCGACATACGGCCGCTCGCGCACAAAGCGCTTCTTCATCAGCTTGTACAGCAGCAGACCCACTGCGCCGGTCGAGAGCATCTGCAGGCTGATCAGCACGCCTTCGGATCCGCGCAACACCGGCATCAATGCGATCGTTGCATACCAGAAGCCTCCGTCGCCGAGCCGACTGACGCCGCGAAAAAACGCGCGCACTGCGTGCCGCCGCGCGGCCGCGTTGGCCCAGATACACAGGCGTCGTTCGGCCTGATCGACCCGCAGAAAGACGGATGCAGTGCTCATGCCGCGCGATCCTGACTGCGGCTGACTACCGGCAATTGGCTGATCGATGAAGACTGCGTGACAGGCTTCGAAGCCGTGACGGACTCGTACAACTTGAGCAATCGCCTGGCCATGGCAAGCGACGACCAGCGCTCGGCGTCTGCTTTCGCATGCGCGGACAGGTCCACGCGCCGCTCCGGACCCGCAAGCAGCGCGCTGATGGCAGCCACGAAGGCCGCCTCGGACTCCGGCACGACGACCGCGCCTTGTGCTTCGCGCAGCACATCGATGGTGCCCATCACGGCTGTAGAGACGACTGGCGTGCCCTGCGCCATGGCTTCGAGCAGCACCAGCCCCTGCGTCTCGGTTCGTGATGCAAACACGAATGCGTCGGCGGCCTTGTAGCAGTCGAGCAGCTCGGTGTCGCGCTCCATGTAGCCCACGAACTGCACGTGGTCTTCGACGCCGAGCTGCCGCACGAGTTGTGCGCAATGCGCCTGCGCCGGACCTTCGCCCGCGACAACCAGCAGCACTTCGGCAATCTGGGCCCGTAACGCCGGCACCAGCCGGATCAGAAAGTCGATGTTCTTCTCGAACGCGACCCGACCGACGAACAGCAGCATCGGGCGATTGGCACCGATGCCGCGCGCCGCGCGAAACCTCGCACCGACCCCACTCTTGAATCGAGACGGGGGCAAGCCGGTGGGCAGCACCTCGATTCGAGTCGCGACGCCGTATTGTCGGAGCGCGTCGGCCATCTGGGCAGACGGCGAAATCACCGCATTGACAGCACCGCACTGCGACAGCGTAAAACGCCGCGCCAGCGCCTTCATGAGCCCGGCAGGCAGGAACGGCATGTAATGATGCAGGTAGTGCTCGAAGTACGTGTGATAGGACTCCACGACCGGAAGCTTAAGTTCGCGAGCAAGCTCGAGACCTGCGTAGTGGGCCAGAAACGGCGTCTGAATGTGCAGCACATCAAAACGCCGCGTCCGCAGCTGCGGCAACAGCGCTCGGATCTCTGCGCGGCGCATGAGGCGGTCCTCTGGATCACGTGGCACCTGCCGCGAGCTGATGCGCAGGATATCGGCGTCGTCGGGGGCCGGTCCGGCCCCTGCGGATGACGGATAGGCGGGCGCAATCAGCGTGCAATGGTGACCCAGTTTGAGCAGGTCATCGCGGTAGGTCTGGATCGATGTCGAGACCCCGTTCACGCGCGGAAAATAGACGTCCGACAACATCAGAATCCGCATGATTAATACGTCCTAAGCCGTTGTAGGGCTTAAGGTAGGCCTAAAATGTTGCAGCGCGATGACACGCGACGATTGCGCGCCTGCAGCTCGCCGTGAAGCGATGCCGGCGACTCGATCGGACCACCCAGCGGCAACAGCGGGCCCGTCATGCCGACGAATCGGCCGTCTGCAGCGAAACGCATTACCGTCTGCGGGACAAAAGGCCGCAGCCAGGGTGACGCAGCGCGAACCTCCACCTCGGCGCGGTCGCCGCTGGCGGCCGCAACGACTCGCAGCTGTAGCACAATCACTTTGGCCCGTTCCGGAATCAGGTAGCGGATCTGCAGCACGGCACCGGCGCGCAACTCTGCCAGCTTGTCGATCGCGTAAGTGACCAGCATGGGTCCGGCCAGAACCGCTCGCGAATCGATCGCCACAAAATCGGCATGCTCACGACCTTGACCCGTACGGGTCCTGATCGCGAAGCCCCGCGCTTCGCGTTGCACCTGCAGGTCATGACCATATCCGGGTCTGAGGATCTCGTAGCGCTGCACTCCGGCGGACCCAAACACCACTTCATCGCTCGCGACAATTTTGCCACCTGACTCGCGCCACTCCGTGCGCAATGTGCCGCCGCACTGCGTGACCTGCCAGCTGAACGCGAACGCCTCACCATCCTGAACGGCGAGTGCGTCACCCGCCAGTGAATCACCAGTCAGTGAGTCTCCGGCGAGCGCATCCGCCAGAACGGCACACGGCATCGCCAGCAACACAAGCAACACAAGCAACGGCAGCGCGAGGCCGTTAAACATCAGGCAGCTGCGCGCGTGCGGATCTGTGCAACGGCACTGGCTTCGGGGCGGTATCGGCTCCAGTCCAGCAGCTGCATTCGCCCGTCGATATTCTCGACGACCGCCGTGCACGACTCGACCCAGTCGCCATCGTTGCAATACACGACACCGTCGAGCGCCACGTCATACGCGATAGAACCCAGCGTTGACAGCCACGGACTGCATCGCACAACCCCGTCGAACTCGTCACCGTGAAGAACCAGCCAGCGGCGGCCGTCCGCCGAGCGATGCACAAACTCCCGCAACAGTTGCACCGACACGAATTCAGCGCCAACGAACGCGCGCAGGTCCTCATCGTGGTTACCCGGCACATAGATGACCCGAGTGCCGCTGCGCGCCTTGGCGCTGATCGCACGCAAGACCTCGTTGTGGCTTTCCGGCCAATAGAAGCAGCGGCGCAGACTCCAGACCTCGATGATGTCGCCGACCATGATCAGCTGATCGGCCTGGACCAACTGCAGGAACTCCAGCAGTTCCTCAGCGCGGCAATCGCGCGAACCCAGATGTACATCGGAGATGAAGACCGAGCGGACACGCAGGCGGGGTGCGCTCATCTGAGACGATCGCGAGGTTCCTGCATTGCTCAACGCCATCTCCAGCCGCCGAGGCCGTCGGAAGCGTCGTTCAATTACATGAACGGACTGAGATGGTCAGGTTACAGGCGTGTGAACGTTCAGGCGTTCGCGACGCGTGTCGCAAACATCCGGCGCGGACGTGAATTGGCCCAGATGCCAAGCACCGCCAGCGCCAGCGAAGCGATCAACACCCACGCCGGCATCGACAGACCAAGCAGGGACCAGTCGATCTTGGCGCACTCGCCGCCGCCGGCGAGCACCTTGCGAACCACCGTCAGCGGCGGAAAGACATCGAGCATGTAGTCGAGGGTTGCGCCGCAGGCCGGCACGGAGCCGGGCGGCAGGCTCTGGATATAGACATGCCGCGCGGCAACACCGGCCGGCAGCAGCGCAACCAGCGGAATCGTGATGGCGTAGGCGAGGCTCGCGGAGCGGCCGCGCGGATTGTGCAGGGCCGCGACCAGGAAACCGAAACCAACGATCGCGATGCCAACTCGCTGGAATACGCACAGCGGGCACGGCAGCAGGTTCATGAATTTTTCGGCGTAGATCGCATAGCCCAGCAGGGCCACGCAGCCGCTAAACCCAAGCAGGTTTGCCTGCCTAAGCGTCACGTCGAACCGGCAGCGCGCTGCCGGAGTTCCGTTTCAACATCCTCGAGGCGTATGTGGCGCACGTCCTTGCCGTGCACCATGTAGATCACGTATTCGCAGATGTTCTTGGCATGATCGCCAATACGCTCGAGCGCACGCACGATCCACATGACGTCGAGCGCGCGCCGGATGGCACGCGGATCCTCCATCATGAAAGTGATGCTCTGGCGCTGGATCGCCTCGTATTCCTCATCAACGAGTCGGTCCTGGTGCGCAGCGCGTAGCGCCGCATCGGCGTCCATCCGCGCGAACGCATCCAGCGACTCGTGCACCATGTCCTGCACGACACGCCCGAGATGCTTGATCTCGCGATACTTGTCAGCGGGGCGCTCCTGCGTGGCGAGCCTTGAGGCGATATAGCCGATTTTCTCGCATTCGTCGCCCATGCGCTCAAGGTCGGTAATGGCCTTCATGATCGCAACGATCACCCGCAGGTCGCCCGCCGTCGGCGCACGTGTGGCCAGAATTCGCGAGCACTCCGCGTCAATGGAGACTTCCATCCGGTTGATCTGGTAATCATCGCGCGCGACGGCCTCGCCCATCATGCTGTCGCCTTCGACGAGTGCCTGCACGGCCTTGGCCAGCTGCTGCTCGACGAAACCGCCCATCGACATGACTTTGTTCCGGACGAGATCGAGGTCTTCGTTGAAACGACGCGAAATGTGTTGTGAAAGATCGGCTTTTTCCATGAGCTTCCAGCCGGGGCAAAGGCCCGTGATCCTGATAATAGCCGATCGTGGCACCAGGTTATGCAATGACGCCGCGCGGCATCTGTGACCGAACGCACATCACGCGCGAACGCGCTGCGGCTCGTGGCGTGCCGTGGCAGGCGCAATCCGGTGGGAAGGAAAACGGCAGGCGAACGTGCTGCCGCGCCCTTCTACGCTCTGGATCTCAAGTCGGCCGCCATGTCGCTGCAGAGCGTGCTTGACGATCGCAAGCCCAAGGCCCGAACCGCCTGTTGCCCGCGAGCGCCCTTCGTCGACGCGATAGAATCGTTCCGTCAGTCGCGGGATGTGCTGCGCCGGGATCCCCTTTCCGACGTCCGCCACGGAGAAATGGGCGCCATCATCATCGACCCACCAGCGAAGCGTAATCGCGCCCGATTCCGGCGTGTACTTGACTGCGTTCTCAACCAGATTCGCGAACGCCGAGTGGATCTGGGTTTCATCACCGATCAACGTGGCGTCGGACTCGATGTTGAGTAGTACCTCGCCTGTGCGCTGACCGCGCGCCAGCACCTCCTTGCGCAGCAGGGTGATCAGCGCGATCACATCGATCGGCGCGCCTTCGATCTCGCTTTCGTCATCCTCTAGTTTCGACAACACCAGCAGATCCTGGATGATCGTGGTCATCCGCTCGGCCTGGCGACGCATTTCATCGACTGGTTGGCGCAGGTCCCGATCAAGGGATGAGTCGCTGGCCAGGGTTTCCAGATAGCCCGCGATCACCGTCAGCGGTGAACGCAGTTCATGCGATGCATTGGCAACGAACTCCTTGCGCATCTGCTCGAGCTGCTGCTGGCGCGTGACATCGCGGACGAGCATCAGCTTCTGCGCTTCGCCATAGGGCACCAGCTGGATCGACAGCCAGGTGGGTTCGGAAACGTTGGGGCGAATGACAACCGGCGATCCGTACTGGCCGGCGTGCAAATAACGCACGAACTCGGGGTGGCGGATCAGATTGTCGATGCGCAGCCCGAAGTCGAGCTTGCGCTTGAGCCCGAGCAGCCGCGAGGCGGTGCGATTGAACCAGATGATCTCGTGGTCGCGGTTGAGTGTCGCGACACCATCCGGCATCGAGGCCGTCGAGCGGCGCAGTTCGCGAAAGATCTCGATCATCCGCTGCTTGTGGAACCGTTTGCGGCGATGCAGCCGCACGACGCGCGCCACCACATCGCCCCAGAGGCCGCCTGCGTCCGGTGGATCGGCAACGCTGCGGTGGTTGAGCCAGTAGTCGAGCCGGAACAGATTGTAGAGATGGAAAGTCAGATACATGGCAAGGGTGGCCGCCAGCCCCGCCCAGAGGTTGCCGACAAACAGGCCCAGCGCTGCGCCAGCCGTAAGTGCCAGCAGCACTCGGACAACCGCGAACAGCCAGCCGCGCAACGAAACTTCGGCGTCGACCAAGAGCCGGCCCCTCCTGCGTTAAGGCGTTACTCGACGCGCGTGGAGAACCGATAGCCCGCCCCGCGCACGGTTTGAATCAGGCGATCGTACCCGAATTCCTCCAGCGCCTTGCGCAGCCGCCTGATGTGCACGTCGATGGTGCGCTCTTCGACATAGACATTGCCACCCCAGACGCGATCGAGGATCTGGTTGCGGGAGTAGACACGTTCGGGGTGGCTCATGAAAAACTCGAGCATCCGGTACTCGGTCGGACCGAGCTGGATGGTGCGGTCGCCGACCAGCACGCGATGGCCCGCCTGGTCGAGCGTCAGGCCCTCATACTCGATCCGGTCACTGCCGCCCTGTGGGCCGACGCGTCGCAGTACGGCATTGATGCGGGCGACAAGCTCCCGCGGCGAAAACGGCTTGACGACATAGTCGTCGGCCCCTCCTTCCAGTCCCGACACCTTGTCGCTCTCCTCAGCGCGCGCAGTGAGAAGGATGATCGGCAGCTCCTGGGTATTGCGATCCCGCTTGAGTTGGCGCGTCAGCTCAACGCCACTCATATCCGGCAGCATCCAGTCGACCAGCAGCAGATCGGGGCGATTGTCGGTGAGCTGCTCGCGCGCCGAGCGGCAGTCCTCGGCTTCGGCCACGTCGAAACCCGCACGCCGCAACCCAAACGCAATCATCTCGCGAATGGGTCGCTCATCCTCAACGATCAGTATTCGTTTGCCTGACATCCTGCCGGTCGTCTCTTTGGGTCTACGTGCGTGGCGCGCGCCCGTATTACAGGTGGAGTCTATTGCAGTTCCGTGACAGCCCGCGCTGCGGGGCCGCAAAACACGCTAGGCGGACTGCAGCTTCGCAACCTGGTCGCGGACATACACCGGCACCGCGTCGGCTGCGCCCGACACGCGGCCCGCCTCAAGCTCGAGCGTCGCAAGTTCGAGCAGGCTTGCCGCGTCAGGCAGCAGGTCGATCAGCGTGTCGTCCGCCGACAGCTGCAGCTGGGCCACCAACTGCGGTGCCGCACGCAGGCCACGGCCGGCCGCGATACGAACGCCCTTCCGGTCGGGGATCGACGAGGCCGACAGCTGTACCGCCTCCGGAGCGCTGACCCGCTCGGGCGAGTCCGCTACCGGATTGCCAGATTCGCTCCTCAGGAAATGCGCCCAGTAGATCTCGCCCATGCGCGCATCGTTGCAGACCGTGACCGCCAAAGCCGCCGGCCGCATCATGAGCGCGCGCTGCGCGACGACCCGCAGCGTCGAGACTGGAATCACGGGCACGCCCGCCGCAAAGGCCAGCCCCTGCGTGACACCCGCTGCGAGTCGCACGCCCGTGAACGAACCCGGGCCGCGCGCAAACGCGATCGCATCGAGCGCAACCAGCGTGCCGTTCGCCTCGGCCAGTAGCGCTTCGATCATCGGCAGGATCAGCTCGGCATGGCCCCGTTCAACTTCCTGGTAACGCGAGAACACCGCACCATCCCACTGCAACGCGACGGAGCAGGCTTCGGTCGACGTGTCGAGCGCAAGCAGTCGCATGTCAGTGCGTTCGCCGCAAGAAACGACGCGCTTCGCTGAGATCACGCGTAATCGGAATCACCGGCAGGCTCGCGATGAACGTCCGCCCGTAACTGCGTGTGCTCAGGCGCGGATCGCAGATCGCGATGACTCCGCGATCGGACTCGCTGCGGATCAGCCGGCCAAAGCCCTGCTTGAGCGCGAGCACTGCTTCGGGCAGCTGGTAGTCCCGAAACGGGTTCGCTCCAATACTCTCAAGGTGGGCGATGCGCGCCTTGACGAGTGGATCCTCGGGCGCCGCGAACGGCAGCTTCTCGATGATGACCAGCCGCAGCGCTTCACCCTTGACGTCCACGCCTTCCCAGAAGCTGGACGTGCCGAACAGCACGGCATCGCCATGCTCCCGAAACTGCTGCAACAGACGTTCGCGCGGACTCTCGCCCTGCACCAGCAGCGGCAGCTCAGACAGCACAGACCAGGTCGCGCGAGCGACTGCAGCTGCCCGTGCCAACGCGCGATGGCTCGTGAACAGCACGAACGCCCCGCCATGCGCCGCCTCGATCAACTGCTCGGCAACACCAAGTACCGCATCGAGATACGCAGGCGCCGACGGTGCCGGGATGTTTTCAGGCAGATACAACAGCGCCTGCGATTCATAGTCGAACGGGCTCGGGATCCGCAGCGACGGCGCATCGCTGAGGCCCATCCGATCCGAGAAGTGACTGAAGTCATCGCCGACCGTGAGCGTCGCCGACGTGAAGATCCAGGCCATGCGGCGCTGGGCGACGATGGCCTGGAAGCGCTCCGCAATGTCGAACGGCAGCAGCGTCAGCGTGAAGCCGCGGCCACTTGCCTCGACGGTGCGGGCGCCCTCCTCGCCACCGGCTTCGGTAATCTGCTCGAGTGCGGCAGCAAAACGCTCGGCCCGCTCGGCACATTGCGCGACCGCCGCATCCCGACTCGCGTCACCGAGCGCAGTGGCAACTGCGCGCAGACTCGCAAGCAACGCCAGCACGAAAGATTCGAGATCGGCACCGGACTGATCCCAGGCGAGCCGCCCGGCGCGCTGCGGCACCACCGCGAGCGTCGCATTGAGGGCCGCCTCGACCTCCTTGAGACTGGCTTGCAGCGTGGTCGAACCCACGCCTGCCGCCGCCAGAGCTGCACGCGAATCGGCCAGCAGGTTCTCGATCTGGCGGCTCGCCAGCTGCACGCCGAAAAAGCGCGTGGCCAGATCCGGAAGCTGGTGCGCCTCGTCGAGGATGATCGCATCGGCAGTGCCGAGCAGGTCGCCAAAACCGTCTTCCTTCAAAGCCAGGTCCGCGAACAGCAGGTGGTGATTGACCACCACGATATCCGCTTCCTGCGCCTCACGCCGCGCGGCCACCAGATGACAGCGGGAGAAGTCCGGACAGCGCTGCCCGAGACAGTTGTCGCGCGTCGAGGTGACCTGCGCCCACAGCGGGTCGGTGTCGTTGAGCCCTGGCACCTCGGCCAGATCGCCACGCCGCGTGACCGCGGCCCAGCGCTGCAGCGTGGCAAGCGCCGCACTGCGCGGCGGAGCGAGCGCGTCGAAGCTGCCCTGTGCGGAGGCTCGATCCAGCCGGTAGAGACAAAGATAGTTCGCACGGCCTTTCAGCAAGGCGATCCTGGCCGGGCGCCCGAGGGCCGCCGCCACCAGCGGAACATCCTTGTTGAAGAGTTGATCCTGCAGCGTGCGCGTGCCGGTCGAAACAAACACCCGTTTGCCCGATAGCAGCGCGGGCACAAGGTAGGCAAAGGTCTTGCCGGTGCCGGTGCCGGCTTCAACGATCAGCGTGCTGGATTCAGCGAGCGCTTCGGCAACGCGTGCAGCCATCTGCAGCTGCGAGCGCCGCGGGTGAAAACCCTCGAGCGCACGGGCGAGCTGGCCACCGCGGCCGAAAATATCGTCGATCTGCTCCATGGCCGGGCGGCACGCTAGCGCCCCGGACGCAGACTGTCGAGCCGCAAATCGCGAAAGCTGTCCTGATCGGCCTTGATGCGCACGCGCAGGTAAGGGCCACGCTCGGTCACGCGCGATTCGCTGAAGTCCTCGTCGCGAAATCCGGCGAAGTTGTAGCCGATGGAAATCCACACGTTCGTCGCCACCGTCACGCCGATGTCGAAGCCCATCGAGTGATCGCTGACGTCCGACTGGAACGAATTGCGCTGTGCGCCGTGCAGCCCGATGTCGTAGGCGCGGCCGAACGGTCGCCACGGCAGGTCACGACGCAGGTCGACACCCAACAGCGACGACCAGCCGCGGTAGCGATCGTCGTCGAAACTCGTCACGATCCGCCGCAGTCCCAGCTGCAGGCCCAGCTGCGTCGCAGGATCCCACTGCCAGTTTGCATGCAGGTTGTTGATCCAGCGCAATGACTCGAAGTCGCTCAGTGCCGACTCCTGCGTCTCGCGCTTCAGATCCGTGCGGTTGAGCACGATCCAGCGCGAATCATCGGGCCGATAGGCCCAGGCGAAGCGCAGATCCGCCTGGCTGCTGTCCGGTGCGGTGGTGCGCGAGTCGGACGTGAACGCCTGCAGCGCCAGTGACATCGCATGACCATTCAGGGGTTCGCGATACCAGCCAGTCGTCACCACCCAGCGCTGATCGCTGTCGGCACTACGGCGCTCGGCGCGCGCGTTGGCGGTCCACAGCTCAGTGTGGTACTGAGCGCCCGCAAACGTTGCGAAGTAATCCTCGCTGAGCGAACCCGTTGCCAAAGGCACGTTCGGGTTCAGGGCAGCGAGACCAGGGCCGCGCAGCGTGTTGCTCTGGTCGATGCCGAAGTCCGCAGTCCAGCGCTCGGAGAGCTGCAGCGCCTGGGTCAGACCGAAATTCGCGAACGTGCGCGGCCCGAACTCGGAGACCATCTGGCTGACCGACGTCTGGATCTGCGTTTGCTCCCACGGCCGCGTGCGCACGCCGAGCCGTGTCATATCCGACCGCAACGCGTCCCCATCGGCGTGCTCCCACTCGGCAAACAGGCTCGTGTCCTTGCGGACATGCCAGTCGACGCCCAGCAGGCTGCGGCTCGGATAATCCGCGCTCTCGTCGCGGCCGCCAAGCGCCGTCTCGGCCGCCGCCCGCAGCGTCACGCGCCGCTCGAACAGATCAACGCTGCCGGTCAGGTAGAGCTGGTCCGACGTCAGCTTGCGTCCGCCCGGCTCTTCGTCATTGACGTGTCGTGCACCGACGGCCGCCGACGAAGTGGGCTGCACGTAGCGCATCTCTGCGCTGACGAGCCGCCGCTCGGCACCGCTCTGCGACTGCTGTTGCAGCAGCGTCTCGCCCTGCACGGCCCAGCGCTCGCTGAGCTTCCAGCGCAGATCGGCGCCGAACTTGCGCGTGCCGGACTCGGTGGTCGACTGCTGGTCGACGCCGAATCCCGCCTCCTGCTGCCGGGCATAGGCCCGGTATTCGAGCCGCTGCGAAACATGCTCGATCTGCGTCAGCCAGGCGAGCGCCGAATCTGCGCGCGCCGGATCATCGGATCGGCTTTGCGCAAACTCCGCCCGCAATTCGGTGATCGGCGAGATCTGCCAGCGCAGGTCGGCGCCCCCCACCTGCGTGTCACCCGCGACGGCACCGTCGCTGACCAGACTCGCACCGACTTCCAAACGGCCCTCGTGGAACCTAAGCGCGCCACGCGCACCGGCGGCCGTCACTTCCTGGCCAGTACCCAGGGTTTCATATTCGGCAACGATGAACACCGGATTGAAGCTTGCATCACGACTCGGGACCGGATCCTTGAACACCAGCGTCCCCGCTTCATAGTCGATCCGATAGTCGAGGAAGCGACTCAGCTCGCGCGATTCGACGACCTCCTCAATGCGGAACCGATCGCGAACTTCGATCCGGACTTTGTCGCTGCCGATCACCAGTGGGCTACGCGTCAAACGGTACAGTCCCGATGTTCCATCGCCGCGCAGCTGGTCGCGCCCGAAGCCGAGATCGGTGCGCGCCGCAAACGTGGTCAGCATACTGCGCTCACCGACGAACTCCGACTTGAACCCGGTCAGACTGCGACTGTAGCGCGCAAGCTCGGTGATCGTCAGCCCCGTATCGTAGTCGCCGAACAATGCCACGAACTGGCGTCGCTCGAGTTTCAGGAACACACGCTTGGCGGTCGCAGCCTCGAAGCGCTGCTCCGTGCCATCGCCATAAAGCAGGTAGTACCGATCCGGTTCGATGATGCCTTTGAGCCGCTCACGCGCAGCGTTCGAATCGCGCTCGGAGTCATAGGCGAGAGTCAGAAGATAGTCGCCGCGCACGCGGCCCTTCGCAAAGAATGCGATCCGGCCATCAGTGCCGAATCCCTCCTCAACCTCAGGCTCACCGAGTACCGGTTCGAAGTTTCCTGAAAGACTGCGCCAGGCCGCCGTGCCCTCTGCAACACCGACCATGATCCAGTCCCGAGCCTCGGGAGCAAGCCAGACCCGCAACTCCTGCTCCTGGCGTTCGTTGAAGCGCAGGCGCAGCGTCACGTTGCCGGTTTGACTGGTCGGTTCGAGCTCGAGCCGGGCGACGCCGCCTTCCTCGACTTCAAACGTCGGCTCGCGCGCACCGATCGCCAGCAGCGGATTGTCATCGAGCTGCTGCACTTCCCACCAGCTGCGGTACGGCGGATCAACCCGGAACGCGCCCAGCGTTCCGCGCCGCGCGGGCTTGCCGTAGGCGTCGAACAGACGCAGCGCAATGACCGGGCGCGTGCGTCCATCCGCCGACAGTATCGACTGCTGCCGATCAATCTCGGCGCGCACCGCACCGCCGCCGTAGTGGATCTGCCGCTGCATGGTCGCCGCTTCCGTCCCATCGGCATTGCGGACCACCGCTGTCAGCTGGTTCTCACCGTCACGTAGCGCGACGCCGCGCCAGCGGCTGACCGCTGCAGACTTGCGCGCATTGACGGTTGCACCGTCGAAACTGAGCGGCCCGACGATCATGCCGTTGGCCGACAGCACCACGGTCTGGTCCGGCCGGTGCGCAATGGCCACCTTGAGGCTCGCGATGTCGGCGACGGCATCCGGCTGCGGCGCAACCCAAAGTACGCTGCCAGTCAGCTGCTCGATGTCGGTCTCTGCACCACCCGCCTGCGCATTCATCGGCGCGCGACTGGCGTTGGCGGACGACGTCTCGGCGGTCGGCCGTTTGATCCGCCCCTCGATCGCCACGTCGACGCGCTCACTCGTGGCCTCGGTCAGCTGCAGCGGCGCATCACCGGCAAAGCGCTCGCCCGAGATCGTGATCTCGACCCGTCGGTTGCGTGCGAGGCTCGCAGGGTCCGTCGCCGCCGTCAGCGGCTCATCGGCGCCGACGCCTTCGACACTGAGACGCTGCGACGAAACCGCCAGGCCCCGCGCCAGGTAATCCGCCACGACCTTGGCGCGCGCTTCCGACAGTGCACGGTTGTCGGCGAAGCGGCCACGGTTGCGTGCTGCAATGCGCGTGCTGTCGGTATGGCCGACGACCGCGATCCGAAGATTGCGCGCGCCGCGCCACTCCTTGACCAGTCGCTCGAGCTCATCGCGTTCCCGCTCCCGCAGCTCGGTCTCGAGCACGGCGAACTGCGGACTGAACGAGTAGCGCGACGACTCGAAACGCGCTGTGCCTCGCTGCAGCACGTTGCGCACCGGCGCGGTCTGCTGACGTATTGCGCCCGCTGTATCGAAGCCGAGCACGGCCGTTACTGGCAATTCCTGATTGGTCTGTACGCCGGCCCGGGACACCGCCCGAACCTGCAGCGCCCGGCCGCCCGCAAGACTTCCCAGCGGCACCGACAGCACAGCAGCGTCGAGCCGCGCATCGGCCACCGGCTTGCCGTCCAGCTGCACTTCGCCCGGCAAGGGAACGAGCCCGGTCGGGAACATCAGCCGCAAGGTCGCGTTGACCAGCGGCACGCTGGCAACGTCGATCGAGATGTCGTGCCAGGCCAGCGCCGCGGATTCGAGTACGGAGTTCATCCGCAAGCCGACGCTGCCGGTCGGCGCCGCGCGTGTTTTCAGCGGGAAGTCGGCGCGCCACAACGCACCGGCGCGCAGCTCGACGAACTGCGAATAGGCGCGCCCGGCATGACGTGTCGTCGGGCCGCAGTCCTGTAGCTCCAGATGCTCGGGCAGGGTCAGCGTATCGAGCTGCACGACATGCGTTCCCGGCGTGACATCCTCGAAATGATAACGCCCGTCGCGATCCGTGATCGCATAGCGACCATCCTCGAGGTAGATCCGGATGCCGGGCACGCCAGGCGCGGCACGGTTGTCGCAGCTGGACTCGGTCACGCGCCCGACGATGAACCCCCGCTCGGAAAACAGTTCGTCGCGCAACCGCAATCCGGCGCGGGCTTCGTTCGACTGCGCGCCGCCCAGCGCGGTAGCGATCGCGGTATTGACCAGTTCCCGCCCACGCGCGCCAACCGTGACCTCGACGACATAGCGGATACGTACGCTGGCACCGGGCGGCAGCGACGCAATCCCAAAGTCGAGCTCGCGGCCATCGTCGCTGATCGCCGGGTCAGCCGCGGGCGCACCATCGATACGCACCGAGCCGGACTGAAAGCGCAGGCCACGCGGCAATCGATCGGCGATGCGTACATCACGGAAATCACCGCGGGCACTGCCATTCTCGACGACCAGCTCATAGGCGACGAAATCGCCCACCGCAGCCACGCTGGCGTTGGCAAGCTTGCGCAGCAGCAACGAATTACCCGCTGGGTCCACGGGTACGTCGATCGCACTTGCGACCGGTGCCACAACACTGAAAGTCCTGCCGAATGACCCCTCGCCGAGACGAAACGGCGCGCCCGGCAGGGACTGCAGCGCATCGACCGTTGCGGTCGACGCAAACGCAAAGCCGCCAGGCGGCTCGACGATCAACCGATAGTCGCCTGGCGCAACCAATGGAAAGCGGAATACGCCGGCCGGCAGCGTGTACACCGTGCCTCCCGCGTCGGTCGCCGCGGCACCGGTGATGACCTCGGCAGGAAAGCGGCTGACGCCATCGTCGCCAAACACTTCAGCGTCCAGACCCGTTGCCACAGTAACCAGGCGAACGCGGGCGCCGTTGACCGGCGCGCCGGTGGTGGAATCGAATACCAGACCAAACGGATCGACCAGGCCAGACGCCGAGGCCGCGTCGTTTGCGTCGCGCGGATCCACGTACCTGACATCGACTTCGGAATCGAGTGCGACTTCGAGCACGCAGCTCGCACTGACCGCCGCAGCAATCGCAGTCGGGACATAGCCGACGAACTCGCCGGACGCCGCTGCGGTCTCGGTCAGCACGATCACTTCGCCATCGCCGGTGGCGCGCGACGACACGCGAACCTCGATGGACTCGATCTGCGCCGCGTCGCGGTTCTGGTCCGCGTCGACCACGCGGATGAACAAGGCATCGCCGCCGTGCACGTTGGCCGTCGTCGTCAGTGGCACCGGCTGCAAGGGATCGATCGCCGCCGCTCCGGCGACCCGCGGAGGATCAAGCGCCACCAGTCCCGCACCGATGCGGCACTGGCT
>JBBQWY010000005.1:0-110082 GCA_038210215.1 Steroidobacterales bacterium
AAAACAGTGTTCCTCGACGTTGCGCAGCAGACTGACTGCGCGCTGATGGCCAGCCCGCAGCGCTTCCTTCTCGGCGGTCAATGCGAGCACCGGCACCGGGATCAGCGGCCACCGCTCAATGGCCTTGTAAGTCGCAAGCCCACCGCGTTTGCTGCCGGCCGGGTCAATGAAGCCGCGTATCGGCGCGAAACCCATCTGCAGGTAGTCGGCCATGTAGCCATAGTGCATCGGCAGCGTCGCTTCGCTGATTCGATAGTCGGGATCCCACTCGGACAGAAACCGTTCTGTCATGTCCCAGACAAAGCTGCGATGCGAGCCGGTCTCGGCAAGCGCGGGCGACAACCCGGCGAAGTGCGCCATCAAACGCTGCATTTCCTCGGCGTTCAGCGTCGGTGAGCCATCGAGCACAACACGACGCCAGCGGCGCGGTTCCGCAATGCTCATCTCCGCGACGATCGCCGCCGACAGATGCCCGCCAAGCGCAAAGCCGCCCTCAATGCCCACGTCAGTCAGCGCGCGCGCGATTTCCGCGGCGAGCTGCCCACAGCTCCATCCCTCGGCATGCTTGTGGGAGCGACCATAGCCGGGAATATCGACTGCGATCGGCTGCAGACCGTGTGCAGCGAATTCTGGCAGCAGGGTTTCGTACTGACGCCCATTCGATGGCGCCCAGTGCAGCAGAATCAATGGCGTGCCAATACCGCAGGAGGTGTAGTGGATCTGACCGAACTCGCCGTCGGCGTACGCGTGCCTGGGAGCCATGGAGCTCATCGAATTATCGTAACCGATGCCGGCGCTCATGCGCCGCACCGACTCGCAGCAGCAGCCCTTCTGCAAACGGGCGGGTCACCAGCTGCACGCTGGCCAGCAGACCGTTGTCCGTCGCGCGCGCTGGCACCGCCAGCGCAGGCAGACCCAGGAAGTTGAATGGCGCTGTGCACCGGACCAGCAGCGCCAGCGTTTGCCAAAGCGACTCACCTGCGGCCACATCGACGTCCACCAGGCGCGGCACTGGAATCGGCAGCGTTGGGGTATGCAGCACGTCGCAGCGGCCGAAGACTTCGGCCACGAAGCGCTCAAGCAAAGGCAATCGAAGCAGCAGCGCTTCGTAGTAAATTGACGCCGGAATCGCAACGCCGGTCATCGCGCGGGTGCGCACCTGGGGCTGATACTGTTCCGCACGCTCACGAAGCCACACACCGTGCAAAGCGGTCGCTTCCGAATACACGATCGCACGGCTGAGCTCCGACATCGCCTCGACATCGGGAACGTCGAGCTCGACCAGCACCGCGCCTTCGGCTTCGAGATCCGCCAGGCTCTGCTCCATGGCCTCGCGGACGTCATCCGTAATGCCATCGTAGAAATAGTTACGCGGAACACCGATCCGCAGTGCAGCGATATCACGCTCACACTCCCCTTCGTAGTCCGCGGACGGCCGCTGCGAGCTGAGCGGATCGCGCGGATCATGGCCTGCCAGTACGCCCAGCATCCGCGCGCAATCGGCAACGCTGCGCGTAATGGGGCCGATCACGTCGATGGAAGGCGAGAGCTTCATGCTGCCGTAACGGGAGATCCGGCCATAGGTCGGCTTGAGACCGACGACGCCGTTGCAAGCCGCTGGAATGCGTACTGATCCGCCAGTGTCCGAGCCGAGGCTCGCGAAGCTGGCGCGGGCCGCCACCGCGGCACCCGAGCCGCTCGACGATCCGCCTGCCATGTAGGCCGGGTCGAGCGCATTGCGGCAGTCCCCGAAGATTGCATTGTGGCCGGTCGGACCCAGCGCAAACTCCGCCATGTTCAAGGCGCCGATCCGGATCGCACCGGCCGATCGCAGACGCTCCAGCACCGCAGCCGTTGCACTCGGAACGTGCACACCGCGCACGCGCGATCCGTAACGGATCGCATGGCCGGCGTCATCGAACATGTCCTTGTGCGCCAACGGTACGCCGTGCAGCACGCCCAGCGGTTCGCCAGCGTCGCGCGCGCGGTCCGCCGCCGCCGCCGCGAGCAGCGCCGCGTCTTCGTCAATCTCCAGGAAACAGTTGCAGCGCCCTTGTGCCGCACGAGCCTCGGTCAACACCGCCGCCGTGACCTCGACGCTGCTCAGCGAGCCGGCGCGGATCTGCTCCGCCACCTCGATCAGACCAAGACTTGCGATACCCGTCATGGTTCATCCGCCAAGCGTTCCAGGGTGGCCAGGTACTCGCCGGGTTCGCGCTCGATCAGTGTTTCGCCGAGCTGGCTGCGCACCGCATCGATCGCGGTCTGTGCGCCGCCTGCAAGGCGGGCTGCGGCGTCGGCATCGAGCAGCGGCAGGCCGGCGGCGGCGGCATAGGCGGCGACGGCGGCGGGATCCAGTGGGGTTTTCAGCACCAGGCGCAGTGTACTGAAAAGCCCGCCGAAAGCTCGCCGCATCGCATGCTAGGATTTGCCGATGAGGCTCTTTAGGTCCGGACTTGCGGTCGCCGCCGCCATGCTGTTCTTCGGCAGCCACGCAACCGCCGCCGACGCGCCGGCGGACGACGCTGCGTTGGCGCGCGCCCGCGCCCTGCTGGAATCGACCATTCTGGTCGATGGCCACAATGATCTGCCGATCACGGTCCGCGGCAATCGCGATGCCCCGCGCGACATCGTGGCCTACGACCTGCTCAAACCCACTGCTGGACACACGGATATCGCGCGCCTTCGGGCAGGCAGGGTCGGTGCCCAGTTCTGGTCGGTCTATATCTCCAGCGAAGGCCGCGGACCGTTTGCACCGGTGCAACTCGAGCAGATCGACATCGCGCGCCGGATCATCGACCGCTACCCCGACACGTTCGAGCTGGCGACCAGCGTCGCCGAGATCCGGGCCGCGCATGCCAATGGCCGCATTGCGTCGATGCTCGGCATGGAGGGTGGACAGGGACTCGAGAATTCGCTGGGCGCACTGCGCGCCTACTACGACCTGGGCGTGCGCTACATGGGGCTCACCCACAACAACCACACGGACTGGGCGGACTCGGCCGCACAACTGCCCCCGCGGCACGGCGGACTGACGCCGTTTGGCGAAGAGGTGGTGCACGAAATGAATCGCCTCGGCATGCTGGTCGATCTGTCGCACGCCTCCGCCGAAACGATGGCCGATACGCTGCGTGTGACCGAAGCGCCGGTGATCTTCTCGCACGCTGCCGCGGCCGGGCTTTGCAACATTCCCCGCAACGTGCCCGACAGCATCATCAAGCAGCTGCCGAGCAACGGCGGCGTGGTCATGGTGATTTTCGCAGCAGGGTTCATCAACTGTGAGGTAGAGAAGATCACCGGGCCCGCGATGATGGAGATCTCGTTGCGAGCGCGCGCAGCGGAGACACCCGCCGAACGCAGCCGGATTTTTCGCGAAGGAATGAGCGGCCTGAAACTGCCACCGACCAGCATCGGCCAGGTCGCCGATCACATCGAGTACATCCGCGACCTCGCCGGCATCGACCACGTCGGCATCGGCGGCGACTTCGACGGCTACTCGTGGTGGCCGGAGGGCCTCAGCGACGTGTCGATGTATCCGAATCTTTTTGCCGAACTGATTCGGCGTGGCTGGTCAGACGAGCAGCTGCGCAAACTCGCGGGTGAGAATCTGCTGCGGGCGATGCGGCAGGCAGAGCTCACCGCCGAGCGCCTGCAGAGCGAGCGGCCTGCCTCGACGATGATCTTTACGGCGCCGACCGCGCCGTGAAAGCACGCGGCGGGCCGAACCGCGGCCGCAGCTAGAACTCCGGCCTGGCCTGATCGCGCGGCGTCATCGCGCAGTTGATCAGCATCCACTGCAGGTTGTTGCCGATCCGTTCCGCGCCCGGTTCCGTGAACGCGTAGCCCATGTTCTTGACCGAGCCATCCGCAAACCGTTCGAGCGCGTAGAGCACGAGCGAGTCGCGATTGAAGTTGCCGCCGCGCTCGTTGAGGATCGGCCAGGTGACGGCTTGCAGCATCAAGCCGATGTCGCGGGGTTTGGCTTCGCGCGTCTTGAACCAGTACGACCCACCTTTGTCGTGCAGCACGATGTCATCGTAGCGCTCGAACGGAATATCTCGCCCACCTGCAACGCCCGGGATGTCGGCATAGCAGTGAAAGATCCGCGCTCTCTCCAACCAGAATGGCTCGCCAGAAGCCACGCCCGTGATGCGCTGGCCGGTGCGGATCACAAGCTTGTGATCATGCGTCCACAGACTGCCCTGCGAGAGCAGGATTTCATTGTCGGTATAGACCTTCTGCCCTTCCCAGTCGAAGCGACAGGTCTTGTCTGACTGGCGGCCTCTGAAGTGATCTGCGCGACGCTTGAACTGATAGTCGCAGCCTTCGGAGCGCTGCAGCGCAGCCGGCGTCAGTGTCGCAACATCCGTCTCGGTGATCTCGCCCTGCATCCTGAAGTAATGGCGCATGGTGACTTCGTCGTCAGCGGGCCCCGCGGCGAGCGTCGCGATTCGGAAAGAGCGCTTGGCATCGTCTCCTGAGCCTGTCGTATTGACCCACAGGAACACAAACTCGCCGAAGGCCGGCGCGCTGATGCGCTTGA
Source organism: Steroidobacterales bacterium (assembly GCA_038210215.1). Classification (GTDB taxonomy): domain Bacteria; phylum Pseudomonadota; class Gammaproteobacteria; order Steroidobacterales; family Steroidobacteraceae; genus UBA964. Next base: position 4,544 of record JBBQWY010000005.1, read on the forward strand.
TCGAGGCATGCATCCTGACATGACGATCCGCTTCCGGAAGTTTACGCCGCACGTCGAACATCGCCTGATTGCCGTTGTCGTATTCGCCCGGCAGCAATTCGGCCATGATCAGCACGTTGCGCTCGCCGGGAGTCGAGTCCTGCCCTTGCGCATGCGCCTGCGAGGCGCAGGCAACCAGCGCCATGACTAACAAGGCCAGACAGCGGCCAAGGCCATGATTCAACCCGTCAGACATGATGCTTCTCCCCAGTCTGTTTTATTGTTGAGCTCAATTTACTCCGATACGCAGCCTGTCGCCTGCTGCATCGGGCTCAGTGCCCGCCCTTTACGAACATGCCGGCGTCGCGCAGCGCCTCCGCCATTCGCACTTCGATATCGAGCGCCTCGGCACGCGCGATCCGCTGCAGATGCAGCACGGGCCCGGTCAGCACTTCCAGACCGCGGCGCAGCACACTGCCAGCGTGCCGTATGCCGGCCTTGTGCTGGTCGAAGCGCTGAGCTGCGGCGTAGCGACTCACGCCGACGTACAAACCATACGGCTCGGCACGACTGTCCGAGTAGTCGAGCAGCACCAGATAGAGATTCGCGCGGCCGCGGGCGGTCGCCTTGAACCGGCCGCAGACTTCATAGACCAGCGGCAGCCACTCGACGTGCCGCATGGGCAACCATTCCGGCACGCTCGCCGCCGATCGCTGCCACAACTGCTCGAGCATCGGCTCGACGACTGCGCTCATCTCGCCGCGCATCGACAACTCGTGGATGCAGTGCGCGCCGGCGAGACCGTCTGCAGCGACCAGCGCCGCGATGAACCGCTGGCGCAGACTCTGCTGCGAAAAAGCCTGCATGGGGCGCAGTGACGGCGATGGGTCGACCGGAGGCGTCATTGACGCCAGCGTAACGGATTGCGTTCAGCCGACGCACGACAGGATGTTGCGCGCCGGGCCGAAGGCGAATCCCGGCCGAAACACCTGTCGGAAATAGTCCTTCAACAGCGCGAACAGGATCACGACATGCTCAGCCCATTGCTGTGCGTCCTGCTGTTCGCGTAGTCGCCCCGTGGGTCTGCCCCCATTGAATTCATCGGCCGTGCGCAGCAGCTCGAATTCCAGCTCCGCGACACGCTCCAGCCGGGTCTCGTGTCCGCCGTCGACAGCGCCGCGCTGATACGCGGCTGCGAGCGCATGCGGCAGTCGGTCCGGCCCGGCATCGGGATGCCCGTCGATGATCAGAATGCGCTTTGCTTTGCGGGCGACCATAGGTGCAAAGTGTCAATGCGCGGCACCCTGGCGCCCATACGGAATCCCCGCAGTCGAGGAGAGACATCGTTGCAAGCGGAACAATCGGACGTGCTTGTCGTGTTTGGCGTAACAGGAGATCTCGCTGCGCGGAAGATTTTCCCTGCGCTGCAAAGCCTGAAGAAGCGGGGTCGTCTCGAGATGCCGATCGTCGGTGTCGCGCGCGGCGGGCTGGGCCTCGAGGGTTTGCGCGAAAAAGTACGCGAGAGCCTTACCCGCCACGGCATCTTCGACGCGGAAGCCGGACCCGCACTGCTTCAGCAGCTGAGGTACGTCGATGGCGACTACTCGGAGCCGTCCACATTCGATGCGCTGCGACGCGAAATGGGCGCCGCGCGCGCACCGCTGCACTATCTCGCGATCCCCCCCAGCCTGTTCGGCGAAGTTATCGAGCGGTTGGCAGCGGCTGGTTGTGCCGAGGGCGCCCGAGTCATGGTCGAGAAGCCGCTGGGTCGTGATCTCGGATCCGCACAGACGCTGAACCGCATCCTCGCCCATCGATTTGGCGAAACAGACGTGTTCCGGATTGATCACTTCCTCGGCAAGGAGCCGGTGCAGAACCTGCTGTATTTTCGCTTCGCCAACTCCTTCCTCGAACCGCTCTGGAACCGCCAATACATCAGCAGCATCCAGATCACGATGGCCGAACAACTCGATGTGCAGGGCCGCGGCAAACTCTATGAAGAGCTCGGAGCAACCCGCGATGTCGTGCAGAACCACCTGCTCGAGATCGTCGCGATGCTCGCGATGGAACCGCCGGTCGGCTGGTCCTCCGAAGCCATGCGCGATGAGAAAGTGAAAGTGCTGCGGGCATTGCAACCGGAAGCAGGCCGCAGCTTCGTTCGCGGGCAGTATTCCAGTTACCGCAACGAAGCCGATGTCGCGAGCAATTCCGACGTGGAGACCTTTGCCGCACTGCGCTTTGGCATCGACTCCTGGCGCTGGGCTGGCGTGCCGTTCCTGATTCGCGCCGGAAAATGCCTGCCGGTCACGGCGACCGAGGTGATGGCAACGTTCCACCGTCCGCCGCAAAGATTGTTCGACGACATCGGCGCCCGGGATCGCAATTTCCTGCGCTTTCGCCTCGGACCCGATCGCGTGGCGATTTCACTCGGCGCACGCGTCAAAGACGCCGGCGAGGGAATGAACGGCCGCGACGTCGCGCTGACCGCCTGCAACGGCCACGCAGATGAGATGTCGCCCTACGAGCGTCTGCTCGCCGACGCGATGCGCGGCGATGCGCAATTGTTCGCGCGCCAGGATGGCGTCGAGGCCTCGTGGGCTTTCATCGACGCGCTGCTTGCGACGGCGCCGCCGGTGGAACGATACGAGCGCGGCAGTTGGGGTCCGGCGTCGGCGGCTCCGCTCGCGCAGCGCTACGGCGGATGGATCGATCCAACAGTCGATGGCGAGAGCCCGTGCGGCTGATCATCACGTCAGATGCCGAGCAGCTGGCGCAGCGCGCCGCGCAGTGGCTTGCGGAAAGCATCATCACCGACATTGCGGAGCGGGGCCGGGCTGACCTCGCCGTCAGCGGCGGCACGACACCGTGGCGGACTTTCGCGCTGCTTGCTACGCAGCGCCTCGACTGGGACCGCGTGCGGATTGCACAGGTCGACGAACGCCTGGTGCCGCTCTACGACTCTCGGCGCAATCTGGCGACGCTGCGCGTGACGTTCGTCAAGCACGGCGCGCTGCCGGCCGAGAATCTGCTTGGCATGCCGGTCGACGATCTCGATGCCGGGCGCGCGGCCGAGCGCTACGCCGGCCTGCTTAGGGACCACGGCATCGAGGCCTTTGATGTCGTTCAACTCGGACTCGGCAGCGACGGCCACACCGCCTCGCTGCTGCCGGGCGATCCGCTGCTCGATGTAACGGACCGCGATGTTGGCGTGTCGAACGAACTCGACGGCGTCCGGCGCCTGACACTGACGCTACCGGCGATCGATCGCGCGCGACGCGTGCTTTGGCTGGTCAGTGGTGCCGCCAAGCAGCCGCGATTGGCGGAACTACTGCGCGGCGGCGGAAGTGCGCCGGCCAATCGTATCGCCCGCACTCATGCCAGCGTGATTGCTGACGCGGCGGCCGCTCAGGGCTTGTCGGAGACTGATTTCACCGCGTGACCGCCGAACGCCTGCCGCATCTGCGCCAGCACCCGATTGCCGTAGTCGCCGCGTCCCTGGCTGGAAAAGCGCTGCATCAACGCCAGCGTGATCACCGGTGCAGGCACGCCCAGCTCGATGGCCTCCACGGCCGTCCAGCGTCCCTCACCCGAATCGGCCACGACCGGTGCAAGCTGCGCCAGGTTCGCATCGCGCGCCAGAAACTCCGCAGTCAGATCCAGCAGCCAGGAGCGAATCACCGTGCCATGCCGCCAGGATTCGGCGATCGCCGCCGGATCCAGCTCAAGCTCGCGCTTCGCGTCGAGCAGCGCCAGCCCCTCGGCATAGGCCTGCATCATTCCGTACTCGATGCCGTTGTGAACCATCTTGGTGTAGTGCCCGGCCCCGACCGGACCGCAGCGCAGCCAGCCTAGATCTGGCTTCGGCGCCAAGGCCCGCAGATAGGGCCCGACCGCAGCGACATGTTCGGTTGTGCCGCCCACCATCAGTCCGTAACCGTTCTCCAGTCCCCAGATGCCGCCCGAGACACCGGCGTCAACGAAGCCGACAGCGCGCGCCGCGGCCAGCCCGCCGCGCTCGATACTGTCGCGGTACCAGGCATTGGCCCCATCGACGATGACGTCGCCCGGTTCAAGCTGCGGCAGCAGCGTCGAGAATGTCTCGGTCGTCGCCGCGCCAGCCGGCAGCATCAGCCAGACCACACGCGGACTCCTGGTCGCCGCGATCAGCGCCGGGAGACTCTCGCAGTCCGTCGCGCCGCTGTCGCGCGCCAGATCGGCGCGCGCGCCGGGAGTGCGATCAAACACCGCCGCCGTCATTCCGGCACGTGCCAGCCGCCGAACCATGTTGCCGCCCATTCGGCCCAGACCCACCATTGCGAACTGCGTTGCTGCCATCGTGCTCTCCCGTCGTTGCGTGCCATCATCCGGCATTGCCGACCCGCGAGACAGCAGGTAGCCTGATCAGGCCATGACTTATCTTCCAGATGGACCCACACGCCCCGACCCCGCCGCCCTCGATGCCTTCTGGGCTCAGGCCCGCGCTGCAGATCGCAGCGGACAGCTCACGACCGAGTACCAGGTGCGCTGGATCGGCCTCGATGCCGAGTCGACGCGCCAGATCTTTGGCTTGATCCGCGCTAGAGACAAGACCGGCACCTTCACGCTGCCCTGGATTGTCGAGCGCACCGATCAACCCCGACCCGCGGTCGGTGACTGCATCATCCTGATCGATTTCGACGGCACGCCCGCCATGCTCGTCAGGATGGAGCGAATCCACGAAGTGGAATTCGGCCGGATTACCGCCGAGGACACGTCTATCGATGGCTCGCCGGTGAGGGATCTCGCTATCTGGAAGCCGCTGCATACCCAGTACTGGGGCGCGCTCCTGCAACCCTTCGGTCTGAAGGTCTCCGACGACATGCCCGTCTGGATCGAGAAGTTCTCGGTCATCTACGACCGCGGCTAGCGAGCGCGGGCGACGACCGCGACGACCTCGGTTTCCGGATCGAACACGATCTGAGCTTCCTTTCGCTCGAGCTGCCGCAGCACCTGCGCGACCTTGACCTCCAGACTCACGTCGCGCTCACCGTATTCGGTGCCTTCACGCAGCACGAAAGCCTCGATGACGCCGCGCAGCGAGTCGGCGGACAAGTCCGCATGCGGAATCACGATCGGCGCTGCGTCAGGCACGGTGTGAAGCAGCCAAAGCCACCTTAGAGTGCGACTCGCCGCACCCGCCCCGGGCGCGCCGAATAACGCTGTGTCGCATCGCAGTCCTCGATCTCGATCTCGCGCGAGCGCCCGCCGTAGATGTTCTCGCGCAGCCAGGTCAGCTCGCCTGCCTGCTCGCCGACCGGCAGCTGCGTATGCCAGCAACGCCGTCCGGCGTGCCAGCGATAGCCGCGCGCCTTGAGCAGATCCTTGGACTCGAACGGTGAACCGAGCGCCCACAGACGATGCGTGACCTGACCGCCACTCGCCAGAAGCTGCTGCCAGACTGTTCGTCCCGATCTCGGCAGGGGCTGACGCAACACCTCAAGCAGAGCGCGGCAGTCCATCTCGCTTCGATGCGCATCGAAAAAGAAACCCGCCTGCGTCACCAGGTACTCGAGTTTCGCACCCGGATAGCCCTCCTCGGCCCACGGTACCTCGGCGTACGAGCAGACCCAGCGGCAGGATTCGAACACCGGCCAACGGCGCTCGACGAACCGCCGATCGAAGCCAGCGTTGTGGGCAACCACCCAGGCAGCGTCACGCAGCAGCTCAGTGACTCGCGCGTCATCGACGCACTGGCCCCGCACCATCGCATCGGTGATCCCATGGATCGCGGTGGCCCCTGGAGGTATAGGGGTGCCCGGATCCTCGAGCGCCGAGTAAACGTTCTCAACATCGACCAGCGCACCGGTCGCGGCGACATAGCGAAAGCGCACCAGGGCAAGCTCAATGACCTGATCCCGCTCGGTGTCGATGCCGGTGGTTTCGGTGTCGAGCACAACGGCACTGGCCAGCTGGTCAGCGTCGATCGGCCCATCGGCGAAACGATCTCGCACGGGAAGGCGCCGCAATACGCGGTAATCGGCGGAGTCTTCCAGGACGCGCGCGGCGGATTCAAGATCGAGCTGGGTCTCAGACACGCTTCAGTGCCCTCCGATGCTGAGGCGCTCATTCTATAGGCGACGGCGCACTGCCCACGCCCGTTGCATCTGTGCATCTGATGTTTTAGCATCAAGCCATCATGCGCACGACTCTAGACATAGCAGACGACGTGCTGTCCGCAGCGCGCGAACTTGCGCGCAAGCAGGGGCGCACCGCCGGGGAAATCATTTCGTCGCTGGCCCGGCAGGCCCTGACCGGTGCGATTGCTCCAGCGGTGGGCGAGCCCAAGGCGTTCTACGGCTTTCAGCCCTTCCCACAGAACGGAACGCTCGTGACCAATGAACTGATCAACGACCTCAGGGATCGCGACGGCGTCTGATGCGCGCGCTGCTGGACGTGAACGTCCTGATCGCGTTGCTGGACGCGAACCATGTGCACCACGCTCGCGCAGCCGAATGGCTTGGTGAGCACATTGGCAGGGGCTGGGCGTCGTGTCCGCTGACCCAGATCGGTTGCATCCGGATCATGTCGCAGCCTGCTTATCCGAATGCCCAACCCGCAGCGCTGGTCGCTTCGCGGCTGCAATCCGCGACCGACGCGCATCACCACGCGTTCTGGGCGGCCGACGTCGATGCGCTGGCGAAAGCGCAGATCGCCTGGGACCGCATCCTTTCCACACGCCACGCCACTGATGTTTACCTGCTCGCGCTGGCCGTGGCTCATGGTGGCTGCTTCGTGACGTTCGATCAGCACGTACCGACCGTCGCTATTGCCGCGGCGAAAGCCCGGCACCTCGTCGTTCTCGACTGAGTACGGCGCTCAGGAACGCAGACCTCGCACTCGCCTGCACCGGTTGCGCTAGTGGCTCAATGAGCGCAGTCCAATCACCTCTGCGACGGAGTGAGATCGCGTCACGCCGAAGCGGCTGCTGGAGACGATGCGGCGCGGATGCGCTCCGACCGGGTGCTGCTCGCATCGCTCGCGGATGTCGTCGTGCAGTGCGGGCGCGATGGGCAGGCCCGACGGCGCGTTACGGAAGTGTGGTGGGAGGGTGGTTAACCGGATCATCGAAATCGTCGACCAGTACCGTCTTCCTGAAACCAACGGAGGCACATCCAACGGAAAATAAGCCGACACCGCCGCCGATATTGCAGATGGAAGCTTGTTCAGGCGTTCCTTTGCCCAACGCGCTCATCGCCAGGCGAATATTGAACGCGATTCCGCGAACATCCTTAACCTGCGAGGCAATCAGTCCTTCTGGATACTGCTGGGCTGCCCTGCATAGAACTTCTTCGAGTCTGCCTTGCGCTAAGCTTCCCCTAGACCGTTATCGCGGTCCGGCGTGAACAGGCAGCGCGTCGGCGTGCTGCCTGTACCAGCCATAACGTTGTCAGCAACAGCAGCATCAAGCCATCCATGCGCCCGCCGCCGCCACCGCCCCCGATGGGAGGCGCGCCAACGGTCACGGACGCGGTGGCGGCGGTCGATCCGCCGGGGCCTGTACAGGTCAGCGTAAACGATGCCGATGACGTGACCGGGGGCGAGGCCTCGGTCCCCGAAGTCGGACGCGAACCGCTCCAGGCACCGGACGCGGTGCAAGCCGTTGCATTCTGCGAAGTCCAGTTCAAGGTGCTGGTTGCGCCTGAGCTGACGGACAGCGGACTCGCGGAAAAGCCGACCGTTGGCGCTGCTGGAGTCGGCGCAACACCAAGCCGATACGTGCCCGCCTTCTCGAAAAGGTCCGGCCGCGCGATGAAGCTCACGTTGTAAGGCCCGGGCAGCGCATCGAAGCTGAACGTGCCGCCCCCGAAAATCGAACCGACGCTGTCGGGGCCGCGGGTCACCAGCGCAAAAAGTTCGATGAAGGTGGCCGGAAAGCCAAGATCCTCCGCCGTGACGTTGAAACGTCCAGAGGCGGGAACGTCGATCCTGCGCGAAGAAAACAGCGCGCCGACTCCCTGATTGACATCCAGGACCGCGGCACCGCCACTGCTCGGGGCAAGTTGCAATCCATAGACACCGCCGCCAGTAGTCCCGCCCGGCGCGGCAAGCGCAAGCACGACCACCGAGCCCGCGGGCAGTGCCGCAAGGGTCGTATCGCCGGGTGCCGCAATCGAGCCCAAGGTGTTGCCGCCGCGGACCGCTGCGACGCGCAGCGTGGAGAAAGCGTTCGGGAACCGATAGTCAAACAAGCGCAGTCGGTAGTCTCCCGCGGTCGGCACGTTTGCGGAAAGCGCGAAACCGCGGGCTGCACCGTTGCCAAGATTGACCACATCCGCGCTGCTGAAGACGACACTGGCACCCTGCAGGATGTCGACACCAAAGCTCCCAGCACCCGGGTCGGATCCAGGCCGCGCCAGCACGAATAGCCGGTGCATGCCGGCACTGGCGCTGAAGCCTGCATTGCCCGGACTCGTGATGCGAACCGCTTCCGCGCCGGCGAGGACGCCGATCGCCTGCGCCTGGGCCAGGGCGGATGGGAAAACCAGGTCCGCGAGTCGCAACGTGTGCGGGCCCGCCGACAGCGAGGCATTGCCGGCATTGCGCACCTGGCCGGCAGGCGCACTCTCGGAAAGGACCACCGCGCCGCTGGCACTGCGGATATGAATGGTTGCGAGGGCGCCGCCCGATACGGTGGTAGCGGTCGTGATCACGCGCAGCGTGTACGGCGGATCCCCCGCACCCTGCGGCTGACCTTGAAAGGTGAACGCTCCTGCAGCGCTAAGCGGCAGGCCAATCACCGCTCCGCCACGCGTCATGATCAGCTGAACGGACTGGGCGGCAGCCGGAAAGCCAAGATCGCGCAACTGCAGCGTGTGAACGGAGGTGTCAGCAACGGCGAAGTTGCGTTCCAGGACGGTGGTGTTGGCGGGCACAGCAGGCGGCGCCAGCGACAGCGCATCGGCAAACTGCAGGATCTCTGTCGAATCACCGACCCTCACAACCGAAATGCCGATGGTTCCCGAGCGTGCGGCAGTGCTGGGCGCACCGACGACGCGCACCGAATAGTTGCCGCTGACGAGGTCAGCGCGGATCACCGCGGGGCCCGCCTGCCCCGGGGGAATCTGCAGGGTCGCAACGACGATCGAACCACGCGTCACCGCGGCGCGAACACCCGCCAGTGGAGCGGGGACGGCCAGATCTCGCAAAGTAATGTCGTGGCTGCCGGCTGTCGCTACGAGGAACGGGCGTTCGAGCGCCGCCACTGCCGAGTCGTCCCAAACTGTGGCCACCTCGTCGAGCAAACTCTGGGCGTCGCCGGCCTGTGGCCAGGCCAGCGTGCACAGCAGCGCCGGTAGCAGCCGGCGCTGCATCAGCTCGCCGTCCGCGATTCGCTTCGGTTGAGTTCCTGCAGCGCCAGGCGCGCCTGCTCTATGCCAGCGAAACCTGCGCTGCCGGCCAGCGCGCGTTCCAGATTCTCCCGCGCACGGTCAGCTTGACCTGCGGCCTTCTGCGCCATCGCCAGGTGATACCGGACCACGCGCGACTCGGGTGCCAGCTGCGCGGCGCGCTCGAGCGCCTGCAGCGCCTCGCCCGTCTCGCCGCGTGTTAGTCGAACCCAGCCGTACGTATCGAGGAAAGCTCCAACCGTTGAATTCGCGAAACCCGCTGTCAGATCTCGCGCCCGATCGAGGCTTACCTGATCCTTGCGATACGTAATCAGCAGCATCGCGAGGTTATTCGCCGCTGAGTCAGCGCGCGGATTGCGCTTCAGGAAAGACTCGTACAGCGAAATGGCTTCGTCTGGCTTGCGCTGGCGCTCGTAGATCACCGCCAGATCGGCTACCAGCGGCAGCGCCTCGTCCGTGTTGGCAATTCCGTTTCGATAGGCTTGTTCGCCGCGGACCGTATCCCCGGAAGCGACGTAAGCCAGCGCCAGATTTCGATGCGCGATCCAGCTTGGAGGATCACGCTTGACGACCTCCGCCAGGACTTTGATCGCCTCCGGGTAGTCTTTGCGCTGCAAGAACAGCTCACCAAGCAGATTCTGAAGGCTCGTTTGCCGGGGATTCCGCTCGATCGCAGCCCGCACGTCAGAGATGGCCTGATCGGTGCGGCCGCTGGAAACCAGTACGCTCGAAATCGCCATCAGTGCATCGGGTGAATCAGGCTTCAACTGCAATGCCTGCCGGAACTCGCGCTCCGCATCGTCGAGCCGGTTCTGGGCACGGGCAATCAAGCCGGACAGGTATGAGCCAGAAGCGGACTGAGGCGCAACGAGCTTGAGATCTTCGGCGGCGCGACGCGCAGCATCGATGTCACCCGCGGAAATATAGGCCTTCGTAAGCATCTCTCGAGCCATGGGATCATCAGGATTCTTCAGGACGGTCTCTTCGAGCAGGCTAACCGCCAGTGGGGCGCGCGCGGTCTGCACGAGCAACTGCGCCAGATCCAACCTCACGGCCGTGTCGTCCGGTGACGCCTGTTGCGCGTTGCGGAGGGTCTCTTCCGCCAGCGCAGGCTCTCCGTTGGCAATGTGGGCGCGCGCCAGCGAGCGAAGCAGCGGAACGGCCGTCGGCTGGTCGCGAAGCACCGTTCGCAGATCAGCGATTGCCCCCGCAGGATCCCTGCGCTCCAGCAGAATATTGCTGCGAAGAACCAGCGCATCGTTGTCGCGCGGATTCTTCTTGAGCACCGCGTCGATCAGCTCCTGCGCCTCATCCAGCTTGCCCTCCGTCAGCCGCAGAGCTGCGATCCGATTGCGCGCGGCCAGCGATGCGGGGCGATCACGATCATCGCTGTCAATCAAGCGCTGATAGGTGCCGACTGCCGCCTCTGCTTCGCCTTGGCGTTGCAACAACGCTCCGAGACCAAGCTGCAAGTCAAGGTTGTCTGAATCTTTGGCAATGTATCCGCGGATGGCGCTTTCAGCGCGGTCAAGTGCGCCCTGCGCGACCAGGAACTCGACCAGGGCCAGCTTGGGCGCGGAATCCTCGGGCAAGCGGTCAACGGCTTCTTCGAAGACCTTCTCTGCTTCCGGCAGCTTGTCCGCGCGGGCCAGATACAATGCGAGCTGATAGCGCAAGGGCAACTGGTCCGGGCGCATCTCGATGATCTCGCGCATCTGAGATTCGGCCGCTGCAGTTTCACCTGCTTCGGCATAGATCGCTGCCAGGACCTGGCGGAGATCTATGGATCGCGAGTTGCGTGACAGCCCTGATTTGATCGTCTCTGCAGCCTTATCGAGCTCGCCGGACTGCCTGTACAGCGAAGCCAGCAATGCGATCGCGTTCTCGTTCTGGGGCGCAAGCTTCACGGCATTCAGCGCATCCGACATGGCTCCATCGCGATCCTGCTGTTGGATGCGGGCCGCGCCCCTGACAGTCAGAAGATCCGGATCCTGGGGATTGTTTGCGATGGCTTCGTTGATGACCTCAAGCGCTCGGTCTGACGCACCAGCAAACACGTACATTCGGCCGAGATTGGCGATTGCCGCAACGTATCCTGGGTCGACGTCAATTGCGCCCTGGTAGTTGTTGGCCGCCTCTCGAAGGTTGCCAAGCTTCTCGGCTGTCCTTCCGATCATGAATCGCGCTTCAGCATCGTTCGGCTCGATCTGAAGCGCATTCTGGAACTCGATGCGGGCCTTGTCGAAGTTCTCCTCGGCGAAGTACTCCGTGCCCTTGTCGAGATGGTTCGCGCGGCGCGCTTCACCACCGCTGCATCCCTGCAAGCTGAGCGCGAGGACGAACAGAACGGTGGCCGAAGCCAGGATATGACGCTCGATGTGCAAGGCCTTGACTCCCCACTGAAGTGGTGTTTTCACGAAGTTAGGGGCAGGTCGTTACGGCCTGATGACAACAATTCGCCTACTTTCGCACTACAGTTGCATGCCGATCAGCGCGCGAAGGCTGAAGGCGACGAGAATCACCCCGAGGAGTGTCCGGAGGACGAATCGGCGGCCGCTCGCAGCGAGTGACATTTCAGCGACATACAAAAGCAGTACTGCCTTCACTGCACCAGCCGCGAATCCAGCAGGTAGCTGCATCGGGCCAGGCAACTGCAGCACCACGATTGCAATGAACAGAACCAGCAGGTCGAGAGAATTTGCCCTGAACGTCTGGTCCGAGGCCAGCATCAGACGTAACACCGCGGCAAAGGCCGCGATTAACGGCAGGCTCAATGGCGGCAGCCAAGAGAGTGCCGAGGGCATCACCTGCTGCTGATCCAAGTAGACAACGATGAGGACAGTTGTGTATGCCACTGCCCGGTCGAGCCAGGCCGCAACGTTAGCGCGGGCCCTCGTGGTGATCAGCAGCATTCCAGCCAGCGCAAGGCTCAACATCGCTAGATCCGGCTGCACCTCCGCGACTCTCGTTGCGACTAAGCCCGCGTAGCTGGCCGCAGATAACAGCAATACCCCTCCTGCGACCTGCTGCAGTCCCATGCGATTGAGATGACCGCGCAGGCCCTGCACGAATCCGTGTGCTGGTTGATCGGCCCGCTCGCGGCGGATCCGCCAGCCCCTTTTCTCGGCGACACTCAGGCTTCCAAGGACTCCGACAGACAATGCGAGAAATGACAGCCCGATCAGGAGATCGGACTCGAAGCGCATGAAGTAGGCCAGCAGGAACATGACGCCCTGCAGCAGGTAAACCGTCGACACAGCTTCCGCATGCCTCAGACCCAGAGCAAGCAACCGGTGGTGCAGGTGATTGCGATCCGCTGAGAATGGGGAGCGGCCATCCCTGAGGCGCAGGTAGATCACCGACAGGGTGTCGACAATTGGCACACCGATCAGCAGCAACGGCAGCGCGGCACTGACCGCAGTGGTCTCAGCTTGGGTGGTCAGTATCGCCAACCAACCCATGGCGAAGCCGAGAATCTGGCTGCCGCAATCGCCCATGAACACCCGGGCGGGATGCGTATTGAATCGCAGAAAACCGATGATCGCTCCGGCCATGACCAGTGCGACCCCGACGACCGGCAGGTTGCCACCCGACAACGCCATCAGCGCAATGCCGCAAATACAAAGCAGTGCCATGCCACCGGCCAGCCCGTCGAGTCCATCCGACAGGTTGACGGCATTCGTGACCCCCAGAAGGAACACCAGCGTAAGGATCGTGGAGCTCCATGCCGGCAGGGCGTAGCGCGTTTCTAGCGTGATGGAATCGATTCGCAGATCGCTCAGCAGCAGACACAGGAGAATCGCGAGCAGCTGCCCCCCAAACTTGACCCGGTAGTCAAGGTCGCACCGATCATCGAGTACGCCAAATACGAGCAGCACCAGCACTGCGATGGCCGGGGCGACCAGCTCGGGCGCAAGGTCAGTGCCAAACAGCAGAGCAATGGCCATGCCGACCGTCATCGCAATGCCACCGACGCGCGGCACCGGCGTGCTATGAACCTTTCGCGGACCGGGCGAATCGTTCAAGCCGATTATTCCCGCTACCCGGGCAAGCAGCGGAATGATCAGGGCAGTGATCGACAGGGCAATGAAGAACCCCAGAAACAAACGCAGTCTCCCAGCAGGCAGCTAAACAGGCAGACCCTGTTGGCGGCGCTGCAATTCGGTGCGCTTGCAGCTGATCAGATACTCGTAAAACGCCTGCAACGTCGAATAGGTGAATCCTGCGCGCCCATCGAGGAACCCCCTGCGGACAAAGTAGTAATACAGGAACTTCAGCAGTGGCCTGGCGGGCAGGCGCGTGAAAATGTCCTTGAGCGCGCGGCGCCTGATGTTCGGTTCCGTCGAGAATGCCTGGCGCAGCGGGGTACTGGCGCTGTCGTCACTTCGTAGCGCCTCGATTGCTTCCATGTCGGAGTACTTGTTGTGGCGCGCAACCCAGTGCGAAACGCCGTGGCTGAACGGAAAGTGGTGAATGTGCCCCTGAAGCGAGCCAATCTCGCCGTCGACGACGGCGACCGGATTGACAAGGCGCTCGTAGCGAATTCGTTCAGGGCGAAACAGGCGCACGAGCCAGGTCGGATACAACTGAGCGTGACGCAGCCAACGGCCCATGAAGAAGTCCTTGCGCCGGATCCGATACGCAGACTGTCCGGAGGATGAAGTGGCAGCCGCAAGTATCTCGTCCCGCAGTTTTTCGGTGCATCTTTCGTCTGCATCCAGATAGAGAACCCATGGATGCTGGAAGTCGATGTTGGACACCGCCCAGTTCTGATGACTGGACCAGTTGTCAAAGGGCCTGCGCACGATGCGCGCACCGGAAGTCAAAGCGATCTCGCAAGTTCTGTCTGTGCTCATGGAATCAAGGACCACGACGTCGTCGCACCAACTCACGGTCCGCAGGCATTCCTGCAGATTGATTTCTTCGTTGAGAGTAAGGATCAAGACAGAAACAGTCACGACGGTGCTCGGTAGCGGTGGGGATATCGACATTACGAAACACTGATATGACATTCGTGAGACACCGACGCTGTCATTAGAGTGTCACAACGGAGTGCTCTCCTTGCGGACCGCGACGGCAGCAGCGTGCGAATTCTTCAAGTCATACCCGCTTACTATCCGGCAACGCGCTACGGAGGCCCTGTGCGCTCGGCGCATGGGCTAGCTGCTGCGCTTGCCGAGCGGGGTCACGATGTGCACGTTTTCACGACTAGCGTCGACGGGCCGCTGGATCTGCAAGTGCCGCTGGATCGACCGGTTGACATGGATCGCGTCAAGGTCCACTACTTCCGGGTCTCATCATGGCGGCGTCTGTACTGGTCACCGGCGATGGGACGGCGGCTTGAGCGCGACATGCGAACCTTCGACGTCGTCCATCTTCATTCCGTTTACCTCTGGCCAACACTTAAAGCTGCTCGTTGCGCTGAACGGGCCGGCGTTCCCTACATTGTGGCTCCGCGCGGCATGCTGGTCGGCGACCTGATCCGACGAAAGAGTCGCTGGGTGAAGCTCGCATGGATACGTCTGTTCGAAGCGCGGACGCTGAATCGAGCCTATGCGCTGCACGCAACCAGCGCCACCGAAGCTGACGAAGTCAGCGCGCTAGGGTTGAAGTTTTCGCGTGAAGTCCGCGTTCCGAACGGCGTTGCTGTGACACCGAATCACTCGCAGGCCAATCCGCTGCCGGACCATATAGCGCTGGGTGGCTACGTGCTGTACCTGGGAAGGATCAACTGGAAAAAAGGCATCGAACGGCTCATCGGCGCAATGCAGTTTGTGCCCGATCGCGTTTTGGTCATTGCCGGAAACGATGACGAGAACCTGTTACCAAAGCTTCGTTCCTTGAGCATGGAGCTCGGGCTGACTGATCGCATTCACTTTATCGGCCCCATTGACGATGCGAGCAAGTGGTCACTGTATAGAGACGCGAGCTGCTTCGTACTACCGTCCTACTCCGAAAACTTCGGGAACGTCGTGGCAGAGTCCCTGTTGATGGCGTGCCCGGTCGTCATAACGCCTGGTGTGGGTCTCGCCGAATTCGTTCTGGAGCACGATGCCGGCTTCGTGTGTGATGGAGACCCGGCTTCGATCGCCAACAGGATCAACTTGCTGGCGAAAGAGTCATCCCGCAGGAGTGAGATGGGGGCAAACGGACGACGAGCCGTCTTGCAACATCTGGCGTGGCCGACCGTAGCGGCGCGTATGGAGCGAGCGTATCGCGATGCAATCGAATCGGTGATTCGATGAACCGCCACCAGATCAAGGATGCGGCGGCCCTGGCAAGCGGGCAAATCGCAGCCGCCTTGGGTGCCTTGGTCGGTGTGCGCTTGCTGACAGAGATCCTTGCGCCATCCGAGTTCGGTATGGTGACGCTGGCACTGGGAGTCAGCGCGCTGTGCATTGGCGTGTTTGTGAACCCGGTGGCGCAGGGCATCATTCACTTTTTCGCCGCGTCCTCCGTATCAGGCCGGCTCGACAACCTGCGTCGCGCCGTTCTGCAGTCAGCGCGGCGATCAGCGCCCTGGTCCGTTGCAGTGCTCGGCCTCGCGGTGCTGCTGTTGCCGAATCAGGCTGGCCAGTCTCGCTGGCCCCTGTTCCTCGCGTTGGTAATCTTGACCGTCTGCGACGGCCTGCGTTCCTACGGCCTCGCCTGGTTAAATGCCTCGCAACGGCATCGGCGCTATGCCGCATGGCTGGCAATCGATGCCTGGGCGCGGCCACTGCTTTCGGTCGCTCTGCTACTCCTGACGGGAGCAGACGGCCGGGTCGTGGTCGGAGCGCACGCGATGGTCTCGATCGCCTTGCTGTGGTTTGCATACGGATTGGTGCGTGAGTTTCCGGCAGGCTGGCGAGATGCCCGCCGGGAAGACTCCAGCGAGATGCTGTGGCGATACGCGCTGCCGCTGGTACCGATGGGACTCATTGGTTGGGCCAACAGTCTCGGAGATCGATACCTGATCGGTGCACTACTCACGGTTGCGGAAGCGGGGCTCTATGCGGCGGCATACGGTCTTGCGAGTCGGCCGTTCATGATGGCGTTCAGCACCGTCGAGCTGACGATGCGCCCGCTCTATCAGAATGCGGTCAGTTCCAGCGACATCCCAGCCACTCGGCGGATTCTTGGACGATGGTTGATCCTGGTCGTCGGGATTGGGGCCCTCGGGACGCTACTTTTCTCCCTGCTCGCAGGATTCGCAGCGCAGATTTTTCTCGGTGACAGCTATCGCCCGATCGCCACGACTCTGATGCCCTGGATTGCTGCGGGGTATGCGCTGCAAGGAATCGCGCAGGTCTTCGAAAGAGTCTGCTATGCCTATGGTGATACACGCTCCGTGCTGGCGATACTGACCGTAACGGCGGTAGCGGCTGCGGCCGCGATTTCGATAGGCATATTGCAGCTCGGACTGCTCGGAGCGGCTGTTGCCGTGCCCGTGTACTTTCTTGTCGAGCTGCTGGTTGCGGTTTGTTTCGCTCGGCGCTGGCTCGTTCAAGCAGGCGTAGCGCTGGGGCGCGAGTCGGCATGAGCAGCTCGAACGCCGCGCTTCGCTTTGCGCTGTACTTCGCGGCACTCGTCGCGTTTGCGATAGCGGTCGGCGTGGGCGCTGCGATCGGCCTGCAGGACAATCCTCGGCCGCTCTTCCTGCTACTTCTATTCGCAGTGTGTGCGAGTCCCCTGCTGTACGCGACGCACTGGAACGGCCCCTATTCGGTGCTGATTTTCTACGCATTGATGTTCCTGGTGTCTTACGGCGCGATGGACTTCGTGGATCTGTTCACAGGCCAGCGCTCCAGCAGCTCCGAAGGTGTACTGAGTGCTGCGGAAGCGGGGCTGCTGGCGGGTCTGATTGTTCTGGTGCTCGGATATGCCTTGGCCGTCAAGCTCACCCGCCGAAGGACTCAAGCCAGGGTGCCGTCCGAATGGCCGGCACTGACGGCATTGCTGGTCGGAATCTCGCTCTGGGCGCTCGGTACGCTC
Source organism: Steroidobacterales bacterium (assembly GCA_038210215.1). Lineage (GTDB taxonomy): Bacteria > Pseudomonadota > Gammaproteobacteria > Steroidobacterales > Steroidobacteraceae > UBA964. The sequence goes on from JBBQWY010000005.1 coordinate 21,883, forward strand.
GCAACCTACCTCTGGCAGGTCGAGATCCTGAATCGGGCGTTTCAGCAGCTGGAGGGTCGCATTAATTCCTATCAGGCGATGGCGGTTACGCTTGGGAGGCTGGTTCAGCCGCTGGGACTGCTGCTGGTGGCGTATCGCGTTTTTGCGGGTCGCACCGCCGTTGCGCTGCTGCTCCTGATCGCGATGCTGGGTGTGACCTTCGTAGTGGGCTTCGTCGGCGACAGCAAGGAAGTCGCCGTGCAAGGAATCGCTTTGGTCCTCGTCACTTCGCTGCTCGTATCGGGGCGAATACCGAAAGTCTGGCTCGGGGTCGGCACCATGGTCGTGCTGGTGGCTTTTCCGGTTTTTCAAGCCTATCGGGCCGAAGTGCTGAGTTTTGGGCGGGATCGCGGCGCGGCAGCAGAAAATCTTGGCGCAAATCTCCAGAAGGCGCTGGATTCTCGCCTGCTCGAACGCGGCGAAGACATCTACGGAGCACGAAGCTTCCTGGACAGAGTGTCTATCAAGCGAACCTTCGAGCGGATCGTCACAGATGTCGGCGTCACCGCCGAATACCAGAATGGATACACGGTGTCGCTGCTGTTCTCCGGAATGATTCCACGGGTGCTGTGGCCGGACAAACCCGATACCTCGGTAGGGCAGCTCTTCAATCGGGAACTGGGAATATCAGCATTCCGCGATGTCTTTATTTCGGTGACTCACTTCGGAGACCTTTACTGGAATTTCGGCTGGGTCGGCCTGCTGGGCGGTGCATTGCTGATGGGCATACTGCTCGGGACGATCGGATCACGATTCGACCTGGCCGAGCATCGCTCTGTGACCCGGATTCTGGTGCTGACAATCACGATCTACCTGCTGGTCGCGCGCATGGAACAGAACATCGCCATGAGTTACCTGGTCTGGCTGCGATCAATGATCGCCGTCGCAGCGCTGCACATCGTGTTCTCGCGCCGATCAAGCACGGCGCCACCCGCAGGCTTGCCTGAGCAGCGCTCGAGCCCGCCGTCGGACGCTTCACCGTTGACCCTCAGCGCAACCACAATCCAGCGCAGCTTTCGCTCGACACAGCGATCGGGTTGACTCCCCGGTGTCTCTGAAGCCCGCACCGCCACACCGATTCCCTGAAAGAACCGTGCCGAAGACGCTCTGACGACCGGCGATCGAAATGGCAGCTCTGCCAAGGTCCGTACGGTCGCAGGTCCCGCCAGCAGCGCGATCCGGCAGACCGGAAATCTCGTTCCGATCGACGATTGTCTGGCGAACCAGACGCGACCGCTGCGGTCTTCGGCCCTCGGCCCAACCGGGTTGAATCGTGATCGCGGCAGCCCCAAGCCCGTCGGCCGATCGAATTTCGTTGCCGGAAATCTGCACGCCATAGCTCAGCGTCGGCGAAACGCCCTCGAAGCCCGGCGGCAGGCCGAACCAGCCCTGCACCCCGGACTGGCTGCAGTTTGAATCGAGATAGCGCTCTCCAAACACCTTGTTTCCGGCAATGAGCAAGTGATACTGAAACAGGCTTGAGCCGGCGGCCATGCCTGCGATCGCCTGCGGCCGATAATTTTGCAGCCACAGGATGCCATCCGCACCGTGTTGAACATTACCCGCAACTACTGAATCGGAAGTCTGCGCCCAGATCGCGATACGACCTCCCTGGCCACTCGGCCCGCGGCGGTTCGCGCACAACGGGGATCGATGATCAATCTCATTGCCCACGATGTAGACCTGCCACATCACACGGGCCACCTGCACCCGGCTGTGCCCTGGTACGGGTGGGGTTTCCCATGCCGGTGCAACGTGCCAGCTTGTCTCGTCACTGTCGGAGTCGGTCGAGTATGACTCGACCCGGCGTGATTGGCCCACGCCGGATCCGTCGACAATCTGCAGCCAGTGACCGACGTAGAAGGAGTCCTTGACGATCTGCTGTCCTCGCTGCCGCGTCCGCAACGGACCCGCGACCTTCACCGAACCGGGACTTGCGGCAATGACCGAGCGGACCGAATCGTAGGCGAACGAATTGTGATTGTTGTCGAGCGCGATCGCTTCGCCATCGCCTGCCTGGTCTCCGCTGCAACTGGCGAAGTTTCCAGCAATCAGGACGCGATCCTGCTCACCCAGCAGGTGCGAGAAGAACGCAGCGCGCCAGCCGGACGTCGAGTCGCCGGGCAATCGAAGCGATGCCGAGCCGTCGGCAACGTTCTCGCTGAAGTCGAGTCGCGTCGCAGCGCCAATTACGGTGGCAATCGAACCCGTGCCGCGCGCCGGATCGTGGCTCTGGCCGGGAAAAAAGCGATTGCGCCTGACCACGGCATCCTGCAAGGCGAAGGTATCCTGCAGGTTCCTTGAGTTCCCGCCCAGCCAAAGCCCAACGTCGTCAGCACGAATTTCATTGTCCTCGATGGTGATTCGCCGCAGTGGCAACCCTGCATCAGCCATCGCATGGCGTCCGCCTGTGAACCGGCACTCGAGTATCTGCAGGTCCTCGACCATCCGCTTGCGCTCAGCTCTCCCGCGGTAGAACAGCTGACCGAAACGAACCGTTGGGCCGCTGCGAGAACGCTGCGCCGGAGACCGTTTGTCGTCAAAGTGCAGGCCGCGCAGCGTATTCCGACCGGTCAGCGTCAGCACCGGACTCGCAGGACCGTCCAGCCAACCCGCATGCCTGACGATTCGACTCCGGGTCGCACCCGCTCCGATCAGATCAATGCCTTCGGCCACGACGAGGCCCTCGTGCGCTGACAATTGCGCTTCGTTGCCTTCAAGCAGATCCCATGTGCCGGCTCCGATTCGCAACGTGCCAGCTCCGATGGCAGCCAGGTGCGTGAGCGCTTCAGACAGGCACCGGCTATCGTCGCGTCCGTCATCAGGTCGACACGCGCCAAATCCCGCATCCCCCAGCGACACCGAGGCGGAAGCGCTTGATGATTGGCCAACGTGCAACCGTTGATCCGGAACACTTACCCAACGAACACCATCAACGCTGACCGCAACTGAGTAGTCGCCTGCGGGCAGACTCGCTGGCAGCACCCCAGCGAGCACGTAATCGGCGACGATCGGAGACCGCGACCATAAGCGGGCGGTGGGTAGCGGGACTGTGCGGGCCCCTTCGAGGCGGATCCGCATCTGCCTTGAGTATCGCGGCCCGAGATTGCGGCCCACGATCCGCAATGTAGCGGCGCCCGACCGATCCGTTCGCCGCCATTCGGAAGGCGTGAACCACAACGGACGAGGATCGTTGACGAGGACAGGATTGCTGTAAGCGGCACCGTCTGCGAACACACTCAGGGCGTAGGTCGCATCTGGATCGAGCGTTTCGGGGACCCGCACCACCAGAGAGTGAGGTGTGTCGCCCACAGACACTATTTCGGCAAAACCGGCCAGGCTATCCGGTAGACCGAACCAGGCGGCGGGCGCGGGCGGAGTGCTGTCGCCGGGGCGCAGGCGCAGATAGGCGACCCGATCTTGCGCTTTCAGGCCAGAGCCGGACAGCAGCAGCAGGCCGCCTGGTTCCACGGCCACGGGTGACTGCAGGAAGGTCGCACCGTTCAGACGTGGCGGCTCGGCAGACTTCACATCGGCCGAAAGTACCGCAGCTGTAATGAGCGCGACGCGAAGGAGGTTTAGCGTCATGGCTGGGTCACATGTAGACAGACTGAGATGACATCGATGTTGCAGGCCAACGTGGCTAAGGTTGGCGGGCGGATCCCTATATGAGGCTTTCGAGTCGGGTCGCACTCGCCCTCGCGCGACGATTACCACGCGGCTACTGGCGCCTGACCAGGGCCGCGGCCGAGCGCGATCGTGCGCTCTGGGATCTGCCGTTGGAGTTGCGACTGCTACCCGGACAGCTGATCCGCGCGGACCTTCGGCAATCGGTCTACGTCCAGCTGCTGCGCCACGGCTGCTTCCCGCATCAACTCGGGGAAGACCTGCTTGTCCGCCGCTTGCTCCGCGAAGGTGACACCGTCATCGACGTGGGCGCAAATGTCGGCTACCCAACGATACTATTCGCGGCCGCGGTGGGCAGAACAGGGCAAGTGATCGCGCTGGAACCAGGGCCGTTGACGTTTTCGTTGCTGCAGAGAACGGCGCAGGCCTGGTCGAACGTCAGCTGTATACAGGTCGCTGCATCGAACAGTGAGGGCGAGACCCGCTTTTTCGAACGCGAGGACCTCGATATCTCATCCTTGCGGCCCGATCCGACTGCGCGCAGCGTCTCCGTTCCGACGACCACCGTGGACCATCTTTTTCGCCAATACGGCCGTCCGCAGTTCGTAAAGATCGATGTCGAAGGTTTTGAGCATCTGGTGCTTGAGGGCATGAGTCAGCTGCTAGCGGATGCTTCGCCCCCTATCATTCTTTTCGAAGCTCTGGACGCACCTTCTCTGACGCAATCGACACAGGTGATCGGCAGGCACGCCCGCACCCCCTTCGAAATCTCGCGCGTCCGGTCCGATGGAGGTCTCACCGCTCTCGGAGACACTTGCGGGACGAACAACTACCTTGCCATGCCGCTCTGCCATCGGTCGCGCTTGTAAAGAAGCTGTAACACTCGGCTCTGAAGCGCCGACGATAATTAGCGCCCATGATTTGAACCTGGATTAAATGTCTGGACCTCCAGTTGTTGCAGGCTACGCTCCCGCAGCACCGCCCCATCAAAGCGGCTCGCCACGTCGTCCGCGGGTGCTCGTGCTCGGCGCGAACACCTTTGAAGACTCGATGGAACGGCACGTCGTCGACGGCCTGAACGAATTGGGCTGCGAAGTGGGATTCGCCGCAACCCGGCCCGGCACTCGCCGTTTCGGACCCATCATCGCCGGCATCACTCTGCGCCTGAGCAGGGCGCTGCTGCGCGAGCCAGAACGTCGGAATGAGCACAGCATTCTGCGCGCAGCGAGCGATTTCGGCCCCAATCTGGTGCTGGTGATTCTTGGCAGTGAACTGTCGCCCCGCACGGTCGCCCAGTTGCGGAAGTTGACCGGCGCGCCGCTCGTTTGCTGGTTTCAGGATGCCGTGACCAGCATGGGGCGCCAGTACGTCCTGGGCGCAGGATACGACATCGTTTTCATGAAGGACCGCCATCTGCAACGACACTTCAGCCAGCTGATTCGCGCGACAGAATTTCGGTACCTCCCTGAAGCCTTCAACCCCGCCGTGCACCACCCCGTCACACCCACTGCGGATGAGCACCGGCGACTGCACTGCGAAGTCATGATCGCCGGATCGCTGTACTACTATCGGCAGCATCTCCTGCAGCACCTTGACGGGCGCCACGTGGCCATCTGGGGCCATCGGCCCGGCTGGCTGGTGGATCGGGTCGGCGACTCATTTCGTGGCCCACCGATTCACGGTCGCGAGAAAGCTGCGGCTGTCTGCTCGGCACGGATCGCACTGAATACACTGCATTTCGCCGAGATCGACGGCTTGAACTGCCGCGCCTTCGAACTCGCAGGATATGGTGCCTTCCAGCTCGTTTCCGATCGACCAGTTTTGAACGAGCACTTTACGACCGGCCTGGAAGTGGAGTCGTTCAGCTCTTATCAGGAGCTTCGCGACAAAGTCGATTACTACCTCAGAAATCCCGACAGGGCACTGGAAATCGCCAGCCGGGGACTCGAACGGGCGCGCCAGGAGCACACTTACGCACATCGGCTACGTGAGATCCTCGCTCACGTGAATTTGACAGTATGAGCCGCTCGCGGAGCGTTCTTTTTATTGGCACGGAAGTGTTCGCAAACGGCGGTATCCAGCGCTTCAATAGAACCTTTCTCGCGGCGAATAACGTGCTCGGCGTCGAAGTTGACGTCTGTACGGTGCGCGATTCAAACGATGCGGCAGCGGATAGCTCTGTGCGCTGCAGGAGATTGTGGGGACACGCCGGAAGCAAGACACGATTCGCGCTGCGCACGATTCGCCAGCTGTCGACCGTGCAATATGACGTGATCGTGATCGGACACATCAACTACGCCGCACTGACCGCAGCTGCAACCCTCGCGCGATGGCCCTGGAGACGACGCTTGCCGAGAGTCATTCTGGTCACCCATGGCGTCGAGATTTGGTCGCGCCTAAAGGGTCTGCGCCGGACGGCCATTCGGTTCATTGATCGCACGCTTTGCGTCAGTACCTACACACGCCAGTCGATCATCGACCAGGCACCTGAGGTCGATCCACGGAAACTTACGGTCTTTCACAATGCGCTCGACCGGACCTGGACCACCAGAACAGATGCAATGCTGCGCGGATCGCACGGCCCGCCGGTCCGTCCCTACCTACTGTCGGTGGCCCGCCTAACCCAGGCAGATCGCAGCAAGGGAATCGTGACGACAATCAGAGCGCTGGCGAGATCACCGAATACGGATTTGCAGTACGTGATTGCCGGCGGCGGCAACGACCTCGAAGCCTTGCGCGCACTTGCCGTGGATCTGGGTCTTCGTGATCGCGTGTCATTCCCGGGTTCTGTCTCCGATGACGAACTCGAGGCGCTTTACCGGGGTTGTGCCGCTTTTGTGCTGCCCAGCAGCCAGGAAGGCTTTGGGATCGTGTTTCTGGAGGCAATGTACTTTGGCGCGCCTGTGATCGCCGCTGCCGAGAAAGGTGCGCGCGACGTCGTCATCCACGGGAAAAGTGGCCTGACGGTTCCCTACGACGATTCCGAAGCGCTCGGCGCGGCCATCGACGCAATTGCCACCGACAACCGGCTCAGGGAACGACTTCGGCTTGGCGGCCTGTCCCAGGTTACCGGGTCGGGCCGCTTCACCTTTGAGGCCTTCGTCAAACGCTGGGACACGATCCTCGGCGAGGAATTGCGATGAATGGAACCACCGTCGGTTGGCCCGCCGCGACAATCCTCGAGCCGGCTGATTTCGCGATGTCACCATACTGTCGTACATGCAAGCTACCGTTGCGGACCTGTCTGCCTTTTTTCGAATCATGCATCAGCGGGTCCTGACCGACGGCCGCGGAGTGAGGTAGTTTGAGCTCACCGGGAATCAAACCTGTCGTCATGGCAGGCGACGCGGGAACGCTGCGGTTTTCCCTTGGCGCACAGGCGCTCATTGCTCTGTCGGTCGTGCTGGCGTTGATTCCCTTCTGGCCGGCACTCAGCGCGCTGTATGACATCTGGAACCTGCGTCCCGAGTACAGTCACGGGATTCTGATCCCCCCGCTTGCGGCTTACCTCGCCTGGCGGGAACGTGCCCGACTGGCCAGCACTCCTTTCGATGGTTCGTGGACGGGATTGATTCTGATCGGCTTGGGCATGCTGATGTGGCTTGCCGGGGAACTGAGCACGATCTGGGTCATCGTGCAGTACAGCTTTCTGCTGGTCTTTTACGGTCTCGTCGTGCTGCTGGCAGGCTGGAGAGTCTTCCGTACTCTGTGGATGCCGCTGCTGATTCTGGTTTTCATGATTCCGCTGCCGGCGTTTTTCTCGAACAATCTGTCGCTGCAGATGCAGCTGATCTCCTCGCATATCGGCGTAATTCTGGTGCGCCTGGCGGGCATCAGCGTGTTTGTCGAAGGCAATGTCATCGATCTTGGGGTCTACCAGCTGCAGGTGGCCGAAGCCTGCGACGGACTCCGCTATCTGTTTCCGTTGATGACGTTATCTTTCGTGGTTGCTTACTTCTACCGTGGCCCCTTCTGGAAGCGGGCCGTGCTGTTCCTTTCAAGCATCCCAGTGACCGTGCTGATGAACAGCCTGCGAATCGGAGTCATCGGCATTACTGTCGAACACTGGGGACCCTCGACGGCGGAGGGGCTCCTGCACGAATTCCAGGGATGGATGGTCTTCATGCTTAGTCTCGCCGTCGTGCTGCTGATCGCGTGGCTGTTGTCGAAGATTGGCAAGGATCGGGCGCCATGGCATCAGGTGTTGTCGTTCGAACCCGCCGTCTCGCCCCCTCAGTCCGGACCTAGAATTGACCGCGTACTCCCCGCCTCATTCCTGTCCGGTGTCGCCGTGGTAGCCGTGGTAGCCGTCGGCAGCTTTTTCCTTCCAGAGCGCACGGAGGCGGTGCCAGGCCGCTCCGCGTTCGTGGAATTTCCGACCCAGATCGGTCAGTGGTCCGGCCGTCGAGGGACAATCGAGTCGATTTACCTGAACGCGTTGCAGGTCGACGACTATCTGATGAACGACTATGCCCGCCAGAACTCGACGCCAGTGAACCTTTATGTCGCTTACTACGATTCCCAAAGGAAAGGTCAGTCTGCCCACTCGCCCAGATCATGCCTGCCGGGAGGTGGATGGAAACTCAGCGAGTTTGGATCCAGAAACATCGGGGTTCCGAGCGCCGGCGGCGAACCGATGCGCGTCAACAGGGCCCTGATCGAACTTGGGGCGAATCAGCAACTCGTCTACTACTGGTTCCAGCAGCGCGGCCGGATCATCACCAATGAGTACCTGGTCAAGTGGTTCATATTCTGGGATGCGCTGACTCGCAACCGCTCTGACGGAGCGTTGATACGACTGACAGCCCCTATCCTGCCCGGCCAGACGGTTGCGGATGCGGAGCGTGAGCTTGCTCAGTTCTCGGCCGCCGTGCTGCCACGGCTCTCGGGATACGTCCCAGACTGACGGCTCTCGCCAGCGGACGCTCCTGCCGCCGCGAGTACCTGGATCCATTTCGACGCCGCTCGGTCCAGATCGAAGTGTTCGTCAAACGCCACTCTGGCGCGCTGGCCCATCTCGATGCAGTCGGTGCGATCATCTGCCAGCGCCGCAATTCGAGCAGCAAGTTCCGCATCGGCCCCCACTTCGACCGAGAATCCGCAGCGGAATCTTTTCACGAGCGCTCCCACCTCACCGCAAGGGTCGCCGACGAAGCCAATCGCCCGGCCTGCGGCCATGATTCCGTAGACTTTGCTGGGAACAATCAAGCCCTCAAGCTGCGGCAGCAGCGAGACCAGATGCAGATCAGCGGACCCCAATGCATCCATCAGTCCTCCGCGAGGCTGATAAGGCATGAAGCGAAAGTTTGTCAGGCGTCTCTCGCCCGCCTCGCGGCGCAGCTGGCGCATGCCTGTACCGCCACCGATCATCACGAACAGGATTCGTTCGTCCGCACGAAGACGTTCGGCGGCAGCGAGCAGGGTCTGATAGTCGTGCGCGCGCCCAAGATTTCCGGAGTATCCAACAATGAATCGACCGAGACCGCCCAGAGTCGCCCGCAGGGTTCCAGCATCGAACGGAATCGGCTTCACCTTCTCGCCATCGGCCCAGTTGGGCACAACACGAATTGACGACCGATCGATGGCTCTCAGTTCCAGGACGCGCTTCATGCGCTCACCCAGCACAACATTGACCCGTGCCCGCCGCAGCGACCGATCGCGAATCCTCGCGAGCGCTTCGCAAAGCCAGACGGGTATGCCGATATTTCCTAGCTGAGCAGCCACTTCCGGAAACACGTCCTGCAACCAGTTGACACTTTGGGCACCGCGGGCCGGGGCAACCAGCGCGACCATCACCGAGATCAGGGGAGGATCAGTCTTGGCGACGACAACGTCACCCTCTCGCAAGACCCTTGCAAGGGTCCAGCCTGCGCTCACGAAGAACGTCGCGTAGTCGATCAAACGGCCAAGCAAGGAGCCACGACCAAACTTCGCCGTCCCAACCCGCAGGACTCGAACCGGGCCAAACTGCTCACGGCAGGGCAGCTGACCAGCGGCGTTCTCGTAAAGCTGCCGAGAACAGATCACGACCACATCCAAACCCGCTGCAGACAATTTTTCGCACAAATCGGTGAGCATCTGGCTCGTCGCAGAAACATCAGGCCAGAAGAATCGATTGACGAAAATGACACGCGCCCGATCAGACGCAGCCCGCGCAGCGCGATGTGTCGGCGTAAGGTTGCTGGTTATTGGAGAATCAGGCATCAGCCGGCGTCATGGCCAGCGGAAGGATCCCGCCAGCGCGTCGATCACGAATTACCTGTGCCACAAGCTCGGTTCCAATGCTTCGAACCTGCTCTGCAAAGCCATAGACGAGGGCGGTATCGCAAAGCACGTTGATCAACCTGGGCACGCCGCAGGAATAGTGGTGCACAAGCTCAATCGCTGGCGATTCGATGATCTCCGGCGATCCGCCCGCAATCCGCAGACGATGCCTGACATAAGCGTGCGTTTCGGCGCGCGGCAGACTCTTCAGGTGATAGTCAATGGCGATTCGCTGCGCGAGCTGATTCAGGGAAGGGTGTCTCAGAGTGTCGCGAAGCTCTGGTTGGCCGACCAGCACCGTTTGAAGAAGCAGATCCTTGTCGCAGTTCAGATTTGATAGAACCCTCAATTCCTCTAGCGCAGCAGCGTTCAGATTCTGCGCTTCGTCAACGACGATCACCACCCGCCGACCTCCGCGGTACTCGTCGACCAGTCTCTCCAGCAGCTTCTCGTGCAGCTCTGCAGGCGGTACACCGGAAGCTGTCACTCCGAGGGATTGAGCGACCCAGGGCATTAGCCCTTGCATTCTAGAACTGGTGTTCGTGATGAGCCCAAACGTGACGGGGCGATCTCGCTGCGCCAGGATGCGCCGGATCAATGTTGTCTTGCCGCTGCCGATCTCGCCCGTGATCAGCGCAAAGCTGCTCCCCTCTGTCAGCGCATATTCAAGAAGCGTAAGCGCATGCCGATGCTGCCGCCCTACGTAAAGGAAGGCCGGATCCGGCAGCATCGAAAACGGCTTCTCGCGAAACCCGTAGAACTGCTCGTACATGTCAGGCTCAGTAGGCCCGCTTTTCGAAGTCGGACGCCATGTTGAGCACGGTTCCGACCACGTGCATCGGTCGCATGAGCTGCTGGAGTCGAGCGAGATCGTCGCGCCGGGTCCGACCTTCCGTTGCGACGATCAGGAACGAGTCGATCAGCGGTGCCAAGGCAAACACATCAGCGCTGAGCAGCGCTGGCGCAATATCAACCACCAGCAGCGGCTGCCCCGACGTATCGCGCAGGCGCTCGATCAGTTGCTGGGTGAGCGACCCAGAGAGCGCGTCATCGCCAACTGGAACGGCCGCCGCACAAGGAACCACCAGGAGCCGCTCAATGCCGGCGAGGCCAACGGGCAGCTGCTCGAAACTCAGGCGCCCGGCGAGATAAGCCTCGACGCCTGGCCGCGATGGCATCCCCAGCAAACCGGAAATGGATGGTCGGCGAATGTCGAGGTCCACAAGCACAACGTGCTGACTGGGCTCGGAAGCCAGACTCAGAGCCAGATTGACGGCTGTAAGACTCTTTCCTTCGGCATCGCCGCCGCTGACCACGCCGACAACGCGGCGAGTGCTGCCTCGGATCTGCGCGAGCAGCTGCGCACGGAGCATGCGGTAGGCGTGTGCGGCCGGACTGCGCTCTTCAGGAAAAACGATCCGCGAGCGGGCACAAGCTATTCTGTCAAGCGGAACGCTGGGAAAACCAGCTGGCACCGACTGATCGCATGTTCGCGCCTCTTTCGGCGTCGGCAAAGGCATCACTCGTGCACCCGGCTCTGGCATGCCGGTGCGCTGCGCGCGCGCAATCTCCAGTGCCCTTTCGATCCTTTCCATGACGATGCCTCAGAAGATCCCGATACGCCTGAGGCCTGAAACCCACAGTGAATCTAGTGGCCTGATGGCAAAGTGCGTGACAACCATCAAGAGCACGAACCCGGTGGCGAATGACCCTACAGACCAGCGGCGGACGCGCTGCGCTGCTAGCCGGTCCCCCTCGGTGAAGATTCGAGGTACGGACGCCAGCGGCGGCGCGTCGAGCAACTCTCGAAGGTCTCGCTCATGACGAACGGTCGCATCAAGTAGTTCGCGGAGCGCAACGACCCCGACCGCTGATAGCGCGCTGAGCAGCAAGCCAAGCGCAAGGATCAGGCCTCGGTTGGGACTCTCCGGTTCTTCCGGGGGAATCGGCGGCTCGATCAGCGTGAATCGTTCGCCCTTGCGGTCTGCCTCGAGATTCTGTGATACCTGAGCCTCCATCGACTTGAGCCGAATATCCTGGTACTTCGCCTGTGCATTGGCGTAGTCGCGCGTCAACTGGGCGTACTCACGCTCGATCTGCGGTGCGCTGCGAAGGCGCGCTTCGAGTTCCCCGATCTGAGACCGAAGAGAGCCAATTCGCTGCCGGACCGCAAGCTGATCGTTGTTCGTCGCTGACAGCTGAGCCTGCAGCTGGATGTAGGCAGGATTGTCCGGGCTGCGGGATGATCTTCCGGGATCGCGCCCTTCAGGCGCGACCATCACAGCCTGCTCGAGTGCCAGCACGTCCCGCTCCAGACGTTTCACGTCCGGATGGTCTGCTGTGTATCTCTCGCGCGACTGAGCAAGCTCCGCACGGGACCGATCGAGACGTCGGGATATCTCGACACGACTTTCTGTATCGCCTGTTTGTTGCTCGAGTCCGGAGATCTCGCGCTCCAGCCGGACGATATCCGGATGCCCGGGCGCATACAGCGCACGCGAACTCGCAAGCTGCGAGCGCAGTACTTTGAGCCGATCCTCAGCGCTCAGAATCCGTTCGCCGGTTTCACTCAACAGTACCGAATTGGGGCGAATCTGCACGAGCTGAGCTTCCAGGAAGACCCTTTGCTGATCCAGCGCAGTCAGCTCCGACTCGGCAACTCGAATCTGCTGTTCTGTCCGATCGAGAAGCTGGTAATTGAGCTGCGAAAGTTCAGGCAATGCATCTCCATTCGCCTGCTTGAAATCGGCGAGACGGGACTCGAGCTCCGCGACCTCCTTACTGAGTCGATCTCCCTCAGTCTGCAGGAACCCCGCGGCATCCTGCGCAAGTCGCGTGCGGCTGGTCAGGTTCTCGTTGAGATAGAGCGTGGTCAATTCGTTGGCCACCTTCGCCGCAGTCTGAGGAGACCGACTGGAGTAGGAAACCGCGAAGGCAATGGTGGCCTCGCGGGGTACTCCGCTTCGCGGGTCGATGACATCGGCACTGATCGTTCTGAAGCTGACATCCTCCCGCATCCGCTCGACTGTTGCTTCGCGAGACTCACTCTCGCGATCTTCTGCATACAAGTCATAGCGACGTACAATGTCGAGAAGGTTCTGCGACGTCATGACCCGCTGGCTGATGACCTGGATACGCTGGTCGGCGAAAGAGGTGATCGCTGACCGGACAAGTTCCGTCGGTACCTCCTGCTGTTCGATCAGGATCGTCGCTGTGGATCTGAACTTGGGCGGCAGCGCAAATGCCAGCGTCAGGGTCGCCAGGATGCACACGCCGAGCGCAATCAACCCGGACCGTCGCCGCCGACGAAGCGAGCCAAGTACCTCTTGGAAACGAACTGCAATATCGCTGTTCATGGCGTAGTCCTAGGGAGCCACGTTGAGCGCGCGAGGAGCCCAGGCCATGCTCAAGCCCACACGCCAGCCGTCGTAATCGCGCTCGCCAGGACCGGCTTGCAGCTCATCGACCGGACCGCTCGCCTGCGCGATCCCTGCCCTGAAACCCAAGCTCCAAGTTTCGGAGGCACGCCACTCAAACCGTGCATCGAGGTCGCGAATATGCCTGCGTTCCCCGGACGCTGCGCCAAGCAGAGAGTCATTGCGCACGGCTCGCGCAGAGGCAGCGAATCTTACTCTGGGCGAAATATCGTACGCATGACTGGCGGACAGCTCGAGACGGCGCACCAGCACGCCAAAGCCGCTCGGTTGGACTGATCGGGAGATACCGGCACTCCAGAACGAACGCGGATAGCGCGTGCGCACTCGCAGCTGACCGATCCAGCCACTGTCCGACGCGAACCCGCTCTCGGTGCGACTGAATCCTCCATTGACCTCGAATTCGGTGCGTTCGCTGAACCCATAGGCGAAGCCCACCGATGCGCCGGAATTGCGCGTCCGTAAACTGGAGCTTGGAACCTGCAACTCACTCAGGTTCAACGTCGCCGAAAGACTCTTGCGCGCGTCGAGCGCGAGCGACCCGTTAGCCGCCACACCGGGAAAACGATACCCTGGAAGACGTTGTGCGGCTCTGCCACTGAACTCGACGTCGGCGAAAGACGCCTGCACTCCCCCGCTCACCCGCTCGGAGAGGAAAGCGTTCCAGCCCACCGAAGCGAGCGCATCGCGGCGGCGGGTGCCTGCGTCGAGGACCCCCGTGTCCACCAGTTCCGTCAACAGCGTGTTCTGTGAGCGCCAAACCGCGTCAAGCTTGACGTCGGCTCGCTCGCGGCGCCACGAAGCGTTGAAGTCCAGCGTCTGGTCATCGCTGTCGACGAGCGCAGTGTTGTCGAAGCGTTGCAACGATAACGACGGCCTCAGTGAGAAATTCAACACTTCGGACGTGTAGGAGAGGGGCGCGTCGAGCTGCAATGCCAACCCCAAACCAGGCAGGGCCTCAGCGACCAACGAACGGTTCGAGTTGTAGTCGACGCTCGACCGGAGCGAAGGCTGCAGCGTCCACCGCTGCGCAACCGCCGCATTGTTGCCGGCCAGGAGCACCACGCTCAGCGTGGCTCCGATGAACGCGGTTGCGGTTCGCCTCGCCATCTGTGTTCAGCTCTCGAGCCTGCGGTCACGGAACAACGACGGTATCGTTGCTACGAAGCAGGATGTTCTGGTCCAGCGCCCGGCCATTCTCAACTTCTCCGTAGCGGAACCTGATTGCCTGCTGCGCTCCATTCTCGCGACGCAGGATGACGATATCGTTGACCGCTGCAAAAGGTGTGGTGCCGCCGGCAAGGCTCAGAGCCTGCATCACATCGACGGGGCGGCTGAAGGGATACTCCCCGGGCCGATTGACCTTGCCCAGAATGTAGACCCTGTTGCCACCGATCTGTTTCAAGGCCACCGTGACGACCGGATCCGGAATGTACTGACGCAACTGCTCTTCGATTCGACTTCGAACCTCGTCCACCGAGAGTCCGCTCGTCTTGATCTCGCCGGCCAGAGGGAACGACAGACCACCGTCCGGCCTGACCAGAACTTCACGCTGCAGCTCGGATTCCTTCCAGACCGAGACCACGAGTACGTCTCCGGGCTGCACTGAATACTTCACCGGCGCCTGTAACTCGGCCGCCAGCGTAGCTGCCACGGGCAACGCCTGCAGAATCAACAACAAACAAGCTAGAGGTCGATTCACGGTTCATTCTCGTATACGGCAGAAACCGTCAACGGCCATCCCTGCAGACGATCGTTATACAAATGTCAGGTGACCCTTTTATGACGGGAATCGCCGCGACGGACAACCGGTTCGCAAGACGCGAGTTCGGCTGTCCGCCGCGGGAGGAGTTCTGAGTCAGGCGGTCTGTTCCGGAGGCAGAAGCCGCTCAACGCGGTTGCGGCGCGCGAAAGCCGCCGAGCCGCCCAACGCGCCCAGCCCGCCGAGCAGCAACCAAGCCGCCGCGGGCAGAGGTACGGTCGGCGTCGCCGGATGGAATTTCACGATCAGGCCGAACAACGCGAATCGCAGCTGACCGGTCATTCCGGACACGTGAGCGTACAGCAGGCCCGCGCCCTGGAATTCGACAGAAAACACCCCGGCGCCGTCGCGCCGGCTCAGTACCTGTCGTGCGTCGGTGAGCGCAATACTCAATGACGCAAATCGTTCAGTCCATTCCAGATCCTTTAAAACGATCTCAAACGTCCCAGGACCACTGGCGACGAACGGAAACACAACCGTCTTTGCCGTGTCCACCAGCGTGCTGGTGTCTACCAGTACTGTCTCCGCCCGCAGGGGTCCCGCGTGCAGCAGCGAGAACACCGCCAAACAAATTGCTGCAATCCAATCGCGACTAATCATTGCATTCTTCATGACGTGTGCCTCGTGAACTTGGCCAGAGCGACGGGTTCTTCCGTCATGCCACGCTCCGGTTCGGGTGTTTGAGCTACCTGGCCGCGGTAGAGGTACTTTTCGTAGAGATAGGCCTTGAACGCCGACCCTAGATTGGTGTTGGTCGAGAGGGCGCCCTCTGACGGATTGAGTTCCTGCAGCAATAGCGCCGCATAGGGCATTTCCGCGCCCATACGCGTCATCAAGACGATGTCGTCGCGCTCGACGCGGCGGTGGGATTCGGTTTCTGCATTCAGAATCGACTCGATCCGCTCGGCATCGAGATCGAAGAACCGAACGATATCGAATCCCGACTCGACGAACACCGGAATCAGGTTTCGACCCTTCGCCTCTGAATCACACAGCGGCGCCAGCCGGCTCAGCATGTTCTTGACTGCAAACCTGATTACATCCGAATCCCGTGCGCCAAGGCGTCGCGAAAGCTTCTTGATCTTCAGGACGTCCGACGAACTCATGCGAATCGATACCGCTTCTTTGCGTTTGTCCACCAACGTATCCTCCACTGTCTGAAAGCTGTGTGTGAATGCACTGCAACTTTCCATAACAAGGTATCCAACAAGTATTGCAATCGTTTTGAGGTTTCGTGACTTTTGCCCCGCAAATGCACACAGCGAGGCCAAAAAAAAGCCCCGCATGCGCGGGGCTTTAAAGATGCAGTGGAATTCTGGCTGCGGCGCCAATCGCGCCTGAGCTGTACCGTTTGCTTGCTAGGCTGTCATCACTTTCCTGCGCATTCTGCGTAGCCCGGCGAGGCCCATCAGGCCGCCCCCGAGCAGCCAGGCAGCTGCTGGCAAGGGCACAACCGAGGGTTGTACACCGCGGACCAGCACCACGAAATCCTGGTAATCGTTATCGCCGTGAACAAGATCCTCGTACGCCAGGATCACGTCGGTGGGACCAAAAACATTGTTGCCGGGATTGCCGTCGTTCATGACCGGACCCGAAACAAAACTCGAGCCGTTGCCGCGATAGGCATACATCCGGTCGAGCTGGTTGGGGTTCAGGCTGGAATCGCTGAAGAACGTATTGTTCTGCGGCGTGCGCAGGTAGAAGCCGAACGCGGTGCCGGTAAACGGCGTCGCGGTCGTCCAGGTGTTGGCGCCAATCGTGACGCTGACATTGAATCCGCCGGTCGCAGCAGAGAAAGCGATCGCAGCGGTTGTGCCTGGACCCTGCGGACCCGTGAAGATCTGCAGCCGATTCGACGGATCTGTCGCATCGTAGATGCCGAAGGTGTTCTGATTGGCAAATCCGGCGATTTCCAGCAGGATCGTTGCCGAGCTTGGCCCAATCGTGACCCAGTGGGCGTCACCGTTGGAAACTGTTCCGTCGGCAAGGCAATCGTTGACGGTGTTCGGTGCCGAGCTGAGCAGGCCATTCAGGGCAGCCTGCAGCGTGGGCTCTCCGCCGAAAGGCGCTCCCGGACCAAAGCTGCAGGCAGCCTCGGCTTGCGTCGCGAACGCAGACATTACAAGGACACAGGGCGCAGCAAACCACGCCCGCTTTGAAACACGCATTGAGAACTCCTCCTCTTCGGCGCTTCGTATCGGGTTATGACAGCTCTATAGTTCCCGATGACGATGACGGAGGGGTGACGGGCGCGTTAATCCGCTGCCTGCGGCGGGCCGGGCTGCAGTTTCTGATCTTCGGCTTTGTAGCGATAGTCCTCGATCAGATTTTCAAGACGCGCTCGAGTGATCTGCGTGAATGGCTCACCACGACTCAGCGCGGACCAGACGCTCCGATTCTCGATCCGGTCCAGAAGCTCCGCATTCATCTGGTAGAGCGCCCGGTTGCGCTCCCCACAAACTTCCAGTGCGCCGCCACGTTCCCTGCTCTGCTGCTCTAGTTCCGCACGCTGCAGCTCAACGCTGCGGAGTGTGTCAATGATTTCGCGGGACTTCTCTACAAGATCCTGAGTCCGCGCACGCTGCTGTTCCAGCTCCTGGGCGGTCCCTTCCCGGGTTGCAGAGGCCCTCGCCAGTTCAGCCTGGGCGATTCGTGTGCGCCGCTCTCCAGAAGCGGCGCCGTCCTTCAGTTCGTCCCGTTCCCTGCGCAGGGCTTCCAGCTCCTGCTTCATTCGTGTGTTCTCGGCTTGCAACGCCGTTCGCTCTGCCGCCAGTTGCTGCAGCTGCTGCATCGCCTGCGGGCTCGCGCCGCCTCCGTCGCGCGCGGTCTGAGCCAAGCTTGCGCCGCTGGCGAGCAGCACCGCGACGCCCAAGGGCAGCAAATCAAATATGCGCTTCATTGCTCGGACCTCTAGAACTGGGTGTTGAGGTCGAGCTGTAGCACGTCAACGCCGAACGGTGGCCCGTCGATTTCACTTCCGCTGAGATAGCGCAGGCGAGTGAACACCCGCGGTGTGAGTGAGTAGTCGCCGCCGATATAGAAGCCTTTGGCATCGGTGCCACCCAGGCGGAAGTTCGAGTCCGAAAACGCGTCGAGTACTGCATCGCCCTGCACGTAGCGATAGCCAAGAAACGCGCGCCAGGCATTCTTCCTGGCAATGACTGAATGGCCGAACGACACTTCCGCCTGGTAGCCCTCGGTCCGTTCTTCGATGGGCACCGTCGTGCCAATTCTCGCCTGAATTTCTTGCTCGTCGAAGCCGATGTTCCTCACGTAGTCGAGAGTGACGGCGACGCGATGCAGGTCCGATATCTTCAGCTCATAGCTCGCCGTAGCGTTGACCAGGCGGAAATCGGAAGCGAGCGCATAAAGGTTGGTCGTCGGGTCCGCATCGTTCCTGATATCGAACAGGGTATTCCCACGCTGCAGGAACTGCGGAGCAGTGAAGTCCAATACCGCGCTGTCGAGGACATTGCGTCGGCCAGCGATGTTGCGGTAGTCATAGTAGGCGGCAGCCGCTCGAATTCGGCTGCCGCCATCCGTGCGCCAGTCAACCCCGAGCTGAGCTCCAAGCAGCCATTTGTCTTTCGCCGAGAGCTCCACTTCCTGGATCTGAAAGGCGCCGAGCGTCAGGAACGCAAAATGTGAGTAGGGATCTCCGGAGCCCAGACCCAGACGATAATTTCCCGCGAGCCCTTCGAACGCGACGTCGTTGTCCCAGACGAGTTCCGTCGATTCGAATGGATTGGGCAGGCGACCGCCCCAGGCGGTCCAGACATGTGCAACATCATCACTGTTGCCAGTCCATCTCACGTAGGCTCGATCAAGTCCCGTCTGGTATCGAGCCGAGGTATTGCCCAGTGTCTGGTTCGCCGTGACTGGATTGCGCAGGTTTCCGGTCGATAGTCGCGCGCCAAAGCTCCAACCCGACCCGAGTTCGGCATCGAGCGCCACTCTGAGGCGCGCACGCAGGCGCTGCCGGTCCTCAGTGACATTCTCGAACGCCTCCGTGCCAGCCCGCACGACTCCGCCGCGATCATTGACCGTCAGAAAGTTCAGATATTGATTCGGAATGTTGTCTTCGGCGAAGGAATCGAGCTGCGACCGAACCCGAAGATCGCCACTCCAGCGAATAAGCTTGATCCAGTCTGGAAGGGCCGCGGGAACTCCCCACTCCTCGGCCTTCGCCTGCTCGACGACTTCGCGGGCGACCTCGCCAGTCAGTTCCTGAACAACGTCCTTGCGGATTTCATCCCGAACAATCTGCGGCACGTACGGAACCCGAACCGCGCCTGCTTCCGCAGCCGCCTGCGCCTGGGTCGCCGCTGCGTCCGAAGCAGCTTTTTCCTGAGCCGCCTGCACCATCGATTCTGCCTGCTCGCGGGTCAGCACGCCCTTCTCGACCAGGCCCTGCAGCAGGTTTACGACCGTCAGGCGTAGCTCCAGCAGGCTGTTCTCAGCAGAAGTCTGTGCCGCAGCGGCAGGATTGGCGGCCATCGCGCACAGGACGCCAACGGCGAGCAGGATCAGGGGACGCGATGCCATGACGAATTCCTCAGGCGCGGGACACGAGCCGCAGGCTAATGGGTTGCGGAAGCTCAGCCGGCGGTGGTTGCGAAAATCTTCCGATGCGGCCCAGCGCCGCTTCGATCGCCCGATCTCGCTCCGGGTCGCCGGTAGACTGAGCGAGGCGATAGCGTTCTATGGTTCCGTCCGGTCGGACCCATATCCGGACGCTGACCGAATAGGAGCCACGTCGGACGTTGGACTCGTTCTCAAGTGAGTTCAGCACCTCGCCCTTGATCACGTTCGCATACCACGCGATAGCACTGCCTCCGGTCGACAACAGGTCCCGCCCGCCTTTTCTCGCAACGAGGCCGAAACCGTCGCCGCCAGCAGAACCGTCAGCGTCAAGGCCGAGTTGCTCGCCCGGAGGCGGAGCATCCGTTGGCGCCTCAGGCTGCGCCTCGGGTTCAGGTAGATCTACTTCTTCTTCTGGCGGAGGCGGGGGCGGTGGCTCGACGTCCGGCGGCGGCGGCGGACGAATCAGTCGCACTTCTTGTACTACCGACCTCTTGGAACTGGGCGGCGTAGCGATCCAGTGGCGCACCAGCATGAACAGCACAATCGCGATTCCCACGATCGCGACAACCGCGATCGTGGCAGGCAGGAACCGCAGACGTTCAGTACGCGATCCGGTCATCTAGCTTGCGCCTACTTGACCAACTTCTGGGTGACGAGCCCGAGCTGAGTGATCTCAAGGCGGCCCACGAGATCCAGAACGTCGACGACGCTCTGGTACTGAATCGTTGAGTCCGCCTTGATAATGACCGGCAGGTTCGGGTCTGCAGCCTTGTATTGACCGAGCCGGGTTTCGAGCTCCGCCAGCGTGACCGGAAACGTGTCCAGATAGATCGTGCCGTCGGCGACGATCGTAACCGCCTTGGTCTTGGACTCCGCGATCGCTGGCTGGGCGCTGGCCTTGGGCAAATTGACCTTGATGCCCTGGACGCTGGCCGTCGTCATGATGATGAAGATCACCAGCAGCACGTAGGCGAGATCCAGCATCGGCGTGATGTTGATATCGTCGTAAACGTCAATGTCACCGACAGGAGCAGACATGTATCACCTCAAGAGTAAGTTTCAGCTAGACGGGTAACGAACTCATCGACGAACACGCGCATGTCCGCCACGATCTCCTTGATACGGGTATTCAAGTAGTTGTAGCCGAACAGACACGGGATCGCGACGCCGAGGCCTGCGACCGTCGCAACGAGCGCTGCCGCGATGCCCGGCGCAATGGCATTGACGTTGACGTCGCCGCTTAAGGCAATCGCCGCAAAGGTGATCATCACCCCCACAACTGTCCCAAGCAGACCGAGGAAGGGTCCACCCGAGATCGAGATCGTCAACCAGACCATCTGCGCCGAAAGGCGCTGGGTCATTCTTGTCAGCGAAGCGTCCATCGTGGCCCGGATCGCTTCGATCGCCGCTGGTGACAGCGACCGGACACGATCAGCTCCACCCGCCTCCCCCTCCACACGCTTCAGTGCTTCGCGGACACCATGGTGATAGAGGCGATACAGCGTCGAGACGCCAAAGCTGCTTCCGTTCGCACTCAGGGCGCTCATCAGCTGCGAGCCGCCCCCGACCTCGAACACCGAATCCTCGTCGTCAGCAGACCCGCCACGGGCGATCGAGCGATCGAGCGCGGTCGGATCGTCGCGAAGCTTGCGGAACTCGGCCAGGAACCGGGCGTTTCCCTTGACCACCCGATCAAGGAACAATGCCTTGGTGATCATGATCATCATCGAGAACAGGAACAGCACGACGCAGAGTGCGATGACGACCCAGCCGTCCAGGGTCACGTTGCGCAGCGTTACGGCAAAGTATCCCTCGCCCCCGCCCTCTTTCTGGGCGTCGCCTCCGTAAACCAGTAGCGGCGCGACCACACCCTGGCTTCGGGCGAGCGACCGGATCCAGTC
Organism: Steroidobacterales bacterium; assembly: GCA_038210215.1. Taxonomy (GTDB): domain Bacteria; phylum Pseudomonadota; class Gammaproteobacteria; order Steroidobacterales; family Steroidobacteraceae; genus UBA964. The sequence goes on from JBBQWY010000005.1 coordinate 43,494, forward strand.
CGCTTCGCGCGCAACCGACGAGACGCCCAGTTCATCCAGATCGCCGATAAAAAAGGCATTGCCGCCCGCAGCGCCACCGATTGTCAGTGTCCCGCCGAGCTCCGTCGGCGTGAAGGGCGTCGCTCCGGCCTCGACTCCGTCAACGAAAATAGTGAGTCGGTCGGGCGAAACGCGTACCGCCAAGTGGTGCCACTGCCCGGCGACCAGCTCGTCAGTCACTTGCCCGCTCTGCACCGTTCCCGTTGGACTGCTGGCCCGAACAAAGGGCTTCAGCCCATCTATTCCAAGAACGACTTCCGCACCCTGATCCGCCAGCTGCGCCACCACTGCCTGCTGCTGGCTTTGGATCCGCACCCATGCGGAGAGCGTCCAGCCCTTGTCGGGCAAGAGTCGTATCGCGCCAGTCGCCGGAATAGAAATCGTCTCTGTGCCCGCGAAGGAAACACCCGCAGCGATCAGCGACGCAGGACTCGAAAGGGCTCCAAACTGCGTCGGTTCCGAGCCGTAACCGCTCGAGTCCTGCGGTGCACCGACCGGCGGACCGAAGTGATAGATAAGAGCCGTGGCGGTGTCATAGGTCCCGGATACGTCGCCCGCCGGCGCAGCATCGGGGTTGCCGTAGTAGAGGTAGATCTTCTCACTATTGGTGCCGCCTGACAGACGCGGTACCCGCACCCAAACCAGCGCCATCTGGCTCGTCGCGTCAAAAAACTCGACGTGATGCTTCAAGGGCGTACGGTCGTCGCCGGCGATGAAGCGAAAGTCAGATCCGTCCGGCTTGGCATCGGCGAAGTACTGAAAGTTTCCAAGACTCAGTCGGACTAGAACGGGCACGTCCGCTGGACTCGTCGCGACACCCGCACCGGTGGACGAGAGATCAAACGTCAGTTCCTTGCGGAACGACCAGTCGTCGTTCCACCATGCGAAGGCTGCGGGCGAGGCGACCATTCCAAGCGTGCTGACGACGAGCAGTCGCGCAACATTCCGCATCCATCTCATCAGTGACGATCCCCAGGTAAAGACCAGCCCGCGTCGCGAAAAGCCAAGCTTTTGCTACGTCTATTTCTGTGATTATGGTGAGCAAGTGTGACGTTCTTGTTTCGGCTTCGTGGAGTGCAATCCTTTCGACACAACAGATGGGTAACCTTTGAGGAATTGCTGCGACGCGCAGCCTCAGAGAGCTTCGGAACCATGCGTTGCACACCTCAATCAGCAGCCCGTGCTGCGCTGATACTCGCCGTCCTGGCGCCCGCCTTCATCGTTGCGGCCCAGCCAGTGGTTGCCGATCTCAGCGCGCTGCAAGCCCGACTGACGGAACGATATCCCCAGGTGCAGATCCTGCAGGTCGCGCCGTCGCCCATTGCGGGGCTCTATGAGGTATTCACGGGCGATAGCGTCGCCTACGCGGATCCGAACGGAGACTACCTGATTGTCGGGCAGATGATGGAGACCGCCACGCGGCGCAATCTTTCGTCCGAACGCGTCGACGCGCTGTTGCGAGTCGACACCGCCGGCCTGCCGCTCGACAAGACCATCCGCTATTCGAGCGGCAAGGGCAGCCGACACGTTTACGTGTTCTCGGATCCAGACTGCCCGTTTTGCAAACAGCTCGAAAAAGATCTCGCCACGCTCGACGATGTCACGGTCCACATCCTGCTGTATCCGCTGGCTTCGCTGCATCCCGACGCCGTCGCGCGGGCCCGGGCGATCTGGTGTTCGTCCGACCGAGCGGAAGCCTGGTCAGCCTGGATGCTACGCGGCCAGGACGCGACTTCGAAGGACGACTGCGGCAGCGATCCGGTAGACGAGATTCTCAAAATCGGCCGCGAGCTGCGCATCGCCAGCACGCCGACGCTGGTTTTTGCCAACGGCCAGCGCTTTACTGGAGCGCCGCCTCGCGATCAGCTCACCGCACTGCTCGACGCTGCGCAGAAGTAGTCCGCCGTCTTTTCATTGTCGTTCGCGTGCACGCCGCAGGCACTCTTCGTCATTAGGCTTACAGACGTCGTCGCCGAAGCCTTCGATGAATACTTCGAGCCAGCCGATTGCCGAATCAGCGAGCGGGCTGCCTGACGGCTGCCGAGCACCCGCGTCCTGACTGACCGCCGCTGCGGCAGCGCTGGCACTGGTTGCCACATTGCTGACGCCGGTGAGGCCAGCCGCCAGTCCACCCGTATCGACCGGCACGCCAACCGACACCCCGCCAACCTGAATGTTGTTGGCACCAATGACCGCGGTCGCGAAAATTGTGCAGTTCTGGCAGACGATTCCTGCGTCGCCCGCATTGACGATGCCGCGCGGCGCAAACAAATCCACGTCGCCGGCTACCCGCCCGGGCGTTGTGGCCAGCGTCTGGATACCGCTACCGGTCAACGCAGCAGGAAATATCACGACGGGGAATCCGTTGTCATCGAAGGTGATCAGCGGCGGTGGCGCAGAGATCGCAGTCTTGGCACCGCGCCCCGCATCGATATCGCCGCGAGTCGACCACACCAGGATGTTGCCGCCGTCGGCGGCAAACACTCGCGATTCGTTGACCTCGAAGTCACCAAACGCCAATGCCTGTACCGACCCGGTGCTCTGCGCGACGATCCCCAGCTGATCCGGGCGCTTGGCGATGCCGAACGCCGCAGGTGGACTTGCGAGACCGACGTTGATACCGCCGCCCGGTGCCAACAGCTCGATTCCGCCGCCATCCAGCGTGTAGACCCGGCTGAAGAACAGCCGGATGTCGCCTGCAAACCGGTTCTGTTCGCCCGCATCAGGGTCCGGGTTGGAACCTGGATAAAGTGTTTCAAGGGCGGTAAACGCCGGCCCGGCATCTCCCGCGGCTTCGCCCGCTTGCGCCGCAATGCGACCGGCAAAGCGAAGCTCGGAGAACAGGATCTCCTGCAGCAGGGCGGACTGGCGCGAATCCGACACGGAACCGCGATCCGAAAAGAGCGCCAGCGCTCCGAGCGGCGAGGCCGCCAGGGTTGCGGCGACCGCCCGATCCACGATCAGCGAGTTGACAAACTCCACGAGCCGCGATTCGTAGTCGGCGAGTACGCTCAGATACTGCTGCTGCTGATCAACGCTGGCGCCCTCGGCGATGCGCCGCGAATCCGGGGCCGAGGCGCCGCGCGCTGGGAAGATCTCCGCGAGAAATCCGCGCCGCTGATCCTCGGAAAGGCTTTGGAACAGCGCCAACGCTTCGCCTGAACTGGTCGGCGCCGCACCGGCTACCACACCGGTCACGAAGTCACGCAGACGCGCCAGCAGATCGAGGCTTTGAGTCAGGTATCGATCGACAAATCCCGCCGCGTTCTGCTGCCCGTCACCGACTCCCGCGAGCAGGCTGACGTCCGCGCCCCGGTCCGCGAGCGCAGGGTTGCGGAGGTTGCCACGGGTCGTGATCCCGACAGACGCCTGCAGATCGATATTCCGACCCGCGACGACGTCCAGCCGACCCGGACCATCGACAGCGATCGCCCGAAGATTCGGTGAGATCGTCCCGTTCGCTTCGCGGCCGATCGAGTAGATCAGGTCGCGGCCCGCGGCGATCGTCGTCTGGTCGGTCCCGAAGACGTGCTGCACAGTGATCCCAAGATCGCGGATGTCATCGCCTGCGATCAGGCGTGCGGGTCTCGAGAAATATAGCAGCGAGGTATCGGCAGGCTGCTGCGGACGATGCAGGATGCTGCCTTCTTGCGCCACCAGCCGAATCGGCTCGATGGGCGAGAATCCGGGTGCGGCACGCTGTTGTCGAGCGAGCGGGTTCGCCGCATTGAAGCGCGTGTCGAGCGTCAACGCCGTACCCAGAAGGTCAAACACCAACGCAAAACTTCCCGCAGGATTATCAATCCCTGGAAGCAAGGCGGGGTCCGCGTCGGAAACGATAATCGAACCCGTTTCCACGGTACCGATCCGCAGATCGTTGCGCGCGTACAGTTCCAGAGTGCCCCGCAGTGACGGGTACAAGGTAATCGGCGCCGCCAGCGCAAGGTTCCCGGAGAGAGCGGCTGCACTCACGCGCGGCGGCGCTAGCCGCAGCGCTGTGCTGACGTTGCTGATCTGTTGGAAGAACATCGTGTCCCGAAACCGCGCGACCAACGGCCCGAACACCGAAGCGTTGGACAGTAGCGTGAGGTCGCCGCCAACGCTGGTGGCGCGGACCGAGGCGTCCGCGCCGTAGGTTGAAAAATACGACTGATTGCGGACATTCGGTGTGCTGCCGATCTGGCTCGCGCCCTGCGGCAGCAGGAACGGATTGACGATCGCCTCGATCGTCAAGTTGGTGCGCGCGCTGAGATCGAAGCGGCCGGAGTCGACAGCGAGAATGGGATTGAGCCCCGATGCGCCAAATGCGCCTGCATCGGCACCCAGCACGCCGCCGGCACGGATTCGTCCGGCACCGCCGCCCACGTAGTAAACGCCCCCCAGAATATTGCCGCCGGCGCTGACATCCAGAGCACCCGTCCCCAGTACCTCGACAAGATTCTGGTCGGCCAATCGACCCCCGACCTGGCGTCCGATCGATGGCGCTACCGCGGAAAGTGTCTGGATGTCGCGGCCTGCGCGAACCAGAAGATCTCCCCCGCCCAGCGCGCCGACGTTCTGCTCAAACTCCTGGAAATTGATCGTCCAGCCGGTGGCGCTGGGATTCAATGACCCGGCAACGCGACCGGTTCGCCACAACCAGTCGGTCAGCAACTGATTGGTCTGCGCGCCGCGGACGTCCTGCTGCGCGGAGATGCGCAGGTCTCCGCCATCGACAGGATAAGCGCGCCCGCCAAGATTGCCGGTTCCAGTCAGACCAACTCCGACGCTGGCACGACCTGCTGTATAGACGACGGAAGCACGGTTGCCGAGCTCGAAATCGCGACCGGCAACAATGTCGATGTCTCCGGTTCCTGTGCGGATCATCCGCGGCGTGGGTACGCCGCTGCCGAAGCTCGGCGTGCCGCCGGCAACGGCGACGTTGCCGGAACCGCTCGCGAGCAGATGCAGCGGACGCACAGCCAGCGGATCGCTGCTCGCCAGATCAGCGCCGCCGATCAACCGATAAGACCAGCTGTCGCCGACGTCGGCGAGCGCGAATCCGGCAGGTCCGGTCAACGCTGCGAAGCCGTCGCTCAATGATGCGTCGAAACGCAAATTTCCCGGCGCGCGCAAGGTCAGCACACCAGCAATACCGCTGAAGCGCCAGTCGAACAGGTTCCAGTTCGCCGCCAGCCGCAGATCATTGCTCGCGCGGATCTCAACACCCGGCCGCACTGTCAGCGGGCCGTCCACGGCCCAGCCCAGCGCGGCGCGGATGCTCTCGGCGCTGCCCATGAAGGCGAGAGCTTCCTGATACGCCAGCGACGTCGTTGATGTTTCGGCCGCCGTCAGTACGCCGTCTGCGTCCGAGTAGACCGCGTAGCCTTCCAGATCAACCCGAGCCGCTCCGACCAGCGAGGACGGCGGCAGTCGTACGCGGTCGTTGCTCTGGATGCTGTCCAGCAGCGTCTGCGCACCGTCACGGTCGACCCGCACGAGCACGCGGCCGCCGCGAGCACTCTCGACGCCGCCGCTGCCGGCCCCCGCACTGACGTCGACTTGCGCGCCGTCCGCGACTCTGACCGTACCGCCGACTCCGGCGAGCAGCTCTACCCGACCGCCGCGGCCATCCTGCGCGGTTGCGGCAGCGTCGATTCGGCCCGTCACGACAACACTCTGTAGCGCTGAAAGAATGACCTCACCGCCGATCAGCCCGCTGGCGCCAAGTTGACCGTCGATGAAGACACTGCCGCGGTCTGCAGTGAGACGAATGCGCGAGGCGTTGATCGCCTCCGCAGGCGTAGCGCCCACGCGCAGATCGCCCGCACCCCGCAGACGGATATCTCGCAACGCTGAGAAGCCGCCGGCGCTCAGCGCTCGGTTCAGCGCCGAGAACGAGCCGAGATCGAGCCCATCGATCACCGCTTCGCCAGCGCGGCTGCCACTGCTCGCGCTGCCTCGCAGTTCGCCCAGCAGTTCGATCGCGCCCTGTGGCGCGGAAATCTCAATGCGGCCCGCATCGCCCCCGCCGGGGCTGCCACCCACGTTGACGATTGATCCTGAGCGGACCGCAACGCCACCGCTCTGTGCCACCAGCAACACTCGCCCGCCAGGCGCTGCCAGGTCCACGCCATCAAAAGTCAGCGTGCGGCCCGAGACGTCGATCCGCGCCTGCGATCCGAGTTCGAGCGAGCGCGCGGCGGCCGCGCCAGGCAACGCGAGGTCCGGGCCGATTGCGCGCGCGGTCACGACTCCAGCCGGTGCCGCAATCAGTGTGTCGAGCGAAAGTTGCCGCCCGAGAAGGTCGAATCGTGCACCGAGCCCTGCTTCGCGTTCCACCAGCATCGCAGTGGGGGGGCGGTCCGAACCGAGAAGCGACAGCTCAGCGCCCGAGGAGAAGCCATAGGTTGCGCCCGATGCCGCAGCTATCCTGCGGGCTGCAACCTGCAGGCGACCATCGGCGCGCAGCGCTCCATCCCCTTCGACGTAGAGGTCGGCTGCTGAATCGAGTTGCGTGTCGCCGATGCCGGCGAAAGCAAAAGCCCCGTCTCCCAGGACAATTTCATCCGCGAAGATCCGCAAAGATCCCTCACTTGCGGGCGCGCTGCTGAGCGGCACCCCGGCGAGGTTGGCGAGCCGCACGGAGGTAGCGTTGAATTGCCCGCCGAGCATGGTTCCGCCGGCGACGGGGCGGGCGCGAAATCCTCCGGCATCGATCGAAACACGCTGCGCATTGACCGCGAACTCACCCGCCACGTCAATCGCCGTGGCGCTGCGCAGGCGCAGTCCGCGCAGATCGAGCGCGGCGAGATCGGCACTGCTGAGCTGCAGTCCTTCGGTGACGCCGCTGGTGTCGCCGAGGCTGATTCGCGCGGCACCGAGACTGAGGGTGCCGGTTGTCGCCAGGACACCCGCTGAGCGTGCGTCGCGCGACGCCTCGAGCGTGATCGATCCGTCGCCGGCTTCGAGCCGCGCGCCCGGCGCGATATCAATGCTCCCGGTCGTCCCGGCGGCCGCAGAGCGACTGACGATGCCAGCGTCGGCGCGCGACACACGAAGCAGCGCACCATCTCCCTCGATAAGGAGTGCGTCCGTCGATGTCAGCACCGAACCCGTGGCCCGAAGTACGGCATCGTTGCCAACCTCAACCTGTTCGCGTGCCACGAGAAGTATCTCTGGAGCTTCAAGCAGCGCGCCCGCGCCGATGCTGACGCGGGACGCACCAATTACCAGGCGCGTTCCGGCCGCACTCGGTGAAGTCGTTCCGCCCAGCAGCACACTCTCGGCCTGAAGCGCATTGATGCGTTGGTCCAACACGCTGACGAAACCAGGCTGCGGCGACGTCGAAGCACTTGAGACGACTTGCAGGCGGTCGCTGCTGAGATCGAATGCGGCACCGCGTCCGCCGGCGGCGGCGGCCGCACGCAGCTGGCCGTCGAGATCGAGTGAGGTTCGCGCGGCAATCGCCAGCAAGCCCGCGTCGGCACCGAGCCTCGGGCGCGGTAACTCGAAGCGATCGTACTGGGCCGCAAAGAAATCACTGGCGCGAGTCAGCGAGTAGCGGGCTTCCTGCTGGGCGCTGACGCCAGCTCGAACCGCAAACCCGGTCGAACGCGGATCCCGGATTGCGGTGCCGGCAAGCGTTCGGAAACCCGCCACGACCCGACTGCCATCGAGCAGCGAAACGGCCGCACCGTCCGGCAGGTCACGGAAGCCGGCCACTTCACTGACGAGAAAGGCGTCGGGCAAAAGCGCGTAGCGGGCTGGTAGCAAGGTGTAGAACCCCGCCGCCAGCCCGCTACCGCTCCCCAGGTACACGCTGTCGCCGGGACGAAGTGCCGAGAATGCCGACGCGGATGGATCGAACGGCGCGTAGTCGAGTCGCAGTGATGGAACAACCGCGAACTGGTTGGGTCGCTCGCGCGAATCCAGCACGTCGATCGTTCCGGTGGTGCCGGGTATAAACTCGTAGGCGAGAAGATCACCGCCGCCGCGAACATCGACGATCGCGCCGGCTCGAAATTCAACGGCATCCGCGTTCAGCGACACCGACTGCTGAGGCACATCCGTGGCGCCGACGCCGAACACCACCGTCCGGCGCGGCAAGCCGAACGTCCAGTCGAAACCACCTTGAGTCGTGCCAAACGGAATCAGCTCGTCGACCGCAGTCGTCGAAGTCAGGCTGCCGGCGCCGAGTTCGAGGCGGGTCGCGTTCAATGCAATTGATCCGAACGGCGCGCGAAGCACGCCGAACTGCTCAATGACCGGCGCCGACAACGTCAGCCGACCAGCCGCAGAGAGCACGGTGGACCGCTCGCCGTCCAGCGCGTCGATGCGAATCGTGGCAGCGGGATCGCTCTGGGCCGCGCTCCGCGTTGCAATCGTGAAATCGGTCAGCGTGCTCGGCACAATCTGTCGCGACGCCATGCGCAGGTCGCCGACCAGACTGAACGTGCCGATCGGCAGTGGGTCGTTCTGGGATTGCACGCCACGCAGCTGAATCTCGCTGCGTCCCGACAAATCGACACGCTCGAAGCCAGAAAGCCGCGAACTGCCGATCAGCTGCAGCAACCCAGCATCCACGAACAGCTGACCGCTCCCTCCCTGCGGCTCGGACGCATTCGACTGCCGCTCTGCATCGCTGTGACCCACAGAGACGACCGAGGACGCAATCCGAGCGGTACCTCCCTCAGCGCGCAGTTCCGCTGCGTCGAGGGAAATCCGGCCCCGGATATTCAGATCCAGGTCGCCTCGCAGTACGATCTGGCCGGGCCCGGCGCCTGTTGCGATCTGGCCACCGCTCAGAATGTCCAGACTGCGGACCGCGACGTCGAGGAAATCGAAACCGGCCGACTCGACGGCGGACGCCGACAACAGCGCCTGCCCGTTCAGGGCAGTCGGAACGGAAGTGCCGGGCGCGACAATGGCAAGACTGGTCGCATCGGTCAGCACCGCGCGACGCGGTCCGATCGGAAGCACTGCCTGCAGTTGACCGGGATCATTGCGTGATCCGGCGTCGAGCCGCAGCGACAAGCTCCCTCCCGCTGAAGTGCCCGTGGCGCCGCCGCCGCGGGCGGCCCAGCGGCCATTCAGCAGCATCCCTTCCGCTGCCTGCAAGGCAAAGCCGCCGCCGCGTGATTCGATCGTGCGGGCGACGGTGCGGCCGGAGCCGCCGAGAGACTCGAGAATGTCCAGCTCCGCGGCAGCGCCGGAAACATCGATCAGCGAACCGGGTAAGGAGACGATGTAGCCGCGCGAGGCCGTGATCGAAACCGTGCCACCATCCAGTACGTCTCCCGTTCGGCGCCCCAGATCATCGGTGACCACACGAGCCAGTCCGCGCACGTCGATGCGTGCGTTGGACGCCAGCCAGATTCCCTGCGACGGCAGAAAATCCGCAATCAAGAGGTCGTTGCCGAGACCGATTGACACGTTGCCTGCCGGCGCCGAGATCGAACCGTCGATGACGACCCGTGAGTTCGATGTCAGCGCAAGAGTTGCAAGCGGATCAAGGTCTATCGCAGTGCCCGTCGCAATCCTCAACTCAGGCGCCGTTGAGAAGCTCGCCGCCGACAACGGTCCGGCACCCGAAGACACGCGGACTCCGAGAGCAAGATTTACAGGGCGGCGATCCAGTGCGGCAAGGACTGTGGCCTGCGTCAAGCTCGCCAGCTCCGTCCCGGTGCGAATCAACACCGGCGCCCGCGTGAACTCCAGGTTCGTCTGACGCAGCGCGAGCAGCGTTCCGGGCAATACCTCGAGTCCGCGCAGGTTGGATGCCAATCGGATGTCGCCGAAACCGCCTGCGTTCAGCCGCGCAGGCGTCAACCACAATGTCGACGGGTCCGATGCGCAGTCGGTGGCAGCGATGCAGATCTGATTCGCCTCGACGGCGAGGCTTGCGCCCTGACTGAGCGCGAATCCGCGCAGCTCGCTACCCAGCAACAAGGGCACGGCTCCACCCGTTGAGGTTGGCGCGGCGGAAATCAAAACACTGCCGCCCCGGCCCGCGACGATGGAACCATTGGTTCGCTGCCAAGCCCCACCCGACACGTCGATCAGGCTTGCAGGCGACAGGCGCAGCCCGGCCTGTTCGCTGGACAGCGAAACGCTGCCGCCGTTGATCAAGAGCGGCGCATCAGCCGAACCCAGACGCGGATCATCGTTGACCCAGCGGCCGCGCGCGGTCAGCCGTGACCCTGGCGCCAGAACGAGGCCATCCGAGACTTCCGCGGTGATGGTGGGTCGGGTCACGAAGTTCAGTCGCCCGCCAGGTGCATCGATGGAACCGGCGACCTGCAGCGACGACGCCGTCAGCGAAAGCGAACCCGCACCCGGCAAGGTCAGTACCATCGAGCCGGGCAGGTCGATTCGACCGTTCGCAAAGATCGAGGTTCGAGCCGCCGCACCGGTACCCAAGATTTCAGAGCGCAGCACGCTGACGGATAGCGCCGTAGGCCACAGATCCTGTCGCGGATCGAATGTGCCGCCGGACTCGTTCAGCAGCGCCGGCAGTACGGCGCCGCCGCCGAACGTGACGGCACCCAGCAGGTAATTGGGCGCGACGCCGCCGCCGGTAATCGGCTGAGCGTTGCCGAGCACGAGCGCTGCACCGAGCGGCAGCTGGTTGTAGGGGCGAGGCGCGTTGGCTGCAAGCGGCTGCGACGGCAACCGCTGATAACGGCCTGCGGTGGTCGAGCCAATCAGGTTGCCATCGAAGATGAACCGTGGCGCAAAGATATTGACCGCACCGGCGTCGCGGCCTTCGAAATAACCCGACTCGAAGCTGCTACGCGCTTCCCCAGCAAAACCGGAGTACGTATTGCTGACGCCCCACTTGACGAAATCAACCCGGGCCACGTCAGCGATGCCCGCATAGCGACGCGCGGGATCCGCAGCGCCAATGTCGTAGACACGCCCGTCCTCACCAAGAAGGCGCGTGGTCGCAATCGAACCGTCGCGGTACCGAATGGATCCGCCGGAGACGTCGATCGTGGCGGCGCCAGCCACAATCACGTCGCCCGACGACTGCAGCGAGACGCTGCCGCCGTTCAGCGTGCGTTCTTCTACCGTGCGGGCAATCGTTGAAATATCCCCTGAGACATCGGCGATCGGCGTGCCCTGCCAACTCGAGCCGTCGGCCCGGGTTCCGCTTGCCCGAATATCCACCACGACCGGAGTGCAGGCGTCCGCAGTGCAGCGCAGTGGGCCGTCGCGCTGCACCGGGCTGTCCGCCAGCTGCGTGCCGCGCAGCTCGATCGTCAGCAGATTGCGTTCCATGGGCAGATCGAGCGTGGCACCGGCGACGTCGAGCCTGGCGCCTGACTCGAGCAGGACCCGTGAGTCATCCGCGCTCGCACTGAAGGCGCCGGGCGCGATGCCGGGGTTGACACGCGCGATCGCCGTGATCGTGCCGCCACGCGCCGTCAGACGCGCATCGCGCTCGATCCGGATCTGCCTGCCTTCGAGCAGGATGCTCGACAGCGGCTGCTCGTTCACATCGACAGTGCGGTCCTGCGGGTTCGTGTCGAGCGTGATGGCCGTAACGCTGCGCTCACCGAGCCGCAAGTCCCCACCGTTATTGGTCAGCAGCGTCGGGGCAGCACCGCCGGACACCGATGCGCCATCGCGCGCGAGCAGACGCACGGAACCGTTCGAGCGGACCGACGTGGTCGCCGAGATGCGTCCGAGCTGGTTCACGGCCAGCCCGACCAGTGAAACGTTACCGCGCTCGGCGCTGATCTGCCCAACGAGGTTTTCTGCGCTGGCGGCCGTCGCATTGGACCTACGCCCATTCGTCACGGTGCCGCCCAGCGACACCTCGACCAGCAGCCCAACGAGATTCGGATCGGAGCTGCTGGTCAGGTAGATTTCCTGTCCCGCAGCCATGATCGTCTGGCCGTCGGGCGTGCGGATCGTGCCTTCATTGCTGACTTCCGGGCCAAGCAACAGCACCTGGCCACCGTCCGCCGCAATCCGGGCGCCCTCGAGCACTCGCACCGCGCCACTCGGCAGCAGGTCTCCGTTTGAATCCCGAAAGCCACGAAACGCAGGTGCTCCGGCACGTGCCGCTCTGGCGATGCCCTGTTCCAACGCCTCCGGCGTCACATCGAGCGACGAGGCGACCAGCCCACCGACGTTCACCTGCGCGCCATTGCCAAAAACGATGCCGTTTCGATTCAACAGGTACACACGCCCATTGGCGTTCAGTACGCCGAAGATGCGACTTGGTGCGCTATCCAGAATCCGGTTCAGCGCGACTGAACTGGCGCTCGGCTGGGAGAAGTCGACCCGACCGCCTTCGCCAATGTTGAAGCTCTGCCAGTTGAAAATCGCGGAGTCGGTCGTCTGCGTGACCGTCAGTGCATTGCCGCTCTGGACGGCAGTGCCTGCTCCCGATGTCACGAAAGTGGGAGCGGAGGGGCCGCAGACTCCGGCCACGCAAGGCACCGGCAACTGCTGGGCGGGCGCGGCACCCGCAGCGACGACGACAAGCAGCGCCGCCGCGCCAGATCCGATTCCTGTTGTATTGCGCAACCTAAAACCCATACTTCACCGAAAAATGTACCCGCGACTCGCCGTCGCGCACACGGGTCGACGGGACCAGTGGATAGGCCCAGTCGAGCGCGGCATCAAGTCCGCCGAAACCACTGAACCGCAAGCCGGCGCCGACACTGGCCAGATCGAATCGGGAAATCTGCTCAGGTCCCGGGTCGATGACGCTGATGATGCCGGCGTCGTAGAAAACAAAGGCGCGCGCATCGCGGACACTCTCTCCCAGCCATTTGGACATTGACGGACCGCGCAGCTCCAGCGAGCCACTGATTCCCATGTCGCCGAGCTGATCCGACTCGACGAAACCACGTACCGAATCGGCACCACCGATCGCAAACTGTTCATTGTTGATCAGTGGCTCCGTCGTGAACTGTCCGGCAAGCCGAATCGCGGCCGTGAAGCCTCGCGGCAAGGAGCGTTCCACGCTGCCGTTGCCGCGCAGGTAGAAATAGTTGGGCTTCGCGCCGCTGCGCTTGCCGCGGGTGTCAGTGGGATCATTCGGCGCCGCGTTGAACTCGTCCGCACTGTTCAGCACTCCCCTGAGGCCCAAATTTGCGCCGAGGTTCCAAGAAGCGCGCCAGGCCGCGGAGTTGCTGCCGCCGGCATAGGCAATGGACCAGGCGCCATACGCGATCGGCGTGTCGATCGGCGCCCCGAGCTCATCGAGCCGGATGCTTTCGTCGAAATCCTTGAAATCGAAACCCAGCGTCAGATTGTGGAATCGGCCACTGTCCGCCGGCAGCAGCCGGATCCAGCGCGCGCCATAGATGCGCCCTTGGCCGAGCACGGAAAGCGTCCCAAGCGCCGCGACGTCGCTCTGGGTATCCACGGCATAGAACGCCAGCAGATTGGAGGGGGACAGCGGCGCGACATAGGTCGCCGCCAGCACGCGGGATTCGTCCGGCGCTTGCGGCGCCACCTGATACTGCAGCGACAGACTATGGTGCCGCTGGAACAGATTGCCGTAGCTGAGATTCGCGGCGAGCCGCGTTTCGGTGGTATCGGCGCTGTAACGGTCATTCAATTCGAGCGACCCATGCAGCGGCAGCCGATCGTCGACTCGTAGCTCAACGTCGACGGTGCCGGGCGTTCGACCGGCACGCAGAATCGGCGTCACCGTGCGATCCGGATTCTCGCGATTGACCAGTGCCAACTGATCCTGGAGCTTGGGCAATGCCGGTACCACACCTGGCTCGAGGGCAGGCAAGCGGTCACGAATCCGACCGTTGGCAAAATACCGCGCACCGGTGATTTGGACCCGATCGAGCCGTCCTTCGGTCACCTGCAGGCGAACAATGCCCTCAGCCGTGTCCTGTTCGGGAATGTCGACGTAGACCGTGCCGTAGCCCTTGTCTCGGAATGCGGCCTCCAGCGATGTGCGGGCCTGCTGCACGTCTGCAAGACTGCGCGCCGGCCCGAGATGCGGATACACCGCCGTCTCGATGGCCCTGACGTCCAGCACCGTGTTGCCCAGCACGCGGTACTCCCAGACGTCGAAGGTCGTGTCTGGCTCCGACGGTTGAGCCTGCAGGCTGAACGACCAGAGCATTGCCGGTAGCAACGCCGCAACGCTTCTTCGCAAGTGCATTCTCTTCATCCGCGCCCCGAAGTTGCTGCTTTCCACAATTGCCGAAGGCGACGGCGTGGAATTCCACGCCGCCGCCTCCGGTTTGGATCGTAAAGTGAGTCAGCCGTGGCCGAACTCAGTTACCACCCGACTGCTGATTGCCACCCGAAATCGGCGGCGTGCAGTTGTTGCCGTTGCGAAGCTGCGAATTGACCGGATTGGTCCGCATCGCGGCCTGCGTAACGGGCGAGGCATTCGGAACAATCGTCGCGAAGTTCGGTACCGCGATCACGCCACCGTCACCGTGGGCATTGGCCTGGAACGGCGTATTGATGCCTGCAATGATCGACGGCTGGCCGAGATTGGCAATCAGATACTGGACCAAGGTGCTCTGATTGGCATTCAACGCACCATTGCGACGATTGATCACGTTCTCCGTGAAGAACGAATAGCGACCGTTGGCCACAGACTCCAGGGTCGGCAGCTCACCGTCCACACGGATGAACCGGAACTGGCGGTCCGTGTTGTTGTAGGTCGTTTCGGTGCTGAGCACGCTGATCGCCCAGCTGCCCGCGTCATTGCGGGCGTCCAGGCAGGCCCGGACATCACCGGAACCGCTCCCCGCAAACACCGCGTCAGCTGCGAACGCCGGACTCCAGCCACACCCGCTGCCCAGGCAGCTCGTGGTGGTCGGCTCAACGAAAGCCGCCACACCATCGACACAGCGTTGGTTCAGGAAATAGCTTTCGAAGCTCGCCTGCGTTCCAGAGCTATTGCCGCGTCGGCAAACGTAGACCGTGGAATCGGCTGGCGGCGTCAAGTCGTCGAACTGCGAGAAGTCAGCGTAGAAGCCGGTAAACAGCGCTCGAATCTGAGCACTGGTCAGGCTCGGCACGTTGGCCGGCAGGTCATTCAAGGCCAAACCCTGAGCGGTCTGCATGGCTCGGTAGAAGTTCAACGACACCGCCGGGTTGAACAGAATGCCCAGAACGCCATTGGTCGTCAGATTGCCGATCTGAGCCGGCGTCGCTCCCAGCAGAACTGGTTCAACGTCCGCAACTCCCGCTCCCGGAACCTGCGCGATGCTGGGCGTGCAACCGGTTCGCACGGTGTACGCGTTCAGCGTCGCTGTGGCAGCGACGGGGGTCGGCCCGCTGGTGCAGGCGAACGCGGCATTGTTGACATCCAGAAACTGCAGCGAGGTCCCATTGGCGACCGGGGTCGTGCCATTGCCAGAACCGCCGAGCGACTCCTTGAAGAACGCAATCGGCTGACCGACGAGCCCCGGGATGGCGGCGGTGCAAGCAATCACTCGCTGGTTGGTGCCCCGATAAATGTCAATGGTGCCAGCTGTGCAAACTCCGCCGGTCTGCAGGATCAGCACGTTTTCCAGGATATTGTCCGTGGCGGTCGCGCCACCGAAATACACGCGGTTCGCCGCTGGCACGCTCGCTGGATTGATTGCATGGGCAGCGCTAACGCAGCCCAGCGTGAGCAGCGCAGCCGCTGCAAGCTGTTTCGTAAGATTCATTTGCCTAAACTCCGTAATTGAAATCTGAGTGGATCAGGCAGATGCCGCGAGGCGGCGACGGCCAATGGTGCCAACGCCCACGAGCCCAGAGAGGAGCAGCCAGAGCGCAGCCGGAAGCGGCACAACCGTGCCGGGCACGCTGTAGACAAGCCGTCCGTCGGTGCCCAACAGCCATTGCGCAAAGGCTCCTGAAGCTGACTGGTAGACATCAACGACCGCAATGGAGGCCGGGCCCACCGCGAGGTTGGTGACAGTTGTCAGAAGATAGAAGCCTAGTGCGTTTCCCGCTGTGCCGGCGGAAGACTGCGACAGTTGCGAACCGAGGTTCGTGCCCATGTTCGTGCCGCCTGCCCAGTTGCCTTCAAGGTTCGACGTCGCAATGCAGGGCGTCTGCGCGTTGCAACCATTCTCGAAGGAAAGAAAGTTTCGGACCGCTGCAGCTGCATCACGAACGCGCTGATTGCTGGTCGGGGTGTAAATGCCGCCCAGAATCGACGTGGTTGCGATATTGCGCCCGGCGAAAGTGCCGCCCGTCGGATCAGTTGCAACGACCAAGTACTGAACGTTGGAAGCACTGCTTGCGCCGAACAACGAGGAGTAATTGCCCAGAACACCGAAATCCAATTGGAAGCCAGCCTGCTCCATGTTGGTCGTTGGGCCCGGAATAATCTGGCTCAGCGTGAGCCCGAGATACTGAGTCAGGGAGACATTGCGCACAGAGTCCCAGATCACGACGACCAGGCCGCCGTTTCCGTCAATAAGACCCGTCGGAACTGGACCGGGCGCTGGCTGGGTCGGCACCGTCTGTGCAACCGCACCGGCCGCGGACATTGCCAGTACCGCGGTCGCGGCAACGGCTTTCATAAACATTTTCATAAAGAACTCCCGATAACTGTGAGGACGCTAGGTTGTTGCCGTTTCTCTCGGCCCCGTCACAGTACGAGTCGGTCATGACAGCTAAGTTGAAGATACTTGAACTCTTTCACACTCTGCGCTGACCGCCAGCCAATCTGTCATACGTTCGTATTTCGAACGGCTTGCGAATGTCGTGTGCTGTCGCGCAACTGAACGCAGTGGTCCGCGAGCTGACGGACTGCGAATCGATACTCCTGGTTGACCCAGATGAACTCGAGCCAGAAGTCCGGCTGCGCTGCAGGTGTCGTCGACACGCGCGCGGTATTGAAACGCCGCAGCACCGCATCGCGCTCAACGCGCCGCCGATGAACTTCGTCCTGCAGTGCGCTGAGTTCACGCCGCGCATCGCGGGTCAGCCGTCTCATGCAGACACCGTCCGCAACGCCGCCAGACCACCGGCTTCCATTGCGGAGATCTCGCCTACAGCCTCATCCAGCTCCTTGACGGCAACGTCGAACGCGGTCCACGTGCGGATCAGTGCCTCCCGATCGTCGCCGCTGACGGCGTCCAAAGCGCGGCGCGCGGCGTCGTAGGCTTCGAGTCGTGACTTGTGACGGCTCTCCAGTGTCTCGAACGAAGTCCAGAAATCATCTGCTCGCACTGGCGGCTGCTGCCGCGCCGCTCGGGGCTTTTTACGCGCTCCGGCCATCCACCTCTGATAGGACTGACAAGTCCTCGCAATTCCGCTAGCGAGCGGAATCTGAGGCGACCATCCGAGTGCGCGCATCTTCGACACGTCCAGCAGCTTTCGCGGTGTGCCGTCCGGCTTGCTGACGTCGAACTCGATGCGACCGACGAAGCCCGTCGCTGCCGCGATCAGCGTCGCAAGCTCACCGATGCTCAGATCCTCACCGGTCCCGATATTGACCGGCTCTTCACCGCTGTAATGCTCGAGCAGGTGAATGATCGCCGCGGCACAGTCGTCGGCGTGCAGGAACTCCCGCCGCGGCTTGCCGCTGCCCCAGACGGTGACAGTCTCAGCGCCGCGCTCGCTGGCATCGTGAAATCTTGCGATCAGAGCCGGCAGAACATGCGATTCGGTATCGCTGAAGTCGTCGTTGTCGCCGAACAGATTGGTTGGCATTGCGACGATGGCATCGAAATCATACTGTTGCCGGTAGGCTTGGCACATCTTCGCGCCAGCAATCTTCGCGATCGCATAGGCCTCATTCGTTTTCTCCAGAGGCCCGGCCAGCAACTCGCTCTCGGCAATCGGCTGGCGCGCGAGCCGCGGATAAATGCAGCTGCTGCCGAGAAACAGAAACTTCTTGGTACCGTGACGGTAGGCCGCATCGATCACGTGAGTCTGAATAAGGAGATTGTCGCGAATGAACTCGGCAGGACGGGTACTGTTCGCGTGGATGCCGCCCACACGGGCCGCGCACAACACCACGATCTCAGGATGCTCGGTCTTGAAGAACGCTTCGACAGCGGCCTGATCGCATAGATCGAGCCGATCACGAGTCGCTGTCAGCAGGTTCGAGTGGCCCCGCTCGCTCAGCGCCCGTATGACCGCAGAACCCACCAGGCCCTGGTGGCCGGCGACGAAAATTCGGGCGCCCTTATTCACGACGGGTTGCCACTGCAAATCCACCGTTTCGCACCAGCAGATCGCGCTTCGCCGCGACAAGGTCATGCGCGACCATCTCCGCAACCAGCTCGTCGAAGCTGATGGACGGCGTCCAACCGAGTTTCCGACGTGCGCGCCCTGCGTCGCCGAGCAGCGTGTCCACCTCAGCGGGGCGAAAGTACCGCGGATCGACGCGAACCATCACGCGGCCAGTGCTTGCATCGACGCCGTGCTCTGAATCTCCTGCGCCGCGCCAGACGATCTCGTAGCCCAACTGGCGGGCGGCGGCTTCTACGAATTCGCGCACGCTATGCTGTATGCCCGTTGCGATCACGAAGTCTTCGGGCGTCGCCTGCTGCAACATCAGCCACTGGGCAGCCACGTAATCGCGGGCATGTCCCCAGTCGCGACGCGCGTCTAGATTGCCGAGGTAGAGACAGTCGTCGAGTCCGACATGCATGCGGGCGAAGGCACGCGTAATCTTGCGGGACACGAAAGTCTCGCCCCTGATCGGGGATTCATGGTTGAAGAGAATGCCGCTGCACGCGAACAGTCCATGCGCTTCCCGGTAATTGACGGTGATCCAGTGCGCATAGAGCTTGGCCACGCCGTAGGGGGAGCGCGGATAGAACGGCGTATCCTCGTTCTGCGGAACCTGCTGAACCTTGCCGAACATTTCAGATGTCGAAGCCTGATAGAACCGCACCTCTCGCTGCAGGCCGAGCAGGCGAATGGCTTCGAGCAGGCGTAAGGTGCCGAGGGCATCTGCGTTGGCCGTGTATTCGGCCGTATCGAACGACACCTGAACATGGCTTTGGGCGCCGAGGTTGTAGATCTCGTGTGGTCGCACGGACTGCACGATCCGAATGAGATTGGTCGCGTCGGTCAGGTCGCCATAGTGCAGGTGGAACGCACGTTCGGAGCTATGCGGGTCCTCGTAGAGATGATCGACTCGTTCCGTGTTGAACGAGGAGGCACGGCGCTTGATGCCATGAACTTCATAACCGCGCTTGAGCAGAAGTTCTGACAGATAGGCCCCATCCTGGCCCGTCACGCCAGTAATCAGGGCCCGCTTGCGCGCGTTGGCCACCATATCCATGTCGATTTACCCCTGTCGGCACTCATCGGTGCTTCGGGCACTAATCTCGACGGGCAGGATGTCAGCGGGATAACGAACAGGCTACAAAGCGATGACAGCGCGGTCCATTCGCAGATTCTATGGAATGCAGAGGTCGCACGCGCCGGCCGCCTCAGGCGGCGCCATCGGAGCAGAATCGTCTTCAGCACCCCGTTTGTTGCTGTTCTCAACCATCGCGCCGATGCCGGTGGGTGCTGCGACGACCGATCGCCGATTCACTGCCGCAACGCCCAGACGCTTCGCCCGCAGTACCGCGAGCGCCGAGCCTTCAATCACCGGAAAGTCGAGCGCGGCGGCAAGCTGCGAAGCGATGGGCGCCATGCAGGTGCAGCCGAGCACGAGACTCTGGATGCCATCGTTCGCGATCGCCTCGAGGCACACGGTCAGGATGCGATCGAAGGTGCGGGCGTCATGGCGTTGCATGCGGGTCATGACGTTGTCGTCGCTGCCGAGCTCGGCGAGCTCCGCTTCGCGCCCCACATGGCGAACAGCGACGCATTGACGCTCCAATCCCAGCGCGCGCAGTCTCTCTATATATAGGTGACCCATCGAAGCTGGCCAGACGGTCACGATCGTGAACCGCGGGCCGAGGGCTACGGCGGCCCGCAGCGCTGCCTCGCCGGCGCCGACCATCGTGATGCCTGCGGCGCGCGCCGCTTCGATACCGTAATCAGCGAACGAGTTGATGACCACCGCGTCATAGCCGGCGCGCTGGGCCTGCTCGGCGGCATCGACATAACCGACATCGACGATCAGCCGCTCGTAAGGTGTCGCAGGGAAAGCAACCAGCCGCGGGTGCACGATCTCGACGCTCGCGTCATCGTCGGCGAGCGTCGCGAGATGAGGCGGCAGCGTTCGCGCGCTCGTGCCGCTGCCAATAACCGCAATACGCATAATCGGAATGTAGGTGCCGTGGGCCGATCGGTCAACGGTGCAGAATCCGGCGCTGGTCAGCTTTCGGTCTCAGGCGTAACTTACGTTCAACCATGCCCTACCAACTCGCTCTCGGGCGCGAGGCCACCGATGAAGCAATTGAACGCTGGGCCGACTCACTGACGGCCGAGCAGGTATCGGGCACGTTTCGGTACTCAAACTCTAAAGGCCAGCCGCGCGAGCATGCCGCCTGGATCGCCATCACGCATCTGTTCAACCACCAGGCTCATCATCGTGGCCAGGTCACCACCCTGCTGTTCCAGGCCGGGCACGACCCGGGGGTCACGGACTTTGTGCATTACGCGCTGAAGCCGGCCTAGCTACGGCTCGTCGTACTTCTTTGCGCTGTCGCGGGCGCGCCCTTCGCACCCAAGCGTCGCCGTGAGTCGCATTGCGGTCTAGACTATCGCATACACCGAAAACCAGACCGCCAACGCCATGCAAGTACTTCGCCCGACCCTGCTCAGCATCGCCCTGACTGGAATACTGGCAGGCTGCGCCACGCCGATGATGACACCCATGAAAGACAACGCTGCCCTTTCCGCGCCGCCCAGCCTGCGACCACCGGTCGCCGAAGCGCAGCCCTACACCGTCGAATCGCCGAACGGCAACCGCATCGACGAGTACTACTGGCTGCGCGACGACGAACGCAAAGACCCGCAAGTGATCGCTTACCTTGAAGCCGAGAACGCCTACAAGGATGCCATGCTGGCACCGATCCGGCAGCTCAAGCAGCAGCTCAATGAGGAGATCGTCGCGCGCATCAAGCAGGACGATGCCAGCGTGCCCTACCGCAAGGGCGGCTACTGGTACTACACGCGCTACGAGACCGGGCAGGAATATCCGATTTACGCGCGACGCAAGGGCTCGATGGATAGCCCGGAGCGCATCCTGCTAAACGTCAATGAGATGGCCAAGGGCAAGGACTTCTTCCAGGTCGACGATGTTGCGGTCAGTCCCGATGCGCGGATGCTCGCGTGGGCCGAAGATGAAGTCGGCCGCCGCCAGTACGTAATCAAGGTCAAGAACCTCGAAACCGGTGAGGTTCTTCCAACCCGCATCGACAACGCTGAAGACAATATCGAATGGGCCGCGGACAGCCGCACCTTCCTCTATGTAGAGAAGGATCCGGTCACGCTGCTCGGCTACAAGGTGCGCAAGCATCAGCTCGGCACTGAGCCGAAGAGCGACCCGCTGGTCTGGGAGCAGACCGATGAGAGTTTCTATACCAGCGTCGCCAAGACCAAGGACGACAAGTACCTGCTGATCGGCACGCAGAGCACGGTCTCCAGCGAATACTGGTATGCGGATGCAGCCGACCCAACGCTCGAGTTCGAACTGTTTCTTGAGCGCGAACGCGATCATGAATATCAGGTCGAGCACTTCGAGAACCGCTGGATCGTACGTACGAACTGGCAGGCGAAGAACTTCAAGGTTGTCGAAGTCGACCGTGGCGATGAGGCCAATCGCTCCAAGTGGCGTGACCTGATCGCGCACAACCCGGAAGGCTTCGTGCACGGCTTCGACCTGTTCCGCAGCTTCATGGCCGTTGAGGAACGCTCCGGCGGCCTGCGCAAGATCCGGATCCGGCCCTGGGACGGCTCGAGAGAGAGCTTCATCACGGCGGACGAACCAACCTACACGACCGGTCTCGCACAGAACGAGGAAATCGACACCGACGTCGTCCGCTACGTCTACACGTCGCTGACGACGCCACGTACGACCTACGACTACGACACGCGGCGTGGCGTCCAGGTCTTGCTGAAGCGCGATCCGGTGCTCGGTGACTTTGATCCTGCGCGCTATGCAAGCGAGTTCGTCTGGGCGACCGCACGCGATGGCACGAAGGTGCCGGTTTCGATCGTGTACCGGCGCGACACACCGCGCGACGGTACGGCGCCGCTGCTCCAGTACGGCTATGGCTCGTACGGGCTCACCATGGATCCGACATTCTCGATCCCCAATCTGTCGTTGCTGGATCGCGGCTTCATCTACGCCATTGCGCACATCCGCGGCGGGCAGGAGATGGGCCGCGCCTGGTACGAGAACGGCAAGCTGCTGAACAAGATGAATACGTTCACGGACTTCATCGACGTGACGCGCTGGCTCGTCGCGAATCGCTATGCCGATCCCAGGCGTATATTCGCGCGTGGCGGCTCGGCCGGTGGCCTGTTGATGGGTGCCATCGTCAATCTGGCACCGCAGGACTATCGCGGTATCGTCTCGCTGGTGCCGTTCGTCGATGTGCTGACCACGATGCTGGATGAGAGCATTCCGCTGACGACCAATGAATTCGACGAATGGGGCAATCCGAAGCTGAAACCCTACTACGACTACATCGGCAAGTACTCCCCGTACGACAACATTGAACGAAAGGCCTATCCTGCGATCTACATTGGCACGGGACTCTGGGACAGCCAGGTGCAGTACTGGGAGTCCGCCAAGTACGTTGCTCGACTGCGCGCCCGCAAGACCGACTCGAACCCGCTGATTTTCCGCACCAATATGGAAGCGGGTCACGGCGGCAAGTCGGGACGGCTCGAGCGCTTCGAAGAAGTCGCCGAACAGTGGGCCTTCATCATTGATCAGGCACAACAGCGGTGACGAGCACTCGACGTACTTTTCTGCAAAGCAGCGCAGCGATGGGCGCCGCGGTTGCTCTCGGAGGTCAGGGGATGACTCAAGCCAAAGCTCGACAAGCACCCGCTGCGGCTGCGGGCGTGCTGTGGCTCGGCGGTGATCTCGAAGTCGCGCGGATGGGCTTCGGCGCAATGCGGATCACCGGTGAGGGGATCTGGGGTGAGCCAGCCGACGCTGCAGCGGCGAGGAGCGTCGTGCGTCGCGCCGCCGAACTCGGCGTGAACTTCATCGACACGGCCGATGCCTACGGGCCTGCAGTCAGCGAGCGGCTGCTGCGCGAGGCGTTGCACCCTTATGCGCACGGCATGATCGTCTCGACCAAAGGTGGCATGACACGCTCAGGGCCGAATCGCTGGACTGCCGATTGCAGCCCCGAACACCTGCGTGCCGCCTGTCAGGCGAGCCTGCGGAACCTGAAGATGGAGCGGCATGACGTCTATCAGCTGCACACGGTCGATGCCAAGGTGCCCTACGAAGACTCGATCGGAGAACTCGCCCGAATGCGGAACGAAGGCAAGATCCGCCACGTCGGCGTTTCGAACGTCAACGTCGAGCAACTCGCGCTCGCACGCTCGATCGTTCCGGTGGTGTCGGTTCAAAACCGGTACAACGTTGCCGATCGCAGCTCAGAGCCCGTGCTGCTCGAATGCGAACGATCCGCCATCGCGTTCATTCCGTGGGCGCCACTTGCGCAGCGGGCCGTGGCGACCGAGACGCCAGACCCGCGGGTCGTCGCGCTGCAGGTTGTCGCAACTGAACGTGGCATCAGCATTCACCAGGCAAATATTGCCTGGCTGCTGGCAAAGTCGACGGTGATGCTGCCGATTCCCGGGACGTCGCGGGTCAAGCATCTTGAAGAGAATGTTGCTGCGGCCAGCATTCGGCTGACCGCCGCTGAGATGCAACGGATCGGGTGAAACAACTATGCGAACTTTGAAACTCTTTATCGTTTGGTCGAGCATGCTCGCCGCCCTCTCATTGCAGGCTGCAGAGCCACGTCAGACAGCCATCTTCGGCGGCGGCTGCTTCTGGTGTGTCGAAGCGGCGTTTGACTCTACCGATGGAGTCACCGACGTCGTCTCCGGTTACTCAGGAGGCGCCGTCGCAAACCCTTCCTATGAGCAGGTCACCCGCGGCGGCACCGGCCACGCCGAAGTCGTGCAGGTCACTTACGACCCCAAGAAAATCAGCTACGCGAAGCTGCTGGAAATCTTCTGGCGCAACGTCGATCCGTTCGATGGCGGTGGACAGTTCTGCGATCGCGGTGACAGCTATCGCGCCGAGATTTTCGTTGGCAGTGATCTCGAGCGGGTACAGGCAGAGGCTTCCAGGCAGTCGCTCGAAAAGCGCTTTGACCGTCCCGTCGCGACCCGGATTTCCGGTGCCAGTGAGTTCTATCCGGCCGAGGGTTACCACCAGGACTATCACCGCAAGAACCCGGTCCGCTACAAGCTATACACCACCGGTTGCGGGCGCGCGGCCCGCCTGAGCGAGGTGTGGGGCCCACCCAAGCCCTGAACGGGCACTCGGCGGGCCGGATGCCCCGTTCAGCCTGCAGACAGGTCGCGTGGCAGATCATGAACGCACAAGGGGTCGTGAGTCGGCCCCGAGGAGGCGGCAATGAAAACCACCCTGATGTTCGGCACACTGGCTATTGCCCTGGTCAGCCTCAGTGCACAGGCTGCGGGGCCGTTCAAACCGCGCGTCGATGAGTCGAATGAGCGGCGGACCGAGCAGCGGCAGGAGCAACGGAACGACCGCCGCGATGACCGCCGTCACGACCGTCGCGATGACAGGCGCTATGACCAGCGCGACAACCGTGATCAGCGCGATCGACGCGACCAGCGCGATCGACGCGACCAGCGTGATCGACACGACAACCGGGACAATAGTCATCGTTATGAGGGTCGCGCAGTCCGTCACTACAGCGTGCCGAACCGCAACAACTACCGTTGGCGCGATGACCGCGGCCGCTACTGGCAGAACGACCGCCGCTGGTATGACGACTATCGCGTTCGTTACTTCCGCTACGACAGCGGCCGCTACTACTCCCGGCAGCGTTACTCCATCGGCTTCTACTACCCACCGTCGAGCTTCACGATCCGCCAGTGGAGCCGCGGCGATCGGTTGCCACGCTCGTACTATCAGCCGCGCTACGTCATCGCAGACTACTGGCGGTTCGATCTGTACGATCCGCCGTTCGGTTCAGACTGGGTGCGCGTCAGCGACGATGCCCTGCTGATCGATAGCGACACCGGTGAGGTGCTTGAGATCGTTTACAACCTCTACGGGTACCGTTGAGCCTCAAATCTGCTCAGCGCTGACAACGTAGCGCAGCGGTCCGCCGGGATCGACGGCGTTGAACGGATAACAGGTTACGAGCGTCAGCATCGGCACCGCCGCATCGAGCGAAATCCGCATGCGGCGGCTGTCGACGACTCGTGCATCGGTCACGCGGTAGTCGACCCGAGCGCCGCCCGGGAGTTCGATGCGCACCTGCTCGCCGAGCACCACACGCTGCAACAGCTGAAAGTGCGTGTCCCGGTGCGCGGAGATGATCGCATTGCCACGCTCACCGGGTTGGACGCTGGCTGGGTCGTGCGTGGGACCGAACGCAAGGTTGCGGCCGTTCGAACCCTCCAGGATCACAAGCGGTCCGTGTACGCCGACGAACAGTCGACCGACGGGTCGCGTGTCAGCCCAGGGCCACGGACGCGGGTTGGGCGCGCCGCGTTCGGCACGCAGCCAGGCCGCATCGATCAGTGCCTGCGCGGCGACCGCCTTCACCTCGATCCAGCCCGCTGCGGCGAGACACCCTGAGCCCGCTGCCACCAACAGCACCACGCCGATTCGCCGCGGGCTCACGCCCGCACTCTGCGCAGTGCCGGCATCACCCACAGCATCGCCGCAGCGAGCAACAGCGCCCCGATCCACAGCAGCAGCGGTCCAGGCGTCGCCGTCGGCGCAAAGCCGGTCGAGCGTGCCCAGGCCGTGCCGGCCGGCGCGGAACCTGGCACCTGCAGCGGCATGGCACCGGAGCCGAGTGGGCGCACCGGCGTGACGTCCACCGCCACCAGACTGGTGTAGTCACTGACCAGATGATGCGCGAGCGCAAGCGCGGTGATCTGCTGTTCAAGCTGGTCGGAATCCGGTCCACCGAAGTTCTTGCGTCGCGCCAGCGCGCCGATTCTCTCGCGGGCCCAGAGTTTGGCCAGCCCCGGCTCGCCGTGGGTCTTCTGGATCGCCAGCTGTCGCATCCAGGGCCCGTCCGGACCCCGACCCGACAGCGTCAGCAGGCCGCGTGGTTCGCGCGGCAACTTGACTGCGACGACCAGCGGATCGCCGGCGTACAGATCGCGCGGCAGATCTGCCGCAAGCTCAGCCCGAAGTCCATCCGGCCAGCGCAGCTCCAGATCGACCAGCGTCGGCTGCTCCAGCTTGCGAAACAGATCCGTCATCCGCTCCGTCACCTGCGCCGCATCGGCGATGAACAGATGGCTGCCGCGCCCGGCCGCCGCGGCCTCGCGCATGAAGTACGCATTCGGCGCGGAACCGATGCCCACCGTGAACAGCCGCGCGCTCTGAATGCGCTGGTGAATCATGCCGACCAGCTCGGACTCATTCCCGACGCTGCCATCGGTGATGAACACGATCTGCCGCAGCGTCTCGGAATTGACGGGCATCGTAAACGCCAGTTCCAGCGCAGAACGCATTTCAGTGCCGCCGTCGGCATCGAGCCCGGCAATGTACGCCCCGGCGCGCATGCGGGTTGCGATGTTCACCGGCTGCATCGTCCTGAACAGACTGCTCGCGTCGTTGCTGAAACGGATGATATTGAAGCGATCAGCAGGCGTGAGCCGCTCGATGCCGAGCCACAGCGCAACGCGGGCCTGGTCGATCGAAGTGCCGGACATCGAGCCGGAGGTATCGATGATGAACAGCACTTCGCGCGGCAAGGATCGAGTCGAGACGCGCTGCGGGGGTGTCAACGTGACTATCGCGAAAGTGTCATCCCCGCTGCGTTCCGAGAACACTGCCGCGTGCAGTTCCGGCGCGACCACAGGCGTCCAGACCAGCTCGAAGTCGCGATCAGCCGGCACATGCTTGGCCGACAGCACAACGTGCTGCTGACCGTCGCGCTGGTGGCGCTTGATCGGGTGATGCAGGCTCTCCAGCGTTGCCATGGCAAAGCCGGGCGCAAGCTGCACGTCGATATCGATGCGCTGTGGTTTGGCATCGACGAGTTCCAGGGTGGGCTCGGGAGTTGCCTCGGTTTGCGCCGGTTCGCCAGGGTGGTATCGCGGCGTGATCGCGAGCGGCAGCGCGAGGGTGTAGCGCCCGTCGCGCGGCGCGATCGTATCCAGGTATGCGATCTCGATCGTCACCGACGACTTCGGCGCAATATTGGCAACCGCCGTCGTGAACAGGTTCGGTCGCTGCTGTTCCACCAGACTCGCCTGCCGGCCCTCGACGCGGGCGCGCTCGTAGGTCGCGCGCGCCTCTGCCTTGCGCTGGATCTCGCCGCGGATTCGTCGCTCGCCGATCTGCATCTGCAGCTCGTCGACCGCAGCCGTCGTGGACAGCGGAAACACATACATGCCCTCGACCCATTCATCGGCGCTGTTGGTGAATTCCTGCACGACGATTACGCGCGCGACGTTGCCCGTCACGGTCGCCCGGATCCGGGTCGACTGGCGCAGCGCCCAGCTGACTTCGCCATTCACGGCATTGCGCAACAGCAAGCTGCCGCTGCCCGCATCGTCGACGGTCGGGGCGGCGCCCCGGGAGGTCGGACCGAAGAACCCCAATGACAGTAGCACCAGCATCCCGAGTCCCTGCTGGAGGCGTACCCGCCAACCCAGGGTGCCTGCATTCCGCGTGCGATTCATGTTCCCCGCTCCCGTTCTGCTGCGCGGCAAACACCGCTCGCATTCATTTGAACGGGCTTGCAATGCAGGGGTCGGGCGCGATTCCGACGGTTTCGAGGCCGAATAAGGCGAATCGGGGCAGCAAAGAGCGCAGCAAGGGTCGCGACCCGGGTTAGACTTCGCGCCCTTCCGCCCGGTCTGGATAATCGTAGTGACTTCGCCTTTTGCAGAACTCGGCCTGACCGACTCCGTGCTCGCGGCGCTGGTCGATGTCGGCTACGAGTCCCCGTCACCGATCCAGTCGGCGACGATCCCGGTGCTGCTGGAGGGCCACGATCTCGTCGGCCAGGCGCAGACCGGTACCGGCAAGACCGCCGCCTTTGCGCTGCCGCTGCTGTCGATGCTGGCCCTCGACCGGCGCGAGCCGCAGGTCCTCGTCTTGGTGCCAACGCGGGAACTGGCGATTCAGGTCGCAGAGGCATTCCAGAAGTACGCCGCACGCATGCCGGGCTTTCATGTGCTGCCCATTTATGGCGGCCAGAGCTACACGCCACAGCTGAATGCACTGAAGCGTGGCACGCACGTGATCGTCGGCACGCCCGGCCGCGTCATGGACCATCTCGAACGCGGCACGCTGAAACTGTCGACACTGCGATTCGTCGTGCTCGACGAAGCCGACGAGATGCTCGCGATGGGCTTCGTCGATGCGATCGACCGGATCCTCGAACAAGCACCGTCGGAGCGGCAGGTGGCGCTGTTCTCAGCGACGATGCCGGCACCGATCCGGCGCATCGCGCAGAAGCATCTGCGTGATCCGCGCGAAGTCACGATCCGCTCCAAGACCATGACCGCCGCCAACATCCGCCAGCGTTACTGGGTGGTTGCCGGCATGCACAAGCTCGATGCGCTGACGCGGATTCTCGAGGTCGAGCCGTTCGATGCAATGCTGGTTTTCGCGCGCACCAAGCAGGCGACCGTGGAGCTTGCCGAGAAGCTCGAAGCGCGCGGCTTTGCGGCCGCAGCACTCAACGGCGACATCATCCAGGCGCAGCGCGAGCGGACCGTCGCGGCGCTGAAAGCCGGCAAGATCGACATTCTTGTTGCCACGGATGTGGCAGCACGCGGGCTCGATGTGGAACGTATCGGGCACGTCGTCAATTTCGACGTCCCCTACGACAGCGAGTCGTACGTTCATCGGATCGGTCGCACCGGCCGTGCGGGTCGCAGCGGCGAGGCGATCCTGTTCATCGCGCCACGCGAACGCAACATGCTGCGCGTCATCGAGCGCGCGACACGGCAGCCCATCGAGCCGATGAACCTGCCGACCGTGCACGACGTGAACCAGCGACGGGTCGCCAAGTTCAAGGAGCGACTGACTGCGGCGATGCAGACAGAGACCCCGGCGATGCTGCGCCCGATCATCGAAGAGTTCGTTCGCGAGACCGGCGCCGACCCACTTGATGTCGCTGCGGCACTGGCGACCCTCGCTCAAGGGAAGTCTTCATTGCTGGTCAACGATCGGCGAGAACAGCCCACCGAAACCGTGTCGGACGACCAATCTGGCGAGCGGCCACGCAAGCACCGACCCAAACGCGGCCACGACGAACCGCAGGCGACCTATCGGGTAGAAGTGGGTCGTCAGCATGGCGTGCAACCGGGCAACATTGTCGGCGCGCTCGCCCACGAAGGTGATCTCGACGGCTCGCAGATCAATGGCATCAAGATCCACGATGACTACACGCTGGTGCGCTTGCCAGCGGATCTGCCGAATCCGGTGCTGGCGAAACTGCGGCGCGTCAAGGTGCGCGGTCAGCCGCTCGAGATCAAGCGATTGCGGGGAAGGCCCTAGCAGCGCCACTGGGACTACGTTTCCGCTTCAGGTAACGTAAGGCTGATGCGCTATGCGATCGGCTGTCTGTCTCCCAACCCTTCTGTGCGGGGTGATGTCGAAGCGCTGGGCATCGCGATCCGGGTGATCGCCGGGCGCGAGCCTGCGCTGCGCATCGTCGTACTGCCTCTCGGCATACTGCGCGCACCGCAGGACTTCGCGTGGTCTGAACTCCAGAAAGTGGCGCGCGACTGCAGCGTCTATATCTCCGGGGCCGAATCGTTCAGCGGCAAGTTGCAGGGTTTCATCCTGGCGCCCAACGACGAACCACCCCTGCTGCAGGCGTCCATGGCTACGCAGCCAGCAGCGGCGCACGTGCGCATCTGCGAAACCCCCTACGGCGTGCTCGCCTGCCTGCCGGGCGATGACCCTTGGTTCCCGGAGTACGCACGCCTCGCGGTGTTTCATGGCGCCGAGATCCTGTTGAATCCGTGCGCCGAGCAGCGTGATCAGCAGAGCGAAGCACGGCAGCTCTCGCGCAGCGCGCGAGCCTGGGAAAACCACGCCGTGCTCGCCTGTGCCAGCGCCGAGTCAGACGGCGAGAATCTGGTCGAGATCTGGGACCATGCCGGTGAGCTGGTAGTCCAGGGCCACGGCGGATCCGCGACAGCCATCGTGGATCTGGCGGCGCTGCGCGAGCGGCGCCGCGATCCCTGGGTGAATTTTCCGGCGACGCTGCGCACCCAGTTGTATGCCGGCTTCTACGAACGTGGCGCCACGACTCAGACGGCTGCGGATTCGGGCCCGGCCTACGACGTGCTGCTGATGCAGGCGCACCAGGTCTTTGCAACCGATCCGCAAACCCGCGACGCGACCATCCAGGGCAACCTGCAACGTGCCCTGGCGATCGCGCGACCGTTCTGCCTGCGACCTGCCACGCGGCTGGCGGTATTTCCGGAGTTCTTTCTGCAGGGATCGGCCATTGGACAGACACTCGATTGGTGGGAGCGCATGGGGATTCGCGTTCCGGGTCCCGAAACGGAACAGCTGGCGGCCTTTGCGCAGCAGTGCAACGTGTTTGTCTGTGGCGCGGTGCTGGAGTTCGACCCGACCTGGCCGCAGCGTTACTTCAACACGGCCCTGATCATGGCTCCGAGCGGCGAGATCATTCTCAAGTACCGCAAGCTGCAGTGCGCGGACCTGAACGGTATCCTGAACGTGACTACACCCGGCAACATCTACACCGAGTACGTCGCCCGCTACGGCGAAAACGCATTGATACCGGTCGTCGATACTGAGATCGGCCGCCTTGGCACCTTGATCTGTTTCGATTCCAACTGGCCGGAGCTGTGGCGCGCACTCGCGCTGCAGGGTGCGGAGGTCATCTGCCATCCCACGTCGGAGATTCACAGCGAGCGCCGCGGCCCCTGGGGGCGTGCCAAGCGGGCTCACGCAGCCGAGAATGTTGTCTATGTCGCGAGTGCCAACGCCGGCAGCGAACAATTTTCCGCACAGGCGCCCGTCACCGCGATGAATCGCGGCCATTCAGCGCTGATCGATTTTCACGGCCGTATCGCAAGCTCAGCCGACGGACCCGGCGTCGTGCCTCTGCTCGGGCACATCGATCTGGGTGCGCTACGTCGCGCGCGCGCCAATCCGAGCGAAAATGTACTGGCGCGCTTTCGGCCTGAGGCGGTCGCCGCAGCTTACCGTCAGCATCCAGGTTTTCCGCTTGATTGCTTTGCGCGTGAGCCCATGCAGAATGCGGCAGAGGGACCGGCCTTGGTTCGCAAACAGATCGAAGCGCTGCGTACCGCGGGCATCTACCAGTGAGTACGAGTATCGGCTCCATGGCGGACCCTGGGACACAGTCCTGCCCTTATCACTACTACGAACGGCTGCATGCCAGCGCGCCGGTGCAGCTCGACGCCCAGACGGGCCTGTGGATCGTCGCGGGTCACGCAGAGCTCGCCGAAGCGGCACGAAATTGGGAAGTGTTTTCGAGTGAGATCGACATGCGGCGCGATATCAGCACCGCCGATACGGCCGCTGCCGATGCACTGCTGCAGGCCGAGGGATGGGTTGCACCCGACGTGCTGTCGCAGGTGGATCCACCCCGTCACACGCAGTATCGCAAGCTGGTCGAACGGCTGTTCACCGGGCCAGCCGTCAAGCGGTTGCAGAGCTACCTCGATGCCCAAATTACCGAGTTGTTCGACCGCTTCCCCGCGTCCGGCCCGGTCGACTTCATGGCGCAATTCGCCGGTCCGCTTCCGGTCGACGTGATCGCAGATCAACTCGGCCTGCCGCGCGAGTCCGCCACATCAATCCGACGCTGGACCGACGCGATCATCGAAACGCTGAATGTGATGATCAGCGCCGAGCGGC
This sequence comes from Steroidobacterales bacterium, assembly GCA_038210215.1. Classification (GTDB taxonomy): domain Bacteria; phylum Pseudomonadota; class Gammaproteobacteria; order Steroidobacterales; family Steroidobacteraceae; genus UBA964. The sequence goes on from JBBQWY010000005.1 coordinate 75,448, forward strand.
GCTTGGCGTGCACTCGCCAGATTGTCGAGTTCCAGCAGTATTTTGTCGCGGCGCGCGAGACGAAGCGACGCGAGCCGGGTACAGACATCCTTTCGATGCTGGCTGTGGCACGCAAGGACGATGGCGAGGAGCTGAGCACCGAGGAGTACATTGCGCTGTGTGCACAGCTGATGGTGGCCGGCAATGAGACCACGCGCAATCATCTGGCGGCGGGCACGTGGCTGCTCACGCAACGACCGGATCTTCTGGAGGCGCTTTACACCACGCCCGCACTGGCCGTAGCGTTCGTCAACGAAACACTGCGGTACGAGTCGCCAGTGCAGGGGCTCTTCAGACGCTGCACTCGTGAGATCGTGCTTGGCGGCGTGACGATTCCCGAGGGCGCGAGGGTCGTCTTGCAGTACGGCGCGGCGAATCGCGATCCGCGCCAGTTTCCCTCGCCCAGCGAAATTCGGCTCGACCGCCCCAATGCCGCGCAGCACCTGGCATTTGGCCAGGGCGTGCATGCCTGCGTGGGGCGCGTGCTCGCCACTGCAGAACTCGCGAGCGCGTTTCGGCACCTGGCGGCGCGATTCGAGCGCATCGAACTCGACCCCGGCCGACCCCCGCCTGCGCACAAACCGCACTTCAGTCTGCGCGGACTGGATCAGCTGTGGTTGACACTATCTCCGCGATTGCGTGCATGAGTGACCACTTGCTGTACGATCCCACCTTCCTCAAGTCACACTGAGACATCCACCGTGGCCAAAGAAACGACCCCAAAGAAAAACGTGCTCAAGAAGCCCTCGAAGTCGCTCATGGAAAAGCGCGCTGCCAAGCAGGCGAAAAAAGCCGAAAAGCGACGTTGATACAACGTCACTCAGCGACTATCGCAGTTCAGTCCGGTAGGCGACCAGCGCATTCGTCGGCGACCAGGTTTTGCCGCCGTCACCCGATCGCTCACCCAGTTCGTTCCAGATGCCGGGCTGGGTCAGGTCGATCGTGAATCGCAGCAACGCCGGACCTGCGGCGGTTGTCCATCGAAAGACATTCGGCGCAATCAGCTGCGCTTTCGCTTCGACCATCTCGCCAAAGCCGAACGAGCGCAGCAGATAGGCTCGCGTCCGTTCGTCGAAGCTGACGACCGCGAACGAACCGGTGCCGGGTCGGTGCTCGAGTGCTTCACCCTGCTGCAGGCTTTGACCCGAAATCGTCAGAACCAGTCCGTTCGAGCGCGGCTCGATGATCATCGTCTGCGTGAACCGATAGGTCTTGCCGTCAGGCAGGAAGCGCTCGCCCTGACCGAGCCAGCGGCCATGCAGCGACCCGAGCGCGCTCATTCCCGCACGCTGCGCATCCAGATCGCGCACCGGCGTCTGCGCGCCAGCGCCCGTCGCGATAAAGCAAAGCGCCAAGGCGCAAATCGCAGTGGGGAATTTCACGAGCATTGAACTGATGGTGCCTGATCGCGGTTGCCGACGCTACAATTGCAGCCCAGCCGTTCCTCACGGATAGCCACCATGTCCTTGTCACTCTACGCCGCAACGATTCCGGGCCAGCTGCAGATTCTCGGCTCCATGGCGCGTCTCGTGACCAAAGCTGCAGCCTGGTGTGAAGAGCACAAGCTCGCGCCCGATGATCTGATTCAGGCGCAGCTCGCGCCCGACATGCAGGGCTTTGGGTATCAGATCAAATCCACAGCCGTGCACTCGATCGGCGCAATTGAAGGCGTGCGCAAGGGTGTATTCAGCCCCGACATGACACCGCCGCCGGGCTCGTTTGCCGCATTGGCTGCGCGAGTCACGGAGACGATCGCCGCGCTCGAGGCGATCGAGCCTGCCGAAGTCGATGGCTTCATGGGAAAGGACATGCGCTTCGAATTTGGTGAACGCCGCATGGACTTCACAGCCGAGAACTTCCTGTTGTCGTTCTCGCAGCCGAACTTCTACTTCCACGCCACAACGGCCTACGGCATCTTGCGTCACAAAGGCCTGCCGATCGGCAAGCGCGACTTTACCGGTCGAGTGCGCGTGAAAGCCTAGCTGCCCGCCTTCATCGCGATGACCTGCATCTCGACTCTATATTTGGGGTCGGCAAGCTTCGCCTCGACGGTGGCTCGCGCAGGTTTTGCATGCTGTGGTACCCAGGCGTCCCACACCGCGTTCATCGCGGCGTAGTCCGACATGCTCGCAAGATAGATCGTCACGCTGACGATCTGCGCACGACTGGATCCCGCGGCCGCAAGCAGACGGTCGATCGCCGCCAGCACCTCGCGCGTCTGCACCGTCGCGTCCGCGTTCATGTTGTCGGCAACCTGGCCGGCGAGGAATACGAACTCGCCCGCCTGCACGGCCTGCGCGTAACGCTTGCCCGGTTCGATGCGCGTAATCGTCATCATCTGTCTCCGTCAGCAGCTAACCCATGAAGAACAAAGCATAGCCATACAAAGACGATGAAAGTTAATCAGCAAACCTGATCGGACCCGCGTTGGCCGGTCGTCGACCGATCTTGCCGCGATAGCCCGCTTCGATCTGCGCCAGATCAGAATCCCGATCGCCGTTAAGAGTCAGCCAGGTATCGATGCCGACCACACGGCGGCTGTAGTCAAAGTAGCCAAGACCTACGGGCACGTTTGCCGCGAGCGCAAGCCTATAGAACCCGGTGCGCCAGCTTTCGGTCCGCTTGCGGGTACCTTCCGGCGAAAAAGCAACATAGAAAGACTCGTGCGTCGCGAACTGCTCCCGCAACGTCTCTACCATGCCGGCAGTGATCGCGCGATCGACCGGGATTCCTCCCCAGCGGTGCATGAGCCCTCTCACTGGCCAGCGAAACAATGTGTGCTTGCCAACCCAATGCAGTGGTATGCCGCAACCCGCACGACCGAGGATGCCGATCGGAAAATCCCAGTTCGAGGTGTGTGGATAGAACAACACGACCGCTTTCGGAACTGGCGGCGGCAAAACATGAACACGCCAGCCAAAGGCACCGAGCAGCGCCCGCGCCCAAGGTGCGCCGGCCGGCGCTGTCGTCCCGGACATCAGTGAGTCACTGCGGCGTTGAACCGGATTCGAGTCGATGCGCCTTGCGACCGCCACGGACCAATGCTCGTTCCCCGAGCGTACCCGTGATCATCAGTTGCGCCATCTGCGCGCAGCGCTGCGCAAGTGCCGAAGCATCCTCATGCAGTGATTGCGAGTCACGCACATGCTGCATGTTCCGCTCCATGTCCTCTGCACTCCAGCCGCGTGAGTGGGCAATGTATGGAAACTGCGGAAACTGGCAGCCGATCTCGCCAAAGAACCCCAGCAACTGGCCCGCGACGGCCTGCACGTTGTCCTGCCCGCCGGTGATGATAAAACCGGCGACTTTGTTCTTCAGCAGATGACGATTGGCGATCGTCTCCTGGTTCTGGATGCAGTTCATGCGTTCGATCATCTTGAAGCACAAGCTGCTGGCGACGCCCCAACGGATCGGCGTCGCGAGCAGGATCACATCGGCCCAATGCACCACGCCTTCATAGACCTGATCCATCTGGTCCGAGGCATCCATTTCGGTGATCGAGCATGGCCAGGTACAGGCGCGTGCAGACTTCGAATAGAAACCCTCACACTCCCGGAACTTCAGATCACGGATTCGCAGCAACTGCGTTTCGCAGTCGTGCTCTTCGCGAGCGCGATCGAGCGCCTGCTGCAGCAGGTCTTCCGAGGTGCTGTAACGCGGTTCACCTGCAGTCATCGCCGTCGTCGACAGACCGAGAATGCGGATCGGTCCCTCGGCACGTTTGAGTGGCCGCGCAAGCGGATGGGGTTCGTGAGCCTTGCGGCCGCGAGAAGTGCTCGCAGTTCGGCGGACCAGGATCCGCCCATCGACGTGATTGCAAACGCCGGAAATTGCCGCATAGGACTCGCCTCGCAGGGACACCGCAAGGCGGGTCTTGCCATTGACGATTTCACGGACCGCGCCGTCTGCGTAGTCGTGCGCGGCGCCTGCATCGATCCATTCACTGTCACTCATGCGCCACTCACCACGGCTTGCGGGTCCGCTGCGCCGGCCACTTCTGCAGCACGCGCTGCACCAGGTCGGGCGCTGCCGCCGCATCGAGAAGGTTGCGGTTCACCGTAAGTTTCGTGATAGGGACCTTCCGACACCGGATTCGTCAGGTCGAGCTCGCCATCGATCACCATCTGCGTGTGAGCGGAAATGATCAGGTCGCTGAGATCCGCCTTGATGACTTCGAGCGGCTTGCCGCCCACCTCGATGTTCTCGAAGATCTTAATCGGAGCGCCGTACAGACCGAAGTGGGACTTCGCGGCAGTTGACTGCCGCAGGAACTCTCGGCGGGAAGCGTTGGAAAGCGGTTCGTTCATCGTGGGTCCCCTGCACTCCTTTGCAGCAGACGATACCCGTTCTGCCGCGCCCGAAGTGACCGACGGACGGTCGGCGTTTGGATGTACCATCCGCAAGATGTTCCGGTTGGAGATTCACGATGACTAACGCCTGTTTGCGCCTGAGCGCGCTCGCTGCGGCGATGGCGATTGCCGGCTGTGCCGCCGCTGTCACACGCGCCCCCGCTGAGGCTCCGGCCGCTGCGCCCGAATCCGCGTTGCCACTGATCCCGCGCGAAGCGCTGTTCGGCAACCCCTCGCGCACCGGCGGCGCAATCAGCCCTAACGGCGAGTGGCTCGGCTATATCGCCCCGCGCGACGGCGTGCTCAATGTGTACGTCGCGCCTCGCAGCACGCCCGACCAGGCGCGACCGGTCACCAACGACCGCACCCGCGGCATTCGTGGCTTTTCGTTCGCGTATACCGGCAACCACATTCTCTATTCGCAGGATGTCGGAGGCGATGAGAACTTCCAGGTGTTTGCCACCGACCTGAGCAGCGGCCAGACCCGCGAGCTGAGTCCCAAGGGCGCACGCGCGGGCATCGCCAGCCTGAGCGCTGACTTTCCGGACGAGCTGATCATCTCGCACAACCAGCGCAACCCGCGCTTTTTCGATCTGTATCGGGTGAACCTGATAAACGGCGAAGCCCAACGCATCTACGAGAACGACCGCTTCACCGGTTTCGTGATCGACGATCAGTTCAAGCTCCGCTTTGCCGAGCTTCAGACCGCCGACGGCGGCAACGAATGGTTCATCCGCGCCGGCGAAGACTGGAAGAGTTGGGGCAAGGTCGGCCAGGAGGATTCCCTGACCACAGCGCTTGCCGGCTTCACCGCCGATGGCCGCACGCTTTACATGCTTGACTCTCGCGGCCGAAACACCGGCGCCCTGTTTGCGCTCGATACGGTAAGCGGGGAGCGCACACTGCTGCGCGAGGACGCCCGCGCTGATGTCAGCGGCGCTTTGTCGGACCCCGTCAGCGGCAAGGTCCAGGCGACCTCGGCGACCTATTTGCGCGCAGCGTGGCGGGCGCTCGATCCATCCATCCAGCGCGATCTGGACAACCTGCAGCGCCTGGCCGGCGACGGCGAGTTCGGCGTCACCTCACGCACCCGCGATGATCGGACCTGGATCGTCGCCGTTTCGCGCTCCAACGCACCGACCACCTTCCATATCTATGACCGCGCGAGCGGCAGCTTCACGACGTGGTTCAACACCCGGCCGGAGCTGGCCGACAAGCCGCTGGCACAGATGTGGCCGGTCGAGATCAAGACTCGAGATGGCCTGACAATGCCGAGCTACTACACCTTGCCGACGGGCTCGGACCCCGACGGCGATGGCAAGCCGGATCGGCCAGTGCCTACCGTGCTGTTGGTGCACGGCGGTCCGTGGGCGCGTGATTCCTATGGCCTGAACGGCCAGCATCAGTGGTTCGCGAACCGCGGCTACGCGACGCTGGCGATCAATTTCCGCGGTTCCACCGGCTTCGGCAAGACGTTCACCAACGCCGGCGATTTGCAGTGGGGCACGAAAATGCAGGACGACCTGCTCGACGGCGTTGCCTGGGCCACGAGTCAGGGCATCACCGACCCCAAGCGGGTGGCCATCATGGGTGGCAGCTACGGCGGCTATGCAACGCTTGCCGGCCTGACCTTCACTCCAACCGAGTTCGCCTGCGGGGTGAGCATCGTGGGGCCGTCGAACCTCAACACGCTGCTGGCTTCGATCCCGCCTTACTGGGAGCCGATCAAGCGCCAGTTCGCAACCCGCGTCGGCGATCCCGACACGGCCGAGGGCCGCAAGCTGCTGGAGGAGCGTTCGCCGCTGAGTTTCGTCGAGCGCATCGAGCGTCCCTTGCTGATCGGCCAGGGTGCCAACGACCCGCGGGTCAAGCAGGCCGAATCCGACCAGATTGTCAAAGCCATGGAAGCCAGGAATATCCCGGTGACCTACGTGCTGTTCCCCGATGAGGGCCACGGCTTCGCGCGACCGCCGAATCGCATCGCTTTCAACGCGGTGGCCGAGTCTTTCCTGGGCAAATGCCTGGGTGGTCGCATCGAGCCCATCGGTGACGACTTCGCCGGCTCGAGCGTCACGGTGCCCAATGGCGGTGCGCTGCTGCCGGGGCTGACCGAAGCGCTCGGCACGCACGAGAAAGACGTCCGGATGTAACATCCAGGCTGGAGCTCACGGATCTGCCATCGACAGCTCGATGAGTTCCCCGCGTCGGTCAGCGCGAACTCCCAGGTTCTGCTCGAGCGAGCGTACGAGACCCTCTACATCGCCAACCTTGTAGAAGCCGCCGATACGCATGCGACGCAATCCGACGCCCTCGATCCTGAACCGCACGTTCGTGTAACGCTCGACCTCTGCGAGCGCAGACTCGAGCGGCTCACCTTCGAAAATCATCATTCCACGCTGCCAGGCCAGCCGGTCTGCAAGATCGTCTACAGACACGGCAGCGACGGCAGGCTGCGCGTTGCGAAGGCTGAGGACTTCTCCAGCCGACACCTCGGCGAGCGACTGCGTCTTGCTCGAATTGTTTCGAGTCGTCACACGTACGCGGCCTTCGGTCACGATGACTTCAAACCGCCTGGCATCGGCCGGACTCGAGCCGACTCTTACGTTGAAAGCGGTACCGACAGCACGCACAGCGTGATCGCCGGCGCGCACAACGAACGGTCGATTGCTGTCCGGCTGAACATCGAACTGAGCCTCACCACGCTGAAGTTCAAGGGATCGCTCCTTTGAGGCAAAGGCCACGCGGAGCGTCGTCGAAGTGTTCAGTTGCACCACGGAGCCGTCTTCTAGAGTGACCGAGCGCTGCTCGCCCACCGCGGTGGTCAGCAAACTCTCCGGCGGCGAGGCCGTAGCGACGGCCGAAGCCTGTGCGTTGTCTCGCGGCTCGCTGGGGACTCGCAACAGGACCGCTACCGCAAGAGCCGCGACTCCCGCCACAGCAAGGCCACCCATCCAGGCAAGTCGTCGTCGCGCCAAGGCTCGCTCCGACGGCGCGGGGAGTGGAATCAACCCGGACAGCTCACCGAGCACATCCAGCTGATCCCATAGTCCGGCAAGGCGCAGCAGCGTTTCGCGGTGCCGGGGCTCGGCGGCAAGCCACTCGCCAATCTGCTGGCGATCTTCTTCGCTCAGCCCACGGTCGATCTTGCTGAGCCAGAGACTGCTTTCTTCCTCTATCGTCTGAAGGCTCGTGAAGCGGCGCGGATTGTTCATGCGCGACGCACCTTGCCAGCACTCTTTCGAGTGTCGCGCATCGGGAATCCTGCAGCCGTCAGATATCGCGAGCATTCGAGTATGCCTTTGGCAACATGCTTCTCGACGGTGCTCTCACTGATGCCGAGGTAGCTGGCGATCTCGCGTTGACTCAAGCCGTAGACTTTCTTAAGGATGAACGCGCGCCGGCACTGCGCTGGCAATTGCCGCACCGCACGACAGAACATCAGGAAGTGCTCCCGCGACTCGTGCTGACGTTCCACGCTGTGATCCGAACGGAGTTGGTCCAGATCGGGGAAGTCTTCAATTGAGTCCACAAGCCGCTGCTCACTCCTGGCCGTGTAGTTCAGTGCCAGATGTTTCGCGGTCTTAAGCATGAACGCGCGTGGATGCTCGATCGGGTGCTGCAGCTCCGCTTCGAAAGAACGGACGAAGGCCTCCTGCACGATGTCTTCGATATCGTTGCGACGCACGAAACGCCCTACCAGTCGCTCAAGCTCGCGCCGAGCGGCGGTAAATGCAGTTGCTATATCCGAGGGCGGCGTCACCAGCAGATTGTATGCCATGCCGTGGCGAAGCCAAGCGGCAACAGACTACGATGCCTATCTGCCTCAAGTGTTGATGAAAAGGAGTTCGAGCCGAGATGGAGGATTCTCCGTCCTCAACTGTCTGTCTCGTTAGGCCCGCTTCGCGACGGGCTCACTGGGGGAGTCGAAGAGTCCGTATTGCATGGGTGGTCCTGCCGGGTTTGCTGTGGCTGGTTCTCAGCGCAGCGATGGCGGCATCGAATCCAGCAGAACGGACCTTTCGCTTCGACATCCCCAGTCAGCGCGCCGACAAGGCACTGACCACGTTTGCTCAAACAGCAGGCGTGACGCTGGTTTTCCCGTTCGACTCGGTCCGCCGGGTCAGAGCGAACCAGCTGGCCGGTGAATACAGCGTCGCGGATGGCCTGGCTCTGCTGCTCGCAGGAACTGGTCTCCGCGGCATTGCCGATTCGCCGCAACGCGTGACGATCGCCAAAGCAAATGCGGCCAGTACAGATCAACCAGGGGAATCGACCAGCATGAAGAAGAGCTCAATCGGAATACTCGCGCTTGTGGCGAGTTTCTTCACCAACCAGACCTATGCCCAGTCAGGACCCGCGGCGGCGACATCCGGCAGTGGCGCCGCACTTGCGGAGGTTACGGTTACGGCCCGCAAGCGCGAGGAGTCCCTGACCAATATTCCGGTGGCCGTCAGTGCCTTTTCGTCGGCCAAGATCGAGGAGATTGGCGTCACGAGCCTTGAGGATCTGTCCAAATTCTCGCCTGGCCTGAGCGTTGTAAACCAAGGGGCCGGCTTCGGCGGCCGATTGCTGTCCGGTATTCGTTTCCGCGGCATGAATCCGACGATCTTCACCCCATCGACGCAGGTGGGCGCGTTGTTCATCGACGGCGTGTACTTCATCGGCGGCGCGCAATCGGTCGGCTTTGATGACATCGAACGCGTCGAGGTCATCCGTGGTCCCCAGGCAGCCTATTTCGGGCGCTCGACCTTCGGCGGTGCGATCAACTACATCACGCGTGATCCAGGCAGCGAGTTCAGCGGCCAGATTTCAGCCGACGCCAGCTCCTACAGCAGCACGGCGCTTTCCGCATCGGTCGAGGGCGGAATCATCGGCGAGACCCTGGCCGGCAGGCTGTCGGTCAGCACGCGCGAGAAAGGCCCACAGTTCACTGCTACGGACGGTGGCGAGCTGGGGCGCGAGAAAACGGAATCGGTCAGCGGCACCTTGCTGTTCCGCCCCAATGACGCGCTGCGGATCAAGTTTCGCGCGAGCTATTCAGAAGACGACGACGGCGCACCGCTCGCCAGCGCAATCAGTTATTCGCGGGTCGGCAACTGCCCGCCGGGCACACCGCGCACTTACCGAAACGCAGCCGGCGCAGTCATCAACGGCATGCTGACACGGAACTTCGTTTGCGGCGCTCTACCCTACAATGGCGTGCGGATCAGCAGCAATACGTCCTTCCCTGATCCCTTCCCGCCGGGCCTGTTCGTGCCCGGCCCCGGCCTGCCCCCGCAGAGCCTGCCGCTGGATCCGCGTGCAGTCCTCGTCGACAACAGCTTCAACAGCCCATCGCTGGCAGCAGCGCCGCGCCTCGGCAGCTTCGGTCTGCTGCGACGGATCGAGCGCTACGCAGCAACCTTCGACTACAACATCAATGACTCGCTGACCCTGTCGGGCGCACTGGCCTATAACGAGCAGAACGCGTACGCGATCCGCGACGCGGATTACAGTGATACCGAGAGCGTCTACATCGGCGCCCCATCAGCGTTCGACGACAAGAGCGCCGAGCTTCGCCTGGCCTACGATGCGGGTGGCAAAGTGCGCGCGCTGATCGGCGCCAACTACTACGAGCAGGACACGACCCAGGGTTTCGCGAACGGCATCGAAGCCACCTTCGGCTTCACGATCCCGGCCACTGGCCCGCTTGCGCGCCCGAATCCGCTGCAGAATCCGCAAGGCGCGGATACGATCACGACCACCGGCGCGTTCGGCTCGATCGACTGGGATGTGCTCGACTCGCTGACGCTGACACTCGAAGGTCGCTACCAGGTTGACAAGGTTGGTCGCTTCTCCGGCAGCGAGCTGATCGGGCTGACCCGTGAGCCGGATTTCGAGTCCAAGGAATTCCTGCCGCGCGCCATTGCCGCATGGCGCCCGATCCCGGGCACGACCGTTTACGCGCAGTATTCGAAGGGCACGCTGCCTGGCGACAACACGAATCTCGCGACGTTCCGGACGCTGACACCTGCGCAGCGGGCCGAAGTGCAGGCCAACTTCGGCAACTCGATTTCCGAGTCAATCGACTCGGAAATTCTCGACAGCTATGAAATCGGCCTCAAGCAGAACCTGCTCGACGGCCGCTTGCGCTACTCGCTGGTCGGTTATTACATGGAATGGCAGAATCAGAAGGCTGCCGCAACGATCTTTCTGACGGCCGACAACGGCCGGACGGTGGGCTTTCGCGTGCCTGGCGACTCAGAGATCAAGGGACTCGAATTCGAGACTGAATGGGCTGCCTCCGAAAGCCTCGATCTCAGTGCCACGTTGAACTGGACTGACTCCAAGTACACCGACTTCAAGCTTGCGGCCAATGCTGCATTCTTCGGCGGCACCTCGCTGGCCGGCTACAACGCGGTCGGCAATACACAGCCCCGCTTCCCGGAGCTCAGTGGCACGCTGTCCGCAAAATACTCGGGCAGCGTCAACGCAGACTGGGGCTATTTCATCCGCGGCGATGCGATCTACACCGGCAAGCAGTTTGTCGACGAACTGAACCTCGCCTGGGTTGACCCGTACACGACGGTCAACTTCGGTGTGGGCTTCAACCGCGACAGCGTGTCGATTCAGGTTTACGCTAACAACCTGTTCGACGAAGAAGGTTGGGCGACTGCCGCAGGCGGCTTCGATCTGTCGCTGGCGCGCGCCATCACGTTGCCGCTGCAGCGCGGTGCGACCGGCACGCCGATCGACCGTCGCTCATTCGGGTTGCGCGCATCCTACAAGTTCTAACTGACCGGGGGCTTTGCGATGAACCGACGTGACCTGCTGACTACCGCTGGCCTGGCCAGCGCCTCATTCGCGGTGCATGCCGGAAGCGAAACGAACACTGAGGTGGGTATGGCCGTAGAAGTCCCACCGTCGGCGGTCGATCTGCTGCGCGACGGGCCGCCGATGAACCTGCCGCGCGCGTATGAAGTCATGGAACGTGAGGGCCTCGACGGCATCGTGGCCACCGGGGCCCTCAACGTTTATCACATGACCGGCCTTTGGCCGGCGACGTTCCGGATGGGCTATGACGGTCCAGTCATCGCGGTGCTGACCCGTGATCCGGATCGGCCGCTGGCGATTGTTGCGGCAGAGTTTACGTACTACTACCTGCTGAGCGATGTCACCCGCAGCTTTCCGGTCGAGTGGTTCATACACGGCGCAGGAGTGGGCCTCCAGTCCAGGGTGTTCCGCGACAAGGGGCTTGCGCCGATGTCGGCGCGGGAAAAGGCGCGTGCCGCGGCCCTGGGCGCCGTGCTCGAAGAGCAGCAAGCGACTGCCGGTCGCGACGCCGCTATCGTCAAGGCCCTGCGCTGGGCAGGGCTCGATCGTGGCCGCGTCGCCGTCGATCACGAGTTCATTCGGGGCGCGATAGCTGCTGCCAACCTACCGGTGCAGGTGGTCGATGCCGACCTGCCGCTGAAGCGCATCCGTATTGTCAAGTCGCCGCGGGAAGTGGCGCTGATGCGCGTGGCAGCATCGGCGAACGTCGCGGCAGCACAAGCCGCGCTCAGCACGGTGCGCGCCGGAGCCGATTTTCGCGAGATGCGAACTGCCTACTTTGCCGAAGCGGCACGCCGCGGCAACCGTGGCGTGTTCATGGTCATCGACGGCGTGTCCGCGGAAGGCATCGCGACCCCGTTCCGGGATGGTCACGCGTTCCTGATCGACGCCGTCAGCGAAGGCGCTGGGTACCACGGAGACTTTGCGCGCACGATTTTCCTGGGCGAACCGGCAGCGCCGATGAAGAAAGTCACCCAGGCCATTCAGCTCGGCTGGGCAACGGTTCGCGACGCGCTGAAGCCCGGAATGCGCTTCTCGGAAGTTACCGCGCTCGGGCGCAAGACCATCAAGGATGCCGGCTACGACTTCACCGTCAGCTTCGGTCCGCACAGCGTCGGCCTGCTGCACAACGACGCGATTGGTCTTGGCGACCTCGTGCTCGAGGAAAACATGGTCATCTCAGTCGACTGCCCGGTGCTGGATTCCGGACTCGGAGGCTCAGCACATCTCGAGGACCTGACGCTGATCACGAAGACCGGCGGCCAGGTTATTCACGAGGTTCCCGAGGCGGTCCTGCAGATCTGAAAGCCCCTCGCGCCTGGGGGGGGTCCGCCGCCGCGGCGGACCGGCAGCTCGGCGTCTACTGCGACTTCGAAGGGCGGGAAATCGCACCCGGTGAAGCGCTGGTCGATTCGCTGCAGGCCACCGCACCGGGCGACCCGCGCTACGACTTCAGGCGATGACGCAGGTCATCCGCACGCTGAACCACAACCAGGGCTAACAGCATAAAATCGATGATGCGCTGGTCAAGCTGACGCTCGATCACATCATGTTTGCGAAACGTCGCAACCTGATGCGCGAGATGGTCGCCGAGATTCTGGGCGTCCCACTCAAGGTCTCACCATGGCAGGACAACGGCCAGATCACGGTCAGGCTGGCAGCCACGACCTAGCGAGTAGGACTGGATAGCTCAGCCAGCCCGCTCCGGCCCATTGCCACAGTGACGCGGCCTTTCCAGGATATTGAATTCGACGAACGCCGTGCGGATGCCAGACATGCGCACGAGTTCGCTGTTCGATGCAGTGTTGGTTTTAACGCGCAAGTAACTTTGAGCTGGCTGCGAATATCCGAGCAATAAATCCCAGGAGTCGCGTACGAACCAGATTGCTGCGAGTCCCAGCGCAAGCACTGCTGCGGCGATGCTGATCCATTGCCTTGACGTATACCGCCGCGACCACTTCTGCCGGTAGCCAAGCCTCTCCGTCCACGGATCGCGGCGATGGCCTCGCCACCGACGCTCTGCAGCCCGTTCGTACTCGGCTTCGCGACGGCGATTGGATCTGCGTATGCGCCATCTTGCAAGCGCCCGCCATCCAAAAACACACGCAACGACTGCGACGGAAACCCAAAAGGCGACGCCAAGACCCGCCGCCCATTGAAAAGCTCGGTCGAGAAGCGCTATTGCTCCCGACGGCGACCAGTCTTTGAGCCAGCGGTCCAATTGCAACCCCAACCCTACCGCCGAACGGCTGCCACCCGCAGCACGTTCTCCCGGTGATATTCGAGGAATTTCCGCTGACCCTCGGAAAACGCCCCAACGTTCAACGGCACGGACGGGTCTATACCCATCCTGACCAAAGACGGAGCATGTGCGACCCGCGAGACGATCAACCGTCCGGTATTCTCAAACGAGATAAAGCCTCTATCGAAAAGGTGATCCACAGTCGGGGTCAACAGCAATCCGTTCTCGCCGTCCAGACGTTCCTCATTTCCGCAGTCGCGCCACGGTTTGGTGTGGCTCGCGCGCAGATGCTCAGACCGATCAACCTTCGTCACTCGGCAGGCCCTCTCCACCCGCCGAAGATTCTGGCGGAACAAGCCCTGCCCGCGGCGCGCTAATACGAGCGCCTGGCGTTCCGTCTCGCCGATCGTTTGGTTCAGCAGGATTTCCGTCTCTTCGCGATGCTCCCACTCCTCAATACTAGCCTCGGGCAGTGGGCTGTCGCGCGTCGCGGAACCTACGGCCGCCACGGCAGAACGAACCTGCTGGACCTCGGCGCCTATCAGTCGGAACAGCTCCATCGCGAACGCCGCCGAAATTTCGGTCAGGTAAACGCTTTGCAGTCCGTGCCCGGTCTGTGCCCGTAGCGGCGCGTAGCGCTTCGTCAAGAAGGCACGCAGCACGTCAAGGTGATCCTTCGGTCGGATCGCATGTTCTAGTTCGCGGAACGAGACGTCGACCTTCCAGCCAATCTGGCTCCAGTTGGTACCGGCTGTGCCGAACTCCTCGGGCTTCGGGCTCTCGTAGCAGTAAGAGCTCGAAATGCCGATCGCCGCGACCCGCGTATCTGAATACGAAAAGATGACATCCCCAGGTGAAACTTCGCGCATAAACTCGTAAAAAGGATTGCGCCGCTGGTTGCTTTTTCGCTTCGGTGACCACAGGTAGCCACCGCCGACTTCGTGGCGGTAGGTCTGATTCTGGTTGACCCACCAGTAACGCACGGCCGGATGGTGTCGCGGCAGCCCCGAAAAGTCGATAGCCGCCCACGCGCCTGAGTCTGGGCGCGGTTCCGACTGTGCTCCTGCGGCACTCCATCCCCGGCTGAACTGGGGGCGCTGACGCGGTATCCTTGTCAGTCGTGCAAGGAGGATGATCATGAACTTAACGCTGTTGCTCTGGGGCATCCCGCAGGCGATGAGGGCCGCAGCCCGGATCTTTCCGGACTATGCCGCGCGCCTCAAGGAAAGGAATCTCATCGCTCAGTTCCGGCTGCGGGATCAACCTGAAGGCCGCTGGATCCAGCTCAAGGACGGCAAAGTCAGCTCCGGCAAGGGCCTGCACAAAAGCCCGGATCTTACGATCCACTTCAAGAACAGGGAGATCGCCGAGAACTTCCTGACGCCGCCGTTCGACCTGCTCGAGCGCATCGACGCCGCCAAGAACTTCAAGATCGGCCTGGATGGCCCCGATGAGCTTGCGGTCTGGTTCATGCAGACGCTCACGCGCCTGGAGACCGCAACCTGGAAGGCCGGCACCGACATGGGCAACGGCGTCACCCGCTACACCAACGGCACCAACAGCGGGCCGATCTTCGTCTACGTCAAGGACGGCAAGATCCTGCGCACGACTGCTATCGATTTCGACGAAACCGACGCGCCATCCTGGGAGATCACCGCACGCGGCAAGACCTTCAAGCCTCCGCGCCGCACCACCATTGCGACCCACGGCGCCTGCCTGAAGTCGATGGTGTACTCGAAGAACCGCATCCAGTATCCGATGAAGCGCGTCGACTTCGATCCCGACGGCGACCGCAACATCCAGAATCGCGGCAAATCGAAGTTCGTGCGCATCAGCTGGGAAGAAGCGACCGATCTCATCGTCAAGGAGATCAAGCGCGCCAAGGCGGTCGGTCCCGGCGCGATCTGCGTCGCCAATGGCTCGCACCACCAGTGGGGCAACCTCGGTCACTACCTCAGCGCGTTCAATCGCTTCTGGAACCTGATCGGCGTCACCAAGCTCATGCACACGCCGGACAGCTGGGAGGGCTGGTACTGGGGCGCGATGCACCACTGGGGCAACAGCCTGCGCCTCGGCTGCCCGGAGTTCTACGGCACGGTCGAGGACTGCCTGAAGGAAGCCGAGATGATCGTGTTCTGGTCAAGCGATCCGGACGCCACCTACGGCTTCGACGGCACCGAGCGGCGCGAGTGGGCGAAGCAGCTCGGCATCAAGATGGTGCACATCGACCCGTACATGAACCACACCGCTGCACACCTTGGCGGCAAGTGGATTTCGCCGAAGCCTGGCACCGACCCGGCGTTCGCGCAGGCGCTGTGCTACGTCTGGATCACCGAGGATCTCTACGACAAGAAGTTCATCGCCGAGCGCACCACCGGCTTTGATGACTGGAAGGCCTACATCCTCGGCGAGAGCGACGGCATCCCGAAGACGCCGGCATGGCAGGAGCAGGAGACCGGTGTGCCGGCGCGCGACCTGCGCGCGCTGGCCCGCGAGTGGGGCAGCAAGAAAACCTATCTTGGCGCCGGCGGATGGGGCGTGGGCCTCGGCGGCGCAGGCCGCGGCCCGATGGGCATCCAGTGGGCCCGCATGATGACGATCCTCGGGGCGATGCAGGGCTATGGCCGGCCCGGTTCGAACTTTGGCAACCTGCAGTTCGGTGCGCCGCTGGACTTCAACTTCTATTTCCCGGGCTACGGCGAAGGCAGCTTCTCCGGCGAAACCGTCGCGAGCGCTAATACCGCCAACAACTATCAGCGCATGCCGCACATCCTGACCATGAGCTCGGTGCGCCAGACGATCCCGCGCATGTGGTTCCCGGAGGCGATCACCCAGGGCAAGGCGATGGGGTATCTGACCGACGTCGCGTCGATCCAGGGTCAGTTCTTCTCGTTCGGTTATCCGTCACCCGGCCACGTGCGGGTCGAGATGCTCTACAAGTACGGCAGCTCATCCTTGGGCACGCAGGTCGGCTCAAACCGCTGGATCCATGCGTATCAGCACGAGAGCCTGAAGTTTGTCGTCAACCAGTCGGTCTGGTGGGAAGGCGAGACGCCGTTTGCAGATGTGGTGCTACCCGCCTGCACGGTGTTCGAGCGTTGGGACATCGGCGAGTGGTACAACGTCGGCGCGGGCTATGTGCATCACATGTACTCGATGAACAACCATCGCGTGATCGCCCTCCAGCACAAGGCCATCGAGCCGGTCGGCGAATCCAAGTCCGACTACGACATCTTCCTGTCGATCGCCGAGAAGCTGGACATGGGCTCGGTCTATTCCGAGGGCGGCACGTCGGAGCTCGACTGGTGCAAGCGCGTGTTCGACTCCTCGGACATGGCCAAGCACATCAGCTGGCGGCAGTTCCTGAAGAAAGGCTACTACGTGGTGCCGCCCGATCCGGAGTCGGCGCGCGCACCGACTGCGGGTCGCTGGTTCTATGAGGGGCGCAAGAAGGACACGCCGGAGCCCTACCCGCTGCCCTCTGATTACGTCAGCGGCTATGGCAAGGGCCTGCAGACGCCGTCGGGCAAATTCGAGTTCGTCGCGACGACCCTCAAGCGCATCGATGATCCGGATCGGCCGCCTCTGAACCAGTACATGCCGGTCTATGAAGACCACAAGCGTGAGCCGGAGCTGGCCGAGTTTCCGCTGCAACTGCTGTCGCCCCACTCGCGCTACCCTTTCCACCTGATGGGTGACGACGAGGGCTGCAGCGTCCGCGACATCCGCGAGCATCGCGTCCTGAACGAAGACGGGCACTACTATCTGGTGGCACGCATCAGCCGCGGAGACGCCGCGGCGCGTGGCATCAAGGACGACGACCTGATCCGGCTGTTCAACCATCGCGGCTCGGTCGTCTGCGCCGCGCAGGTCACCGACCGGCTGCGTCCGGGCGTCGTCTCCGCTTCGACTGCCTCGGCCGAGTATCGACCGGTGGGTGAGCCTGGCAAGTCCACCGATCTCGGCGGCTGCATCAACATGCTGAACCCGAGCAAGGCGATCGCGAAGAAGACGCACGGCATCCGCCCCAACACCACGCTGATCCAGATGGAACCGTGGACCGGGGTCGACACCTGGAAGCCGCTGGCGGAGACCGCCTGATGAGCAAGAAGTGGAACATGGTCGTCGACGTCGAGAAGTGCGACAACTGTCGCGTGTGCTTCATTGCCGTCAAGGACGAACACAACGGCAATGACTTCCCGGGCTATGCCGCCGCGCAACCTCCGCAGGGCCACAAATGGCTCGATATCGAGCGCAAGGAGCGCGGCAGCTATCCGCTGGTTGAAGCACACTTCATGCCGGTGATGTGCAATCACTGCGATGACGCGCCGTGCATGAAGGCCGCGAAGAACGATGCAGTGCGCAAGCGGCCCGACGGCATCGTCATCATCGATCCGCAGAAGGCCAAGGGCCAGAAGCAGATCGTCGACGCCTGCCCCTACGGCGCGATCTCCTGGAACGAAGAGAAGCAATTGCCGCAGGCCTGGATCTTCGACGCGCACCTGCTCGACGCCGGCTGGACCAAGACACGCGCCGAGCAGTCCTGCCCGACCAACGTGTACCGCACGATCAAGGTCACCGACGACGAGATGCAGCGGCTCGCCACCGACGAGAACCTCGAAGTGCTGCAACCCGAGCTGGGCACCAAGCCACGGATCTACTACAAGAACCTGCACCTGATGACGCAGTGCTTCGTGGGCGGCACTGTCGTTGCCGACGTGGACGGTGTCGAAGAATGCGCGGCTGGTGTGGAGGTCACTCTCAAGCAGGCGGGCCGCGAGATCGGTCGCGCCACCACCGATATGTTCGGGGAGTTCAAGATCGACCGGCTCAAGCCCAATAGCGGCGCCTATGAGATCAGCGTCGCCGGTGCGGCGGGCAGTGCCGGCGCGCGCTGCGAGGTCGGCACCGAGAGCCTCTATCTCGGTGTCCTCAAACTCGCTGGCGCATAAGATGAGCACCACCAACCCGCGGCATCTGATTTACCTCGGCGCATTGCTCAGCGCCGGCCTGATGATCATGGCCGTGCTGCTCGGCAACGCAGCGATGCGGGTCAAGTCACTGGATCGGACCGTCGTTGTCAAGGGTCTCTCGGAGCGGGAAGTGCCGGCGGATCGGGCGATCTGGCCGTTGACCTTCCGCGTGGCCAGCAATGACCTGAACGGCCTGTTCGAGACGATCCAGAAGAAGAACTTGCAGATCGTCGAATTCCTGTCGACTCACGGAATTGCCCGCGACGCGATCACGATTGCGCCTCCCGAAGTGATGGACCGGCTCGCGCAGGCCTACGGCGACACGAACAACCTCCCGTTCCGTTACACCGGCGGTTCCACGGTAACGGCTTACACCGAGGACGTTGAAGCCGTGCGCAGCGCGATGAAGGACGTGATCACCCTCGGCAAGCAAGGCGTGGCTCTGTCGGGAGAGGGCTATCAGGGCCAGACCCAGTTCGTGTTCTCAGGCCTCTCGGCGCTGAAGCCCGGAATGATCGAAGAGGCCACCAACGACGCCCGTGGGGTCGCCGAGAAGTTTGCGGCGGACTCCGACAGCCGGCTCGGGAAGATCAAGAGCGCGTCGCAGGGACAGTTCTCGATCGAGAACCGCGACAACACGACGCCGCACATCAAGAGAGTGCGCGTCGTATCGACGGTCGAGTACTACCTAGCGGATTAAGTGGCGCGCCCGGAGAGATTCGAACTCCCGACCTCGTGGTTCGTAGCCACGCGCTCTATCCAACTGAGCTACGGGCGCGTCTTGCTGCAAGTCCCTGAAACACAACACGAATCCCTGTGAAAGTGGGCGGCGCGTTGCGGGCGCGAAATGTACCACGAAGATGCCGTGAATAGGTAGCTGGGTCAAGAGTCCGGGCTACGGGCACGGCCTGTGACGCCTGCGAAAGTCAGCACCCAGTCCGTATAGGATAGGCGCCCCCGACGAGTGGTCGGGCTCAGTCGAAACGCGGAGAGATCTCATGATTCTGCTCACAGGAATAACCGGCAACATCGGCGGCGCGACCGCACGGGCATTGCTCGCAAAGGGCGTGCGCTTCCGCGCACTGGTGCGCGACGTCGGCAAGGCGGCGCTGTGGGCGGATCAGGGGGTCGAACTCATCCAGGGCGACCTCGAGAAGCCCGATGACATCGAACGCGCGCTCGCCGGCATCGACCGGGCACTGCTCGTGATGCCGAACGGCGAGTTTCAGGAACGCGTCGAGGTATCGTTCACCCACGCCGCCAAGGCGGCGGGCCTGCCCTGGATCATCAAGCTCTCGTCACCGGAAGCCGTGCGCGGCACGACGAGCCCGATTCCGCTCGCACATATCGCCGCCGAAGACGCGATCATGGCTTCCGGCATGAAGTGGACTTTCGTTCGCCCGAGCTTCTACATGCAGAACTTCCGCGGCTCAGTGAAGACCGTGCGCGCGACCGAAAAACTGTCGATGCCGATGGGCACGGGCACAGTCGCGCTGACCGACAACAACGACGCCGGGCAGTTCATCGCCCACATCCTCACCGACGCGAACTCCGCGCAGCACCACGGTCAGTGCTACGACATCACCGGCCCCGATCCGTTGATGAACTTCCAGCAGATCGCCGATGCCATTGGCGAGGCTATCGGCCAGAAAGTCGTATACGACGATTGCGATGCGAAAGCGTTCCAGGAAGCGATCCGCCCTTTCCATCGCAACGACTGGCACTCGGATGCCGTCGCAAGGTTGTTCGCAGAGATCGCGGACGATCGCACACCCGGCCACCAGACCGACACGTTCCAGAAGATCATGGGGCGGCCGGGGCAGTCATTTAAAGGCTATCTCGCGACGCTGACTTAGCGGGATCGGCGCTGATTCCAGTCAGCAAACGACTACGGTTGCACCCTGCATGCACTGCTGGCATATTGCCAGCATGGCCATACAGATTACCGTCCGTGATGTCCCCGAGAAGGTTCGCGACGAGCTTGCGGCCCGCGCGGCACGGCAGGGAAAGTCCATGCAGGAGTACCTGCGGGCAGAGTTGGAGCGTCTGGCCGCTCGACCCTCCGTCGATGTGTGGCTGGAGCAGCTGCGCAAGAGAAAGCGTGCGTCGCAAACGCGCGTAGCAGCCAGGCAAGTACTCAAGGAACGGGACGCTGATCGGCGGTGAGCGTCGTCGTGGACGCATCGGTGCTGGTCACCGCCCTGGTTGATTCAGGCCCGCACGGCGAGTGGGCAGAGGGAGTGCTGGCTACCGGCACCCTCCACGCTCCGGAGCTGGCGCCAGTCGAAGCTACCAACATTCTGCGCCGGCTCGAGCGAGCCAGGACCATCAGCACGCATGAGGCCAATGCTGCGTTCGAAGATCTGATGCAGCTGCACCTCGAGCTGGTTCGGTTCGATCCGCTTGCAAGCCGAGTCTGGGAACTGCGCCACACGATCACGAGTTACGACGCGTGGTACGTCGCGCTCGCCGAAGCGCTGGACGCACCGCTCGCAACGCTCGACGAACGCCTTGCCAGGGCGCAAGGCCCCTCATGCGCGTTCCTGACTCCTAGCGGTCGGGCCAAGAGTCGAGATAGGACGCGGTAGATTTGGGATCGCGGCGGGCAGTTGAGTCTCATCGAAGATTCAAAGCATGCGTCACGCACATAACCCGATCATTACACGCACAAGAAGCAGACCGGCAGCTCGGTGCCGCGAAACGTCGCGGACGAGGTGATAGAGTCCCTCAAGAAGGTCGCGGCCGCGGTCTGAGGGCAACCGGCTATGCGCAACGTTCGTCTCTTTCTCGGCGCACTGTCGATCCTGTTGCTCGTGTCCCTGGCCTGGATCTTCGCCGCGCGGGCGGGTTTGCTGACGCCTGCGGAATCCACATTGCGCGCACGCTACGCGCTTGCAGACTCGCAGTTCCTGACCCTTGATGGCGAGGTCGTCCACTACGTCGATCGCGGGCGCGGTCCGGCGCTCGTGCTGCTGCACGGGTCAGCCGGCAGTCTGCGCATGTGGGACGACTGGGACCAAGCATTGACCGGCCAGTTCCGGGTAATCCGCTTCGATCGGCCGCGCATGGGCCTGTCCGGTCCGGCGCCAGCCGGCATGGACGACACCGAGCGGGAGTTGCAGGTCATCAAGGCGCTGACCCGTTATCTCCGAGCCGAAAGCTTCTTCGTGGTCGGGACCTCCAGTGCAGGCGTGGCCGCAGCCGCCTATGCTGCGAGCCATCCAACACAGATCCGCGGCGTGGTTCTGTCGAACATCGCGGTGGGATCATTCAAGTCCGCGGCGACTCAGCGGTCGCTTGCGCTGCGGGCCATGCTGGCGATCGATCCGTGGTTGGGCGGCTGGCGGCCGGCGGCATTGTGGCAGCAGGTTCTGCTGGCGAACTTCCATGATCCGGGCAAAGTGCCGCCTGGCCTGGCCCGCGAGTGGGCGGATCTGAACAACCGTGCACAGCGCATGCCGCCCGCGACCATGCTGTCATCCCCGATGGCCAAGTTCGATCGCACGGTCGAGGATCTGCCGCGGATCACGGCGCCGACGTTACTGCTGTGGTCGGATCATGATCATGAGCTGCCCGTCGAGACCATGGGGCGTCGCGGTTTCGCGCTGTCAGGGGCCGCGGACAAGCAGCTCGAAGTTGTCAGCCATTGCGGCCACATGCTGCCGCTGGAGTGCGGCGTCGAGAGCGCCGCCATTGCGCGCGGGTTCTTTGTGCGGATCGCAGCGCAGAACCCGTAGCGCCAGTCCGCCCTTGGCGGACAGGAATTCCAAACCCCCTGCCCGGTCGCTGTCCACCGAGAAGTGCGCCTGCTACGCGGACGCGCGCCACCGCAAGGCGGCAACAACTGGCAGCCTGTTGCCGCAGGGAAAGGTAGCTCGGCTGGTTAGAGCGCGGTCTGCGCAGGAGTTCGACACTGCCGTTCCTATTAAAGTAACTTCTCCTCAAATTGCGAATATCCGACGATGGTTTGAATCTCCACCCCGCACAGTGCCTGCCTGGAAGCCGAGCGAACTGAACAATCTGCTGAAGCATCTGTCGTTTCTGGCGAATCCGGAGCCTGGATTATCGGTGCGGAACCTTCACCTGCAGACGGATCTCGGCGAAGTGGATCTGCTCGATACCATCACAGGTGTCGGCGATCTTGCCAGAGTGCGCGACGCGGCAATTGATGTCGAGTTGTTCGGTAAGCGGGTCCGCATGATCTCGATCGACGATCTGATCGCGGCCAAGGAGTCGCTGGCTCGTGACAAGGATCTCTTCGTCGCCAAAGAGCTCCAGGCGATCCGCGAGAAACAGCGCGGCTGACTGGCGGGCTCTGCCACACCACGGTTTGCGCTGCTTGCGGACAGGGCCAGCGCGGTGCGTTTTACCCGCGGCGTGATGTTCGCGTTCAGCCGGAACAGATTGGTCGGGTGGTACTTGCGCTTGATCGCCGCGCCCAGCGCCTGCTGGATATCGTGCCGGGTGGTTCGACGGTCTACGCCTGAGTTCAATCATGGTCTCGCGCTGAGCTATCGATGTCTGGTCGGCAGCTACCTAGAGCTTGCCGAGCCGCGGCTTCGCATCGCGCTGAGGCTGATCAGCCCCAGCGCGATGCCAGCCATCCAGGTCACATACACCGTACCCACGATGCGCTCATAGGCACCAAGCCAACGGTCGTTCACCAGCAGGATCAGGGGCACGAGCGCGATCCAGATTCCCAGACAGAGGGCATTGAACAGCCCCACGCGGCGGGACAGGCGCAACAGGCCGGGTTGCAATGCACCCATGACCAGGCCCGTGAGGCTGGCGACGATCCATAGCGGGTCGTTGGCCTCTGGACCCCGCAGGGTCGTCGCATCGGCGCTAGCGAAGTAGTAGGCGACGTAGACCAAGGTCGCCGCAGCGGCGACGAGCAGGGCGCGGGCGAAGGGCCAGAGCCGTCCGCGATCCAGTCCAGCAAGAGCGACGGCCAGGGCGGCGTGGGCGCAGGCGAAGCTGATGAGCCCGAGCGTATGCAGCTCGCCCCAGGCCTGCTGGCTGAGTTGACTGATGGGAGATTGGATGCCGTTCAGCCCGCTCGTCCAAAGAACTACGCAGTGCGTCACCAGCGTGAGTACTGATGCCGTGAGTGCAATTCTCAGCCAATTGATCGAAGCATCTGCAGCACGATTTGAATCCGATGCCATGGCATACCCGGCTGTGACAGCGTTGCGAAATGATCGTCTACTGTAACTGCGAAGTCCGGCTGGGTTGGCGGATCGTACTTTTAAACGACCTGCTCTGTTAACCGGCGACGAACATTGACCAGATTTTTGGGCTGTCCGGTCTACAACACGGACCACACCCGTTTCCTTAGTAGACCTTCAAATTCAGCGATATACGGTGAATCGGGCTGGTCAACCTCGAACGCCTGTTTCTGATCAATTCAGCTCGCCGGTTCACAACCGCGTGAGATCCACAAATTTGAGATTTTTTCTCCTGTTTTCGAGACAGCCTGAGACGGCTGGAAACAGGGAATTGGCGGAGAGAGAGGGATTCGAACCCTCGAAGGGCTTTTGGCCCTTACGCCCTTAGCAGGGGCGCGCCTTCGACCACTCGGCCATCTCTCCGGCTTGCGGAAGGGACGAAATGATACTGGCGGGGGCGGACCCCGTAAAGCAAACGTCACTGCCAACCGGTCAGCTGTGCGGGCCGAATCCGTTGCCGTTGCGGTGCTCGCCGGCCCCGTTTGCTGGTGCCCCGCCCGGCTGTTCGTGTTCGCGCTTGATGCGCTCAAATATTTCTTCGCGGTGTACGGCAACAGTCTTCGGCGCATTGATGCCGATCCGCACCTGGTTGCCCTTTACGCCGAGGACGGTGACGGTGACTTCCTCACCGATCATGACGGCCTCACCGACTCTTCTGGTCAGTATCAGCATTTTCGCTCTCCCTGCTCCGCCCGAGGCGCGAAAGGCGCCTTGCGCGGTTGACCCCCGTCAATCCTTTGGACAATACAGAGAAACCCTGCGCGGCGTCCACCTGAGATCCTGCATCGTCACGTTCTTGATTGGGTCTAAATCGCAGCTGATCGCAGCGCTTTGCTTCAGGCCCATCGCTCCCAGCGCGTGATGTCGCCGTTGCTGACCGCAAGCCCGATGAAGTTCTGCGTGTCAAGTTCGCTGCTGTTGTGGCTGGGGTGTTCCGTCGAACCGATGTAGTAAAGCCGCAGCGAACCGTCTTCCATCGCAACCACCCATGGGCAGCCGAGACGGTGGTCCCACAAGCCCGAACCCTTTGGCGACTGCGCGATCACGCTGCCATCCGGATGCGGTCCGTCGATCCGCTCCCAGGTGAGTCCGTCGTTCGAGACGGCAACGCCGATCTGACGCTCGACCTCCGGACCTTCGCCGGTGTCCTTGCAGCCTTCGTAGAACATCACCCAGCGACCCTGGTGCCGGACAATGTGGCGCGTCGCCACGCCCTTGTCATCGAATCGGCCTGCGGGACCAGGACCGATCACTGGGCTGCGCTTCTTCCAGCGCAGGCCATCGGTCGATTCCGCCCAGCCGACGGTGTACTGCTGGCGATTGTTGAGGCCGTGGTAGTACATGCGCCAGGAACCGTCATCCCAGCGAATCACCTGCGGCCAGGCGGCCATGATCTCGTCGAAATCGCCGCGGCCACCGGCCGTGAGCAGGGCGCCACGATGCGGGCCATTGAGCCGCAGCCAGTTCACGCCATCGCGCGACACCGCGCAGCCGGACGCCATCGGAAAACCCTTGATCTCCATCGGGCCGATGCGCTGCAGACTCTGGTCGCCGCCGAAGTACCACATCCAGTACACATCGCCTTCACGGTGAATGTCGCCGATACCGACATGCGAGGAATCGAAGCGCGCTGGATCAGGATCCGGATCGAATACGGCGCCCATCGTCCGGGAGCCGCTTACACGTTGCCAACGTATGCCGTCGCTCGATATCGCAAGACCAACGCGCCCGGTCGGCAGCGTGATGCGGCGATCGAAGGACGCGTCGCGACCGTAGTACCACATCTTCCACTGGCCATCGGCTTCGCGCAGCACGCGCGGACACGACACGCGCTCCGAATCCCAGCTGCCTGCCGGCCCGGGACCGAAGATCAAGCCAGGACCCGGCGGTAGCGCGAGACCCGTGCGGCTGGCTTGTTCGCGCGCCGACTCGACGGGCTGAGCCAAAGCACTCATTGCCGTGAGTCCGCCACCGATGGCCAGCACTTCGCGCCGGGTCAGATTCGATCCGCGGGAGTCGGTCATGTCTACTCAGATCTCAGTCGCGCGGAATCGCGGTCCAGGCTGCGCGCCAGGCGTCGAGCGGCAGCGCCTTGTCGGCAACGAGGTTGACGGTCTTGCCCAGCGCATCCGGGTTGCCGAGCGCATTGGCCATGACCATGCCGACGTCGGCCCGGCACAAAGCGCCCGGGCCACGCGGAT
Organism: Steroidobacterales bacterium; assembly: GCA_038210215.1. GTDB lineage: Bacteria > Pseudomonadota > Gammaproteobacteria > Steroidobacterales > Steroidobacteraceae > UBA964. The sequence goes on from JBBQWY010000005.1 coordinate 101,293, forward strand.
CCTTTAAACCGTATAGCGCGAGCGGTTCCTTGCCCTCGAAGCACTCGGGTTGTCCCGGGAACGGCTTCAGGCCGCCGGGACGCACGATCGTGTAGGGCACGCCGGAGGCGCGCAGGCTGGCTTCGCCCTTCCCCTTCCATTCCAGCACCATGCCGCACATGGAGTTCAGCATGGTCTTCGGATCTGCATCCCCGGCACCCAGCGCCGACATCAGCACGAACTGGCGCACCCCAGCCGCCTTCGATGCGGCCGCGAGCTTCTCGATGCCACGGTAGTCCACGTCGGCCGGCGAGCCGCCCCCTGGGAACGGCTGCTGCGGCACGCAGTTGGCACCGATGGTCGACAGCACATAGTCGGCGCCCGCTAGGCCCGCGACCAGACTTGCGGAATCCGTGGCATCGCCCGCCACCACCTGCACGCCGTCCGGCAGGCCCTTGACGCGACTCGGGTCACGCACCATGACTCTGACGTCGTAGCCCTGCTCCTTGAGGATGCGCGCGAGCGGCGCACCGCTCTGCCCGCCGCCGATCACGACCGCAGTCTTCGGCTGGTTGGTGTCCATCGTGGCGCACGCGGCCAGCGTTGCAGACAGTGCGAGCATGGCAAGCGGTTTCAGATACTTCATCGAGAGTCTCCTGGACGGTCTGTGACAGTGCGCAGCGTATGCGGTAAGCGGATGCGAGTGAAGCCTTAAGCGTCGGCGCAAACCCGCCACCGGAACGGGTAACCAAACGGGCATAGACCTGCTCGATCATCGCGAGCCGCTGTTCTCTCAAGCGCGCTTCAAGTTCCGGCGGAGGACGGCTGTGATCGAGTTCCTCGGTCGACACGCTGCCGCGCGTTGCAAGCTGCTCCTCGACGCGCGCCAAGCTCCAGCACGATGCCGACCGAATGGTCGACGGTTTCGTTAAAACCTTGATGCCGTAGTCAAACAAGATCGGGAGCCTGCGACATCCCCGCCTCGGACATCAACTTCTGGCTGTAGGCGCGAATCGGACCCTGCTGAGCGTGACGCAGGACCTTGCGCGCGTCCTCAATGAGTTCCACATAGGCCTCATCTTCACGCGTCGTCAGAGTTAAGGGTAGACGCCCGCAAGCTTACCGCGCGGGTAGAACGCCTGATCGATGTTCTGAAGTCATGGCATGGCTCTCTGAAGTTGATATCCGGTGGGCATCGAAAGATTAGGCACGGGTGTGCAAATCGTGTCAAAAACGCTGACCCTCACACGGTGTTCCGGATGCTGAAGCGCTTCGCCCCGTTTACTCTCCTTGCGCTGCTCGCTGCTTGCGCGCCCATGCCGGCCAAAGAGGCCGGCGAGAGCGCCAAGCGCTTCCGCGACTGCGCCGACTGCCCGGAAATGGTCACGATCGCGGCTGGCCGATTCAGGATGGGTTTCGATGGTGGCGAACCCGAGCGCCACGAGGGCCCGGTGCGCGACGTCACGGTCGTGCGCGGTTTCGCTGCAGGGCGCACTGAAGTCACGGTCGGTGAGTTTCGCCGCTTCGTCAACGCCACCGGCTACAAGGCTGCACGCGGCTGCTACGCCTGGGATGGCAAGACGCCGACGATGCTGCCCGAGGCGACCTGGGAAGACCCGGGCTACGGTCGACCGCCGCGCGAAGACGAGCCCGCCGTGTGTGTCGACTGGCAGGACGCGTCGGCCTATGTGCAGTGGCTCGCCAAGAGAACCAGCAAGCCCTATCGCCTGCTGACCGAGGCCGAATGGGAGTACGCCGCAGATGCGGGCAGCACGGCCACTTTTCCGTGGGGCGAAGATGCGAGCCTTGGCTGCAAGTACGCGAACCTCTACGACCTCTCTGGCGCGCGCGCACGGCCGGCGCCGATTTCACCAACGGCTTGCGACGACGGTCAGGCGGGCGTCTCACCGGTGGGCTTGTTCGCGCCCAACGCGTTCGGCCTGCACGACATGGTGGGCAACGTCTGGGAGTGGGTGCAGGATTGCTACGAAATGCCCTATCCGGCAGCACCGGTCGACGGCAGCGCGCAGCAGAACTCGGGCTGCGATCGACGCGGCACGCGGGGTGGCAGCTGGATCACCGAAACCGCACGCCAGCGCCCCACCTTCCGCGGCCGCGATCCGATCGACCGCGTCAGCCAGGTGTTCGGCTTTCGAATCGGGTGCGATCTCGAGTAACAGTCAGCGGACTGGCCTTAGCGGACCGGGAAGAGCGTCGCAATCGCGCTGTCGATGCGATCGTAGGTGCCGCAGCGGCAGACATTGGTCAGCCGCTCGCGGACCTCTGCCGGCTGCAGCTGCGGCGCTTCACTCAGAATCGCGGCGACGGCCATCACCATGCCGGGCTGGCAGTAGCCGCATTGCGGCACCTGCGCCTCGATCCATGCCTTCCGAACCCGGGCCACCGGCTTCGCCGACTCGTCTTCGATGGTCGTGATCTTCCCGCCCTTGGCAGCCTCGACCGGCAGTACGCAGGAACGCACCGCCTGGCCATTCAGATGCACGGTGCAGGCACCGCAGAGCCCTGCACCGCAGGCGAACTTCGCGCCATTGAGACCTAGCTCATCGCGCAATACCCACAGCAGCGGCATGTCGGGCTCGACATCGAGCTTGCGACGCTTGCCGTTGACGGAAAAACTGATGGCCATAGATGTCTCCGCGCGTTGCACACGAGTGCAAACCGGAGCATACTTGCCGCACCAGATGCTGTCGGGTTGGCGGGCTGAAGCTTCAACGGCGCCCGTTGCAACTGAAGCGGATCTCGCCAACTGGCTACGCATCAATGCTGACGACACCGTGACGGTGTATGTCGCGCAGGCAGAAATGGGCCAGGGTGTGATGGCAGCGCTCAGCGCGATCGCGGCCGAGGAGCTCGGCGTCCGCTGGGACCAGGTGAAAGCCGAAATGCCCCCATCGGACCCACGCTTTCGCACCAAGCGGGGTCGACGCGTCACGGGCAACAGTGACAGCGTCATGTCAGGCTTCGAACCTCTGCGCAAGGCTGGCGCGGCGGCGCGCGAGATGCTGGTCACGGCTGCCGCCGCAGACTGGGGCGTGCCCGTCGGAGAATGCCGGGCTGCGGACGGCCGCGTCAGTCACACCGCCAGTGGCCGCAGCCTCGGGTTCGGGTCGCTCGCCACTGCCGCCGCCGCACTACCCGTGCCGACGGATCCGGCACTGAAGCCCGCGTCCGAGTGGACGCTGATCGGCAAACGACTGCCGCGCCAGGATGTGCCCGCGAAAGTCATGGGTACTGCTGTTTTCGGCGTGGATGTGCAGCTGCCAGGCCTGCGTACCGCGACGATCATGGCCTGCCCCACCTTTGGCGGCAGCCTCGCGAGCGTCGATCCGGCACCGGCCATGGCCGTCAGCGGCGTCAGTCACGTGGTGCAGCTGGACAATGCCGTTGCGGTCGTCGGCCGCAGCTACTGGCATGCCATGAAAGGACTGCAGGCGCTGCAGCCGAAGTGGAACACCGAAGGCGCGTCGCAGGACAACAGCGTCGACATCCAGGCCCGTCTGCGCGAAGCAGCCACCCAGCCGGGTGCGGTCGGTCGCGCCACCGGCGATACGAGTGCCGCGTTCGCTGCGGCAGCGAAAGTCGTCGAGGCCGTGTACGAGGCACCGTTTCTGGCGCATATGTGCATGGAACCAATGAACGCCACCGTGCGAATCGGTGCGGATCATGTCGACGTTTGGGCGCCCACCCAGGCAGAGACCGACACGGCGTTAGCGGTCGCGAAGACTCTCGGCGTCGCGCCCGAAACGGTGACCGTGCACACGACGATGCTCGGCGGTGGCTTTGGTCGCCGCACCGGCACGGACTTTGCCGTGCAGGCCGCGCAGATCGCCAAGGAAGTCGGCGCGCCGGTGAAACTGATCTGGTCGCGCGAGGAAGATATCCGCCACGATTTCTACCGGCCGCCGATGGCCAGCCGCTACCGGGCCGCGCTCGATGCGGAAGGTCGCGTGACCGCGATGGAAGTCAACGTCGCAGGGCCGTCGCTGATCGAAGCCTTCGGCATGCCGCCGAACCTCGATCCGATGATCCACACGATGGCGAGCAGCGGCGATGCGTATCGGATTCCGAACCTGAAGCTCAGCTACAACCGCAGCAACGTGCAGGTACCGCTTGGCATATGGCGGGCAACGATGCTCAGCCAGCATGGCTTCTTCGTCGAGAGCTTTGTCGACGAGGTTGCGCTGACTGCGGGCCAGAGCCCGCTGGCGCTGCGACGCGCCCTCACCGAGGGCAATCCCAAAGGCGCGGCGGTGCTGGATGAGCTGGAGCGCATCTTCGACTTCAAGCGCGAACGCGGTCGCAATCGCGGCGTCGGCATCGCGATGGCGGATGGCTGGAACTGCGTCTGCGCTGCGGCACTCGATGTCAGCGTCGCAGAGGACTCGGCGCTGACCATCCACGAGATCGCCTGCGCCCTGCACTGCGGAATCGTGATCAACCCGGCGATTGTCGAGAGCCAGATCCAGGGCGGCTTTCTCTACGGACTCGATGCCGCACTGTGGGGCGACATCGAAATCCGCAACGGCCAGCCGGTGCTGCGTTTCGACCAGGCACCGCGAGTGCGCGTCTCGATCGTGCGCAGCGATGGCCCCGTGGGCGGCGTCGGCGAGATTGCGACCTCGATCGCCGCGCCTGCGCTGACCAATGCCATTTTCGCGGCGATCGGCAGGCGCCTGCGCGAACTGCCGGTCGCGCGCGCTGGCTTCTCCCTGACCTGATCCAACCTTTCAAGCCGAGATGACCCTGGTGTCCAGCACGACCCCAAGAGTTCCCAAAGGCGCCCAGCCGGCTTTCTTCGAACAGCCTGCGCTCGAGGCGATGCACGGCATGTTCGTCGTGCTGCTTGAAGAGATCTGCGTGCTGCGCGACCGCCTCGACAGCTACGAAAAGCTGGGCGCAGCCGGAATCGTCGTCACGCCGGATGCCCTCGATGCGTATACGCCCGATGAAGCCACCGAAAAACTGCGCGAAAAGCGCCGGCAGGAGACGATCCGCCGCGCCCTTCGGCCAGTCGTGCAGCTGCAACGGGCGGCAATCAACGATGCGCAATCGCGGTACCACAGCGCCGCAACAAAACTTGCCGAACAAGAGATCTGAATCATGACTGGCCAGACCGCCCACCCGATGATGCCCGAGACGACCCACGATGAGTACGCGCGGCGCCGGTTCCTGATGAGCTTCAAGTCCTTCATTCAGACGGAGCTCGACCCACTGGATCGGCAGCTGGTCGACGAAGTTGTGAAACCGGTTTTTCGCGAAAGCAGTGGCCGTGAAGCCCGGACCAGTCAGGACATTCGGCCGCTGCTCGAAGCACAACCTTTCCACCAGTTCTGGCAGTCGGCCATGCGCTACCAGCAGGAGCTGATGTGGGACAACGTCAGCGATTGCATCGAACGGCAGTTGCCGCAGCTGCAGGCTCGTTATAACGAGCGCCCTGCGGGACTCGGTTCATTGCGCTTGAATCCGGATTTCGAGCAACCCGCGTATATCGAGGCCTTTGATAACCATCGCATGCCAGGCAGCTACCCTGCCGAATCGGGCCCCGATGACCTGCGCGCTGGCGCACTGTTCGACTCGGCCGCATCGCTGTACCACGTCAATCGCAACGGCGGCGCGATGAACGATGCGCGCGGCTGGACGCTGATCGATCACGTCGAGACGCGGTTTCCTGATCTCGGCTGCTCGGTCGGCCAGAGCACGCTGACCTATACGGAAAAGTGGCCGGATGCGGAAATTCACGCCATCGATCTGGGCGCGCCGCTGCTTCGCTGAGCGCACGCGCGCACAGCCCACCTCGGCAAGTCGGTCCACTACTCGCAGCAGAACGCCGAGCAGACGGATTTCCCAGACGGCCACTTCGACCTGATCGTATCCAGCGCCGTGCTGCACGAGACGAGTCGGGCTGCCACGCAGCGGATCCTTGCAGAGTGCCTGCGCCTGCTGCGCCCAGGCGGCGTGATGGCGCATCTGGAAGTTGCTGTGCGGTACTCGGATCTCGGGGTCTGGGAGCAGGTGCGCGTCGACTGGGAATGTCTCGTCAACAACGAGCCGTTCATCGCGGGTTCCGCGCGACTCGACATGGCCGCCATGGCAGAGCAGTGCGGTTTCCTTGACGCTGCCGCCGGCTACCACTGGCAGGTGCCAGGGTTCATTCCAGGCAAGAGCGGATTCGAGACGGCGGGTGGCCCGAACGGCTCGCTGAAGTTGGGTAGCTGGTACATCGTCTCGGCAGCGCGGTGAGTCGCCTCAGCGGGTCGAGGTGCGCTTGACGACGTTCGCGAGCGCGGTCATCGGCCGCGGTCGCATCGTCGGTGCCGCCAGCCGCGCCAGCAGATCCTTGACCGCAAGGTCGATCATTTCCTCGATCGGCAGATGCACCGTCGTCAGACCGTACGCACTCCAGCTCGCCTGCGGGATGTCACCGAGCCCGATGACACCGAGCTGCGCGGGCACATCGACGCCCAGATCACTGCGCGCGCCGTCGAGCACGCCGAGCGCCGTAAGGTCAGATGAACAGATGATCACATCGGGCCGCTCGCGACGCTGCCACAACTCGGCAACGGCAGCTCGGCCCGGGTCATAGCCGAACGTGCCGTAGACATCTGCGACCACACGCAGGCCGCGCTTGGCCGCAACGCCTGCGCGGATCGCCTCGTTGCGTTCCACGGTTGTCGGCGTGGACGGATCGCCATTCAGCAATGCGATGCGCCGATAACCGGCGCGGACCACCAGCCTGATGATCTCCTGACCGATCTGGCCGTTGTCACAGGTCACACTCGAAGCACGGCGTCCGGCCGTGTCCCTGTTGACGAGCACCAGCGGCGTTCTCGAGCGCGAACATTCGCTGGCGGCGGCGGCCGAAGGCCGTGCGGAGACGACGATCACCCCATCCACCTGATACTGCAGCAGCTGGCGAACGGCGTTGTCGGCATCCGCCTCCGTGCCGGAGGTCAGCAGAACCAGCTGGTAGCCTTCTGTCTGCAAGCGCTCGCTGAACAGCCGCAGCATGCGGGTGTAGAACGGGTTGTCCCACTCGGCCATGACCAGGCCGATCAGCTGGGTGCGCCGCAGGATCAGGCTACGCGCCAGTACATTGGGCCGGTAGCCGAGCTTCTCGGCGGCGGCGAGCACCTTGGCGCGGGTACGCGGCGCAACGCTGGCCCCGGCGGTGAAGGTTCGCGAAACCGCTGAGCGGGATACTCCCGCTAGCGCCGCAACTTCGTGTGACGTGACCTTCGACAGCGGCTTCAAGCGTCCCCTCAACGATCAGCCCAGAGCGACAAGCGCTGCATCTTACACGCGCTGGGCGACCGGATCGGGCAGCGATGGATCACGCTGCGGCGACCGATAGCCGGAGAAACTCACCACACCGAGTATTCCCAGAACCAGCAAGGTGCCCGCACACCACCAGCCGAGATGGGTGATCTGGCCCGGCGTGATCGAGGCGGCATCGGCTGCCGCGGGCAGCTGAACGATGTCGACAATGACGCCAGCCATCAGCTTGCCGAGCCCGGAGGCGGTCTTCATCGCCAGAAAAATGAAACCGAAAAGCATCGCGGTTGCCTTGATGCCCTTGCGGCGTTCGTATTCGTCTGCGGATTCCGAAGCAATCACCGCCGAGACGATCATGACGATGCCGAGTGCGAGGCCCGCGAGAAAATTGGCGCCCAGCAGCACCGGCATCACGAACTCCGAACCGGAGGGCAGCAGACCAGACAGACGCAGCAGCAATGGCGCCGCAAAAAATCCGACCCCCAAGCCAATGCAGGCTGTGAACAGCGGCGGATGCGGCAAACGGTCCACGACCAGCTTGCCGACCACCAGCGTGGCCGCTGCGCCAAGGATCACCGCGAACTGCCAGTTCTTGATCTGCGTGCTGCTGAGCTCCCAGAAATAGCCGCCGAGATACAGGCTCATCGCGTTGTAGATCGAGAATGCCGTGAGCAAAAACAGGCTGCCGAATATCAGGCAACGAAAATTCCTGAACTTCAGCAGGATGTCCTGCCAGGCTGCCCAAAGACCCGCCAGACTGACCCGCGCGGTGCTGGGCGGTTGAGCGCGCTCGAACACCTGAAGGCGCTGCCAGGTTCCCGCCGCGGAGAACAGAATCACCAGCACCAGCGTGCCACCGATCGCGACCGCGAACGGCAGATAGGCAGCCGGATTTTCCTGCCCACGCGGATACTCGACCGTATCGACAAAGAACACATCGAAAGCGAGCGCAACGACCGCGAAGTTTGCCGCCGCCGCGAAAATATTCCGCAGCACTGCCAGCGTCACGCGTTCGCGTGGGTCGCTCGTGAGCTCGGCGATCTGTGTCGACCACGGAATATGAAAGAACGTCACCGACACCCGCAGCCCAATGGCCGTGAAGGCGAGCCAGGCTCCGAGCGCCAGACCCTGCAGCCCTTCCGGCGGCGCGAACAGCGCCACAAAGAACAGCGCAGTCGGCAGGGCTGAAGCAAACATCAGGGTGTGGCGCCGGCCCCAGCGCGACTGCAGTGCATCGGAATAGGTTCCGACCAGCGGATCCGTGATCGCATCGAAGATCATCGCCAGCAGGATTGCGACGCCAGCAACACTGCCCGACAGACCGCAGACCTGCGTGTAAAAAAACAGCACGAACAGCTCGAAAGACCGGCTCAGCACGGCCTCGCAAACGTTGCCGAGGCTGTAGGCCAGCCGGCTCATCCATGGGACACGGTCAGCAGAGTGCATACGGTCAGCTCGCGGTCAGTATTTCAAGGCAGCCAGCAATAAGCTGTGCATCAAGGTAGCCCAGCGGAAACT